>JACVZY010000095.1 GCA_014654705.1 Ignavibacteria bacterium
TTGCTGCGGTGGCGGAGGCAAGTTGGTCAACTTCATCTTGTTGATTGCCGGTCCTTTTTTTAGCCCTAATGAGCTTGTCGCAAGGAAAATGGAGTATCCGGCAAGTAACAAAAGAATAATCGCCAATGAGTATAAGAAGCCTCGTTGCGTGGCACGAGGAATATACGCTTTTAGCTCTTGCGCTCCGTAATGCAGCTCAGGTGCGCTGCCAGCAGTCGCTGTATTTGCAGTTGCCATAGCATTACGAAAAAAAATAATGATAAAAAGTTCGGTTTAGTACCAAATTGTAATAGAGCGCCTTAGAGCGCCTTCAAATCTTCTTTGTCCTCATCGGTTAAAGGAGTTAACGCAAATTTACGTTCGCGTTTCATGCCTTTAGCGCTCAGACGCTGTGTGATGTCTGTCTCAGCAATGTTTAATTGGTCAAGCAAATTAATCACCAGCCCGTAGGGAACTTTATTGGAGATGCGCAATGAAACAATCAGTTTGTTTTCCATACGCAAATTTTCATTGACCGAGAGCGCACGAAGGTCTTTGAGAGCAATTTTTTCAGGTGGGTTTGATTTTTTATCACCCATATACTTAAAAATCTGCCCGTCATCGCGCACCAGTACGGTCAAGAGTTCGGATTGCTTTACTTCGACGTTCTCAGTTTCGGGAGGCACGGACATTTCCATTGTTTGTGGAGTTGTCAGTGTCGTTGAAAGCATGAAAAAGGTCAAGAGTAGAAATGCAATATCCACAAGCGGGGTCATATCGAGGACGAAGCCAACGCGCTTTTTCTTTTTGCGCACCGTGGCAAACGACCCGCGTTTGACTTTTGGTGCGGCTTGTAGTCCACCACCTCCACCACCCATAGCGTGTCTCCTTGAAAATTATATTTCGTAAAAATCGTAGGTTAATTCTGTTAGAAGTATAACTTCTAGTTGGGCTTATCCGTCACAAAGTTAAATACCGTTGCATTACTCAGGCGCATCACATTGGTCAAGTCTTCAATCCATTTGTATTGAACGCGCTTGTCGGCATCAATCGCAAATTTCATACGCAGATTCGCCATCCGTGTTTGTTTTAAGAGCGCTTCCAGTACCTTCAAGTCAGTAACTTTGAGAATGACTTTTTGGCGTGCTTCATCCGAAAGCTGAACTTTGTCGGAATTGTAAACAACCTTGCGGTCTTGCTCATTGGAAAGTGAGTAGTAATAAGCGGTATCGTTGGTAACCGTATCAATGCCTATTTTAATCATTGCAAGGTCTTTATCCGGTACTTTGGACGTATCGGCGGAAGCCATTGGGCGTTTAATCTGGAACTTTTGCTCATTCTCGGTGTCCGACTTGAATTTTGCCGTAAACATGAAAAACGTCAACAGTAGAAATGCAATATCGACAAGCGGGGTCATATCCAAAACGAAACCAACCCGTTTTTTCTTGATTTTGCTCATACAATCTCCTTGTTAGAATAAAAGCGTGGAGGAGATTATTTCTTAATTTTTACCGTGAGGATTTCTGTAATACTCAGAATTGCTTCGTCAATCAAATAGGTAAAGTTATCTACACGTGTGGTGAAGATATTAAAGAAGATAATACAAATGACAGCACCGATAAGGCCGCCTGCTGTGTTGTACAATGCTTCCGAAATACCGATAGAGAGTGATTGAGCCGAAACAGCTCCGCCTGCACCAAGCGCAGCAAATGCACGAATCATACCAAGCGTTGTACCGAGAAGACCAACCATTGTTGCAATCGAAGCAATTGTCGAGAGAATAACCATGTTCTTTTCAAGCAGTGGCGTCTCAAGGTTGGTTTGCTCGTCAAGTGCACGTTTGACTTCGAGCATTTTTTTCTCAGGGTCAAGGCGCTCATTGTCTTTAACAAGTTGATATTTCTCCAAGCCGGCACGAATGATGTTCGCAAGGCTGCCACGTTGCGCATCGCAAGCGCCAAGAGCACCGCTAATGTCGCCATCTTCCAACAAGGTCTGAATTTTCTTGATGAAAATCGGCATAGCTTCTTTGCCCTGTGCTTTGCCAATTGAAAGCGCACGTTCGATAACGAAGGTAATGGCAATCATAATAAATGCCAAAAGGAGTGCCACCAGAGGTCCGCCTGTGTGGACTGTACCCAAGATATTGCCCGGTAAAGGCTCATGCCGCATTGCACCGTCTTTGAAGTTAGACGGAGCACCCATAATAAACCACCAAATAGCGAAACCGATAGCGATTTCTACCGTCATGATTATGACGTTCATAGCATTTTTCATGAAAAAAACTCCCGAAATGTTTGTAAAAAGGTTATTGAATTAGAGAGAAAATTGATTAATTGCTTCTTGTGTGGTTGGGAACATCTCGAAGACCAAGGTAAGTTTGGTAATAACAAAGATATTCTCAATATTTTTGCTAATGTTGCATAATGCAATGCGACCATTGCGTTTAGAAAAATTAGCATGAGCGGAAATGAACACACCTAAGGCAGTGGAGTTGAGGTATGATACGCCTTGCAAGTCCACAGCCACAAGCGGTTTATCTTGCTGCATGAGCTTTTTGAATTCCTCGCGGAGGGCATCGGTCTCATCGCCGCCTATAAATTGTCCTTGTAGCCGAATTGTTGTAACGGTACCCTGTTGCTCAACGGTAATTTGCTCAGGCATAGAGTAATTGTTTATTCTTGAAACGATTAGTAGTTTCCCTCCGTGAGGGCTGCGTGGGTTTCCGATACGAAAACGGTCTTGATAAAATCACTTTGTTACGCAATTATATCGGTTTTGGGGTCTATAATACACGCAAGGTTAATGCACCGAAAATTTACATCAAAAAAACGTCCTTGTCAAAGAAATTTGTGAAACCAGACATAGTTTTTTTCGTAGGCTCAAAAATTCAGTGCCTTAGCCCCAAATTTTACCTACACCTTTTGAAGTAAATATCTTCTATTGCCATCGCCCTTTTCAAAAATTACAGCGTTTTTACATTCGCTTTTATACTCCGAGAGCCAATACAGATGCGTAGTATTCCTGCAAAGTCATTGATGAAGCTCGTTTCAAAACCAGCAGCTGCAAAAAGTGCCTTAATTTTCTCTGACTGACCAAATCCCATCTCCACCGCAAACCAACCGTCTTCTTCAAGCATCCCCGGGAAAATCTCTGCAAAACGCCGATAGAATCGCATTCCGTCATCGTTGTCTGTTAGTGCTATTCGTGGCTCGTGGTCTCCTACTTCTGGCTCCAACTCGCTCATGTCCTTGGTCGAAATATAGGGCGGATTCGAGAGGATAATAGAAAAGCGGCGTTTGGGTATTGTTTCCAAAATGTTGATTTTGCCGAACTGTACATTTTGAACGCCATTGCGCTCTGCATTGCTCTTCGCAAGTTCTAATGCGCTATCCGACACATCTAGCGCATAAATACTCGACTCGGGAAGATGTTTTGCTAGCGAAATAGCAATACAGCCCGTTCCTGTGCCAATATCCAAAATGCTTACTTCACTAACAGATTCTTGTTTCACGCGCTTCAGTACGTATTCTGTAAGTAATTCCGTTTCGGGACGAGGAATCAAAGCTGCAGGACTGACCGCAAAGGGCAGCCCGTAAAATTCGGTCTCGCCGAGGATGTACTGAAGCGGCTCGCGGGCGGCACGGCGTTTTATCATTGCCCGAAGCGTTGTCAACTCCGTATCACTGAGAGGGCGGTCGAACTGTGTGTACAACTGAATTCGCGCTTTTTGCAGAACGTGAGCAATCAAAATCTCCATTGTCAATCGTGGAGAATCCACACCTTTTTCCTCAAAATATGCTTTTCCCCACGTGATGAGGTCAATAATTGTCCATACTTTTTCCATATATGTTGCTGAAACCTTAGGAGTGATAACCTTTGCGTACGTCTGCAAGCAGGGAAAGCACTGCCATACGCACCGCTACACCACGCTCGACCTGCGACAAAATTAACGATTGCGCTGCATCGGCAACTTCTGCTTCTAGTTCAATACCACGATTGATAGGTCCCGGATGCAAAATTGCCAGTTCCGGCTTTTGCTCAATGTGGTGCCGCTTGACGGCAAATTGCTGCACAAATTCTCGGAGTGTCGGTATAAGACCTTGCTGCATCCGTTCGTGTTGAATACGCAGCACATTGAGTGCATCCGCCCACTCGACCGCATCGTCTATGTGACTGAAAAGTTTCACCCCAAAGGCATCCAGATTGGGCATAAGCGTTCCGGGACCGCAAACGGCAACCTCAGCACCCAGAGCTTGGAAAATCGGTATATTCGACCGCGCAACCCGGCTATGGAGAATATCGCCCACCAAGCAGTACTTCATGCCTTTGAGCAAGCCGGAGGATGAGCCAAATTTTTGATAAAGAGTGAATGCGTCTAAAAGACCTTGCGTCGGGTGCTCGTGCTGCCCGTCGCCCGCATTGACGATACAACTCTGCACTCGCCCTTCGTGTGCTGTTAGAAATTCATGCGCTCCTGAATGATGATGCCGCATGATTAAAATATCAACTTTCATTGTTTCGATGTTGAGCACGGTGTCGAGTAATGTTTCGCCCTTTGCGACGCTACTAGCGGCAGCCTGGAAGGCGGTTACTTCAGCAGAAAGACGCTTGGCGGCAAGCTCGAAGGAAACACGAGTGCGTGTGGAATTTTCAAAAAAGGCGAGTACAACCGAAACCCCGTTCAGGTCGTTACGTTTGCGGTCGGAGGAACGTAGAAAGTCCATATATTCGCCGGAACGTTCAAAAATGGACAGAATGTCATCTGCAGAAAGGTCGCGGGCGCTAATGAGATGATGATGCGAAAAAGGCATTGTTCTACTCTGATAATGAAAAGTGGCAGATGATAAGGGTTTCGTTGCGGCTATATCGCCCAAATATACGACCAAATTGAGCAAGAGGCATAAAAAAAACCGCTCAAACGTAGTAGAGCGGTTTTCATAGAGCTGCTTGACGCTGCTTTATTTTTTCTTCGCAGGAGCTGCTTTTTTAGCAGGAACTGCTTTTTTAGCAGGAGCTGCTTTTTTTACGCCGTTCACGAGGTCTTTCAGACCTTTGCCCGGAGCAAATTTCGGCACTTTGCGTGCAGCGATTTTGATTGTCGCACCTGTGCGCGGGTTTTTACCGTTACGAGCGGAGCGCTTTGCAACGGAGTATGTACCGAAGCCGATGAGGGCTACATTTTCGCCTTTGGCAAGCGACTCCGATACGGTGTCAATAAATGCGCTGAGCGCGCGTTCTGATTGGACTTTGGTAAGTCCGGCGCTGGATGCGATCGCATCAACAAGCTGTCCTTTGTTCATAGCGAGTACCTAGTTAAAGGTTGATAAATACTGGATTCGCTGCGAAGATATGTGATTTCTCCAAGTGTTGCAAGAAAAAAATGCGAAAAAGTGCAGATTTTATGCGGATTTTTTATTTTTTCTGCACCTAAGTCATTACACAGACAAGTTCTTTCGCTTTCAAAACCTCTGTGTGCCGCTTGAATGCTAGCTTAATCAACAATGTTTACTTTCCAAACTGTTGCCATATCAACCATATAAAAAAAAGCCCTCCACAGGCGTACAATCCCGCCAAAACGTCGTCGAACATCACGAAAAAAGCTCCTTTTTGTTCGTTCAAGCGATAAATCGGAAACGGTTTGGTAATATCAAAAAGGCGAAACAGGGCAAATCCTAACGTCATCCAGATAAAAAGTTGGGGTAACGAATGAGGGAATAGAGGGTTAAGGAGGACAAAAAGTAACACAACCCACATCCCGACAAACTCATCTATTACCACACAGCCCGGGTCGTTGCCCCAATGCTTCTCCATTACCGGAACGACCCACAAGCCCACGAGTAATGCGCTGACGATGCCTATGGCGACTATGAGGCTTAATCCTGTAAACCCCGCTCCCGCCTTGTCCACGAGTGCCGTGGCAAGCGCTATCGGTGCAAGCGCCGCGAAACTCCCTATCGTGCCGGGCATCATGGGAGAAAACCCCACGCCTCCAAGCGTCGCTAGAGCAATTTTCAGGCGGTCAACAAGAGAAAATGTTGCGAACAAAGGTGGCTTCACGGGAACATAAAAGTAAAAACATGATAAAAATGATCTGGAAGTTGCATTAGGTACGAGTATCACGCCTTAGAAAGCGCCGCAATATCTTGATGCCGGGTAGAGTAAGGCGAAAAAATTTAATGCAAGAACGGCGTAAAATACTACGATTCACTACAAAATACTCTATTCCGGTCCAAACGGTAATGACCGCTACAATCAGCATTGTAATATATAGGACAGGCGGAAGTAATATCCATGAAGCCAGCAGATGTAACCACGAGGGGAGAGGTAGCTGTAGCACAGAAAGAAAAACCAGTACGATGATAATAAAGGTCATCTGCACGAAAGTTTTGACCTTTGCGCTCCACGAGGTAATAAGCGGCTTGCCGATGCTGTCGGCGTATGAGCGAAAGACAGTTGTTGCCGCATCGCGCACAACTACCAGGAAAACCATCCACCACTCTACCAGACCAAGCAGCGCAAAGGCAATAAATGCCGCAGTGGTCAAAATCTTGTCTGCAAGTGGGTCAATAAGCGTTCCCCACGCGGAGCTTTGTCCGTACCTGCGGGCAAGCCAGCCATCGAGATAATCCGTAATGGCAGCGATAATAAACACGAGCACCGCAAGCACCGTCGGCACACGACCGCCCACAAGCAGGAGTGCCATAAAAATTGGCGCAAGCACAGCCCGCGAAATTGTGATGATATTTGGAAGTGTGAGTTTCATTCTGGGCAAACTTATTGAAGAGTGCGAACATTTCCGCTCTTTTTCGCTCAATTATTTTTGTGCTACTTGGGTGTTGCTTTGTCCAAATTTCATTACGGCAGTGTTTTTTATACCGAAACAAGCCTCTGGTGCGCACGTATCAATGGGTGCTGGCGAGAATTACACGAAGTCGCCATTTTATTTTTTCTGTTTTTTGTAACCTTTGTCAAAACGAGGGCTTCTTCCTTTTAGACACACAATAACTATACTATTCAACAAATTTTCACTAAGGAAACATCAATGAAAACCCTGCTTACAACCCTTCGCCTTGCTGCTTCAGCAATCGTTTTATCGTTCACACTGTCCGGTTGCTTCGTTAATATTAGTGGTTTAGATAATATCGTTGGTAACGGCAATATCACGACAGAAAAACGTACCATTACTACTTTCACCGGCGTTTCTAATCAAATTAGCGCTGATGTGGACATCATCTGCAAACAAACACCCGGATTAGAAATTACAGCAGATGAGAATCTTTTGCCATATATCCGTACCGAAATTGTCAACGGTGTCCTGACGATTAGTTCTGACCGCGTCTCTATTTCACCTCGCCGTCTGACAATAAAAGCAAGTACGGATATGCTCACCAACGCACAAATTAGCGGTTCCGGCAGTATGACGGTTACGGGGATTGACACGCAAACATTGACGGGGCGTATTTCCGGCTCAGGAAATATGACCCTGATAGGAAAAGTAACCAATGGAAATTATACCGTAAGTGGCAGTGGAAACATTGACGCAAAAAGCTGCACCGCTTCGGAAGTCGCAGCGAGCATTAGTGGCTCAGGTAACATCAGCGTAGCGGTGTCGCAGTTGCTAGATGGCTCTATCTCCGGCTCCGGTAGTATTATCTATTTTGGCAATCCGACCATTCGTCGTAATATCTCCGGTTCCGGCAATATTGTGGGCGGTCGCTAAAATGTAATGATGTGTTGTTGATGGAAGGTGTCGCTCATCTTTAGTGTGGGCGACACCTTGTTTTATTTGTAGCAGATAGAAATCGTACCGCCTTGAGATTTACGCATCAATCAAGGCTTCCAAATCAAGCCCTTGAGCAAGAAGAGGTAGCATTTCCCGTTGAGGCGAACCACCCGAAACAATAATCTCACCCGATTCCGAGATGACGACATCAATCTCCGTGCGCAAGCCCACCTCGCCTGGAATATAAATTCCCGGTTCAATTGAAAATGAGGTCATAGGAATCAGGCGGCGAATGTCCTGCGTTTCAAAATTGTCAATGTTTGCGCCGGAGCCGTGTGTATCAGTCGTGATGCTGTGTCCGGTGCGGTGAATGAAGTATTGACCAAAGCCTGCGTCGTCAATAATTTTGCGGCAAGCATCATCTACGTCGCAACCGCGCACGGGCTGGTGCGGGAATGTATCGTAGAGCAGTTTCAGTGCCGCATCGCGCCCGGCGGCAATCGTGTTAAAAAGCATTGCGGGACGCTCCGGTACTTCTTCGCCGATATATGCCATCCACGTAATGTCCGAATATACCGAATTGGGCTTCGTCATTTTTGCCCACATATCGACAAGCAGTACATCACCGCGCTTGATGACAGCACTTTGCTCGGCTGTCGGCTGGTAGTGAGGGTTTGCAGAATTTGCATTGACCGAAACGCTCGGCAGGGCATAACTGGTCATGCTGTTTGCCTCAAAGAACTTTGCGACTTCCTGCTGAACCTCATATTCGGTAACGATCTTATCTGCCAATACCTTCTCACGAACATAAGTCAAACAGCGCATCATGGCTGTTCTGAGGAGTTTTGCTGTTATTTTGTTGTCGTCAAATTGTTCTTTCGACCACACCGCCGAATATTTCTGCACCACCTCCGCCGACGAGTGTAAATCAAAGCCCAGAGACCGCAGCCATTCTACCGTTCCACCATCCACCCACGACACAACCGGAATGGCGTTGTTGGGCGAATACTCCAGCGCAATACGTTTTTTGCCTTGCAAGGTGCTTGTAATAGCGCTCTCCCAGTCTTTCCGCGTGGCATAGCGAATTTCTTTTGCTGTTACTGTCCCAAGTGTATGCACTTCAATTCCATTCACAATTTTGGTCGGCTCGCCTTCTGCGGGTATGATGACTGCCCAACGTCGTGAACAGTGGGTTTCTTCCGGTATGCCAAGCGTTTGCCATGCAATTGGGTTACTGTGGCGAAAATCATAGAGAAGCCAAGCATCGACGCCGTTTTCACGGAGGATGGATTGAATGTGAGAAAGATTCATAATGCAGTCAGGATTTGAAGGTTGAACGTGAAATATTGAATGTTTTATTTGCAGAAATTAGTCAGCATGGAAGTAGCTTCCAGTAACCCGCTGTCTGATGCGGTCTTGAGGTCTTGGCAAGCACTGGGGTCCTGGAGCGCAATTTTCACCCGTGCGCGGTGTATCAGTGCTTGCATTGCCTGTGGCTCAAGCTGAATAGTCATCGTGAAGTCGGAAATTGCGCCCAATAAATCGCCTGTTTGTGCCCGCGCCTGACCACGCATGAAAAAGTACATTGAATTTGCATGATTAAGGCGTAGAGCGTCGGAATAATCGTTCTTTGCACCTTCGTAGTCGTTCATTTGTAATTTTGCCATACCTCTGAGCGATAATGCTTCGTCATCGTAAGGGTCAATCTGGATAGCACTTGTGCAGTCGTGTGTTGAGCCTTCGTACTGCTTGAGGGAAAATTTTGCGTACGCTCGGTAAAGATATGCCAATGCCGCATTACTGTCTTTATTGCTGAAGCGGAGGACTTCGCTGCAATCTTTGATTGTGCCGGCATAATCACCCATTTGGAGTTTGGCATACCCGCGAAAGCGGAATACTTCTGCTGTGGCGAGAGAGCGCTTTATTGCCGCGTCAAAATCGCGTACCGCACCCACAAAATCACCGCTATCGGTCTTGGCTAAACCGCTTTGGATGTATTGATGCAACTGAGATGTGTTTTTGCTCTGCGCGGCGAGATGCGTTGAAGAAAATAGCACACCCAAGCATATAATCGTCCAAATAGGTATATTTTCTGTTCTCTTCTTCATGGTATTCTTCATCTCATACACCCGAAACTTTCTTAAAAATGAGTTGTAACGCCGCCGCAACGGCTCGTTCACGATTAACGGTGCGGTCTCCGGGGACATTGTATTTATGAGCCTCGGCGCCATTTTTATCGGCAAAAGCTACCCAAATTGTTCCCACGGGTTTTTCCGGTGTGCCACCGTCCGGTCCGGCGATACCGGTAATGGAAACGCCAATACTGGCTTGAAAGCGTTCACGGATACCGCTAGCAAGCTCTAGAGCGGTTTCCTCGCTGACTGCTCCGTGCTGGCGTAGGGTGCCGGATTTCACACCCGCAAACTGCATTTTGGCTTCGTTGCTGTAACACTGTACACCACCCAGAAAGTACGCCGATGCTCCGCGCGATGCCGTCAGCGCTGCACCTAGCAAGCCACCGGTACACGATTCGGCAACGGCAATCGTCAAGCCATGCTCCGTAAGAAGCTGCCCCACCAGTGCATCGTAGGTGTCGCCGTCTTTGCCATAAACATAGCGTCCAGCACGAGCGCGAATCCGCTCTTCGATGCGAGCTACAATTTCGTCCGCTTTTGCGCGGTTTTCGGCGGTAACGCTGATGCGTAATTTCACGCCGCCGGACGACGGCAAAAATGCGAGTTCTTGTCCTTCCAGAATCATATCCACATCACCAATAAGATCTGCAAGTGTTGATTCTGCAATACCAGTAGTCAGAAGCGTTGTGTAGCGCATTACGGGGTCATTCGCCGAAAGGTCGCGCAGACGAGGAATAACGCGGTCTCGCATCAGGTGTTTCATTTCGTACGGAACGCCGGGCATAGAAACCATGATTTTATCCCGTTTCGATGGGTTGTGCTTTGACTGCGCCTTCAGTGTGAACCACATTCCTGCTGCAGTCCCTTTGTCATTTTGTAGCACCTCGCACGTGCTTGGAAGCATCGCTTGCGTTGCATTCCGCTCGGTAATGTCGCGTCCAAGTCGCCGAAAGAGCGCTTTGAGGTGTTGCAGTGTTGGCTCGTGTAAAACGGCTTTGTCTTCCAAAAACTCGAGCAAGGCAGTTTTTGTGCGGTCGTCGTGGGTCGGTCCCAAGCCGCCTGTTATCAAGACGGTATCTGCCAAGCCTAGTAAACGCTTGAATTCATCAATAATCTGCGATAATTCATCACCCACCACCGAATGTGCCACGACGCGCCAGCCCTCCAATGAACACATTTCTGCCATCCACGCGGCATTCGTATTGACGATTTGTCCGATGCAGATTTCATCGCCGATGGTGAGCAGTGCTATTGTCATGGAAGTTGCTTTGGGTTAGAATTTGAAAATCTTTGTGCGTTGTGTGATGCTGCGCCCACGTAACTCAAGAGTGTAAAAGCCTCTGGAAAGCGCACTGAGAGATAGTGTCTGTTGCTTGGTGTAGGGCGCGAGGTCGGTTTGCAGGGCAATTCTTCCACACACATCGTACAAAATTAGCGTTTCTACGCTATTCTGCAAGCGTGATACATCAATCGTGATATTTTCTTGCGCCGGATTGGGGTAAGCCACTATTTCTGTGGTAGATGCCTTGTGGTATTCGCCTGCTTCAAGGATATTGAGATGCGGTTTTTGAGCGATATCCAGCGAAGGTAGAGGAGATGGTTCGGCAAATTCTTCAATCGTTTCTGCATTATTCGACGTTATGGTCTCGAAGCGCAGGAACACTGTTGCGCTTGTGCTGGGGCTGCCCGGATTCGTAAGGGTAACAGTGTGAGGCTCGTCGCTTTGAAGGGGAAAGAACAGCGTTTGTGGTATGCTAATAAGGCAGCGTGAATTCAGAACACTAAGAACATCAATGGTATTTGTGTCCAGCATAGCCCTCACGCCCGGCTGAAAATTCTTGCCCAGAATGGGTAAGCCAATGAGCGAAGCACGTCCGCGACGCTCCAGTATGAGCGAAGCGTAGCTGTCTATATGTGGTTGCACAGGATACAAAAATTGTGGTGGTACGCGGTAGCCGTAGCGCTGCGAGTCGGCATTCTCAAGCAATAGCACCAGAGGTGGTTCCGTGAGCGACGGGCGGAGGAAATTTGCCGGAATAAGCACCGTTACTTCGCCCGCCGTTGCACGTAGTACAGGTGTGGAGCGCAGGGCAAGTTCGACCGTAAGAGGTGGCATAAAACCTGCACCTCTCAAGACAAATTCCAAGCGCGGCGAGCCATCGGCGTTATTGTACCACTGTGGTTGTATCTCGGTAATGATTGGCGCTGTCCGCGAAATGACGTGCACGGTCGCCTCGGTAAACTGTCCATCGAAATTGGTGAGGCGAATTTGCGCCGTATTGCCCAAAATATTCAGCGCACGCGGAATCTCAACCGTTGCTTCGGATGCACTAATAACGCGCCCCACAGCCACATTTCCATTCAGCGAGAGCGTGACCGCACCCTGCCGGAAAAATCCTGTACCCGTTAGTGCCACTGTGAATGCCTGTCCGCTTGCAATAGTGGAAATAACGCTTTGCGCCGTCAGGCGTGGCGGCGGGACAGCAATTACCGTAAAGGTTGTCGAAAGCACTACATCCCATACACGCAGGTTCAAGCGATAGCCGCCCACGCGCCGTAGAGCAAGCGGTAGCTTGAGCGTCGCAGCAGTGGTGCTAACGTCGAGCACCTGCACTCTTGTCGGTGTAGTATTTGGCGCATTGAGCGGTACGACCTCAAATTGCCCAAAAAATGAGAGATTGCGCCCGATAACAGTCAATGTATAATCTTCGTCCCCTGTGATAACCGGTTCGGGGGTAGTTGCCAGTATTTGTGGCGTTTGTGGGGCGAAATAAACAAAACTGCCACCTTCTAAAAATACTTCGCCGAGCGTCGAGACAACAGAAATACTACCCGATGCACCGGAGCCAAGGATTGCCGTAATTTGACTGTCGGAGTCAACCGTAAAGCGCAGTACATTCACTCCGCCAAAGCGCACCGCATTTACACCCGTGAAACCTCGCCCGTAGATAACTACGGACGTTCCTAGCGAACCCGTGCTTTGGCTAATACCAGTCATGGTGGGGCGTGAATTCACAATGTACGTGAAAGACGTGGGTGAAAAAACCGTCGTATCAACGGTAGCGAGTCCAATAAAACCCGTACCGCCGGAGCCAAGCGTTGCGGTAATGAGTGAGTCGGAATCAATCGTAAAAGCACTTGCGGGAATGCCGCCAAATGAAACAGTGCGCACCGTTGTCAAGCCTTGACCGCGAATTTCGATGCGCTCGCCGAAACTACCCACAGATGGTATAAAACCTGAGATGCGGGGAGCGACGACAAGATTTGGAGCGATAACAGCAGCAACGCTATCAATAAATTGAACGCGAATTGCCCGTCCGTTTAAGCCTGCAATTGCCGCTGCATTACCATTGGAAACAGCTGCATTGGTAAAGGTAAACTGCACATTGGAAACGCTATTGCTTGCCGCGTGGGTTTGTGCTTGTCCGGTGAAGTAAAACTGTACGGTGACAGTATTGAGCACACGAGCCACAACCGACAGCCCGCTCGGAACGCCGGAAACTGTATAGTGCGTTCCCGTGCTGAGAACTGTTCCCGGTGCTGGTAGCCACGTAGTGCGATCAAGCGTGATGACATTTGTTTGCCCGATAGTACCGTTGTTTGCTGAAGTTTCGGTGAAAGGAGTATTTGTATAAGCCGCCGCCGGCACGGGTTGGTCAAGAACCGCAAAAAAGCCTCGTGCTTGACCACCGATGGTCGTGAACTGTCCGCCAACAAGTACCGTTGCTTCTCCGGGGACATTTGCAAGCCCGTTGAACTCAATTTGTCCGTTAGCACTAGGATTTGCCCACAGCGTTGAAGCACCCGTTACCGCATCCACAGAGGCAAGATTTTGGAAGCCCGTGCCGCCAATAGACGTGTAATTCCCGCCCGCGACAATGCGCGAACCAAGCGGGAGTGCACGAAGAACACCGTTGTTGCAATTCGGATTCCACGCCGTTGCCAAGCCTGTTGCGGGGTCTAGAGCCGCTAATCCCTGCCGACCGCTTCCGCCGATGGTGGTAAAAAATCCACCTGCATAGACATTTGTACCGTCGGTGGCAACGTTCAGCACAATATTGTTTGACGATGGATTCCATGCCGTCGGTACGCCCGTTGCCGCATCAATCGCTGCAATGCGGGGTCTCCCCATACCGCCAACATTCAAGAAAAGACCACCTGCGTACATCGTTGAACCGCTTAGTGCCAGCGAAAACACAAAATTATCTGCCGATGGATTCCACGGGAGTAAAGCGCCCGTACCGCTTGCATCCACCGCGCCCAGAAAGAAACGGTTGGTTCCGGCAATTTGAAAAAAAGCGCCGCCCATGTACATTGTTGAACCGCTCAAGACCATCGTAAAGACCGTACCATTTGGCTGCGGGTCCCATGCCGTTGCTGCGCCTGTTCCTGCATCAATCGCCGCCGCACGGCTGCGTGGCTGCCCGCCGGCATTCAAAAATGCCCCGCCGATATAGACCACACCACTGCTCGGAACAATCACAACGACATCGTTATCAGCCCCCGGATTCCAACTCGTTGTATATCCCGTGCTTGCATCAATAGCTGCAATGCGGTTTCTAGCGACTACCGACCCGTCGGGATTGATAACGCTGGTAAAGGTTCCGCCGATGTAGAACACGCCGCCGCCGTCAGCGACCGATAACACAGAACCGTTGGTCTGCGCCATATCGGGACGGATAAATTGTGCGAAAGCAACATTAGTCAAAAATACCAAGCAGACAGTAACGAACGAGAGAGAGAGCGTTATCCGGCGTGTGTGGTTTGTGGTAAAAAGTCTGAGAATAGTCGTTGGCATAGTCAATAGCATGAAACCGTTATGATAATCTCTTGCAAAGCAGAGTCAACCGAAAAAAAAGGCGAGAACTACAACTGTTCTCGCCCACAAACATACAAATTTCTAGCAACTTACGATTCTTCCAATTCTGCTGCCTGCTTTTTTTTCTTGAAGGGGCGAACTATCAATCGCGTCCCTCGGTCATAGCTGAGATAATTCCAAACCCAGTTCGTTAATACAATAAGTTTATTGCGGAAGCCGACGAGCATAAGCAAGTGCAGCCCTAGCCACGCTACCCACGCAAGCCAGCCTTGGAAGCGCACTTTGTGGATGTCCACGACCGCCTTGTTGCGCCCGACGGTCGCCATCGAGCCTTTGTCGAAATAGCGGAATGCTTCCAATTCCTGTCCCGCAAGCAATTTCGGAAAATTACGTGCCAAAAGCTGCCCTTGCTGCATTGCCACAGGCGCAACCATCGGATGCCCGTTCGGAAAGCGTTCATCGGTGCCGGGCATAGCGGCTACGTCGCCGATAGCAAAGATATTCGTGTGTCCTTCCACACGATTATACGCATCCACTTTGATACGATTTCCACGCTGAATCACGCTTTTGTCCAAGCCCTGCGGCATTTCGCCAACTACGCCCGCCGCCCAAATAAGCGTCTTGGAGGTAATTGCCGAACCATCTTGGAGTTTAATTGCCGAGCCGTCGTAATCCTTCACCGCTGCGCCCAAAAGCACGTTCACGCCGAGTTGCTGCAAGAACTGAACCGCTTTTTCGCCAGCCACATCGGACATTCCGTTCAAGAGCCGTGGCGAGGCTTCGAGCAGGTAAATTCGCATCAGGCGCAAATCCAGTTCGGGAAAATCGTGCTGCAAGACGTGTTTTTTGAGTTCCGCCAGAGCGCCTGCCGTTTCTACGCCCGTCGGACCGCCACCCACGACCACAAAGGTCATCAGTTCCTGGCGCTCTTTTGTGTCGTCAGTCAGCGTCGCTTCCTCAAACGCTTGTAAAATGGTGCTGCGAAGATTGAGCGCTTCCGAGACACTTTTCATGGGCATTGCATTATCGGCAACGGTTTTCATACCGAAGAAATTGGTCGTGCTACCGCTTGCGAAGACGAGATAATCGTACTCAAGCTCTCCAATGCTTGTTTCTATAGTTTTTGTTTCGGGAATAATGCGCTGCACTTCGCCCCAACGGAAAAACATATTGCGTTGCTTTTTGAAGACTTTGCGAAGCGGGAAAGCGATAGAATCCGGCTCCAAACCAGCTGTGGAGACTTGATACAATAAGGGCTGAAAGGTGTGGTAGTTATTGCGGTCGAAAAGGACAACCTGCACCGGCGCTTTGGCAAGCAACCGCGCAAGCTGAATCCCACCAAAGCCGCCACCGACAATGACGACGCGGGGTTTATCTGTTTTGGGGATGTTCATGGTACAACCAATGCAAAAAGGTACAATCGTGATTTTGATGATAAGACGGGTAAACAATCGAATTTGTGACAAGAATTTTTCCCGTGCAGGCAAAAGTCCAAGCTATGCGGGTCTTGGTATGTTTTTTGAAGCGAGCAGCGAATCATAAAAGCGAATCTGCTGCGCGGCTATGCCCTCCCATGTGTAGCGCTCCAGCGCAATACGACGTGCTTCTTCGCCTAAACGCTTCTTTAACGCAGGATTTGCAAGCAACATACCGATTTTTTCAACAAATTCTTCGGGTGTTTCAGCAAAGAGGATGCTCTCACCGTCTCGTACTGCAATGCCTTCCGCACCGATGCGCGTGGATACAATCGGCATTCCGAGCGCCATTGCTTCCACGATTTTGAGACGCATACCGCCACCGCTCAGAAGCGGTACGATGAGTATTTCGTGCGACTGCATAAACACCGGTGCGGACGGCACGTCGGGATGCGTGAAGACGCTTTGTTGCTGCCCGTATTCCAGTATCTCCGGCGACATCCGTTTTCCGGCAAGATGAAATTCCACGTCAGGAAGTTTTTCACGTACAAGTGGCATCACATCACGGACGAACCACTGCATTGCTTCGATATTTGGCATCCAGTCCATACCGCCAATATAGCAAATAGTGTTTGGTTTGGGTGAAATGGTAGGATTTGGCGCAAAATCTCGGACATCAGCACCTGCCGGAATCACTTCCATTGCGCCGTCGTAGCCCATAGCGCGTATCTGTGCGGCATCCTCTGGCGTGATAGCGATAACGCCGTCGCACTCAGCAAAGAAGCGCTTCTCAAATGCCTTCATGCGCTCCGCGGCATAGCGGCGATACCAACGGCGCAAGAGCATCGTTTCATGCTTGGCAAGACGCTCTTGAATCATATACTCAACGTTGTGCGTTCTCAGCACCACGAGTGGACGCTCTGGTAAATGCTGACGAATTGTGCGGGCGTACCAGGCAACAAGCGTGTGGTCAATATGCACCACATCCACAGGCGTTGAGCGGAGCGTGCGCAAGAGCAATTCCTCCAATGGCTTGGAATAGAAACGACTCGTAATATACGATTCGCCGCGAAGAGCGCTCCAAAGCGCACCCGCAGCTGTGATGTCGGTATTGACATCAACGGTTTGAATACTCGTGCAAACCTCACGCAAGACTTCGGGCGGCTGGTAATGCTTTTTGGTATTGAGCGCCAGCACGTGTAGTTCGTGCCCGGCACGGTGCAGGTATTTGAGCGTGTTGTAGGTGAGAATCGCCCCGCCGTCGGTGGGTGGATAGGGAATGCGGGAGAGAATGGCGAGGATGCGCATGGCGCTTTACGGTTTTTGTTATCGTCGCAAGGCAGTTACTTCAGATAAAAACTGGCAATGGTTTTTATCCGAAGGAACGTTAGCATATCTTACGGCTTAAATGATAGAAGTGAGAAACTAGCGGACTCATATCTACCGCCAGCAAAGCAGTTAGTTAAGCCAATTTTCTTGATCAAAACTCCATTGCCCGACAAGATTGTATCGCTTTTATCCGATAAATCGAATATTTGGAAATCAAAAGGGGAAATCGCTTTGTAAGAGATGCTTAATATTCTTGAAGAAATTCCAACAACAAGTGTATCTGTGCGATAAGAGTAAAAATTGTATTGGTTAGATACCCATCCCGCGTAGGATGTTAATGTTTCAGTATAGCTATCCGTTGTATCTCGAACGATGCTCTGCAAAACGCAATATGTAGAATCAGGGTTTACGCTCTGGATGCGTTTTATTGACCATCGCTGATAACCTGTAACATAAGTTCTACGCCAGACATAACCCAGAGGTAATGTTGAGGAGCGCGGTCCGTCGTTAGACGAAGATTTCCACCTATATTCCCATTGAGCAGTTGTGTTTGAGGGAAAATAGGGAGAAATATCTAATGTGCGTTGTGGAGGACTAAGTATATCACAGGCAATACAAAATACTGCTGTGAAACAAAGGGCGGCAATATGCAAGAATCGTGCAAACATATAGTAGATATTATACAGATGAAATATATTACTGGCTTCGGCGGCACAGACTGAGCACCGCGCTCACCTGCCTGTGCAAGCATTGATGCGGCGCTGCGGTCATTTCGCACAGACCAGAATGCCTGTGCCGCGAAAGCTAGATTTTATGCACTCTTTAAGCTGTTTACCGTATCAGAATAGCTAATCCGTATAATGTCTAGTTAATGTTGCTAAATTTTACTCTACATTCTGAATCTGCTCACGGAGGCGCTCCAAATCTTCCTTTGCACCGACTACTACTTGTGCAATCGTTGCGTCATTTGCTTTTGAACCCATCGTGTTGATTTCGCGGTTCATTTCTTGCAGCAGGAAGTTGATTTTGCGACCCGCTTGGTCTTTGTCTTTCAGCGCTTCGTAGAAGAATTTGATGTGGCTGCGCATACGAACACATTCTTCCGAAATGTCGTATTTATCGGCAAGCAGCACGATTTCCATTTCGAGGCGCTGCATATCAATTTCATCGCTCTCAAAGATTTTTGCCACTTTTTCGCGCAAACGCTGGCGTTCTTGCGGGATGCGTTCTTGTGCCAGTTTTTCGATTTTGTCCACGTTCTTTTCGATATTCTTCATCACGTTGTGCAGATCGCGGCTGAGTTCGCGCCCTTCTTGCTGACGCATGATGTTCAGCTTGTCCAGTGCCATCGTGAGCGCTTTGGCGATAAGGAGCCACTCTTTTTCGCCGCTATCGTCGGAGTCGTTGCTTTTGAAAATATCGGTAAAGCGGGCAATGTCCTCAAGGCGAACAGCGTCCTTGATTTTAAGCCGCTTGCGGACTTCTTGAAGTTCATTGTAATATGCCTCGGCGAGGTCAAGATTAGCCTTGACAGGCGTAGATTCTGCGCCCGGACCGTACTCTATCGAAATGACGATGTTGACTTTGCCGCGTGAGAGTTTGCCTTTGACAATCTCGCGCATTTCAAAATCTTTGAAATAAAATTTCTTGGGAAGATTCGAGAAAATCTCCAAAAAACGGCTATTCAAACTGCGTGCTTCCACGCTGACGCTTACGCCGTTACTGGTTGCTTCGCCTGTGCCGAAGCCGGTCATGCTGGTAATCATTCTGTGCCGATTAGGATGTGAAAGAGTAATTGTACAATGGCGAAAATACGAATCTTCCAACGATTAGGAAAGGCTTTCTTGGGAAACAGGTTCTTCGGGAGTGCTTTCTGTCGGAATAACTTCATCGTCGCGGACGCGTCGCGAACCCGCATAGAGTTCATACTCCAGCAAACGGCAATCCACATCAGCATTGTAAAACTCTATGCGGCGTTTTGCTTTTAAGCCGATTTTTTTTGCCAGCTCCATATTTCCTGTGAAAATGTAGCCCGTAAAGCCCGAACAGCGCTGTTTGAAAAAGTCACCAATGGCTTTGTATGTGGCTTCAAGTTCGGTCTCATCGCCAAGACGCAAGCCGTATTCGGGATTCAGCACGACCACCGGTTTCGTCTCTGCAAGTGGCTCCGGTAGCGTCGTTTGGGCAAACTCACATACTTCAAATGTAATAAACTGCTCCACTCCCGCCGCCCGTGCATTGTGCTGTGCCGCCTGCACCGCTTCCTCACTGATGTCGCTGGCAATAATGGGAAAAGAAAGTTCGGTACGCACAGCAGCACGGGCTTTGTCTTGAAGTGTTTTCCACGTTTTTCGTGCTTGGTGGTCATACCCCAGAATGTGCATAAAACCGAAGTTCTCGCGCAAAAGTCCCGGCGCTTGTCCCAGAGCAACGTGCGCAGCTTCGATAGCTAACGTACCGCTTCCGCACATTGGGTTCACAAAGGCAGATGATTTATCCCAGCGTGTCGCCATTACTGCCGCTGCCGCAAGGCTTTCGCGCATTGGCGCTTTCCACGGCATCGTTCGGTAGCCGCGCTGCGAGAGTGGTTCACCCGACGTGTCGAGATAAATGTAACATTCACGGTCTTTCCAGTAAAGAAACACCACCGCGCGACTTGTATCGGAGCCGGAATCAGGGCGTTTGCCACGTTTTTTGCGGATGCGGTCAACAATCGCGTCTTTACATTTTACGTTAGCAAAAAGGCTGTTATTGATGCTTTCGGTATCCACTGCTGAAATTACGCTCAGGTAACCGTCGTCGGGGATAATGGCTTCCCAATCAATCGTCATCAGGCTTTTGTAGAGGTCGTCCGGCGAATGAAGATAAAATTTTTGTATCTGAAAAAGAACCCGGTGCCCCGTGCGAATGTGCAAATTCAGCCGCATTGCGTCAGCAAAGGTTCCTTCGGTAGTAATGCCCGCCGGTGCTTCTTCCAGCACGGTGAAGCCCAATGCTTCTGTCTCGGCGCGAAGATAGGGTGTGATGCGCTTCGGGCAGGTGATGAGGATGCGGGTTTTGGTAGAAAAGCGGTTCAGCATGGTAAAGGTCAATGATGGTAATCAGTGTAAAAAAGTTTATCCTCGAAATCCGAGCATTCCCAGAGTGGGCTTCATTGCGCGGTTATGCGTTGCGCTGCGTTTTGTGAGTTCACTGGCAAAGTTGGTAAAATCATCTTTCATCAAGCCGTAGCGCCCGATATTGCTGCCGTCGCGCTTATTGCCGCCATGAAAATCCGAGCCGCCGGTCGTGAGCAAACCGTACTGTTCGGCGAGCAGCGCATACAAGCGGCAAACGTCGGTGTCATGCGAAGGATGATGCAACTCCACGCCATCCAAACCTGCTTCCAGCATGGTCTCGAATTGCTCTCCCGAGATGACTTTTGCCGGATGTGCCACGACAGCCACGCCGCCCGCATCATGAATAAGCTGAATAGCATCTTTCACGGGAAATTCCCATTTAGCACTAAACGCAATGGCATCATCTGCCAAGTATTTATCGAATGCCTCGCGAGTGGTGCGCACGATTCCTCTTTTTTGCATCGCCAGCGCAATATGCTGTCGTCCGATAACGCCTTCGCCCGCGATTTCGCGGACATCGCGTATCGTTAATTTTTTAATGCCAAGTTCGCGCAGCCGAGCAATAATACGCTCCGCACGTTCATTGCGATAGGTGCGTGCACGATGGGCATAGTCCAAAAGAGCATGGTTGCTTGTGTCCACAGCATAGCCGAGGATGTGAATTTCTCGCCCTTCCAAGGTTGCACTTATTTCAATGCCGCTTGTAAACCACATTTTGCGCTCTTTAGCAGCAGCGCGGGCTTCTTCTACACCCGCTACGGTGTCATGGTCGGTAATGGCAATGGCTTTCACGCCACGCTCAAAGGCACGCTGCACGAGGGCATTTGGCGCAAGAGAGCCATCGGAGGCAGTAGTGTGCGTGTGCAAATCAGCATGAATAGTTCCGCGTTGAGGCATAGCTTGTAAAAAAAATCTGCCGGAAGACGCTTTATCGCTGGCTTCCGGCAGATGAATTGATTGTGCAATTCAGAAATAATACAGAAACAGAGAGAAGATTATGTTAGTTCTTGCTCGGTTCATTTTGGATTTTGCTATGTTTTGCTCCATAGAAGAAATACACTGCAATACCAATAACCATCCACCCAATGAGAAGTACCCACGCAAAGCTATTCACAAATGCCATACAGCCAAGGCAAGCAATAATACCCGCAACAGGGATGTACGGTGAGAATGGTGTCTTGAAGGGGCGATCCATTGTGGAGTGGGTACGGCGGAGAATAATGACCGCCAAGCAAACCATTGCAAACGCAAGAAGTGTGCCGAGCGAAACCAATTTAGACAAAATACCAATCGGGAAGACTGCAGCAAGTAGCATTGCAACGCCACCGGTGATAATAGTCGAAATATACGGTGTTTTGAATTTCGGATGCACTTTTGAGAATGCGGGAGGGAGCAAGCCATCGTTTGCCATAGAAAAGAAAATACGTGGTTGTCCCAAGAGCATGACCAGCACAACCGAACTCAAGCCTGCAATAGCGCCAAGTTTGATAATTGGCGAAAGCCATGTTAAGCCTGTTGCATCAATACCAACGGCAATCGGGTCAGGAACTGCCAATTGCGGAAACGGTACAATACCGGTCAATACAAGCCCGACGGCAATGTAGAGAATTGTACAAATGATCAATGATCCTAAAATGCCGATTGGCAAATCGCGCTGTGGATTTTTCGCCTCTTGCGCAGCCGTCGAAACGGCGTCAAAACCGATGTAGGCGAAGAAAATTACCGCTGCTCCACGGAAAATACCTGTATAACCGAAATGCCCGAAGTCGCTTGAGGTCAAAAATGACCACAAACCATTGTCAAGCGTACCCTTGTTTTCGGGTATGAACGGTACCCAATTTGCCGTATTCACATACGATACGCCGGCAATAAGGAACATAAGAATTGCCGTTGTTTTGATAGCAACAATGATATTGTTAAAACGCGCAGATTCTTGAACACCGATAACAAGAATTGTCGTTACAATAGCGACGATAGCCATTGCGGGTAAGTTGACAATCGCACCTGTTGTATGAAAGCGCAATACATCGTCGTAGGCAAAAGGAGCGCTCGTCAGAGCAGGCGGAATGACAATCCCCAAAGGTTTGAGGAAACTCACGATATATCCCGACCAACCCACCGATACTGTGGAAGCAGCAAAAAGATATTCGATAATCAAGTCCCAGCCGATAATCCAAGCAAAGAACTCGCCCACCGTCGCGTATGAGTATGTGTACACACTTCCCGCGACCGGTATCATGGATGCAAGTTCTGCATAGCACAATCCGGCGCAAGCGCAGGCAAATGCTGCGATGACAAACGAAATGGTAATTGCCGGACCCGCATACTGCGAAGCCACTTCACCCGTCAACACAAATATACCAGCACCGATAATTGCACCGATACCCAGCAAAATAAGGTTTACTGCACCCAACGAACGCTTCAGTCCACCCTCATGCGAGGCGTTTGCGGTCTTGATGAGTTCAGCTAGATTTTTTCGAGCGGTAAGGTTTGCCATTACCCGTCTCCTCTCTAAATGGAAAAAGTTATGAAACTATTGATAGAACACACGGATTATTCACGTTTTTGAATTTTGATTGATAGGTTTTGAAGGTCAACGCGCGGAATTGAGTATTCACCACTCGAAATCTTTCGAGTTCATGGTAGCTCAAGAGCATTTAGCTAAAACTGCCGCCGCCACCGGATTCTTCGCGTTGACGCTTGCGGCGACGCAAGAACCACCACGTTCCGGCACCGCCGGCAATGACTACAAACCAAATAAAGCCGTTTCCGCTGGATTTGCTTTTTTCACGTTCTTGGCGTTCACGGAGTTCTTCTTCTGCTTTAATGCGGTCTTCTTCGGTTTTATCTTTTACGCCGAGTGCTTCATTGCTCAAAACAACGGTCGAATCAACTCCGGCAGGCATATAGGTTGTATCGCGTACGCCACCTTTTTCGCGTTCAAGCTGAGCGACGCGGGCTTCCAATTCGCGAAGTCGCTGTGCTGCTTGTGGGTCGGATTGGGCTGCTGTTTGCATATCGGTTCGATATGCCATCATGCTAGGCGTATTCCAATGATTGTAGTAAAACATCGCATTCTGCTGTGCTTGCAAATTCTGAAGCGCCGAAAGCATAAAAAGCGTGCTAAACATCCCGTAACTGGGGCTTGTGTAGCCGATATACGACGGAGCAACGTAGCCCATACCCGAATAGTAGCTGTTGCGGCGGTTATAAACGTCGTTGTAGGAGTAGTTGTAGTTGCGCGGAATCATGGCGCTTGAACGGCTATAGCCAACGGCGTTGGAGCTGCCTTTGTAGGAATACGTTTGTCCACCGTAGGTCTCTTTGCGCGGGATACCATAGCTTTTTGCAGCGGAACTGCCCGATGAGCGGCTTACCGAGGAAGGCGAAGACGAGCGTGACCCGCCAAAAACCGAACCTGAGCCACTGGAGCGTGACCCGCCAAACGCACCGCCGGAGGAAGACGGTGAAGAAGAGCGTGGCGGTGGTGAATATGATGAGCCACTGGAGCGAGAACCGCCAAAACTTGACGACGGGCGCGACGAAGGTGTCGGCGAGGAATATGATTTCGAGGGTGAGGAATATGACCGCGACGGCGATGAAGACCGCGAGCCGCCAAAACTGCTCCGGCGTTGTGCGAGGGCAGCATCGGCAACAAAAAATGTCAACAATAGTGTCAAGCAAGCAATGAAGCGCATTACAGCCTCCTGAAAAGGATAGGAACAAGGGTTTATCTAAATGTCCAAAAGTCTGCGAATATGCACTAAAGTTGTGTTATTCGCGCCAAAAGAGTTACACTTCCGATTCGCGTGCTATTTTTCCACTGAGTTGCTGGCTTAACAGCTCAACGTCCGCATCAACCATGATGCGTACAAGGTCTTTGAAGGAAGTTTTCGCCTGCCAGCCAAACGCTTTTTGTGCCTTGGAAGCGTCACCAATAAGCAAATCTACTTCGGCGGGACGGAAATAGCGCGGGTCAATTTTAACGTGCTTTTCCCAATCCAAACCCGCGTAGGTAAAAGATTCTTCGAGAAATTCACGGACGGAGTGCGTTTCGCCGGTGGCAATTACATAATCGTCTGCATCGGGCTGCTGAAGCATCATCCACATTGCTTCCACGTATTCTTTTGCATAGCCCCAATCGCGCTTAGCATCAAGATTGCCAAGGTAAAGTGCATCCTGCAAACCTGCTTTGATGCGGGCGATAGCACGTGTAATCTTGCGAGTAACAAAGGTTTCGCCACGGCGCGGGGATTCGTGATTGAACAAAATTCCATTACAGGCAAACATATTATACGACTCGCGGTAATTCACCGTCAGCCAATACGCATACACCTTTGCGGCAGCGTAGGGGCTGCGCGGGTAGAACGGCGTAGTTTCATTTTGCGGAACAGCCTGTACCAATCCATACATTTCGCTTGAGGAGGCTTGGTAAAATTTTGCTTTCACGCCCGTTTCACGAATAGCGTCCAGAAGGCGTAGCGTGCCTAGCCCCGTAACATCACCCGTATATTCGGGGGTGTCGAAGCTAACGCGGACATGGCTTTGTGCGCCTAAGTGATAGATTTCGTCCGGTGCAACTTTTTCAATCAGGCGGCTCAAGTTTGATGAATCCGAGAGGTCGCCGTAGTGGAGAAAGAGACGTATTCCTGCGGTGTGCGGGTCATTGTAGATGTGGTCAATCCGTGAGGTATTGAAGGTGGAAGCACGGCGAATAATGCCATGAACTTCATAACCTTTTTCCAACAAAAATTCTGCTAAGTAGGAACCGTCTTGTCCGGTGATACCGGTGATAAGTGCTTTTTTTGCCATAGTGCGAATTATTGAAGCCTTGTTGGTTAGTGCAGTATCGTGTGTTGTATCACTTGGGAGTGATGTGTGTTTGTTGTTGCTCGTTGGTCATTTGGAGCAATATTGCTGTACAAAATTTTTCAAGGTTGAAAAGTATGTTTCGCCAAGTTTCCAACCCTCTAAGTGTCTGCCCAGATATTCTACTAAACGCCGCTTTGCTTCGTAGCCTTTGACGATTGATTTTGCCTCGTCTAAAGGAGTGAAAGTGTCAGTTTTGCCAGCAAAAACGATGATTGGAATCGTAATACCTTGTATTGTTTGCTCCAGCGATTTGCCACTTGATGGATAACGCAGAGTTTTACCTTTTGCCGACCAGCGCTCTACCGTTTGCCGCACATTCGCAACGGGGCTGTCGGCGGCGATAAAATCAAGTGAAGGCTTGACTGACTGAAACGCTATAATTGTTCCCATCGAAAAGCCAAGAACGCCAATTTTATCTGTTGGGTAAAGAATTTTTACGCTGCCAATGACGGATTGCAGGTCGGTTGTAAATTCATCATAATACAAAACTTCGCGTGATGTGCTGAAATCAGAACTTTCTCCAAACCCACGATAGTCAAAAGTCACGACGCGAAAACCATGTTTTCGCAGACCATCGGCGTAGGAGATAAAATAACTCATATTGCCCGCATCACCTCCGGCAAGAATTATGGTTGTACCGATTTTTGCTGCGTTTTGCGGTTCAAACGTCCATGTGTTAATAAGTGCTGCATCGGGCGTTTTTATGCCGCTTTCGCGGAATTCAATACCGTATTTATCGGGTTTTGCTTTATACCCTCGTTCGGGATTGACCGCAAATAGTGGCAGAAGTATTACTACCAACAATAAACCAGCTATCGTTGTTGTGCGAATAAGCATTGATACAGCGATTGAGCAATGGATGGACAAATGTAAAGAATTAGCCCCGCAATATACCAAATAAATCGAATTTTCATTCGTTAGAACAGATGAGAAAGAGAAATCTTGTTGGCGGTAAAAATGTGTTGCACCACACATTTTTTTGTCATAAATTTGCGATATGAATACAACACTTCAAGAGCAACTGCGTTCCTCATCGCAGACAGAAAATATTACTGTCGAGGCGATTGTAAATTTGTTTGTTGCAACCGATTACCTGCGCCAGCGCTTCGATAAAGTGTGTGCAGAAAACGGTATTACGCACACGCAATACAATATTTTGCGTATTTTGAAAGGTGCATATCCGGGCGGGCACCCCCGCTGCGAAATTATGGTGCGAATGATAGAGCGTGCGCCTGATACTACGCGACTTCTCGACCGACTGGAGCAACAAGGCTTGGTAGAGCGCATACGTTCTGAGCATGATAAGCGGCTTTCGATTGCGCGCATCACGCCGAAAGGTTTGGACTTGCTGAATAATGCAGCCCCTCGCTTTAATGCGGTGTGGGACGAAATTTCTTGTAAGGTAAGCCGTGCTGAAAGTATGATGCTTGCTGAAATTTGCGAAAAACTTTCCGATGGCAACTGCAAGGAACTTCGGATTGATATGTGATATCTTACCCGCGCAGTTCCTTAGCGAAGAAGTACTTTCGCATTGGTCTGGTAGGGTATATCTCTAGTTTGTGTTGCAACATATTTTTTATTTTTTCGTCTGTACCTCAATATCAACGACAGTAAACATCTAAATTTAATAAAAAGGAAATACCAATGAAATCGTATATGGTTAATATCGCGCTTGGAGACTTTAGCGAGGAATTTATGAAACTTATTCCTCTACAGCGTGCGCAAGTGAATATCCTTATGCAGAGCAACCGCCTTGTCAGTTATGCGGTGTCGAGTGATAGAAAAACGCTTTGGATGACGATTAATGCTGAAAACGAGCATGAAGTTGAAAGTCTTGTGACAGCAATGCCGCTCCACAAGTATATGCGCATTGAAGAAACCCGTGAACTCATGTTCCACGAGCGAGCCGTTCCACAGCAAAGTCTTGGTATGCCTTCGTTCTCGCTGAACTAACGGTTTCTAGGCACACTCCCGCACCAACTCATTATTTTGACAAACACACCGAAAAGACTGGACAATGGCAACACAAATCACAATAAAAAATAACGGCTCCATCAGAGTCGAAGGCGAGTTTGAGTTATTCGATGGCGCCGGCAATAAATTCGATTTACAGGGCAAGCCTGCCATCTCACTTTGTCGCTGCGGAGAAAGTGCGAATAAGCCTTTCTGCGACGGTGCGCATAAAAACTGTGGCTTCGCTTCGGAAGTTCTGGCTACCGTGTAAGTAAAAGCATGATAATTCAGTAAGAGCATGATAATTTCTATGATAGCCGCCGTTGCCCGTAACTACACCATTGGAGCGGGCAATAGCCTACCGTGGGAAATGCCAACCGATATGCACTTTTTTATGAAGACCACTCGCGGTCATCATGTTATCATGGGGCGCAAGTCATTTGAAGACATCGGTAAGCCGCTTCAAGGGCGTACAAACATTGTCGTTACGCGCCAGGCGTCATATCAAGCTAACGGTGTTTGTATTGCTCATAGCCTCGATGAAGCGCTGGCTCTTGCTCGCCAGAATGGTGAAACAGAGGTCTTTATCATTGGTGGTGAGAATTTATTCACCGAAGGCTTACAGAAAGCAGATAAAATCTACCTTACGTGGATACACGCCGACTTTGAAGGCGATACGCATTTCCCGCGTTTTGACCCGAAACAATGGCATGAGATTGAGCGCACTGATTGTGCGTCCGATGCTGAAAACCCTTATCCGTACTCGTTTACGACTCTTGCGAAAGCGCATTGAGCGCTGAGCCTGAAGAACCCTTCCGCACTTCTTCGCACCTCTCCTCTTTTTTTATCACCCTCAATTCCTTTGGGTTATGGATGCTTACTCACAAATCATTACCTCGGCTCTAGAGCGAGCATCTAAGGGCGTGGTGAAAATTGATATTCTCACGCGGCAGAATGGTAAAATGTCGCAAGGCGGCACGGGCTCAGGCTTTATTTTCTCGTCTGACGGTTACGTACTGACCAATAGCCATGTTGTGCAGCGTGCTGACAAGATTATGCTCACGCTTCACGATGGTGCAGAGGAAGAAGCGAGCATCATTGGCGATGACCCAGATACAGATTTAGCGCTCCTCAAGACATATGCACGTGATTATTCGCCTGTGACGTTGGGGGACTCGGAATCTCTCAAAATCGGGCAACTTGCCATTGCAATTGGCAATCCACTTGGATTCCAATATACCGTTACATCCGGTATCATTTCTTCATTGGGGCGCAGTATGCGAGCATATACGGGGCGGCTTATTGATAATGTTATCCAAACCGATGCAGCGCTTAATCCGGGCAACTCCGGTGGTCCTATGATTGATGGCTCGGGTTCGGTTATTGGCGTGAACACGGCTATTATTCAGGGTGCTCAGAATTTATCCTTCGCCGTGAGCATCAATACTGCCAAGCACGTTATTCCGCAGCTTATCAAGGATGGTAAAGTCAGGCGTGCCTATGTTGGTATTGGCACACAGCAAGTGGAATTGCATAAGCGTCTCATTCAATTTCACAATCTTTCCCATCGTCGGGCGCTGTATGTGCTGACAATTGAGCCGAAAAGCCCTGCGGCGGAGTCGGGCTTGCAGCAAGGCGATATCTTGATTTCCTTTAATAGTCACCCTATTGAAAGCGCAGATGACCTTTTTGCGCGGCTTACGGCGGACACAATTGATAGCGTTCAGTACCTGAGCATCCTACGGGACAAAAAGCGTAAGGTCATTGAAATATATCCTGCCGAAATCCTGCAAACAGCCGAAATGCGCAAGGCTATTCGCAAATCTGCCAGCCCAACCTTTCGTAATCGTGCAATGAATAATCGCTCTGCTGCATCGTAGTCTTTTGCAAAGCGGAGTTCTGCAAAATATTGGTTTGGTCAAAATGTATATGTGCAAAGAAATAAGCACATAATGAACTCCCACGCCGCTTGGGGCGAATTTGAATGTACCTAAAGAAAACTCTACGCAAAAAAATATTTTGGACTTTTCAGAAAAGTGTTCTATTTTTGTAGGCTATTACATTTACGCTGCTACTGCTCTTTTCCAATAGACATTTTCGGCTGACAATTTTACGTTTTGGGTAGGTACCAGAGTGGCCAAATGGGGCAGACTGTAAATCTGCTGGCTTACGCCTTCGGAGGTTCGACTCCTTCCCTACCCACAGATGACAGCACTTCTGCTGTCGGCGCGAAAAATGTAATACCACGAGGCGATTGCGGGAGTAACTCAGTTGGTAGAGTCACAGCCTTCCAAGCTGTTGGTCGCGGGTTCGAGTCCCGTCTCCCGCTCACGTTCATTTTCGCTCGTTCATCTTCCACACTCTTGGCAGCAATGCGGGAATAACTCAGTGGTAGAGTCGCAGCTTCCCAAGCTGAAGGTCGCGGGTTCAAATCCCGTTTCCCGCTCAAAATTGAGACTGCGGAATAGTTCGGTTGCGAATGAAAGACTTGGAAAACTATAACGCTGATGTAGCTCAGATGGTAGAGCACATCCTTGGTAAGGATGAGGTCGGCAGTTCAATCCTGCTCATCAGCTCCATGCAGTCTTTCTTACAGGTAAGCACAGGCAGAAACGTCTGTGCTGCTTTGTCATTAGGACAGCAGAACGTTCTTTCGGATAGTCAGCATATACACGGGCGTAGCTCAACTGGTAGAGTGGCGGTCTCCAAAACCGTAGGTTGCGGGTTCGATTCCTGCCGCCCGTGCAAACAATTTTATCACTTCGTTTGACATTTGCTATGATTGAAAGCATCAAAAAATTCGTTGAAGATGTTCGCAAAGAAATGAACAAAGTCGCTTGGCCCACGCGCGAGCAGCTTCGTGAAGCGACAACCGTTGTCATCGTAACGTGTCTTGTGGTTGCCGTTGCTGTTTATCTCGTGGACACGCTCATGACGCTTGGGATGGGTAGCCTTTTCTAGGGAAATTTTAGGGACTTCTACAATAAATTTCCCAAAAATCTTCACCCCTCCCCTGTGTCGATACTCTTCGGTTAACCAACTGTCTTTGTTTTATCTTTATTCTTAAGGCGCACAAGAGCAATGGGCAACGAACTGAAATGGTACGCATTGCGCACGTTCTCCGGTCACGAAGAGCGTGTTCGTAAGGCGCTTTTGGCTGAGATTAACCGCCTTCAAATTCAAGACCGCTTCACCGAGATTTTAGTGCCTCAAGAGTCTGTCTATGAGAATCGGAATGGCAAAAAATATAAGCGGACACGAAATTTTCTTCCAGGCTATATCATTATCAAAGCCGTATTAGACAATCGCGTCAAAGACGTGATTTCTAATACACCGTCTATGCTGGGTTTTCTCGGCACGAAGCCCGAGCCTGATCCACTCCGTGACGATGAGGTTGACCGCATCTTGGGACGTGTAGAAGAGCGTAAAAATATTGCCGTAGCAGAAACACATTTCGCTGAGGGCGACCCCGTAAAAGTAATTGCCGGACCATTTACCGGTTTTTCTGGGACGGTCAAGGAAGTGAATAACGAAAAGCAGAAACTCAAAGTAGAGGTCGGCATCTTGGGACGCAAAACACCCGTAGAATTGGACTTTAGCCAGATTGAAATTGAAGCATAAATACCATAAAACATCAATATCTCACTTTTTCACTAGGTATCAGCAATGGCAAAAAAAGTAGCAGGCGCATTTAAGCTGCAACTTCCCGGCGGTCAAGCAACAATGGCTCCGCCAGTTGGTCCCGCCTTCGGTCAGCGCGGTCTAAGCGGTATGGAATTCGTTAAACAATTCAATGCAAAGACCCAAAAACAAGCCGGTCAAGTTATTCCGGCAGTTATTACATTTTACAGCGATAAGACGTTCACCTTTGAACTCAAGTCGCCACCGGCTGCTGAACTTATCAAAGCTGCTATCAAACTACCTAAAGGCTCAGCAGAACCGAACCGCAATAAAGTTGGTTCTATGACGATGAAACAGGTAGAAGAGGTTGCGAAACTCAAAATGGCTGACCTTAACTGCGATAGCATCGAATCTGCAATGCAAATGATTATTGGCACTGCGAAAAGTCTCGGTGTTACCGTTGACGGCTAAGCAGCACACCCAATGTTGAGTGGTTCGCTCTGCATTGTATTGTTAAAAGTATTGCAAACACTCGCCTTTGTATCTGAAAATTTAACGCGGAAGGGCAGTCAGAACGCCCGTTTGTACCGCATTTATACACCTTGTTTCTGACGTTACACTATGAAACGCCACAGTAAACGCTTTAATGCTGCGTTCAAAAGCATTACCCCTGATAAAGAATATACCATTGCCGAAGCAATCGCTCTTGTAAAGAAAAACGCAACAGCAAAATTCGATGAATCGTTCGATATTGCTATGCAGCTGGGCGTTGACCCCCGCAAAGCAGACCAAGTAGTGCGCGGTACAGTGGCACTGCCACACGGTACAGGGAAAACAGTTCGCGTACTTGTTATCGCTAAATCTCCTCTTGATAAAGAAGCTCTCGCTGCAGGTGCTGATTACGCCGGCTTTGAAGATTATCTCGAGAAAATTCAAGGTGGTTGGACAGATACCGATATTATCATCGCTACACCGGACGTGATGGGGCAGCTCGGGCGTTTGGGTAAAATCCTTGGTCCGCGTGGTCTTATGCCAAACCCCAAAAGCGGCACCGTTACCACAGACGTTGCGAAGGCAGTTCGTGAAGTGAAAGCCGGTAAAATTGAATTCCGTGTTGATAAAGCCGGAAATATTCATGCGGGCATTGGTAAAGCATCCTTCGACCCCGCTAAACTTGAAGATAACTTCCGTACCTTCTACGCAAGCATCATTCGCGCAAAACCCTCAACCGCAAAAGGCAAGTATGTGAAAAGCGTACACCTTTCTTCCACGATGGGTCCAGGCGTTGCTATCTCCGAAACCGAACTCTTGGCTATTCAAGGGTAATTCGTTCTTGCTGATGTGAGTGCGCCTGTTCCAAACGGGTATTCCATTAGCGATACAGAATTTTTAATTTGCTTACGCACTCGTGATGAACGCTGTAACGGACATCACAACTCTTATCTCATATTTCGACCACGCATTTTTAATCCATAATTCAGCATGGTTACCAAAGAGAAAAAACGCGAGATTGTTGCCGGACTTGTCCGCCAACTCGAAAACACAAAGTCCTTGTACCTTGTGAATCCGGGTGGTATGACCGTAGCGCAATCTGGCGAACTCCGTCGGGAATTCCGCAAAGTCAATGCTGAAATGAAATTGGCAAAAAATACGCTTATCCGCCTTGCTCTCAAAGAAGACGGAAAATTCACCGTTTCCGATACAGCCCTCAAGGGCAATACGGCAATTGTGTTTGCGTATGATGACCCTATTGCTCCGGCAAAAGTCATTCGGAAGTATTTCGAGAAAGACAAACGCCCGGAACTCAAAATTGCTATCATCGAAGGTCAATCCTTTGATGGCTCGCAATTGAAAACTGTGTCCGAACTTCCGACACGTGAGGATATGATTGCAGGTATCGTCGGCAGTATCCATGCCCCGATATCCGGTATCGTAGGTGCTATCAACGCCGTTATGCGTGATGTAGCATCCCTCGTTGAAGAAGTTGCAAAAAAGCAGGGAAAATAATACGTGCTTTTTTTGGCGCTGACAATTTCATTTTCACTCTTGACATAAGCGCGGTCTAACCGCTTACAACTTGTTCTGCTAAAAAGCGGGGCATTTATTACGAACAAAACATTTTTCATTTTTTTGGAGTTATTAGCAATGTCTGACAAAGTAGCAAAACTCGTAGAAGATATTAGCAGCCTTTCCCTTATGGAAGCTGCTGACCTTAAAAAAGCTCTTGAAGATAAATTCGGCGTAACAGCTGCTGCTCCCATGATGATGGGCGCAATGCCGGCTGCTGCCGGTGCTGCTGTTGCCGCAGAAGAAAAAACCGAATTTGACGTTGAGCTTACCGATGGTGGCGCAAGCAAATTGAACGTTATCAAAGTTGTCCGTGAACTCACGGGTCTTGGCTTGAAAGAAGCAAAAGACTTGGTTGACGGTGCACCGAAAGTCGTTAAAGAAGCTGCAACCAAAGAAGAAGCAGACAGCATGAAAAAGAAACTCGAAGAAGCAGGCGCAAAAGTTACTCTCAAGTAATTTGTCTGTTCTCATTCGAGAGCAATACTTCAAGGGCAATCGCATCAAGCGGTTGCCCTTGTTTTTTGTTGATGGAAAAATGCTCGTCTTACACAATAAAGCATTCGCCAATACGATTAAGAGCAATTTTGCTTTCATGCCGGTGCGCTGCTCCGAATAAGCGCTGGAGAGGCTCGTGCGGCTCTTCATCGCTTTGGTCGAAGGTGGAGCAGTGCATCGGGATGAAGTACTCTGCTCGCATTTCGCTTGCCATTTGGAGCGCTTGCTCTGGCGTGCAGTGGAGCGATTCGTAGCCGTGATATGCACCAATGGGCATAATTGCTACATCAACACCTTCATTCCGAAGCGAAGAAAAATGGGGTGTATAAGCAGTATCACCACCAAATACTACCGTTTTCCCACCGCCTGCAAGCAAATATCCGTTGTAGCTCCGCCCCGAATCCGTGTATCCTCCCGCTCTATCGCGCTCCCATGGCAAACGCCAGCCGTTGTGGCGGGTTTCAAGCCCGCATATTTTTATCCCCTCCAGCCAAAGTTCTTCTTCCCAATCCAATTCGGTAATGGACTTCCACGCCAAATTATCCAGTACATCGCGGGTATTTTTTGCCGTGACGATATGAATTTCTTCAGAGTAGCGTGAGGCAAAACGCCGCAGTGTTGGTACGTCTGTATGGTCAAGGTGTGCGTGGGAAAGCAAGATAATATCAGGTCTGGGTAAATCTTCAAGTGCTCGGGCAGGCTTTGTGTAACGCTCTATACCAATAATTTTCCCGCAAATATCTATCCCGACGCGCTCCGAGAGCACAGGATCAGTCAATACCCATTTGCCCGCGATGTTGAGAAGCATGGTTGCATGACCAATCCATTCTATACTTATTGATGGCGATGCTAGAGCTGAAGAAGGGGAAAGAGGCGGGAGTGAGGGAAATGGTGGTGGCAGAAATGAGGGCACAGTCGTATTGCTGCGTAGATCGAGACGTGGTGTTCGGGTAGGCTTTCGTCGCCGTGCAGGACGCAGTGCATCAAGCGTGGCGGTCATTGCTGTCCGTACTAATTCATGCCGGGAAATGGGTTGCGCTTGGAACATAGTCTTATTGCGTTATGGAACAAATCGTTTTTGCGAATACTGCTTGGTGAATTTTCGCTGCAATAATACACGTTTTTGGGTGAAAAATCATATTACCAAAACGCTACACATCGTACAGTAGTTTTGACAGTTCTTTTTAGGTAGCACGCGGCTCAAGAACGTTCTTTGTAAAAAGTCTGCCCCAGAAGTTTCGGGGGCATGTTGCCCACGAAGCAAGCAACGACGGAGGCAGCAGCATATCCAGCCTCTGGCGAGATTTCTCGGATGATACCAGTGCATCCGCAAGGTCTCAAGGACTCCGGTGGTGGTGTGCCTGACATCAAATGAGTGCGCCAGTTTCCAACGAAGATATTCCAGAATACCGGTTGCCATCAGCGAAAGACGACATCTGAGGCATTGCCTCAGGCTTCGATACCCTTCTCGGAACGAAGGCAGCAATCTTCAAATCCGGTAAAGAGGTTGCTGTCGCTGTGCGTGGTTTTAATCTGCCGGCGAAAGGTATAGTCTTTAATCACCCGTTTGTACGGCATATCGGTATTGGTACACAGATAGAACACGAAGCGCCAGCGACGCTTGGGACGATGATAAAACCACTCGGCAACGACCAAGACGAGTTTTTTGACCCCTCTGCGGTGTAGATGTGGTGAGTCTGATAGATCATTCTCGCGCTTTCGTTTTCGCTCCACGCTGGGTTCTTGTTTGATGTCGAGTTTGTGTTTGCATTTTGGATCGCTGTAAAACACGGCATTGGCGTTCAGTCGGGTGATGTAGGTGTAGTTCTCACCAAGACGATTGATGGTTTTGGCATCATGCCGCCACGGTCGTAGAGAACAATCTATCCTTTGGGCACAATCCGCTCAAATGCGAGTCGGTCAGCACATCGTTATCGGCGAGAAACTTGGATTGATTTTCATAGCCTTTGCGGTAATGCGGATTCTTGCGGAAGCCAGGTGCAGCTTTGTGTTTGTCTTGTGTGGTGGTATGGGTACGTCGGCAATGAAGCGTCCGTTGGTAAAGGTAGGAAGCAAAAATGAAGGGAGCGATGAGATCTTCGACCTCCCACGAGCGGCTCAGGACCTGCTCCAACGACCAATGCCGCCTGACCCATCGGGCGCAAAGGCAGTAAGCGACAGATAGACATTGGTCAAGGTCGTATCGCCTTGTGCGAGCATCATACCGACAAGAATTCCGCAAACAAACTGGGGTATGATGCAGAGCTAATAAAGACTGGGCGCAGGGCATCAAAGAGCGAAGGAAACACTGAAAGAAGCATAGCGATTTCCTTTCTCAAGATTCGTGGTTGAATCCTGAAAGGGCGCGTTTCTTTCAGGTTTTTTCAAAAGCTGTTTTTCTTCAAAAAACTATCAAAACTACTGTAATATCTATGGTTTAGCGTAACTTGCCAAAGTAAAACTAGCAATGATTCAAGAGCATCATCAACGCAGAGCCGCAGATATACAGCGCTGGCAGTGATTATCTGCTTCCGATTAAATTACTATCTTCGACTTGGCATATGACGATATGCCGCCTGTAAACCAACTTGCCAAGTAAAACTAAAGTCCCAATAAATCCTTCTCTGCGATTGACCTTTTTATTGAGCATTATCTCGCATGGCGCTCCCCAATGCTCATCCACAAGCTATCCGGTGCAATGCAAATCGTAACCACCTAAGGTACAATAATAGTGTTTTCATTCCATTGCTGAAACGTTTGTGCTTTTCTATGCCATCCATTGTCATTCAAGAAGTCTGAGGCGGCAATATAGAAAAAACGGCTTCAGACCATTAAGGGTTGAAGCCGTTTTTTTTGTGTTGAGATTGTGCGGAGAGCGGGACTTGAACCCGCATGCCCGTTAAGGCGCCACCTCCTTAGAGTGGTGCGTCTGCCATTTCGCCACCTCCGCAGCAGACATTGTTAATGTCATATTATCAAGACGACAAAAATACGGCTTTGCTGATTTCTGTGCAAATTTTTTTTATATCATCAGCAGAAATATCCTACATACCCACGCACAAGTCATTTCGGTATGAGGCAAAAGTCTCAGTAGGATTTCGCCGCGAAATGTCGTATCTTTGCGCCTTCTACGCCTTTTTGTCATCATTTTGTTTTGCCCTTGTAATGATACAACTTGCTGTCAACATAGACCACATCGCTACATTGCGCGAGGCGCGAGGCGGTATTGAACCCGATCCCGTAGCTGCTGCTGCCATTGCCGAACTTTCCGGCGCAGTCGGCATCGTCTGCCATCTCCGCGAAGACCGTCGGCACGTCAATGACCGCGACGTACGGCTGCTTCGTGAGACTGTTAAAACAAAACTTGATCTCGAAATGGCAGCAACACCGGAGATTATCGGCATTGCCATCGATACCCTGCCTGATTTAGTGACATTTGTGCCGGAACGCCGCGAAGAATTGACCACCGAAGGCGGATTAGATGTGGCAAAAAACCTACATCATTACACCGAAGTAGTCGCAAAAATGCACCAGAACGAAATTGCGGTCAGTTTTTTTATCGAACCTGCCAAAGAACAGATAAACGCTGCTTCCACAGCCGGTGCAGAAATTATCGAATTACATACGGGAACCTACGCCAATGCTCGCAACACCAAAGAACAGCTTGATGAGCTCAAGCGTCTCCGTGAAGCGTCTGAATATGCGGCTTCGCTGGGGCTGAAGGTAACGGCAGGGCATGGATTAAATTATGTCAATGTCCAGCAAATATGCACCATACCCGAACTGGAAGAAATTAGTATTGGTCACGCAATTATCGCACGAGCAGCATTTATTGGCTTGGAGGCTGCTGTGCGAGATATGGTAAGGCTTCTAGAAGTCTATTCTCGTTGAATCTCGTTAAAGCCACACGTATATTTTTATTTTTGCCTACCGTCAATGAAGGCGCTCTTTATTTCCCCCCAATGAACACTATTGCTATTGTCGGACGACCAAACGTCGGTAAATCTACCCTTTTTAACCGTATTCTTGGACGCGATGAAGCCATTCACGCGCCAGAACCCGGTGTTACCCGCGACCGCATTTACGGCAAAGCCGATTGGGCGGGGCGCTTTTTTACGGTTGTCGATACAGGCGGAATTGTGCCGGACAGCGAGGAACTTTTCGATATTGCTATACGAGAGCAAGCTGCAATGGCTATAAGCGAGGCACAGTCTATTATTTTTGTCTGCGATGGTCGCACGGGTATTACCGCCATTGACGAAGAAATAGCACGGTTGCTGCTTCGGTCGGGTAAACACGTAACGATGGCAGTGAATAAAATGGATGACCCTAAACATGATATGAACGCCTACGAATTTGCCTCGTTGGGCTTGGGCGAGCCGTTTGGTTTTTCGGCACTTTCGGGGCGTAGTATTGGCGAAATGCTTGATAGCGCAATCGAACCTTTTGCTGCTAATGAGGATGAAGTAGAGGACGAGCGCCTAAAAATAGCCATTGTAGGGAGACCAAATGTGGGCAAATCAAGCCTGTGTAATGCGCTTTTGGGACACGAGCGCACTATTGTTACGCCGATTGCCGGCACGACCCGCGATGCCATTGACAGCGTTCTGAAGTATTACGGCGAAGAAATTGTACTGATAGATACCGCAGGACTCCGCCGCAGAAGCCGCATCCAAGAAAACGTCGAGATGTTCAGCACCTTCCGCACCCAACGCGCCATTGAGCGCTGCGATGTGGCAGTGGTGGTGGTAGATGCCATTCAGGGCTTGGATATGCAGGACAAACGGATTATCAATGATGTGGTAGATGCGCGGAAGGGCATTATCATTGCTATCAATAAATGGGATGCTGTCGAAAAAGACCATAAGACCGCAGAAAATCTGACGAAGCAAATTCATAGTGAGATGAAAACCGTAGATTATGCGCCAACTCTCTTTATTTCAGCACTCTCCAAGCAGCGCATTACCAAAGTTCCCGAAATGGCGAAAGATATTCAAATGCGCCGCAAACAGCGTATCCCCACCGGAAAACTCAACGACAAATTATTGGAAGATATTTCCCGTACACCACCGCCGTCCGTCAAGGGACATGATTTGCGTATTAACTACATCACGCAAACCGGAACTGAGCCACCACTCTTCATCTTTTTCTCCAATTTCCCCGAATCTATTCCCGAAGCATACAAACGCTTCTTGGAGAATAAGCTCCGCGAACACCTTGATTTGACGGGTATTCCGATTTCATTCCTTTTCCGCAGCAAAAACAAGCGCGATGACGATTAACACTGCTTGTACCCACATATTGCGAACGATGTTGCCATGAAAAGTATTCGACAACAATATTTTGAGCGTGCCTTTGATATTCTCTGGAGTGCACTGATTCTTCTTGGGGTAACTCTTGGAGCGGTGTACATACCGCTTCGGTTGGTTCGCAATATTGATCAAAGTATTTTTTCTTACACTATCGCAACATCAGTTACGACGCTGTTTATCTTAGACATCGGATATAATTTTTATGTTGCTCTGCGTCGCCGCCAGAACAACCACCGACGCGACCGCCAAAGTCCCATAGAGCAGTATATTCGCCGACGTCTAGCTATTGATGTTTTAGCGGCTTTACCGCTTCCTACTTTGCTTGGCGGCTATTCCGCATTCATTTTGATTCGGTTGATAAAAATGATTCGCGTACGCGACATTTTTACTGAATGGCAACGCACGGCGCTTCAGTATGCAAGCGTTCTACGACTTGTTTTTCTGGCGTATTGGCTCTTTATCGTAGCGCATTGGGTGGCGTGTGGCTGGATTTATTTGCATGGAGCGCCAGTTGGTGTTCCCTTTCAAGAGTACTACATCAAAGCGCTCTATTGGTCGGTGACAACGCTTGCAACGGTTGGCTACGGCGACATCACGCCTAAAAATAATACTGAAATGATGTATGCGATTTTCGTGATGCTGCTTGGAATGGTAACCTATGGCTATGTGGTGGGCAATATAGCTAATTTGCTGGCAAATCTGGATGCGAACCGCAAGCGCTATTATCAGCAGTCCGAAAAAATAAGCGCTTTTATGCAGTCCCGCAAGATTCCTCGCGCTCTTCAGCGTCGGATTAGCGATTATTATGCGTACTATTGGGAACGTCAGGTTGGCGAGGACGAATCGGTCATGCTGAATTATCTTCCACCCCGACTGCGGTCTGAGGTGATGATGTTCCTTCGGCGTGATATTCTCTCATCTGTCGGCATCTTTGGTAATGCCGATGAAAATACCCTGCGTGATATTGCGAAAGAGCTACGTCCGATGCTATTTGCTCCAGGCGATATTGTGTGCCGTCTTGGAGAACCGGGTACTGCGATGTATTTTATCAATAATGGTACGCTTGAGGTTCTGGATGCAGAACAGCGCACGATTGCACTTTTGGAAGAGGGCGATTTATTTGGTGAAATTGCACTTCTTCTTGACCAACCCCGCACAGCTACTGTGCGTGCTCGTGATTACTGTGATGTCTATGCACTCGAAAAACAAGCCTTTGATGCAGTTTTAGCGCATCATCCGCTCTTCCGCCAGCATATTCGTGCAATGGCACACGAGCGCCAAAATGCCGAGAGCCATGATTCTTACGAACAATAACCGTTATTGAGCACTTTCATGACGCTTCACCTAAACGCTATTCTTAGCCCGCAGCTTCTTCGTGATCGCGCTTTGCTGCGCAATAGTATCACGGTCGTCATTGATGTTTTTCGTGCCACCACAACCATCGCTGTCGCCCTAGAAAATGGTGCTTTAGAAATTGTGCCCGTTGGAACTATCAAAGATGCCGAGGCTAAAGCAAAAGAATTGCGGGGACGCTTGGGCGAAAAATCTGTGCTGCTTTGTGGAGAGCGTGGTGGAATAAAGCCCGATGGCTTCGACCTCGGTAACTCGCCGCTTGAATACACGCGAGAAATCATTCAGGATAAAATTCTTGTTCTCACGACAACGAACGGCACACAAGCATTGCAGGCGGCAAGTGCTGCGCCGCTCGTCCTTACCGCCTCTTTTGCAAATATGCAGGCGGTAGTCATGTTCATTATGCGTTATCTAGTGCTGCATGAGGCACGCACGATGCAACTTACGGACGCGAATAACAATACCAAAGATGAACAACGTATTGAGAGTATTTGCGCCTTCTGCGCGGGAAGCGAAGGAGATTTTAGTTACGAAGATACGTTGTGCGCGGGAGCATTACTGGAAGCCCTTGCTACCGAGTTTGCTGATGGGGGGTATGCTTACACCACGAGCGACACAGCCCACGCCGCTCGCAATCTCTACCGCAATGAAGCGCGCCTTACCCAAACACTCGCCTCTACGCGGCACGCGGAGTATCTCACTTCGCTTGGTTTTGGTCGTGATGTTGAGTTTGCCAGCACCTTCGGTACGAGCCGAATGATCCCCTTGCGTCGTGCTGATGGGTCGCTTATTCACTGGCACAACCCTTTGAACCTGTGAAGGAATCAAATGTAGAGGCAAATCATATCTCAAAGCGATGGGACTCGCCTAATCCGGGTATGGTAACGTTCATATCCGGGAAGTTCGCTTTGACCGCAGCGCTCATGGATGCTGTTGCGGCGGGATCACCGTGCACCAAGAAAAGATGCTTTGGTTTCGTCTCGAAAATATAGTCCAAAAGTTCGCTACGTTGCGCATGGGCGCTAAAGCGGAAGCGTTCCAGTTCGCAAGCACGTGTAACAGTCTTATTTGCCATCGTAAACTCCACATCGCGCTCGGAGTGCAGAAGTGCATAGCCGGGCGTGGAAGAATCCTGATAGCCCATGACACCGATACCGAAATTACGAATCCCCAGCCAACGCTGCGCCAGTTGATACGACGGGCTTCCTTCATTCAGCATCCCGCTTGAAATCACAACAATCGAAGGCTCGTTGAAAAATTTCGCCGACATCATTGTTTCATATTTGACGTAGGTGAGAGGAATACTAGTCAGTTGGAAACCAGGCTCCACGCGCGGAACGGAATGGGCATAGCGGTCATAAATTTTGGAAATGCGCTTGCTCATGCCACCAGTGTAAATGGGCAATTTCGGGATTCTACCTGCGTTCATCAAATTCGACACGACCTTCAAGACCTCTTGCGTTTTGCCAAGCGCAAAGGTTGGCAGCATGACCGAGCCGTTTTGGTTGACGATATGATTGATAAATTCTGCGAGTCGTACTTTTTCTTCATCGTAAGAGCGTGGATGCTCGTCGGCGCCGTTGGTACACTCAATGATTAAACAGTCGAGATGGTGTCTTGGCAGAGATGCGCCTGCCAACAATGCTTGCCGAGAAAATTGCACATCGCCCGTGTGCATAATAGCTGCGCCACCTGCCTCAAAGAGCGCTCCGGCAGAACCGATAATATGCCCCGCGTCGTGGAACGTCAGATTGATGCTGCTGGAAGATGTTGATTTGCCGGACGCGCCATTGTAAATGGCTCTATCGCTTGTTAGCTTCACAGGTTCATTGTACAGAACACTCTCGAAGACAACCGAAAACTTATCCAGCATCGCCGGAACGTAGTAATCAAGCGCTCCCGAAGGTAATCCTGCTGTATCGTCTATTTTGAGGAGTTTGATCGTATTGCGTAGCATGATTTCGATGAGGTCGCGCGTGGGGCGCGTGGCAATCATCCGTGCGTGGGGAAGACTCTTCATAATGTACGGCAGACCGCCCAAGTGGTCGGTGTGCGCGTGCGTCAGGACAAAAGTGTCAACAGCACGCTCGTCTAATAGTTCTAAGTGCGGGAGTGCGTCACTATCGCGCCTTCGTGGATGCAAGCCCGAGTCAATAATTATGCCGTGTCCGTCAATGTTTAAATAACAAGAATTTGCGCCGATTTCGCCCGCGCCCCCCAGCATCATAAGTTCAATATTCATTCTGTCGGTCTCTTTGCTTTCGTGTATGATTATAGTATGGTTTGATTTTTGCTACACAATAAGACGTTATTGTGGCTGTTTAAGTATTGTTTTGTAGCGTTTCGGATTGTGTAATATTGCCGAAGCAGTGGAAACATCCGCATCCTCAGCAAGTATTTTGCCAATCACGGCGCTGCGCGGATAGAATCGTTCCAAAATTTCTTCGTACAACGCGATGCTCACAATGTCGCGTTGCTTTTCAAGTTCTTGCGTTTGGTCTTTCGCAAGCTGCGCTTTTGCGGCGTTCACGTGTGTTAGTACGGCTTGATTTTGCGACTGACCGGGTGTGGTTTTGAGCACTTTTTCCAGTTCGGTCAGCTTACGAAATGCAGGGCTTTCATAGGTGAATCTCGAGCGCTTGGCAAAGTTCACAAACTGGTCAAAAACGCGCTTGTCAACGGCAAATTTTTCTGGCAATGTTTTTTTATCCCCTGCATACTCATTGGCAAAAGAGAAAAATGTATTGTGCTTAAAAAGCTCACCAATAATGTCTGCCTGCCGTTGCGCTGCCAGAACGCTATCGGGCAAAATGCCTGTCGCATCGCGGACAATTCGCCCTGTGACGGTTTTGAAGGTCTTGGTAGTGTCCAGATTAGATTTTACGATGCCGTGTCGTCGTCCGTTGTAGTCAATTTTTTGGATGCAGCGCCCCGAGGGGGTGTAGTATTTTGCAGTTGTCATTTTCAGCGTCGCATCGTAGGGCAGCGACGAAATCGTCTGCACAAGCCCTTTACCAAACGAGCGCTCGCCCACAATCACACCTCGGTCAAGGTCTTGAATGGCTCCGGCTACGATTTCGCTGGCGCTGGCAGTATTGTCATTGATCAACACCGCTAGAGGTAAAGAGGGTTCGAGCGGTGTACGGCGCGAGTAGTAGCGGCGTTCACTTTCGTTTGTTCGCCCGCGCGTGGAAACAATCAGCGTGCCTTGTGGCACGAATAGCTCGCTAATGCTCACCGCTGCGTCCAGAAGCCCACCCGGATTATCCCGCAAATCCACGATGATGCCGCTCAAGGACGATTTTTTCTCTTGCGCTTGCTTGTGGAGCGTCGCAATCGCATCGCGCACTTCGGCGGGAGCATTGTGCGTGAAGCGTTCCAGCCGCAGGTAGCCAATATCATTCTGCACAATACCGACGTAGGTCACGTTCTTGAGTGTTACTTCCTGCCGTTGCAGAGCGATGCTCAGGGTGTCGCGCACTCCTGCTCGAATAATGCGCATCGTAACAGCAGAGCCGGGTTTGCCACGCGTGTATTTGCGCAGTTCCGTGGTGGTCGCCTTGAGTACGACAACCGAGTCAATCGCATAAATTCTATCACCAACGCGAAGCCCTGCTTTCTCCGCCGAACAGCCCTCGGTGATACCAACAATAGTAACGGCGCTATCGAGAAGCGATGTAGTAATGCCCAAGCCGCCATACACGCCGGTTGTGATGATATCAACTTCTTCGCTGTCCTCATCGCCGATGTAGGACGTGTAAGGGTCGAGATGCTTGACCATGCCTTCGATACCGGCTTCGATGAACTCGGCGGGGTCAATTTCATCCACATATTCATTGGATACTTGGCGGAAGAACTCGCCAAAAATAGCCAATGATTTGGAAATTTTCATGTAAGCTGCATTGTCGGATAATGCATAAAAACCCCACGAGGTGAGTCCGACACTAAGCGTCAATGCCCAGAGAGTCAGAGTCAGTATTCGTGCGCGAAAGCGGCTCATAGCGATAACAACGTAAGTGTAAGAAAAAAAGATTTTTTTTGCAACAACGCTAAACTACAAAGCAGTTGATGTAGGGTTTATTAAAAATTCCTGAATTTTTTGCAGGTCTTTTGCCGTAATAAATTTGCCTATTTTATCTACCAACACACTCAAGAGTGCTGATTTATAGGTTAAGTTTACGTTTGCCTCACCTTTGCGGAAGACTTGATAGTTGATTTGTGTATTCAGCATTTGCCATTTACTTTTCATCTCAATATAACCCAGGGCAAGAGAGGTACGCAGTTCTTCCTCTTCGTCATCGCCGACATCCTCGGCATGAGCTAGAAATGTAGCACGAACAGAGGAAGCCCATTCAGCGAGGTCAAGCCGCTCTTGTGGTGTACTTTCTTTATACGCCTCAAGGCAGCTTTTCCATGACTCTTCAATCTCGGCGCTGTGCAAAGCGTCGTGTAGTTGTTGGACGAGCATTGTCTTTCTCCTAAAAATACGAGGTGGTGGTGATAGCAGCGCAATTTGGGAAATAAGTCGTTTCAAACAAGATTTTGAAAATACAAACGAATTTGATAATACGAAATTTTTCTGAACTGCGAGTGACAATAGTTTGTTCTTCGGCGGCTTTTTGCGATATTACCACTTGCAAGATACGTTGCAAAATACTTCTTTTCACTGATTTCCGCACACAGAACAGATGTCTTTATCTTCTCTTGAATTGTTGTTACCGAATTTTCTGCCTGCCAGACCCTCTGCATTTGCGTACAGTCTTTGTGAATCGGCGTGGCGCGAATCCCTGCAAGCGCATACTCTGGGGCGTTTGTCTGAAAGTACAACTCCCAAAACACTGGCAGCAACCGGGGAAGCGTTGCTACAACTTTATGCGTCGTTTTTCCGCCAAGCCAAAGAGCAACAAAGCCTTGCCGAGACTCATCTGGAGCGCCTTACACGGTGGGGAGTCTGGGAAGAATACCCGCGCATGGCATTACCACAGTCGTGGGAACAAGTAATGATGCCGCTTCGGGGAATCGTAACGGCGTTTCCGGAAATCGAACCAATACTCAGGCAAGGACACGTCCCGGACAATATCGTTTTCCGCTCGGCGTGGCGTTTTTTCTGCTTTCGCTATGGACAGAGGGCGCTGCACGAAGGCGATATTGCGCTTCCACGCTTTGCCGAAGACCCGAAGGGAACCTTTGCTCATCTGCTTTCTTTGCAGCCTGTCCGCAAGTATGATGATGAATTTCCGACCACGCCCAAACTCAGCATCAAAGCACGCTTGCTCAATAAGCTATGGCAAAAATACGTCTGTGCGCAGCATGAAATAGAGCGGCAGCGTTCAGAAACCATGCAAGAAGCATATTCTCTGCGTCAAGCAATGCTTGCTGCCGCCGAGCAGTTTGTGCAAAAAGGACGTTTGCAATCGCCGTTGGATGTGTGGAATACCTCCATTCACGATTTGGCAAAGCTTTGAGGCTTGGTGTGCATAAGTGTAGCTCATTTCTCTCATCCACCTCACACCTTCTTGCCATCGCATTGCATCTCCGGCTCACTTTTTATCCTGTAATTCAATTCTCCAAAAGCGTAGCCAAGCGCCGTGTGGCGTTTTTTCGTTCATACTGCGCAATCGTTTCTGCATTGGGTGAGAAAGGCTGCTGATTCCGCCATGCCTGAATATACGCGCCAATCACACGTGCAATACCTTCCACATCCGATTGATGCGCCGTTTTGCCCGATTCGGTTTGCATGAGCAGGTCGTGAATCGCCCCGTGTGTGGGCGCGACCGCAATGATGGGGCGCATTGCACCAATGTACTCATAGACCTTGCCGGGTACGATTTCTTCGCTTTCTTTTGCTTCGTCCACCACAAGCAGCAGCGCATCGGAGCGCAGCAAATAGGCGATACTCTCTTCATGCGCCATGTAACCGTGAATCTCCAGCAAGGCTTTGTGCGGAAAACAGTCAAACATTTCCAGCACCTCCGCACCGAAACGCCCGATAAACCGTGCAGTCAACTCTTCGGGTTGTATTTCACCGCGCTCAATAAGAAGTTCCAACGCCGCAAGGAAACTTGCGGGGTTGCGCCGTCCATACATGGAGCCGGTGTAGGTTATCGTGAATTTGTCGTTGGCGACTTCGCTTGCAGGCAGCACGGGATAATCGCTTGAATCGAAGCCATTAGGAATATGATGGAGCTTGGTGAGCGGAACGTCTGGAAATTTCCCAGCAATATCTTTTACAATCCCTTCCCACGCACACTCAATGGCATCTGCCTCACGGAAAACCGAGTGTTCAAGCTGTTTGTCTATCCATGCAGGCAAAAGCCAGCGCTTGGGCGTGGTCAAAAAGCCCGTCCACGGGTCGCGGAAGCCCGTTACCCAGCGCAGACCGCTCCGGCGCTTGATTTGGCGGGCAATGAGTGAGGTGGTGTACGGTGGCGATGAATTGTAAATAGCATCAATACGATGCTCTTGAATCAGCTTCAAGCCCGCATCCACAGCCGTTGGTAACCATCCGATACGAGCATCGGGAATGAACACGGTAGCACGGATAAACTCAGCGATATTTTCTGTAAAAGAGCGTCCTTGCGATTCTTTTTTTATCACATTCACATCAATAGGCGTATTGGCGGGCTTGCCCGTGAGCTTGCGGTAGAGTGTGTAGGGTTCATAAATTTCCGTCCGCTCGACGTGTACACCGCTTGGAATCTTTGCCATGAGGGATTCATCGCGAGCAGGAAAATCACCGTTTGCGACCGTCAGCACAATGGGATTCCAACCGCACTCCGGCAAATACTGAATGTGCTTCAAGACACGCTGCACACCCGGACCGCCCGACGGCGGGAAATAATACGCAATCACTAATACATTTTTCATAGGGCGAAGGGCTGGTGCATAGATTCTATGCGCTTTGTGGGGTGTCTGACGATGTGCGCAAAAAGAAGAGGCGAAAAAGGAAAAACTCAGGAATGACAAGAAGCACAAGCGAAAGAGTATCGGCTGTAAACCATGTGGTGAAGCCACCTTTGGGTGTAACAAACTTTGCAACACCGCCCGTAACCGCCCAGCCAATCGTAAAGACCAAGCCGATCAGCCCCAGAGCCAAAATGCCCTCTTTGATGTTTGCTTCCTGCCAACGCCGCGTAAAAGCATAGAGCGCGACGAGAATATGCAGATGGAAAATAATAACTTCAATCATGTTGATTCAGAAATGATGGTTCGCAGTAGTTGCTTAGGAATCAAGTTGTTTGCGTTCCAGCAAACGAATTTCAAGTTCGAGTTTTTGTACTTCAAGGTCGGTCTCTTTTTCGTGAAGAATAAGCGTGCGCTCTGCTAATTCCATTTCTTTGGCTTCACGCAGGGCATCGCTTTCCATGCGCTTTTCTTTGATTCTTAGATTTTTGTACGCAAGCACGAAATTTCCCACGAGTGCAGGTAAACCGAGAAAAAAAATGCCGAGAGCCAATATTCTAAAAATTGTGTGATCCATAATGAACTAATGAAAAGTGGCGGAAAGAAACAAACGCTGTTGAGCAAAAAGCAAGCCTTTGGCAATGGCGAAAATACTGCTTTCGCGCCTCTTGTGCAAATCCTGTAAACCTCAAGCGCCGATGCTCTTTTGGAGGGTCATCGGCGCTTGGCGTTATGGACAATTTTTATGCAAGTTCTTGAAGCGCTTGCTCTGCTTGCTCTTTATTCGGTGGCTTGCCGTGCCATTCGTATTTGTCGTGCATAAAGGACACGCCCTTGCCCATGAATGTTTTGGCAACGATACACGTTGGTTTGCCTGTTTTCGCAGCACGATTACGCTCGAAGAAATCAAAACCGCGATAGAGGTCGGCAAAATTATGTCCGTCAATTTCAATCACATCGAACCCAAAGGCAACGCATTTATCTACAATCGGATAGACGCTCATAATGTCCTTGACGCGCCCGTCAATCTGGCAGTCGTTGTTGTCAATAATCCAGCAGAAATTATCCAGTTTCAGGTGTGCGGCGGACATCGCGGCTTCCCAGACCGAACCCTCTTGGAGTTCGCCATCGCCCGTGAGTGCAAAAATTTTACGGTCGCTTTTCTCCAAGTGCAAATCGCTGATAGCCATGCCAACCGCAATCGAAATGCCGTGCCCCAGCGACCCCGTAGAAGTCTCAATACCCGGCAGGTGCATATCCAAGCCCGGGTGCCCTTGCAGGCGCGAACCGAATTTGCGGAGAGTGAGAAGTTCTTCTTTTGGGAAAAATCCAGCATTTGCAAGCGTGGCGTACAGCCCCGGGCAAAGGTGTCCGGCGCTCAGCACGAAGCGATCGCGCCCTTTCCACTGGTAATCGTCAGCTTTGTAGCGCATTACACCGCCAAAATACAAAACCGAAAAAAGGTCAGCCAGCCCAAGAGGTCCGCCCGGATGCCCGGAACCTGCCAAAACAAGACTGCGAATAATATCGCGCCGGATTTCTTGCGCTATTGCCGCAAGGTCGGTATATTCCGCTTCGGAGCGTCGTTTATTGTCAAAAGCCATAGTATAAAAGTATGAATTACGAATAATAGAGTACAAAGTTTTCGTCTGTTTGCTTAGGGGAGCAATGCAGCCACGAATATAGAACAAAATTTAGATTCTTTAGAACGGAAAAAGCGTCTTTACAAAAAATCTTTCATCTGCTTGCGCCGGAGAAAATCTACGATTTCCTTTACGTCCTGTCCATGCCCGTTGCGGCAGATCACAAGCGCGTCTTCGGTCTCCACGACGATTAAGTCGTCCACATCCACAAGCGCAATGAGTTTTTTTTCTGCTTTGATGTAAGAATTTGTCACATTCACCGCTATCACTTCGCCCTCAAAAGCATTGTCTGCTGCGTCTTTTGGGGCAAGCTGATACATCGAATCCCACGAACTAAGGTCACTCCAGTCGAATGCGCCTTCTATCACGTAGGAATTGCGGGCTTTTTCCATCACGCCGTAGTCAATAGACGTGGAGCGGAATTGGCGATAGACCATGCGCAGCGTGTCATCATAGGTGTCTTTGCCCAGATGCTTTTGCAGCAAGCGGAGAATGTGAACATGGTCTGGTAAGAATTCCTCATAATTTTTCCACAAAACCGACGCACGAGAGAAGAAGATACCAGTATTCCACAAAAAATCGCCCGAATTAAGAAAGCGAATTGCTGTTTCTATATCCGGTTTTTCTGCAAATGTCAAGACTTTACGCATTGCTTGAAGCGGGCTGACAAAATCTTCTATCACCACACGCGGCGTTTCGTCGAATGCCTGAATATATCCCAAGCCCGTCTCAGGACGTGTGGGCTGCACACCAAGCGCAATCACACCGTCGGTGATGGCGGCTGTTTCCGAAGCAAGCGCCGAAGAATAGAGAAAATCGCGGCGATTAGCAATGAGATGGTCGGAAGGAAAGACCGCTATGACAAATTCATCTTCTGTGCGCTCTTCCATTCGGTGTTGCAAGTTGATGAGCGCCAGCCCAATCGCAGCCGCCGTATTACGCCCGAATGGCTCTAAGATAAGATTGTCGGTGGAGAGTTCCGGCAGCTGCTCGCGGGTGGGGGCAGCAAGATTTTCGCTGGTGATAACAAAAATGTCCTCCGGCGGGAACATGAGCCGCAGGCGCTCAAAGGTTTGTTGAATAAGCGATTGCAATTTCCCCTCAGCATTCTCGAAAAGAGGAAGAAACTGCTTCGGTTTGTTTTCGCGGCTGAGGGGCCAGAGCCGCACACCGCCACCACCTGCTAAAATCAGAGCAAAGGTTTTCATTGAGAATTTAAGAAGTGAAGTAAATACGCGGTACGCGGGCGGTAATGCTGGTTAAAATTTCATACGGTATCGTGTGGAGTTGCTGTGCCCAATCGTTAGCATCAATGCGGATTTCCTCGACTTCTGCCAGTGCTGACTTCTGCGAACCAAGGAGCTGCACGGTTTCACCAACAGCAAAGGGAGCATCGCCAATATCCACCATGCACTGATCCATACAAATCGTGCCGACGACGGAAAAATATTGTCCGCCAATCATCACGCGCAGCTTTTCGGTCAGATTACGCCGAAGCCCATCGGCATAACCAATCGGAATGGTCGCAATGGTTGTTTCGCGGAGCGTAGTATAGCGACGCCCATAGCTTATCGGCTCCTCGGCAGCAAGCCTGCGAAGCGAGATAATACTTGTTTTCAGAGCCATCACGGGCTTCACATTCAAAGGTTCGCTCAGTTCATCCGAAGGATTGTAGCCATAGAGCGCAATTCCGGGACGAACAAGCGTGAAGAGAGCTTCTGCGCTTGTGTTTGCAATAGCCCCACTATTGGCAGCGTGTATGTAGCGAAAGCTATATCCGGCATCGCGCAAAGTCTGGATGGTATCGCCGAAACGTTTGACTTGGAGGTGAAAGTAAGATGTATCGGCTTCATCGGAAGTGGCAAAGTGCGTACAAATCCCGTGTATGGCAATGTTCGGCAAATGCTCCACCGAGCGCATAAATTCAAGTGCTTCGTGTGTTTGGATTCCGTCGCGGTGCATTCCGGTATCAATCGTGAGATGTGCCTTCAGAGTGCGCCCTGTGCGTGCAGCTTCGGCAGAAAACGCTTGCATGGTCTCAAGCGAGGCGGCACAAAACTCTAAGTTGAGGCGACAATACTCTGCAGCACCATGCGGGAAGGGCGGTGTTACAACCGCAATCGGTGTTTCGTACGGAATGCGTCTGTCCGTGCGGAGTGGCTCTGCTTCGGCTGCAAATGCTACGCCCAGCATAGCGGCTCCTTCTTGAACTAATGCTTCGGCACAAGGCACAATACCATGCCCGTAAGCATCTGCTTTGACGACCGGCATAATGGCGGCGCTCCCTGCCCGCGCAGAGATTGTGCGAAAATTAGCCCGAAGCCGCCCCAAATCTATTTCGGCAATGGTTGTGCGGAGTGGATATTCTTGTGGATAGTCGCGCGTAGTATAGTTCATTTTTTAGTCTGTGGTTGAGATGTTTTATTCCGCCCATTCAAAAGCCGTCCGAATTTGTGAAAGCGTATAGCCTGCTCCCAACGCCGCAATGAGTTTGATTCGTGCTTTTTGTCCCGTGAGATAATCAGCAAAAATGACTCCAGCTTCGTAGAGATGCTTTCCTGCTCCTTCGTAGGCGTAGAGATGCTCCACGCGTCCTATTGGGCAGCGTGAGGTCAAGACAACGGGTATGTTTTGCTCCAAAGCCCGAATAATCTGGTGAAAAACGGGTGGCGGTACATTCCCCACGCCCATTGCTTCAATAACAATGCCTTCCGGCGGCGTACTACTTTCCAAGGCAAGCCGCATCAACTCAGATTCGGACGAGGTGTAACATTTAATAATCGGCACAAAACGAGGTAGTTCATTCACAGTAAAAGAATCGCGCCGAACCGGCTGCCGATAGAGCAGCACAGCGCCATTGACGATACGCCCCAGAGGACCAAAATTGCTGCTCTCAAACGTACTGAGGTTACTTGTATCCATCTTTGAGACCTCCGAAGCAGCCTGAATACTATCGGCAAGGCAGACCATCACACCCATTCCGCGCGCTTTGGGGCTAAGTGCGAGCAGCACGGCATCGCGGAGATTACGCGGTCCGTCCCAGTCAGGTTCGGAGGAGTTACGCATGGAGCCTACAATGACGATCGGTTTGACGGTATTGACAGTACAATCAAGGAAGTATGCGGTTTCTTCGAGTGTATCGGTGCCATGCGTAATGACGATGCCTTGTATAGCGGGCTGGTCAGCAAGCGCTTGCACGTGACGCGAAAGTTCCAGCATAAGCTCCGGCGTAACGTGCGGACCCGGATAGCGCCCGAACTCACTGGCTTCGAGGTCGGTCAGAGTATGAATGGAAGGGGAGAGTGCTAAAATTTCTTCTGCCGATAGTGCCGGAACAACGCCGCCGAAAGCATTGTCCATTTTCATCGAGATTGTGCCGCCCGTAAAAACAATCGCAACGCGAGGTTTGATAGAAGCCACAGCCATTGCCTTCCTTACAGAATAAGTATATGAGAATTGAGATAGAATGAACTATCGTGCTACTGTGTGCGAATTTACGCACAAATTTTCGGGCAAAAAATGACAAAAAATACTTGACAATGAAGCACGTTTCTTCTATCTTTGCGGTCGTATTTGTAATTCTTTATTGTTCAACCCAAATTTCTGGGAAAAAATATGCGTAAAGTCCTTGGCACACTTGCCTTTTTGCTTGCTGTTAGCGTTGTAGCTCCGGCGTTTACCTTCGCTCAAGACGCTCCAAAAGAGGAGAAAAAAGAGATGAAGAAAAAAGCAAAAAAAGAGAAAAAAGAGAAAAAAGAAGACAAAATGGAGAAAAAAGAAGAGAAAAAATAATTTCTCTGACTTTGCTCCCGCATTTGATGAAGCACAATTGGCAGTCTGCCAGTTGTGCTTTTTTTATGACATAGGGTAATTCTCCGAAATCTCGTATTTTTGTTTTGTGAACTCAAGAAGTTTCTTAGCCTTTAAAAAAATTGAACCCAAAATACTGCACTTCAATTTATGGCGTACTTGTGCCACAAACCTACGCCCCATTTTCATTCAACCAATTTTTAGCATTTATGCAACGATTATCCCGATTTTTGCTCTCCACAGCGCTCGTCTGTACATTGGGCATTTTCACCGTGCATCTGCAATCGGCATTAGCACAGAAAAAATCATCTGCGGCTTCAGCAACTCCCACGCAAGCTGCTTCCGTACAGGCAATACCCATCATTGACCGTGAAATTTTCTTTGGCGACCCCGAAATATCCGGCGCACAACTTTCGCCGGACGGCAAGTTTATGACGTTCATCAAGCCGCACAAAGGTACGCGCAATATCTGGGTAAAAAAGATTGACGAAGCATTTGCGAAGGCGCGTCCCATCACGGCGGACACCACGCGCCCCATTCGTGGCTATTTCTGGTCGCGCGACGGCAAATATGTACTCTACTCACAGGATAAAGGCGGCGATGAGAACTTTAATGTGTACGCCGTGAAACCAGACGGCGCAGCGGCTCCCGGACAGGACGTTCCGGCACAGCGTGATTTGACGGGCTTGAAGGGTGTTCGAGTGCAGATTTATGCTGTACCGAAAACAACGCCTGACATTCTGTATATTGGCTTAAACGACCGCGACCCAGCGTGGCACGACCTCTACAAGCTCAGTCTTTCCACAGGCGAAAAAACGCTTTTGCGCAAAAATACTGATCGCATCGTGGGCTGGCAATTCGACAATGCCGATAATCTCCGCCTCGGGCTGCGCTCACTCCAAGACGGTTCGACCGAAGTGTTGCGCGTTGACAAGGACACACTTGTCGCGGTGTACAGCGTTAATGCCCTAGAATCTGCATATCCTGTACGCTTCCACAAGGACAACAAACGTGTTTACATGGTAACAAATAAAACTGATGCCATTGACCTAACACGCCTTGTGCTGTTCGACCCTGCTACCGGAAAAGAAGAACTTGTAGAAGAAGACCCCATGAAGCGAGTAGATTTCGGCGGTGCGGCGTTCTCTGATGTTACGGGGGAGATGATTGTTACCACCTACGAAGATGACCGTACAAGAATGTACTGGAAAGACAAAGGTTATGAGGCAGACTACAAACTCTTGGAAAAACAGCTTCCCAACACTGATATTGCCTTAGGCTCCAGCACCAAAGACGAGCGTTTTTGGCTGGTAACAGCAAGCAGCGATGTTGACCCGGGCGCAGTTTATCTCTTCGACCGCAAAACGAAAAAACTCACGTTCCAATACCGCCCGCGCCCAAATTTGCCAAGCAAAGACCTCGCACCGATGCTTGCGATTCGCTATAAATCATCGGACGGTCTGGAAATACCCGCTTATCTGACGCTCCCAAAAGGCTATGACCTGAAGACGGCAAAGAATCTACCTCTGGTGGTCAATCCGCACGGTGGTCCGTGGGGACGAGATACATGGGGCTATGATTCCTACGCACAATTCCTCTCGAATCGTGGGTATGCTGTTTTGCAGCCGAATTTCCGGGCTTCCACGGGCTATGGCAAAAAATTCTTGAATGCTGGCAACAAGCAATGGGGCGACCTCATGCAAGACGATATTACCTACGGCGTTCAGCACCTTGTTACCGAAGGCATTGTTGACTCCAAGCGTGTCGGTATTATGGGCGGCAGTTATGGTGGTTATGCCACGCTTGCGGGCGTGACCTTCACGCCTGATTTGTACGCTGCTGCCGTGGCGATTGTTGCACCCTCGAACTTGATAACGCTGCTCAACTCTATTCCGCCGTACTGGGAATCTATTCGTAAGGTGTTTTATTTGCGCATGGGCGACCCAACGACCCCGGAGGGCAAGAAACAGCTTAACCGCCAGTCGCCACTGAACTTTGCCGATAAAATTACGACACCGCTTATGGTGGTACAAGGTGCAAACGACCCGCGTGTGAAGAAAGCAGAAGCAGACCAAATCGTTACCGCACTTCGAGACCGAAAGTATCCCGTCGAGTACATTCTTGCCCCTGACGAGGGACACGGTTTTGCGCGTCCGGTAAACAATATGGCGTTCTTGGCGGCAGCAGAAAAATTCTTAGCAAAGCATCTCGGCGGACGCTTCCAAGAATCCATGCCGGAAGCAATTGCCGCACGGTTGAAGGAAATAACCGTCGATGTTTCAACGGTAGAACTTCCCAAAAAGCCGGAGGTAAAAGCAGACGCTCCAAAGCCAATGACCGCAAAACCCGCATCCGACCTCAAACCGGGCAAAACAAACTACAAAATTGTGCTCGAAGTGGGTGGACGCAAAATTGAGATGACTAAAACGACTGAAATCACGGACGCGGGTAAAAATTGGAAAATAACGGAGACCTCTCAAAGCCCGATGGGGTCAGTTTCCGATGAAGCAGAAGTGCTCAAAGGAACGCTTGCGCCCGTCAAACGCCGTGTGAAGCAGGGTCCGATGAATATTGCGCTGGACTACAACGGTAGCAACGTCAAAGGCACAGTCGAAAGTCCGATGGGAAATAGCAAAATTGACAAGGATATCGAAGGTGTACTTTTTGCCGATGGCACCGGTACGTCCACGATTCTGGCGACGTTACCGCTTGCCGAGGGCTACAAAACAACGTTCCTGAATTTCGACATGATGGCGCAGTCTGCGAAGCAAATGGAACTTGCGGTAGTGGGCATGGAAGAAATTACTGTTCCGGCAGGAAAATTCATGGCGTACAAAGTAGAAGTAATGCCGTCCGGTGGTGATGCCGGCGGAAGTACAATTTGGGTGGCAAAAGAAGGCGGCAAATTGCTCAAAGAACGTCAGAGCCTTCCGCAGATGAATGGAGCCATTGTTACATCGGAATTGCAACCATAGGCGTTGGCTACATTTGAAGGATGGATTTGCGCACAAAGGCTCGGTATTGATTACCGAGCCTTTTGTATTCCATGGTACTCACAATGCCGGATTCTTCCACTCCACATCCTGAGCGCCTGCCAGATGATTCGCCATGCGAGCGGCGGTGAAGAGATAATCTGACAAGCGGTTCAAAAACTTGCCAATTTCCGCGCCAACGGCTTCAGTGCGCGAGAGCGCCGTTTCGCACCGTTCAGCGCGGCGGCAGACCGTCCGCGCAAGGTGCAAATATGCTGCCGATGGCGTTCCGGTAGGAAGAATAAAGGCTTTAAGCGGCAAAAGTTCGGCGTCATATTCGTCTATAAGACGCTCCAGATATGCCGTGTGTGCTGCCGTAATGCGCGGAATCGGGTACGCAGGCGGCGGGTCAAGCGGTGTAGCAAGGTCTGCTCCGGCAGTAAAAAGCAACGCCGATATTTCGAGAAGGCTTGATTGGAGACGCTCCGGCATTTGTTGCGTTACCGCCACACCAATCAGTGAATTGAGTTCATCTATTGTGCCGTACGCCTCTATGCGCAAGTGGTCTTTCGGCACACGGTCGCCGCCGAATAAGCCTGTTGTGCCGTCGTCGCCGGTTTTGGTGTATATTTTTGTTGCCATTGGTTTTGCTATGTTAAAAAATCTAGGGTTCTGAAAATCGTTTGCTTGCCGAACGAGAATAGTATCCGCTCCTCTACTTATTCTTACGCGGCTGTCATCAGATTTTCAATATCCGCCAAAACCTTCTTTGCCGCCAAAACGATATTCGTACCGGGTCCGAAAATTTCTTTTACGCCTGCCGCATAGAGCGCATCGTAGTCCTGATGAGGAATCACGCCGCCCGCCACAACAACAATGTCATCCGCACCTTCTTTTCGGAGCGCTTCGATAAGCTGTGGAACTAAGGTTTTATGACCTGCCGCAAGCGATGACACGCCCACCACATGAACATCATTTTCAATAGCCTGCTTCGCGGCTTCTTCCGGCGTTTGGAAGAGTGGTCCCATATCCACATCAAATCCCAAATCAGCAAACGCTGAAGCAATAATACGTGCCCCTCGATCATGTCCGTCCTGCCCCAGTTTGCAGACCAGCATACGCGGACGGCGACCATGCGCTTCCGAAAAACGCTCTGTTTCCGCCAGAAGGTTTTTCACGTCCGCATTATCGCCATACTCGGCGCTGTACACGCCGGAAACGGTCGCCACTTGTGCTTCATAGCGCTTGAAAGCGCGTTCCATTGCGTCCGATATTTCACCCACAGTGGCACGCTTGCGAGCCGCATCCACTGCCGCTTTCAGAAGATTCCCCTCGCCCGATGCTGCGCGACGCGAGATTTCTTCAAGTGCCGCTTGTACATCTGCCGTATTGCGCGTGGCACGAATCTGCTCCAAACGGCGTATCTGCCCTTCGCGTACAGCGACGTTATCCACATCCAAAATATCAATCGGATCTTCTTTGGCAAGGCGGTATTTATTCACGCCTACAATCACAAATTTCCCTTGGTCAATCGCAGCCTGACGGCGAGCAGCGGATTCCTCAATTTTTTGCTTTGGCAATCCCGCAACGATAGCTTTAGTCATACCGCCCAGCGCGTCCACCTCGCGCATCAGCTTTTGGGCTTCCACAATAATCGAATGCGTCAGCGATTCCACATAATACGAGCCTGCAAGCGGGTCTGCAACCTGTGTTACACCGGATTCTTCCGCCAAAATAAGCTGTGTATTCCGCGCAATGCGGGCAGAAAACTCCGTCGGCAGCGCAATGGCTTCGTCAAAAGAGTTCGTGTGTAGCGATTGCGTTCCACCCAGCACCGCAGCAAGTGCTTCGATGGTCGTGCGGACGATGTTGTTGTACGGGTCTTGCTCGGTAAGCGACCAGCCCGATGTCTGGCAATGCGTTCTCAGCGCTGTCGAAAGCGGCTTTTGGGGGTTGAATTGCTGCATCATATTTGCCCACAGATACCGTGCGGCTCTCATTTTTGCTATTTCCATGAAGAAATTCATCCCAATTCCCCAGAAAAACGAGAGGCGTGGTGCGAATGCGTCCACATCCAACCCACGCACCAGCGCCGTGCGCACGTACTCCAGTCCGTCCGCGAGTGTGAATGCTACTTCCTGCACTGCATTTGCGCCCGCTTCGTGCATATGGTAGCCCGAAATTGAAATGCTGTTGAATTTCGGCATAAACTTGCTTGTGTACTCGATAATATCCGCCACAAGGCGCATAGACGGCTCCGGCGGATAAATGTAAGTATTCCGCACCATAAATTCTTTCAGAATATCGTTCTGAATCGTACCGGAGAGTTTGTCGGCGCTCACTCCCTGCTCCTCGCCCGCAACGATAAACATTGCCATAATCGGTATCACAGCGCCATTCATGGTCATCGAGACTGACATTTCATCAAGCGGAATTTGGTCGAACAAAATTTTCATATCCTCGACTGAATCAATCGCTACGCCTGCCTTGCCTACATCGCCTACTACGCGCGGGTGATCGGAGTCATAGCCTCGGTGCGTCGCCAAATCAAACGCTACCGAAAGCCCTTTTTGCCCAGCTGCAAGATTTTTTCGATAAAATGCGTTCGAAGCCTCTGCCGTCGAGAATCCCGCGTACTGACGGATTGTCCACGGGCGATTCGTGTACATAGTGGCATAAGGACCGCGCAAATACGGGAAGATACCGGGCATGGTCTCTTCAAAGCCGATAGCTTCGAGGTCGGCGGCGGTATAGAGTGGTTTGACGGGGATACCGTCTTGCGTTTGGCGGGTGAGCGCCTCAAGGGGCTTATCTTTGAGTTCTTTTTGCGCCAGAGCGCTCCATTGGTCGAGTGTGGCAGCCATAGCGATTGAGAAAAACGTTAAGAAGTGTAGTATTGAAATTGTAGGATAATAACAGAAAGTCCACAAACTAAATGCAAAACAGCAATAATCTCGAAATTATTTGGTTCTGCATAGATTTAGTTACAAAGACCTGAACTCAAGCAGTTTTCAACGTGAACGACAACGGTTTTACGCTTTTACAAGCATTGGTTCAAAAGGCTTGCGTGCCTTTTAGAAAGCGCCATAGCAAGCACTGCTGAGGTCAGATTAGACTGCTTATTGACCCCCTCTAATCATCGGCAAGAGCGTACGATCTACGGCAATGTATAGTCAAAGGTGTACGAGTGTTTGCCTGCATCATTGATAATGTTCATCGTTCCCGAAAGCCCTTCCAATGCCCCTGTGCCTGAATCCGGCACCACGGTAATGTTTAGATGCGATTCGCCACGGTTCAAAATCCCAAAGTGCATCAGCACAAACGTGCCTGTGCGCCCGTGCAGAGAACCGCTTACTTTCTCAATCGCAACATACCCCGCCGAGCCTTTAATGCTTGTGCCGGCGCTCAGCATTTCACCTTTACTTGTTGCTGTGAGGTCGCCATGAAACGTTTTGTCTATGGAGAGCCTGCCTAAAAGCGCATCAGCACCTGTGTCGGAGAGCGTTTGAGGTGCAAGTTTTACCTCAAACGCTCCACTTGCGTGTATTGCCATTATCATCCTTGTAAAAAAGTAAAAAAACGCTGTTTGAATTCAATCTGGATACAATGGTTATGATTCGGAGTGAACCGCAACGTCACTGGGAATCTCTGCGGCTGAAGTAGGCTTCATAGCCCGTGCAAGCTCTTCCCGACGGCGACCAATGGCAACAAAAAATCCTGCGACCATGAAAATAACGCCCCCCCATACGAGGTTGATAAAGGGCTTGTAGGAAAGTTCAATCGTAAAGACCTCGCGAGGAACTGTGCTGGGTTTGGATGAATCCGCGAAAGCGAGAACAGCTTGTGATTTGGAAAGATTTTCTTTATTCGCCACAATTTTTTGGAAGGCAATGTAATACTTGGTTCCAGGGATGTTGAACGGTTCTTGTGTTTGCGCTGCTGCGTTGCCTGCGATTCCCTCTTTGCCTTTGAAGGTCGTGTAAATTGCTTGTACGCTTGTGTCTGCGCCGTTAGCGGTTCGGTGAACGATTTCGACAATCGCTCCCAAGCGTAGGTTATCAGGATTTCCGCCGCTTTGCATTGCCGTCATTGCCTGCGCCATATCAAATTTTTTCAGAAGAACGCTGTACGAGGAATCAATCGGTAGCGGCACGGGCGTTTCTTTGTTGATAATGGCTGCCGGCGCTTCACCTTCGGATTCGATAGATTTGGGCGAAACGTACATATCGCTTGTCAGCGTCCATTTGATGCCGGGTTCGAGAAATGCCGATTCGCGCTTATTGAAGTCGCTCCAGTAGAGCACCGGTGCGACGACGGTCTCTTTGCCATCTTTTTCCAGCGCAACATAATATTTATATTTTTCGCGATCTTTGTAGTCTTTCTCAACTTGCTCGCGCCCGACGTACATTATTTTGTAACCCAGTGCCTGTTTTGCTACACCCTGCGGCAGCGAAACGTGTTCGGTCAAAGAATAACGCGAAGTCGCTACAATACCCAGAAAAAGCAGTGCAATACCGAAGTGCGAAATATACGCCCCCGTGTGCTGGGGCTTTGAGCGCATAAGCCGCACACCCATTTCCACATTGACAAAAAGTGCGAAAAACGAGCCAAGCACGAGCGTCAAATAAACAAGGTCACGCACACCAAAAGCTGCTGCAATACCGCTTGCCACGACAGCCAGCGCTGCCGGAATGGTCAGTTTGCGTAAAAATTCTTTCCTCCCTGTTGCTTTCCAACGCAGCAAAATTGCGGCTCCATTGACAAAAGCGACGACGATGACGAGTGGAAGGTGCATCTTGTTGTAATACGAAATATCAATCGCTACTTTGGGCTGTTTCAGAATTTCGCAGACAAGAGGCCAGCTTGTGCCGATAGTAACAATAATAGCACTTGCCAGTGTGAGCGCGGAGCCAATGGAAAGTGCAAATTCGCGTGAGGTGGGATTGAAGTTTGCCTTATTAGAACTAATATCTTTGCGTCGCGCAATCAAAATTCCAAAGCCAAGAACGGCAAACACAATAATAAATGCCAGCAGCAGAACATATGCAAACAAGCCGGGATCAACAAACGAATGAACCGAGGTGTCACCCAAAACACCGCTTCTGGTCAGGAACGTGGAATAGAGTACCATGAGAAAGGTAAGAATGGCAAGCACAAGGTTTGTGCGCACTAATCCGCCCGTTTTCTTTTGCGTCAGCATCGTGTGAACAAGTCCCACCGCCACAAGCCACGGGATAAGCGAGGAATTTTCCACCGGATCCCAGCCCCAGAAGCCACCCCAGCCGAGCGTTTCATATGCCCAAAAGCCGCCCAGCATAATTCCGAAGCCGAGCACAGCTGTTCCAAACAGTACCCATGGGAGCGAAACTGCTATCCAATTGTGATAATCACGCTTCAAAAGCCCACCCATTGCAAAGGCAAAGGGCACGGACATAGCAGCGAAGCCGATGAAGAGAATTGGCGGGTGAATGGTAATCCATAAGTTTTGCAAGAGCGGATTTAAGCCTTTACCATTTTGCGGCACAAAGCCCTCGGCTATACCATCTTTTGCAAATGATTCCCAAACATATGAGAACGGGCTTTTTGCAACAAGCATGAGCAGCAAAAAGATAAGAATCAAGCCGTAAAACGCCATAACCTCACCTTCGTACTTGTGTTTGCGCACATAAGGAAGGAGGCTTATGCCAATAGCAGACACAAAGACCGTCCAAAGCGTGAAACTTCCTTCTTGTCCCGCATAGAACGTTGCCGCCAGAAGGGGTTTGGAGAGTTCTCGTGAAGAGTGCCCCCAGACGTAGGTATAGCGAAAATCATGCGTAAAAATGTTGTAAAGTTGAACGCTTGAAACAATCAACATTCCAACAAAGATACAGACGAAAAAGATACGCCCGATACGGCGAAATTCCTCTTGCCAAGCGGTACCGCGCCCCGTATAGAGCGACAAAAAGTACGAACCCGACGACACAAGCGCCGAGGCAAAGAGGAGATTAACGAAGAATTGCGAATACTGTCCAAACATAGTGGTAGTGGGAAAAGTTAGAAGCTCGTAATTTGTATAGTCAGGTTCTTACGCCGCATGAACGGGAACCGCGTTCACACGCACTTCCACGCCATATTCCGCATTCATGCCGTCTATAAGCGGCGCAATGAAGGTAAGCGCATGAGCGGCAGCGGCATCATCAGGGAAAGTGTAATGCAGTACCACTGCACCATTATCTGCACTTTCGCGTATCAGGTAAGCGTGCGGGAAATGTGCTTGAACCTGCGTCTTGACGTAATCAGTGGCGGCAGTGCGCGTGGCAGAATGTTTGTCCTGCTCTTGACGGTCAATATAGACAAAATTCAGCATAGAAGCCACTTCCTTTGGCAGTGCAGGAAGCGAACCGCGTGGAATCAAGAATGCGCTCAGTGCCGAGAAATCTGCAAAAACGCGGTGTTGAGAAGTTGCTCGCATGAGATAATCAAAGCCGCTCGAGCCGCCCGTGCCGACCTTAGCGCCTATCATCCGCATCACCATTTGTGCGTGGCGATAGCGCCAAATGGAGAAGTTCTCGTCAATTTCGATAAGCGTTTGCAAAAGTCGGAAGGGCAAGTGCAAAATCGGGTATTCGCGGTAGAGCAGGATAAACAATGCCGCTTGCGAAGCCTTGAAAGAAAGACGCTTTGCACCGCTTTCACGTAAAGCGTTGTATGCCTCTTCGCTAAAAAAAGCGCGGAAACTTTGCTCGTTCATATCGGTCTGTGTGAGCATATCGTCCACCGCTTGTGCTGACATTGCGCTATTGACGCGAATCATCGTGCGGTCTCGGTCAAACATTGCCCCAACTGCTTCTTGGTACTCTTGCCAAAACGAATAGGAAGGCTTTTGGATAAACGGCATTCGCTCCAGCCAAAGCTCGATGAGAGAAAAGAGTGAAGGCTGTTTTTCTACTTCTCCGATATAATCTTTATCGGCATCCGAAAGCGGAAGGTGCGTTAGTACGCGCTGCTGCCGATGCAAGCCCAGTTTAATTTCCATCAATCGAAACTGCACAGACTGAAAGCCACTGGCAGGATAGAGAACGTTGCGGAAGTCCAGAAAGTCCATCGGAGTCATGGTTTCCAGCACGTCTATTTGCTGGAAGAGAATCGGCGCAATGGAGGCAATTCGCTCCAAGCGTTGGAGCGCTGTCGCCACGTCATGCTCCGGTACGGGGTTTTGTACTAAAATTGCTAAAATTGAGTCAAGTTCGTGAATGATTTGCTTGAACCAGAGTTCGTATGTTTGATGCGTGATAATGAAAAGCATTTCGTCGTGCGCCGGCGCACCGACTTCGCTAGAGCGTGGATGCTGGGCGTTCAGAATAGTAGGCAGATGAAGATAATCGCCGTAATAGACCGGTTTGTACGTGGTTGTCATAGATGGTTTTGTAGTGTCGAAGTGATAAGCGTCGTTTGGGGGAGTACGAATATACAAAATCCCCGCCTTTTTGCGGCATAGAAGCGAACTGCTTGAAAACAGTCTGGGAAGGAAAAGTGGAAAAGAAAACCTGTGATTTTGCGGTAAAAAGTTGTAGATTCGTAATCTGTGTGTCTTTTGCGCACAACTACTACACGCAAGCCCAGCATTCATGACACTAGGCGACATTACCAAGCCAATACAACCCTACATTGACGATTTTGACAATGTACTCAAAGAGCAGATGCGCTCCAATGTGCTGCTGCTCGACACCGTTGTTCGGTATATCCTACGCCAGCGTGGGAAGCGCGTTCGCCCAATGCTTGTGCTGTTGAGTGCGGCGGTCTGTGGCGAGGTGAGCCGTAGAACGCACATTGCGGCAAGTTTGGTGGAGCTTCTGCACACTGCATCACTGGTTCATGACGACGTAGTCGATGAATCAAACGAGCGACGTGGCATGGCTTCTATCAATGGTGTGTGGAAAAATAAAATTGCAGTATTGGTAGGAGATTACTTACTTTCGCGCGGCTTACTTGTGGCGGTAGAAAATGGCGAATACGATTTTCTCAAGATTACCAGCAATGCCGTTCGGCGCATGAGTGAAGGCGAGCTACTGCAAATCCAGAAAACGCGCCAGTTGGATATGGACGAAGCGACGTATTTTCAGATTATTGCCGATAAAACCGCCTCGCTCATTTCCACCTGTTGCGAAATCGGCGCTGTGAGTGCTTCTGCGAATCCGGCGCACCACCAAGCGCTCCGAGAATACGGCGAAATCATTGGTGCAGTCTTTCAGATTCGTGATGATACGTTTGATTATTCGGGCGGAAATTCGTTAATTGGCAAACCGACTGGTAACGACGTACAAGAAAAAAAACTCACCTTACCCCTCATCTATGCTTTTTCGCAGGCATCGAAGCAGGAAAGTAAGGCAATTTTGAAAATCATCAAGTCCAAGCCATCCAAAAAAGAAGCACGGGTGATTGTGGACTTTGTGAAGCGGCACAACGGTATTGAATACGCCGAGCAGAAAGCGGCAGCGATGATTACCGAAGCTAAAAACAAACTGAATATTTTTGACGACTCCCCGGCGAAAACCTCCCTCCTTCACTTCGCCGACTACTCGCTTCAACGGTCAATGTAAACCATAAACCAGAGGCGAGTTCAGCCGAAAGCAGCATTTCGGCGCCCAATCGAACAATTTATTAGCATTGTCCACAAAAGCCCTTCTTTTTCAGTGGCTTCTGTCGGCTTGCTTGTAACGCATAAAGAGGATTTAGTATGAGCGTTAGCGCAACGTTTGCCGTCCAGGCGCAAGAATTTCTTGAGCAGGGGCATCCTGCCGAGGCAATAGCCTTATGCAGGCAAGGTTTGAATGAATATCCCGACTACGTCACCGCGTATTTAGTTCTGGCACGTGCCTTTATTGCCGTTGGTGATTATGCCTCTGCTGAGCAAGCATTAGAACGCGGGGCAAAACAGTCTCCCCGTTCGACCACCACCCGCGCTTTGCGCAAAGAAGTCCAATACGCACTTCGCCTAAAAGAGCTAAAGGAGAAACAAGCCGTAGCGCCGGTGAATGGTGGCGTTTCATCGGGCTTGCCATCGGGCTTGCAGAGTGCATTACAAGAGGCTTCTGAAGCTGCAACATACTTGGACAGTGGCGAAACGCTTCCGGCGGAGCAGGCTGAGCGCACCATGGGAACCTATCTACGAATTATCGAAACCGATAGAAGCTCTGACGAACAGCACACCGCCTTTCGGAGCAACAATCTTCGCCTAATTCCCGGCTTGGACTTTACGCCCCTCCGCATGGAAAATCCCAGTGCAGCACAGCAAGCAGCGCAGCAACGCAATACCAGCGTGCCTGAGCCACCACCGCTCACGGAATTTGCTGATTGGCAGCAATATCAAGAATCTCTTCGCAACGACCAAGCCGTATCACTTCCCCTCGAACACGCCACGGCAGATTTTATCAATGCAGAAATGCTTAGTGGTGAGGGAATCAAACCGGAAATGCTGAAGCCGCAAACCGGCTACTCGCGCCCACCTATGCCCACACCGCGTTTTAGCATCCGTGAAATTGAGAATTTGCCCGTAGTAGAAACCGAGGCAGTTGATACAAATGATATTGACCATCTCGCGGGGCGGCTCATGCAAGCACAAATGCCGGCAGCAAAAGATCTTCTCACCCGTGAGGCAGATATTCCCGAATATCTACGCCAAAATTCCGGCGAAACCGTGAGCGATTCACTCCCACACGCCGGAACAGTGATTATCAGCGAAACAATGGCGAAAATTTACGAGGCGCAAGGAGCACTTGCGCAAGCGCTTCATGCGTACAAGACTCTCGCCGCAGAAGCCGACGCGCAGCACAACGACGAAAAGGCGCATTTTTTCGCTGAAAAAATTCAACATATGCAGGCGCGTATCGCCGCACAGCCCACGGGAGTGTAGGCTCTGACAACAGAGCTACAACCGTATCGGCAAGCCTTCACTATGTAGAAAGCGCTTCAAATCAGGAATGTGCATCTCTCCAAAGTGAAAAAGGCTTGCGGCAAGCGCAGCATCAGCAGCGCCACATCCCGCATCGCTACGCAGTACATCGCTGAAATGCTGCATTGTGCCGGCACCACCGGAGGCAATGACGGGAATACCGACCGCTTCGGCTATTGCTCGCGTAATATCAAGCGCGAAGCCAGCTTTTGTGCCATCATTATTCATTGAAGTCAGTAAAATTTCGCCCGCGCCGAGAGACTCGGCTTCCCTTGCCCATGCAACTGCTTCCCACTCCGTAGGCTGTTTTCCGGCATTGATGACAACATTCCACGCATCGTTTGGAGAGTGCTGCCGCACATCAATAGCAACGACCACGCACTGAGAACCAAATTCATTTGCTAGTTCCGAAATCAGAGGCGGATTTTTAACAGCAGATGAATTGATTGAAATTTTATCCGCTCCGGCACTGAGAAGACGCGAAACATCTTCCACACGCCCGATACCACCACCGACCGTAAAGGGAATGTTCAGTGTGGAAGCTACTTTGCGAACCATATCCGTAAACGTTGTGCGACCTTCGAGTGTGGCGGTGATATCCAGAAACACCAGTTCGTCTGCACCTTCGCGGGCATAACGCTCTGCCAGCCCAACGGCATCACCTGCCTCGCGGAGATTTTCAAAATTGATACCTTTTACCGTCATGCCGTCTTTGACATCCAAGCAAGGAATAATACGCTTTGTGAGCATAAAGTACAAATGAATATTGAGTTTTGAATGTGATACTTGGTAATGCTGAAAATATTGAACACTTGTCCAGAATTTGCCGATAAGGTATTGAACGAAATTATCTTGAACTATCTACACAGACAAGAATGTCTGTGCTACGGCACCAAATCTGGCTTCGGTAGCACAGACATTCCTGTCTGTGTTCCAAGGTATTACCCCGTCCAGATGCTTATTATCACAATTATTGGAAGAACGTGCAAGAAAAGATTTATTGCAACATCCCAGTCATCTTTGTCATCCTGATTCAGCTAGTTATGGTGTATCAAGGTATGCAAAAGGGTCATTGTCATAACGAACACGCCAGAGAACAAGACCCGTCGGCGGTGCAAGCGGACTTTTGCGAGCACGGTCTTGGAGACGCAGTGCTTCCGACAAGTCCTCAGCGCTCCGTTTGTTGGTCGCGACTGCCATCATTGCGCCGACAACAGACCGCACCATGCCATAGACAAAGCGGTCTGCAACGATGTGAAAACTCCAAACGCCTTCTTCTATCTTGCTCCACTCTGCTTTCTCTACGTGGCAAACATAGTTCTCGGTGTCGGGGTTGTGCTTGGAAAAGGTCGTGAAGTTATGCGTTCCCAAGAACACGGCTGCGGCTGCGGACAGCTGTTCGGTGCTAAATGGTGTCCACACTTGCCACGCATAACGCCGACGAAAAACGGAATAGTGGTCGCTTAGGGTGTACTTATATTCGCGACGTACCGCCTGAAACCGAGCATGGAAGCGATCATCCACGAATGTGGCTGCCCGAACACGAATGTCGTACGGCATTGTTGAATTGATTGCTCTGGCAAGCTGTTGTGCGGGAATAGAGGAAGTATCGGGAAAGTCCACGTGCGCCACCTGTCCGAAGCCGTGAACGCCTCTATCGGTGCGCCCTGAACCAATGACATTCACGGACTCACCTGTGATTGCTTGAATCGCATTTTCCAGCACTTCTTGAACCGTGAGTGCGTTTACCTGACGCTGCCATCCGGCATAGTCTGTACCGTCATATTCTACAAGCAAGGCGCAGCGCGGCATAGAGTTATCGTAAACATTGAATAAATAGCGAAAAACTGTGCAGTCAGAAAAAAAGCGTCGTTATCGTGAACCGCTTTTTTTAGCTTTCGGTGATTGCTTTTGTGTCTTTGATCCGGCTTTTGCGCGGCGCTGCTGCTCTCTCTCGTGCATTTCCGAAAACATTGCCTCAGCCGCTTCCTGCACCATACTGAAAAAATCCTCTTCGCTCAGGTCATTGTCTGCAAACGACACCATGCGGCTTCGGTTGTGCTTTTCCATCTCGTCCATCATCTGCGTTTTCGTAATTTCGCCGGAGAGCACACGCTCATAGAGGCTTTTTTGGTACAGAAGTTCTTCGAGCGCTACGTCAATGTCGTGTGTCATTGCCTGTATCGGGTCAACTCCTATTTTCTCCGCCCTTTTGAAGTCTTTGACAATTCGCCCTTCGTCGGTACGCTCTATTTTCTTGCGCTCATTTTTGAGGCGCTGAAGCTGGGCATTACAGAGTTCCATTTCGTTTCGGAGACGCTCCATTTCTTGCTCTACAAGGTCACGGAGGGCAGAATCTTCACGAGTTAGAATATCATCAAGGTCGGCAAATTCTGATTCTAACGCCAAGAGTTCGGCGATATCACCATGCTGGTAAGCAGCGTTGATGCGCTGCATGATGCCGTGAAAACGCTTTTCAATAGCAGCATTATGCGCGGCTTTGTCGGGGTGAAACTTTGCGGCAAGGCGCTTATAGACCTCGCGTATGCTTTTTTGCTGTTCCTCCGGCACATCAGGCGCGAAGTGGTTAAAAAAATCAAAACCTGCTTTACCACGCTCCTCTGCTTGCTGGCGCATAAAGTCCGCAAAGTCCGATTCACTCATCTCCGGTGGCATCATCCCTGCGAACATATTGCCCAAATCTTCCTTCATCCAGTAGAAATCCTTGCGCTCGCTTTTGCTGAACATCGTGGACTGTGCGCACCGCTCCAGAACGCTTTGCATTTCTTTTTGAGCGTTCTGGAGTGCTTGCATCTTGGATTGTACTGCCCCTGACGAAGACGACATAATACGCTTAATTTCATCCTTGAGGCGACTTAATTTGCTGCGCTCGGTGGTGATTTTTTTGAGAACTGCTTTGTGTTGTTTCCGAAGAACAACAAGTTTTTCTTCCTGTACCGTCAGAACACGTTTGGTGCTGAGTTGAGCCATTGATGTAGCTAAAAATGAAAAAATGCTTATAGTGTTGGTGTGGTCTGCACTGAAGGCAGTTCCACGATAAACGCTGCGCCCTGCCCAAGCTCACTTTCGCACGTTACTGTGCCGTGCATTGCCTCGACCATACGCTTGACGATAGACAAACCCAAGCCTGTCGAGTGTTCACCTGCGGTGGGACGTGCCGAGAGTTTGGCAAATTTAAGAAAAAGTTTGTCTTTGTCTTGCGGAGAAAGTCCCGGACCCTCATCGCGCACTGCTGCACGGACGCGCTGGTGCGGCGCACGGGTGATACTCACAAAAATATTTTTGTCGGGTGGTGAGTATTTGACGGCATTAGAAACGAGATTTTCCAAAATTTGTATAATCAAATTGGCATCCGCTAGAACCAAGAGAGAATCCTGTTCCGAACGAAAATGAATGGTGATACGCTTTGCCGCCGCACGTTCACGGAAGTCTTCGACAACATTTTTGGTTGCTTGCGTAATGTTGACATTCGTGATGGAGATATTGATATTGCCTGTCTCTATGGCGTTTACGTCCAGCAGTTCCGTGATAATAACGTGCATACGATGAGCAGTATCCTCGATGCGCTGCACCTGCGCTCGTAGATCTTCCGGTGTCATTTTATCATAATACATCCGCATCATTGAGGTTGTCATCATAATTCCCGTGAGCGGATTCTTGAGGTCGTGCGCCACGATACCGAGAAAATCATTTTTTTCATTGTTGAAGCGGACGAGTTGGAGGTTCTGTTCTTGAAGGCGCGTGTTCGCAATTTCAATTTCACCGGCTTGTTCGTCCAAAATACCTAGCTGCCGCTGTATTTCTGCCGTGCGCTCGTCCACCATACGCTGCAGCACTCGATTTCGCTTTGCCAAATGCCGCGCCCAGTACTGCGCCGCACTGTACATCAAGCTCACAATTAGCAGCGCATACAGCACCCATGCCCACCAGCGCACATACCAAGCAGGCTGAACCGTGAAGCGGTACTGCGTCGGCTCGCTCCAGAGATAGCCTTCTTGCTGAGCGCGAATCTGCAGAAGATAATCGCCGCTTGCAACGGAAGGGAAGATTTCTTCAGCATTATAGCGGGCTTCATGCCATGTTGTATCTGCGCCGGAAATTGTGCCGTCGCCCAGCACCATCACAAGGCGCGTTTGATACCGTACTTTTTCTGCCGGATAGCAGAGCGAGGTAAATTCTGCTTGCAGATAGAGACCGCTTGCATGGTTGCTTTGCTCACTGCTAATGCGCTCACCATTCGCCCGCAAGAGAACAATCGTCGGCATTTGTGTCTGTGGAACAAGTTTGGCAAATTGTTGGGATACAAGCAGACCCAATTTTGTCCCAAGCCACAACTGTGCCACGCTATCAATAACCATGCACCGAAAGCTGGGCGACATTACCATTTTCTCCATGCGCAAATCTACGGCAATAAGTTGTTTTCGGACATACATATAGACACCGTGGTCGGTGGCAAAAACAACCCCGCCCTGAGGCGCAAGAGCGATTGCCAGGGTGTTTCGCCGCGATACATCGCCGGAGAAAGGAATCGTATCGGTTTGGTGATTGTGGTGATGCAACACACCATAATTCGTTGCCAGCCAAACGCTTGTATCCGACTGTACCGCAAGGTCGTTGACACTGAGCGGTTCATTGATTTTGAATGGAAGAGGCGTACTCAGATTTTCAAAGCGGTCTTTATTGCGGTCGTAGTGAAAGATATAGCCATTCTCGCCGCTACCACCCGTAAAAATTTCACCTTTTGGAGATTCCCGCAGAACATACACGCATGAGGTCATACCCCGCGAGGAGTCGTAGCGACGTGTAGTGCCGTCGGGCGCCACCGTCGTGATTTGCCCGTTGGGGTTCTGGCAAGCCCACACCGTACCTCGTTTATCGCAGTAAATGTAGAAATAAAAACTTTCGCCCGCTTGCCGATTGACAATGCGCGAAACACCATTCTTTGCCGCCATCAGAAAGCCGCTCGCCGTGCTGTACCAAATACTGCCGTCGGGATGTTCGGCAAGGCAAGCAATACTGCCCAAATCCCTATCAATGACGGTGAGTAATTCTTTATGAGGCAACTTGTTCAGATACGGGTTGATACGCTGTATTGCCGCACCATCGCTCACTAAAATATCGCCATTTTTTGCCAAGATGGTATGCTGTATGAATGGGCGCTGAAAAGGTACATCAGGCTTGGTAAATGTGTAGGGATGCAGAAGCGTGATGCCGTCGTCGCTGCTCACCCACACGTTTCCGTCGGTAGCAATCCGAATATCGTTGATAGTTTTGGAATCCACATAGGAAAGTGCGTAGGTCGTTCCTGTTTCGGTATTGTATTTATGCAAGCCCTGATACCATGTGCCGATATAGAAATTGCCGGCATTATCCTCCGTAAAGCAGCTAATGTCTCGGAGCGAACTTACCTGCTTCCAAGAACGCTTTGCCTCCGGTTCATCAAGCGCCAGTTCAAAGACACCGCTACTTGAGCCAACCCAAAGCAGGCGCTTTATTTTATCGCGCAGGTATAGCGCACTTGCCTCAGCAAAGGGAGCATTGCGCACGGCAACCTCAGCGAAGCGGTCGGAAGCAACATCGAAACGGAAAAGCCCGTGACCGCGCTGCGCCGAGACCAAAATCGTACCGTCTAATTCTTCGACAAAAGAAAAAGAGCGCACGAAACTGTCGGTGGTATAGCGAGCATCAAAAGGAAAGCGCTTCATTACGCCTTTGCGAAAGCGGACAACGGCGTTTTGCTCGCCAATCCAAATGTCGCCGTTCGATGCTTGAAAAAGAGATTTGGGATAGAATAACGTGGAATCAGTTCGTACCGACGCGCCGCGCAGTACAATCGGAAAGCGCACAGAATCGGCATCTTCACGGATTTTGACCAAGCCCATATCTGTTATTGCCAGCATTTCACCATTTGCAGTCCGCGCAAACCCTTTCACGTAGAGGCTCGGTAGATTGCGATGAAGCGTGGAGTGCCTGCCGTCGAAGCGCACAATACCTGCGTCCGATGCCGCCCAAACAAATCCCCGTCCGTCCTGCACCGTTGCTTTGATAAGGTCAGTAGGCAGAACGTTGCTCAGATTGTAGCTAACCGATTGCATATCGTTCTGCTGCGCACCTAGACCTACAGCGCCGAAGCACAATACCACCAATGCGCTCACAAGGACGAATCGTGAGTAAGAAAATAGCGATGAAGCGCTGTTTGACATTCTGCCATAACCATTCATAAACACACAAATTTAGATAGACGAAGAAGTACAGGCATCAATCTCGCCGAACACGAAATGAGTATTCACTTACCAATGAGTATTCAATTACCATGGAAAATTTTTCAGCATCAGCGTCAGGGCTATTCCCAGCGCCGCACCCGACACTATCAGCGACCAATCGCGCCGCGCAAGATGCAGAACCTGCGTTGCCAGAAATGTCAGCAATAGTAAACAGCCGACAATCAAAATTTGCCCGAATTCAAGACCAATATTAAACGCAAACAGCGGCAATGTAATAGATGCTTCTTTCCCAAGCAAACTCTTGAGAAACGTTGAAAAACCCATGCCGTGTATGAAGCCGAAGCAAACAGCCATAAGATATTTTGCTCGTTCTTGTCCGGGAAACGTTGTCTTGGTATTTTTCGTGTTTGCGTCTTGCGCCTCGTTACTTCGCATTGCACCCAAAAAGTCAAGGGCATCCTTGCGCCGATGCAGGGCGATGATATTCACACACGCAGTGGCAAAAATGGTAACGGGAATGAGAAACTCCACTATCGGGCTGGGAAACGAAATGATGTTCAGTGTTGAAAGGGCAAGCGTGACCGAGTGCCCAAGCGTGAAAGCGGTGATAAGCCACAACAAATGCCGCCACTCATGCACGTCGGAGAGCGCACAGAGAGCTGTAACAAAAAGAATATGGTCAAATGCGTTCAGGTCGGAAATATGCGTAAACCCAAGTTGTACGTAGGAAAAAAACTCTGTCTGAAACATGGTGTTCTTAAAACGTGAATACTGGCGTGTATTATGAGATGGGCAAGTGAATTGCAAGCAGGTGTGCGAAGGCAATGCCTCGTAATTTACAAGAAATTTGCTATTTTCCACCAAATTTGGTGAAGCGAAGGAAGAAATTTACCCGCCACGCACCAGAACAGTTTTTTCTTACATTCAAGGTTCATGGGAGCAACATTATGCTCAGTTATTGGGAACACGATGCATGGACACGCTACGATGTCATCATTATTGGCGCAGGGATTATCGGGCTTTCCACTGCCATTTCACTCAAGGAGCGTTCTCCAAAGCTCTCTGTGGCGGTGCTGGAGCGAGGGCTGATTCCAAGCGGCGCCAGCACACGTAATGCAGGATTTGCTTGCTTTGGGAGTTTGACGGAAATTTTGCACGATATTGCCGCTAACGGCGAAAACGCGACCGCAGCAGTTGTTCGCGCTCGATATTCAGGATTGCAACTCCTACGCAAACGGCTTGGAGACGAGGCGTGTGGTTATGAGCAGCATGGTGGTGCAGAATTGCTTTTTGACAATAATCTCTCTGCACTCGACCATCTGGAGCGCGTGAATGCTGTGCTTGCTGAAATTTTTCCACAACAAGCATTCTACCTCCACAATGCTCGCATTGCCGACAATGGCTTTGAGACAAAACACGTCAAAGCACTGGTGCAAAGCGACTTTGAAGGGCAGATTCATTCCGGGAAAATGATGCGTTCGCTCACGGCACTGGCGCAGGAGCGAGGTGTGATGCTGCTTTTCGGTGCGGAGGTGCAGCACATCGAAGAACGCAGCCAAGACGTGCGACTCCACATTCGGCACAACGATGAAACATCGATTTTACAAGCCCGTCAGGTGGCGCTTTGTACCAATGCCTTTACCTCACAGCTTGCACCCGAACTTGGCGTTGTACCTGCGCGGGGGCAAGTGCTCGTCACTACGCCGATAGGAGGACTGCCGTTTCGCGGAGTATTTCACTTCGACGAGGGATTTTACTATTTTCGTAATGTTGCCTCACCCGAAGGGCAACGTATTCTCTTCGGCGGCGGGCGCAATCTGGCATTTGAGGCGGAAGAAACAACGGCATTGACGCTCAATGACACCATTCAGAATGAACTGGAACGAATCTTGCGCGAAGTCATTGCGCCAAAGGCAGATTTTTCTATCGAACATCGTTGGTCGGGGATTATGGGCTTTCACAAAAGCAAACTGCCGATCGTCAAACGCATTGGAGAGCGCGTAGTCGCTGGCTTCGGGTGCAATGGTATGGGCGTGGCGCTTGGCAGCACGATTGGAACAGAGACAGCAGAGTGCATCATTGACCAATAAAACGGAGCAATGAACATAGGGCAAAAAAAATTATAAATCTTCCTGCACGACTTGCACAACGACTTTCCCCACCGTTCTGCCCGATTGAAACATCGTAATTGCGTCCGGCAACTTTGCGAACGGGAACGTGTGCCCCACAAGTGGCTTGGGAAGCCACAAGGCATGAATTTTGTCAATAAGAAGTGTTAGCTCGGCAATATTATCCCACAGCCAAATAAGATTGAAGCCTAGCACCGCCTTGTTTGTTTCTATCATTGCAAGCGCATCAAACTTCGGACGTTGAAGCCATTTCCACGCAAGCGAAAGATATGGCGGACGTTTCCCCTGAAATGCCATGCTTGCCGAACCAAAACACACTACACGTCCCGTCGGCGCAAGTGCATCATAGCCTGCTTGTAAAGCATGTCCGCCCAAACTGTCCAAAATAAGCGTCAAAGGACGTTCCCCTAAGGCTTCCGCAAGGTCGTGCTGTGAGGCTTTGTACGAAGTGCCGGAACGTACAAATACACGGTCGTAGCCTTCTTTGTGTAGGAGTTCAATTTTGTCAGGCGTCCCAACCGAACCAATCGTGAATGCGCCGAAGTGCTTTGCAATGCGGTTTGCGGCAATCCCTACACCACCCGCTGCACTGTGAATCAGCACCGTCGCGCCCTCACGCAATGCACCAAGCGGAAAGAGCGCATAGTACGCCGTCAGTGCCTGAATGGTAAAGGCTGCACCCTCTTCAAATGTCCAGTCTTCCGGAAGCGGCAACACATATTCCTCGCCAATGACCACGTGCGTCGTGTACGCGCCGAACCTCACCACGCCCATTACTCTGTCGCCAGCCTTGACACGCGTTACGCCGTTGCCCACAGAGCGCACAATTCCTGCGTATTCCAATCCCGGCACAAAACTCCCTTTCGGCGTAGCGCTGTATAAACCCATCATTGCGAAAATATCCGCAAAATTCAATCCAATGGCGTGGACTTCCACGCACACCTCGTGCGCCGTGGGGTCAGGAAGTGCTTCGCGGACAAGGTGCATATTACCGAGAGAGCCGGCGCGAGTCATGCGATAGGCGGTGCGCTGGAAGGGCATACAAATTGGGAGAAAAAAATAAATAAAAATATCACAGTTTTTTATACTTTTTGCCGTATAAAATATGTGTGGCTTTTTAGAAAGGAGCTTTCGTGAAAATATTTTGCAAAAAAAATATAAAAATATTTCTTTTTTAATCTTTCTCGGTATCATCATCGTCATCATCTCGTTCGTCATTGGGCGTGTTTTCTACAATTTCGAGTAGTCCGGGCATGACGTAGATAGATACTTGCTTGCGCTTGATATTGACGTGCTTCACGATTTCATCAATCACCGGAATCGGTAGTTCTTTACCATTGTAATCCACCACCCAAATTTCATTTGCGGGTGTATCCCAAATTTCTTTGATGAGCCCGATTTCCTCACCTGTGTCGCGGTTGACCACGCTGGCACCAATGATTTCATCGTCGAAATATTGCGTTGCGGTCTGAGCGCGGAGAAGATCTTCTTCCACAAAAACGCCCATTTCCTTCAGCGTGGATGCCGACTCGGGCGAGGTAACGCCTTGCAATGTTACCGCAAAGCGCCCGGAGCCGTGTGAGGAAGAGGTCTTGACGGTATAAGGTTTGCCGAATGCCGATGAATAACCGACCTGCAACACTGCGCCCGGAGGAAAACCTCGAAAATGCGCAATGCAATCGCCAATGACGACTTGCCCGCTCGTGCCGTGTGTCCGAATAATACGTCCTGCGTAGCGTAGAGCCATGAAAATCAATAGTGTTTAGTTTTGAATGATGCGTTTTGAGCCGAAAATGCTAATACCGTGCAGCTCACCATTTTGATACAGTCTGGTAAGCGTTGTCAAGCGGCGGCAATTTACTACTTTTGCTTTCAGGAAGTGCATACAAAAAAACGCTTTTTCTGCGTCTCTTCTTCTTTGTATTTTGGGTGCTGATTGCTCTGAACCAACGACCATTTTGCGACTATTCTGCGCGAACCTCTGCATGAACATTGCTTTTATCATCCACAACCAAGCCGAAACCGGACCGTACTGGAAAGTGCTGGAGCAGTGCGCCGCCTACGTCAAGTTAGGTCACAGCGTAACGCTTTTTTGTACTTCCAAGACCGAGCGTTGGCGCTCGAAGACCATTATGCGTGAGGGAGTGCGGGTCATCGAAGCACCCGATGTACTCTGGGGCAAGCTCCGCCAAGGCGTTGACCTCTGGAATGCGTTTGTGCGCTGCCGCATTGCGAAAAAGCTACACCACGAAGCACCATTCGACATCGTTCACGCGGTGGACTGCCGCCCGAATGTGATATTTCCTTCGCTCTACGTGCAACGCCAGCTCGGCGTACCGTTTGTTTTATCGTGGTGGGACTTGTTTGGCAAGGGCAGTACACGCTTTGGCAAGGGCTTCGCAATGACGGTGGGCGGGATTGAAGGATGGCTTGAAACGGGCTTTCGCAAATATGCCGATGGTGCAACGACAATTACGTCGTATCTTGCAGCACGCCTGCACGAACTGGGCTACCCTGCAGACCGAATTGAGGTTCACCATCTCGGCGTGGATACAAGCCAAGAGCCGCTTGCATACAAGGATGCGCGGGCGTGGCTTCAGGAAAAGCACCGCATTACACCTCACGAAAATGTACTTTGCTTTGCAGGAACAATCTACGAAACAGATTTTACGCTTCTTCTAAAGGCGCTGGATATTCTCAAGCACCACAACATCGCATACACGCTCGTCTGGGTGGGCAAACATTTTATTGACGACAACGTTTGCCGGGAATATAGTATTCTTCGAACAGGCATTGTACCAACGATGCAGGAGGTCTATCGCTATTTTGCTGCCGCCGATGCCTGCATTTTACCCATGGAAGTCAACGACGCAAATGCTGCGCGGTGGCATTCTAAAATGACCGATTACCTCAATGCCGGCGCTCCGGTGGCACTAACACCGGTGAGCGATTTTCCACAATATTTTGCAGAAAATGATATTGGTTGGCTTTCTGCATCCGGCTCACCCGAAGATTTTGCTCAAGCGCTGATGAGAGCTTTAGAGGAAAAACCGATGCGCGAAGAACGCAGCCGCAACACCCGCGCGTTTATGAAGCGCGAACTGGACGGCATGGCAATAGCAGAGCGGGCTATACGGTTTTACAAACGAATTATTTCTCTCACCTCACCAAAGGAACAATAATGAACAATCAACGAACAGCGCTCGTCGTGGGCGCAAGCGGTCTTGTGGGAGGAGAACTGCTCAAAGTGCTTCTTCGAGATGAAGCATACACGCACGTAACGGCACTTGTCCGCAAGCCGCTTGCAGTGCAGCATCCCAAGCTCACCCAAGAAGTTGTTGATTTTGCGAATCTTTCAGCTGTGGCTGCTAAAATTACCGCGCAAGATATATTTTGCACACTCGGCACGACGATTGCCAAAGCCGGCTCGCAGTCGGCTTTTCGCAAGGTCGATTATGACTATCCGCTAGCCGTGGCAGAAATGGCGCTTTTGCGCGGCGCAGAGCAGTATTTGATTGTTACCGCCATTGGCGCGGATGCTCGCTCCGCGATTTTTTACAGCCGCACAAAAGGTGAAGTTGAGCACGCTATTGAAGCGCTCGGCTACAAAACGTTTGTGGCATTTCGCCCGTCTTTTCTGGCAGGAGACCGCCCCGAAATGCGATTGGGCGAAACGCTCGGCATTGGTGTTGCAAAATTTTGGAGTTTTGCCATGATTGGTCCGCTTGCAAAATATCGGGTAATTGATGCAGATGTTGTCGCAAGTGCAATGGTACTTGAGGCAAAACGCGCTGTTCCGGGGCGGCGCGTCATCGAATCCGACGCTATTCAAGCACTGTATGACCAAGCACAGCGTTGAAAATGTGTTGCTCCAGCGCTACAATCCCTCAAAAAAACGACCTAACTTTTTACCGCTCTCTATGACCGAAACAGGTAAACAATTTAGCTTCTCTAAAGCAGTACTGCTGGCGCTGGATGTGCTGACGGCACTTCTGGCGGTACAAATCATCTTCGTCTTCCGCACCTCCGAAACGGTGATTGCATTCTCGCGCAAAGCCGGTGCGCTGTACAAGACCGAAGCGTTTATTTTTTACACGCTCGCCGCGCTTTCGATTCCGCTTTTCTTTCGATTGAACAATCTCTACAAATACCGCGTCGTTGCTAATCCGACCGACCAAATACCGCAAATTATCAAGTCGTATTTCACGCTTGGTATGGTGCTTTTGGTGCTACTGTTTTTCTTTCAAGACCGCGTACTGGCAACCTCTGCACGGGGATTTTGGCTGGGATTTGAACTATTGGGTATTGTCTTGGTGAGCATAGAGCGGGCGGTGGTATCGGTATTTGTGCAGAAGAGGAAATTTTTGCGCGATGAAATTGTGGCAAAAAAAGTCCTCATTTTGGGAGCCGGTCATGCCGGAGAAACGTTTGCATTACGTGTGCTGAACGACCCTGAACTTGGCATAGACAAAGCATATTTCCTTGATGACAACACAGAAAAAATCGGAAAGTCGCTGCTCGGTTTTCCGATATTAGGCAAAATTAGCGATGTGCAAGCCTCCGCAGTGGATATTGGCGCGGACGAAATTTTCATCACCATTAACGCCGTTACTCGTGAGCGGCTTTTGGAAATTATTGAAGAATGTAAAAAAACAAAACTACCAATCAAAGTGTTCTCTCGGCATTTTCGTATTGTGCAGAACGAAATGGAAGGGCGTATTGTTTCCGGCGCACTGGAATTGCCTTCGCAAATGACGATTCATCCGGGGCTTGTTGCTAAGAGGATTGTGGATGTTCTCGTGGGCACAACGGTATTTCTTATTGCGCTTATTCCCTGGGTGCTCATTGCTTTAGCAATTTGGCTCACCTCGCGGGGACCGATACTCTACACGTCGTATCGGATTGGCAAAGGCGGGCAACCGTTCAAAATGTTCAAGTTCCGCACGATGTACCTCAACGACGAGACCGAACACCGCGAAACCGCAGAGCAGCGTCTCAAAGAAGGTGTCCATATGGGCAAGCCGGAGAACGACCCACGTATTACCCCCGTCGGACGCTTTTTGCGCAAGTATAGCATTGACGAGTTTCCGCAAATCCTGAACGTCCTGCGTGGCGAAATGAGCCTTGTCGGACCACGTCCTTGCTTGGATTACGAGATGCAATACTTTGAGGACTGGCATAAACGCCGCTTTCTGGTGCTACCGGGGCTGACGGGGCTATGGCAGGTAACAGGCAGGCAAATTGACGGCTTGAGCCTGCACGATGCGATGATTCTGGATGTGTTTTATGCCGAAAACTTTACGATTTGGCTGGATATAAAAATCTTGCTCAAAACGATTCCCGTGGTGCTGTTTGGGAAAAGTAAAGTGTGATATCTATTCGTCAACTATATCGCCCGCACTGCAATCGGCTCAAGATGCTGCTCAATAAGCGCCCGCTTCGCTTCATACTGCGGCGGAAGTTTTAATGACGTACCGAGCGAATTTTTATCTTCGTCAACAGCAAACCCAGGAGGATTAGTGGCGATTTCAAACAAAATGCCGCCCGGTTCGCGGTAGTAAATGGAATGAAAATACTGGCGATCAATCACGGGTGTCACCTCTAAGCCCTTTTCCAGCAGGATGTCACGAATGGCAAGCTGGGTCTCGCTTGTGTCGGTGCTAAATGCCAAATGATGAATCGTTCCCGCGCCTTGCAGCCCGTTACCGCCTTGCACCGCCCCGATAATATCCACATAATTTCCCGCCCCGCCTGCGCCTGCTTCAAATCTATATCGGTCGCCTTCTTGAGCAAGCAAACGGTGTTGCATCTGATTGGTGAGAAGATCTATCGTGCGGTCGCCCGTGCGCTCCTGAAGCGTCGCCGTGTAAAATCCACGAATAGCCACATCCGGCGGAATAGAAGCGCTTATCCATGCCGGACGTGCATCATTCGCCGTGGCGACCAATTCAATGCCCAAGCCGTCGTTGTCATCGAAGCGAATAAACTCTTCGTTGAAGCGCCGAGCGGGTGGCTCAAAGGTAATGTTGAATTTTTTTAAACGTTCCATCCAGAAATTGAGAGCGCCGTCCGGCACGGAAAATGCGGTGTACGACATCTGCCCCGCACCACGTCTGCCACGCTGGATATGCCCGAAAGGGAAAAACGTCATAATACTTCCGGGCGAGCCCGTTTCATCGCCATAGTACAAATGATAGACATCGGGGGCATCAAAGTTGACCGTTTTTTTGAGAAGACGCAGTCCGAGTATGCCGGCATAGAAATCAACATTTGCCTGTGGAGCGCTTGCTATGGCTGTTACGTGGTGTAAACCGTTGATGAGATTTGCCATGACGATAAAATTGAGGTGGCTATGGTGGTGAAATGGTTAATTTCAGCAAAGAAAATGTCGATAACGAAGGAAGGTCTTATTGTGCGTTGCTTTATAGCGCGCGACAACAAGACCTTTTCCACATTTTTTGCACAGATAATTTACTTGTCAGCTTCGCCCATAACGGGGTCTATCGAGCCTATGATAGCGACTACATCAGAAATCATCGACCCTTCTGCCATGAATTGGAGTGCTTGCAGATTTGTCGTCGAGGGCGATTTGATTTTACACTTCCAAGGGTGTCCGGAGCCATCGCTGACCACGTAGAAGCCCAGCTCGCCTTTGGAGCCTTCAATTGAAGCATATACCTCGCCTTTGGGCGGCATGGTGCCGTAATTGACCAGCATAAAATCATTGATAAGTTCTTCCATGCGGGTATAAATCTCAGCTTTGCGGGGAAGGACGTGTTTGGGGGCGTTTGCCATAACGGGACCTTTGAGCGTTTCGAGCTTGTCCAGCACTTGATGAAGAATTTTCACGCTTTCCCACATCTCCGCGCCGCGCACTTTGAAGCGTGCCCATGCGTCGCCGTCGGTATCGGTGATAACGTCGAAATCTACGTTGTCGTATTGCATATATGGCTTTACACGACGCAAATCATACGCTACGCCGGAGGCTCTGAGACAAGGTCCGGTCAAGCCGAGTGCAATCGCTTTCTCGCGGGGAACATAGCCCACACCTGCCATGCGGTCAATGAAAATGCGGTTCTTCATTACCAGACCTTCGCTGTCTTTCAGCAATTTCGGAAATTCATTCAGCCAAGCACGTATTTTCTTGAGAAGTGCTGCGTCGGGGTCGTTCGCAACGCCACCGATGCGCGAGTAGCTTGTCGTAAAGCGTGCGCCGCAGATTTCCTCGAAAAGGTCATAGAGTTTTTCGCGCTCGGCAAATGTCCAGATAAATACGGTGAGCGCACCCACATCCATTGCGGTGCACCCCATTGCCAGAAGGTGGTTGGAGATACGTGCCATTTCGCAGACCATCATGCGCACCCACTGCCCGCGTTCCGGCACTTCCACACCGGCGAGTTTTTCAAACGCCATAGTAACAGCGACGTTGTTGGACATGGGCGAAATATAGTCCAGTCGGTCGGTGTGAGGTATGAACTCATGATAATTCATGTTCTCGGCGAGTTTCTCGAACCCGCGATGCAGATACCCAAGTTCCGGTATGCACTTAATAACCGTTTCGCCATCCACTTTCAGCAGCACTCTCAGTACGCCGTGCGTGGCTGGATGCTGGGGACCCATGTTCAGAATCATTTCGTGTTCAAGCGGGTCATCAATCATAATGCTGGTATTATTATCCAGCACTTTTTGAATCATTTTGTTTTGCCGTGTGTGGCGCACCCGCTCAAGGGTCGAAGTGGCAGTCAGGGGTATGATGTCTCTATCCATAGCGCTTTTCTGAAATGTGGGGAAATAGAGTGTCGATGTCGTTAGCAAAGGTCAAAGCTACGAAATAATGCCTAAAAAAAAAAGTCTGCTATGGTTCAACTATGACTTTTGGGTATAGGCAAAGATGACGGCAGGGCATAGAAAGTCCTGACGAAGAGCATCATGTTTTGGAGGGGCAAAACAACGATTTTTGTTCTGAATCAAACAACAACAAATCAAATGACAATTCGTTACAACTTCTTCTTTTACCATTTTTCGCGTGAGTCTTGCCATGTACCCCTACTCTAACTCCTTGCCACTCAGAAGTCATTATGTGCGCATGATGCTTTGCATCTTTTTTCTGAGTCTTGCCATTGCCTTTTCGCTAGATGCCCAAACGCTCAATCTTTTTGAGCCAATTCCAGTTGGTGCGCAAACCGCATCAGCTCGTCTCCAAAGCGCGTCGCGTCGCGCCGAACAAGCATTTTCCAAATATTCACTGCTTTCCCTCCGCCAAGACGCTTTCCGGCAAATGCTTTCCCGTAAGCAGCAGAACCTCGCCCTTGCTCTGCCGATACAAGGGCGGGCAGTCAATATCTCCTTGCAGCCCTATAATCCCTTTTCGCGCAATGCGACGTTTACCGCAAAAACCTCAAGCGGCGAAGTCCCCATCGTACTCGACGACGATTTTATGCTCTACCGAGGCACGATTGATGGCGAGAAATCCTCACAAGTCAACATGAGCGTAAGCGGTGGTAAAGTCCTGCTGACACTAAATTCCGGCGGTCAAACTCTGACAATTGAATCCGTGCCGAGTAGCGAAGAGACTTCATCCCCAAATACGTCCGATGAGAATGACGGCGTTTACGCACTGTATGCGTCGGACGACCTCAAGCAAGCACGAACCTTTTCCTGCGACGCGCCCGATGTTGAACAAGACCATGACCACACGGCGCAGCAATCCTCAAAAAATGGCGCACAGCTGCAATCCGCACAACGCCTTGAGGCGGAAATCGCTATTGTGATTGACTACGCAACATATCAGGCACTCGGCTCAAGCCAATCGCAAGCCACGCAGTATGCTGCCGCCGTTATCGCTGCTGTGTCGCAAATCTACGAGCGCGACATTAACACTCAGCTTCGCGTTTCCCATGTTCAAGTCTGGACAACACCAGACCCATATGCCGGTTTGAACACAACCGGTTCGGTGCTGACTTCAATGCAAAATATCTGGAGTACCACGCAAGGCAGTATCAACCGTGATTTGGCACACCTCCTCTCCTCACGGACGCTCGGCGGAGGCGTTGCGTACTTGAATGCGCTCTGTAGCAGAAATATTGGCTATGGTGTTTCGGCAAATCTACGGGCTGCGTTCCCGATTGATCCGGGTTGGACAACGATTGTTGTGGCGCATGAACTCGGTCATAATTTTGGCTCTCCGCATACGCATAGTTGCTCATGGGCTGGTGGTCCGCTGGACAGGTGCGCTATTCAGCCCGGGGAAACGTGTATTCCCGCCGTTGTCAGAAGTCGCGGTACGATTATGAGCTATTGCCACACCCTTGCTGGCGGTATCTCCAATATAGATGTCATGTTCCATCCACAATGCGCAGCGCTTATGCGTACTCGCGCTGAGGCGGCGTCGTGCCTTACTGCGCCCAGTGTTGTTACGCCCACCGCCACTATCACGTCCTTCAGCCCTGCAAGCGGCGCTCAGGGAACATCAGTCGTTATTTCCGGCACAAACTTCACCAATGTAAGTGCCGTGCGCTTTGGTGGTGTAGCGGCACAATCCTTCACCGTCAATAGCCCGACAAGTATTACTGCCACGGTTGCCTCCGGTGCGAGCGGCGTGATACAAGTTGTTACGGCAAATAATACCGCACTTTCTGCCCAACAATTTACCTTTACTCTACCGCCTGCGTCTATTGCCTCTTTTTCGCCGACAAGTGCCGGGCAGGGCATACCGATTATTATCACCGGCACGGGCTTTACCAACGTGACAGCAGTGCGCTTTGGCAACACCAATGCTGCCTTTTATACTGTCAATAGCTCCACGCAAATCACAGCAGTTGTCGGCGCAGGCGCTAGTGGCACGGTGCAAGTCGTGACAGCGCAAGGCACAGCCACTTCCGCGCAGAACTTCACCTTTATTGCGCCGTTGCCGCCCGCCTCCATCAGCTCATTCTCACCGACAAGCGGTGTACGGGGTACGTCGGTGGTAATTACAGGAACTAATTTCACCAACGTCAGCGCTGTGCGCTTTGGCGGAGTTGCGGCGCAATCGTTTACGGTCAATAGCGCTACACGCATTACCGCAATTGTTGGTGCAGGTGCAACCGGAACCGTGCAAGTCGCTACACTTGCCAATACAGCATTTTCCTCGCAAGCATTTAGTTTTAGTGGTGCTACAAACGGCGGAGGTAATGGCGGACAACAGCTTTCGGCAATTAGTTCTTTTTCTCCTGTAAGTGGTGCTGTCGGCACTGCTATACTTATCACGGGAAGTGGCTTTAACTTGGCAAGTGCCGTGCGTATCGGTGGTGTCAATGCCGCTTACTTCACGGTTCTGGACGACACACGAATTACCGCAATTGTAGGGCAAAGCGGTGCAACAGGCGCAATCCAAGTTGTAACACCAACCAATACGGCAACATCCTCACAGTCGTTTACTGTAACAGGAACGAATAACGGTAATGGTGGCAATGGTAGCAACGGCGGTAATGGCGGTAATGGCGGGCAACAACTCGCTGTTATTACCTCTATCTCGCCCACACGTGGCGGCAGAGGAACAAGCGTTGTCATTTTGGGTACGAACTTCCAGAATGCAAGCGTGGTGCGCTTTGGCGGCGTAGAGGCGCAGTCCTTTACGATTAACAGCCCGACACAAATCACAGCGATTGTGGGCGTAGGCGCGACAGGCGCCGTTGAGGTTGTAACACCGACAAATACACCTGCTTCATCACAGATATTCACCTTCCCAAGCGGCGTTCAGCCCACGACCTCAGCATTGTCCTTCCCGGCACTGCGCATTAATAGCTCTTTCACAATGAATCTTTCCCTGCAAAATACCGCATCTACTGGCTTCGCATTTCGTTCGGTGGTTATCACCGGCGCGGATGCGAGTGATTTTACTATCATCAGCAATTCCCACGTCGTCGGTACAACCTTAGGTGGCGGTGAGATACAAACTCTTTCTATCCGTTACCGTCCTAGCGTCTCACGAAGCCGCTCAGCGATTATTCGACTTACCTACGACGGACAAGCAGAACCGATTGAAGTTCTTTTGACGGGCGAGGTGGATACAAGCGCTCTCTTATCGGTGAGTCCTTCGGCACTAACCTTGCCACGTACGCGGGTCGGCGATGCTTCTACGCCCATTGCATATGAAATTCAAGGCTGGAGTATTACTTCCGCTATTGGTCTGTCTGTTTCAGGCGACATTCAGATAGCATTGTCTTCCACAGGCACGTGGCAATCGCGCTTAGAAATACCTACTCCATCTCGCCAAGATACGTCAGTATTTCGCGCTGTGATTTGGGTTCGTTTCTCACCCCGTCAAGACGGCACGGTTGAGGGGCGCATTACGCATTGGTCGGGTAATTCTGTTGCCGTGCTGCCGATTATCGGCTTTACGCAACGTGCTTTTATCACCCACGAGCCGGAACTTCGCTTGGGTACGATTCCGTTTGGACAAAGCACCGTTGCGTCGTACTTCCTTCGTGTAACGAACATTGATGCTCCCCTCAGCGTTACCGCAGCAACGGGTGTAATGATTTCAATGGGCATGAACGGTCCTTGGCAAAACAGCCTCACGCTCGTCCCACTTGAGAACACAATCTCTGCGCCGATTTTTGTTCGCTATGAAGCTAGTGCATCAGGCGCATTCACAAGCCGCATCACGCATAGCGTTGGGGCGACAAGCGCCTCAATTCTTGTTCGTGCTGATGTTGTGCAGCCCGTCGTAACGTTCCGCGCACCGCAGATTCTGCAAGGAATAATAAATTTTGGGTATGTCCCGCAGCGCTTGAGTTCGACTGCAACTTATTGGTTAGAAGCTACGAATGTAACGACACCTATCACAATTTCTGCTTCCAGCGGCTTCACTCTTGCTTTGGCAGACAACGGTTCATGGAGCGAATCGCTTACCATCACGCCGCAAAACGGGCGTTTACAGCAATACATCTTTGTTCGTTTTCAGCCACGCTGGGAAGGTATTTTTGCCGGAGCGCTTACGCATCGGATGAATGGTACAACAGCGACTCTGCGTTTGCTGGGTTCATCGCTTATGCCTACCCTGAGCGTTTCGGCAAGCAGACTTGATTTTGGCACAATTTCCAAGGCGCAGTCAGCAAGCATAGTTCGCTCTTATCAACTGCAAGCAGATGGAATCACCCGGCCGATTCACGTTAGCATTCCGCAAGGCGCAGAAGCAAGCCTCAGCGCTCACGGACCGTGGTTGCAGAATCTAATGTTGACGCCCATTTCAGCACAAGTTCACACCAACATTTTTGTTCGTACCACCACAGCAATTATCGGGCGGGAATATCGCGCAGAAATTGTGCATAGCGCCAGCGAAAACGGGGCATCTATTGTTTCAAGCGTTTTTCTGACCGCAAACCTTCCGCAAAACAACCCGATTGTGAACGATTCTCCTGTCGGCACTGCCTCACTCGATGGCATGGCGCAGGCGCAAAGCTACCCCAATCCTTTCAGCGAAGAAACAACTCTCGTGTGGAATCAGGCGGAAAGCGGCTCGGTGCGAGTGGTAGTAAGTTCAGCGAATGGTGTAGTGGTGCGGACGCTTCTTCTTCCAAGCCTGCCATCCGGCGAACAGCGCATACTCTGGGACGGACGCGACGAGAATGGGCAAGCCCTTGCAAGCGGTGTCTATGCGGCACAGATTGTTGTGGACGGCAAGAACTCAGCTAGGCGAGTAATGATGGTGCTTGCTCGGTGACATCTTGTTTCGTAAAGGCTGTTTGAAAAATCATTATTTGGCTAATCGACCGAGCAACAGCCAAATCATGGTAAGTTCAACGAAGGCTTGATGGGGTTGCCGTAACCGTTCATAATCTGTGGCTAACCGTCGTGCAAACGAGAGCCAAGCGAAGGTTCTTTCAATAACCCCGTCGATTGAGCGGAAGAAATTCTTTCTTCTGCGCGTAGCCTAGCGGTTGCTCTGGCTGACCTACAGTGCTCGGACTCAACCTCAGAGTTCATGCGAAATCTTTTTGAAGCCGCATGAAGGGCTTGCCCTTCATGCGGTTGTTTGCACGGGTGAGGATATGCCAACAGAAGCACAGACCTTAGAGCAAGCAGTATTGTGGATAGCCCGTTTGGGCGGCTTTCTTGCCTGCAAACGCGATGGCTTTCCGAGGGTGAAAGTTTTGTGGCTCGGTTGGAGCCGTTTGACCGACATTGTCCGCACGTGGTTAATTGCCAAAGAACACTTTTCTCCCTCGTAAAAACTTCCAAAGCTTGCTCTATGACTTATGGGTAATGGATAGGTGAGAAGGTAGGGGTTGAGGGGGCTGTTTACATAAAATTCTGTACACACATACATACTCAAAGGGTTGTGGTTTCTACCGAGGGCATTTCCACAATAAACGTTGCGCCCGGTACGCCTTTGTCGGCTTCCGATTCGCACCAGACCCTGCCATTGTGCATTTCCACTAATTTTTTCACAATGGATAAGCCTAAGCCCGTAGAGTTTTCTCCGCCGGTGGGCTGTGCGGAGAGGCGGGCAAATTTACCAAAAAGTTTTTTCTTGTCCTGCTCCGAGAATCCCTGTCCTTCGTCTTGAATTTCCACACGAATAGTTCGGACATTTCCAGACGTGTTGCTCAGAACCCGTATCCACACATTCTTCCAGTGCGGAGAATATTTCACAGCGTTAGAAATGAGATTATCGAAAATTTGGCGAAGACATTGTTTGTCGCCGTGTACCCATGCAGTATCTCGCTCAGGAGCTTCATAATGAACGATAATCCCTTTTTCTGTGGCGCGAGATTGATATTCTTCCACGATGGTATCCAGTATTTCCAGATTGACGGGTTCAAAATGCAGACTGAGCATACCGGTTTCAATCCGATTCACGTCCAGTAAATTGGTAATAATATCCAGCATTTGATTGCTGGCGTTAATAATCATACTGGTAAAACGGTGCGTTTTTTCATTCGGAAAATATCTCTCCAGCAGTTCTGCACTCGAAAGAATACCAGCGAGCGGATTTTTAAGATCATGTGCAGCAATACCCAAAAACTCATCTTTTTCTTTATTCAAGAGCAATAGTTCGTTGGTACGTTTTGCAACGCGCTCTTCGAGCGTCGTATTCATTTTTTCAAGTTCTTGGTAGGCTAGTTTACGCTCGGTGATATTAACAGTACTAATGGTAACACCGATAATGCTTCCGTCAGATTGATAGGTAGGCAAGTACATCAGTTCTACCCATTGCTCACCAACAAAGGGGATTTGAAAATGCTCTTCGTATATGATAACTTCACCACTCAAAGCGCTTTGGGTGGACTTCATAAAACGCTCCTGCCGTTCCGGTCGGACGTAATCTAGGATGGAATCGCCCACAGCAATCTCACGAGCAAATGTATCTTGGACAATTTGTGCAGAGGCTTTATTGAAAGCCTGCACTCGTAGTGCCTTATCTATCAGCCAAAATGCTTGAATAGACGAATCCATAATTGCCCGCAAATTTGCTTCGCTGCGCGAAAGCTGATTTTCTGCTTTAATCCTATCGGTAATGTTATAGCCGACGCATTGGATTTCCGAAACAACACCGCGGGAGTTTGTAATGGCAATAAATTCCCAATCCGTCCAGTATATTGCACCCGAAACATGAGGTTTTCGTAGCATCACGCGAAAAGGTGTACCGGGAGCTTGTAAACATTGTTCGACCGTTATCCGTGCGACTTCGAAATCTTCCGGGATAATATGTTCAAATCCATGCCTGCCAATCAAGGATGCCTGATTGGAGCTGAAATCATTGAGCATTGAGGGACTGGCGTAGGTGTATTTGCCTTCTAAATCGGTACGAACAAAGTAGGTACCTTGGAGTTCAACAAACGAACGATACCGCTGTTCGCTCAAGAGCAATTGTTCTTCCACCAGCTTTCGTTCAGTGATGTCTTGAGTTGTGCCTTGCATCTTGATTGGTCGCATTTCATTATCAAAGGTGATCACAGCCTGCTCGAAAACATATCGCTTCACGCCATCTGCTCGTGTAATTTCATGTTCCATCGCGAACAAGCCTTCTCCTTTTAGAGCAGTTTGGAGTAAGGCATCAACTTTTTGCGCAACTTCCGCTGATAGATATGTGAGATAGCTCTCAAGTGTAGGTTGATATGAATCTTTATCTTCTCCAAAGATAGCGTACAGTTCGTCGCTCCAATTGATTTCATTCTTGACAAGATCCCATTCCCAGCTGCCAATGTGTGCGATATGCTGGGCTTGATTGAGGTTAAATTGTGCTTTTTTTATTTCTGTTATGTCTTGTATGACTACTGTTATGCCCGCCAAGTGCCCCTCGGAAATATCGGGAACATAATCTATCCACAAATCAGCAACGTCTCCATTCTGTTTGGTGATTCTTCGTTCAAATTGCTGTCTTTTTCCTTCCAATGCTGAGAGTATAAAGGGCTTGTTCTGCTCATAGAGCGTTTCACCAAGGAGTTTTTGAGGTGTAATGTTGTTCATCTCCGACGGTGACTTGTCAAACATGTTTCGGACAGCTGTATTTGCAAAGGCACATTGTAAATCAGGAGTCCAATATGAAATCAAGGACGGTAAATTTGTTGTCAAGCTCACCATAAATCTATGTTGGGTCTCCAATTCGTGCTCAATATACTTCCGCTGCGTAATGTCGTTGCGAACGGAAAGGAATTCAAGGACACCACCGCGTTCATCAAGCAAAGGTATAATAAACGTATCTACCCAATAGTACGTCCCGTCTTTCGCTCGATTCTTTACTTCTGCGTGCCATTGCTTGCCCGATGCGATGGTCTTCCACATATCCACCCAAAACTGTCTCGGATGGTGACCGGAGTTGATGATGTTATGCTTCTGTCCGATTAGTTCGTAGGAACTGTATCCGCTAATGGCAACGAACTTATCATTGAAATACGTGATAACCCCTTGCTTGTCGGTTTTAGAAACAATCGAAACTTGTTGGATTGCATTTTGAAAATCAGCAAGTGCTTGGTTTGTTCGGCGCAGTTGTTCCTCGGCTAGTTTCTGTGCACTAATATCATGGGCTACTCCGATAATACCAATCAATGTGCCTGATTCATCGAGCACAGGCGTATCGTAAACGTGAATCGGGATAGCAGAGCCATTGCGGTGCCTGACCACATCTTCGCCCGACCACGATTCGCCGCGAGCAAGGCTGGCAATAATTTCAGCACCTTGTTCTTTGCTTTGCTCCAGTGCAATGGTGTCCATTATATCACGACCAATTGCTTCTTCGGCACTCCAACCGTACAGTTTTTCTGCGGCGGAATTCCAAAAGGTAATATATCCGTTTCTGTCGGTAGCTATTACTGCCTGCCCGACGGAATTGAGGAGCAGCGCTTGATATTGAGAGTAGTTTTTGTGCCGACTCTGCTCTTTCTTTTGGAGTAAATCTGATTCAATACTGCGGAGTTCTAAATCCGTAACCAGTTGTTGTAATTCGGCTACAGTGGATGGCAGAGGAGTAGCTCGGCGTTTGTCGTGGAGAATCTTCTCCGCCTGTGTGCGCAAATCCAAGGACTCTGTCTTGGAATTCTGTTGCTGATCCATGGGGAAAACCTTTTAGTTATCGTATCTCTACAATGTAGAGGGAAGAGCAAAATCGTATATGAACGAATAGTTCGGAGAATGTCAGCAATATTCATTATTCATTCTACCTTCACCATCTCCCTTCTTCCTGATGCAGAAGGGCAAGATAGAATTGTTATTCGGAATCCACGACCTTTGGGAGAGGATAATATGATGGCGTACAGCAAATTTTATTCGTTACATTCTAATTCTAAGCATTCACTACCATAGTGAACAGAGAGAGGCATGTCGATGTGCAAAAAAGAAATCGGAATCTATGGGCAAAATCAGGTGCAAAATTGTTTCGGCAGTCGGCAACCAAGGCAAAACAATATACGATATATCCAAGCAAAGTGCAAGTATCATCAGGCACGTTTTTCTGCGACAGATGTAGCGAAAACCCGTTACAATCAATCTGTTACAATCAATGGTATAATATCTATTTGCGGTTCTGATTATGATGCAAAATGAAATTGATTATTGGATCTTACCCGTTGCCAAAAAGTGCGTGGTCTATGGAACTTTATCGTGAAGAATAGGGAGAGCTAAACATGGTAGAAAATGGTGCATGGAACGCTAACCCAAAAAGTGGTGTTACAATTCCATTGGTCTGCATCACGGACAATTCAGCCGACACAATGTGAAAGAACTTCATTCCCAACGATGCGCCAGGTACGAAGGAAGAGTTCTGAAGTGTACCCTGATACGTTATCGTTCGCGGCATAAGGAGTGAAGAGCCGGACATCGAATATACAGTGCTTTCAATGGCGTATCCCAACGCATAATTCAAATACAACAAACGAGGTGTAAAGTGGAACGAAAAATTCCCTGAGGGCGCAGTATAACTCATTGGGACAGCAATTTCGCCAAATGCCAAGCCCCCGTTTGCTTCGCCCGTAGCGTCTTGCACGCTTACGGCGTTCGACGAATATCCGACAGAGGGTATCAAAGCAAGTGCAAAGGCTGATGTGGTATCAATCACATTCCATTTTGCGTAAAACTTTGTGCTCAGACCGCTAATAAAAAAAATTGTTGTCATATTCATTCCTATATCCACCGACGAGCTGACCCCATACTTCATCGTAAGACTGGGCACAACAAAACCATTGCCACGTGTCGAAATGGTTTGCAGAGGTGGATTCGCGTCATCATTAAGTCGCGATACGCGCCCAACGACCTCTATCGGCGTGGATAAAATGGCGCTAATTTCCGCTCTGTCGTTGCCCAGCGTTTGAGCATCGTCAAATGAGTTGACATTCATAATAGCAACACCCGAAGCTGTTGGGTTGGGAGCACGATAGAAATACCCTGAAGCACAGGAACACAACGGAAGGCAAAAAGAACACATCACAAGAAAAGTGCGTAAACGAGCAGGCATAGCAACCATCCTTTTTTAGAAAATAAATTCCACACTATGTAGAAAACTGTTTCTACACGTAACATAAAAACAAATTTGTTTTTACGCAAATATTCTCTCACTGAATCTCTCAACTGCTGATGATTAACTTTTTCTGACGATTACCAACAGATAAAAGAAGTTTTTCATGGTTAAGCTCGCAACAAAAAGTATGTACAACAAAAAAAAATTCTTAGATTTGTTCCCGACTGCTTCTCTACTGCATTTGCACACGCGCCCCCGAACCATGTCGTTGTGTCCGGTTTTGGTGCGCATTATTCAACTCACAGCATTATGCACAATCATCATTCACCCATTCAATCCTGACGGGGAGCGCTATGCAAAACGAAATCGCTACACTTGAAGAAATGTACACGGTCTTTAATACACCGGTCGTGGGACTTTTTATTGAAGATTATCCGCATCTTTTTCCGATTTTGACCGATGCTTACGAGCACATCGTCAAGATTTTCGGGAAGTCTCTGCAAAGCGCAGAACTTCGTCACGAAACTGAACCAGACGAAGAGAACGAAGCCAATGATTTAGAATATCTTTCGGTGCTCATCAAAACCAATCTCTCTCCCAAGGAAGCACACAAACTCCAGGATAAGTTCGACGACGAGTGGTGGTTGGATGTGGAGGAAGATTTAATCGTTATCAGTGTCGAAGTCCCCGAACACGCTGTCTGAAATTAATGACGAATTACGAATGACGAGTAGATAAAGCATTCTCGTTTGTAATTTCTCATTCGTAATTTCTGCGTGTTCTTGGTCATATTTTGTAATTCCCAATTCGTAATTTTTAATCTCCGGAGTCAAGAGCTATGGCAAAAGTTGATGTGGTCATGCCAAAAATGGGCGAGTCCATTCAAGAAGGCAAAATTTTGAGCTGGCTGAAAAAAGTCGGTGACAAAATTGAACGTGATGAAATTCTTCTCGAAATTTCTACCGATAAAGTTGATACCGAAGTGCCGTCGCCCGTGGCAGGTGTGGTGGCGCAACTCGCCTACAACGTCGGCGATACCGTCGAAGTCGGCACGGTCATTGCCTACATCGAAACCGATGTCAATGCGCCCGTTAGTGCAAGCGCACCAGCGCCCGTAGCTCCACCGGCGCCAGCCCCAACTCCTGCTGCCACTGCTGCGCCAGCACCTGCACCAGCACCCGTTGCAGCTGCACCAGCACCCGCTCCGGCTCCCATAGCTGCTGCACCCGCTTCCGGCGGCGCATTGCTGGACGTGGTCATGCCGAAAATGGGCGAATCCATTCAAGAAGGTAAAATTCTGAATTGGCTCAAAAAAGAAGGCGACAAAGTAGAGCGCGACGAGACAATTTTGGAAATCTCAACTGATAAAGTTGATACGGAAGTTCCATCGCCCGCAGCCGGAATTTTGGCAAAGATTCTTTTCCAAGTCGGCGATACGGTAGAGGTCGGTAAAATTATCGCACAAATTTCTACGGGAGCAAGCACATCTGCGGCTTCTGCACCCGCTCCAACGCCAGCACCGGCTCCCGCGCCTGTGCCAGCTTCCATGCCCGCTCCGGCAAATATTGCCCAGGCGCCAGCACCAGTTTCCGCTCCGGCACCAGCTCCCATACCCGCTCCGGCACTTGTTCCAGCAGGCGACGTATCCCGCTCATCCGGCGGACGCTTCTACTCGCCGCTTGTGCGCTCTATTGCCAAGACCGAGGGCATTGCGCAAAACGAATTGGATGCTATTGCTGGAACCGGATTAGAGGGACGCGTTACGAAAACCGACGTCTTGGGTTTCTTGCAGAATCGCGGTAAAGCTCCCGCCCCTGCCGCTGCTTCGGTCTATGCACCGTCCGCACCAGTAGCTCCCTCTGCTCCCCCCGCGCCTGTTGCTGCGCCGTCCGCACCCGTTGCCGTTACACCCGGAGACGAGCAGATTTACAAAAAATATGGGCAGAACATTGAAATTATTCCGATGGATAGAGTACGTGAGCGTATTGCTGTCCATATGGTGCAGTCTGTTCACACCTCGCCCCACATTACCTTGATTGCAGAAGCAGACGTTACAAATCTCGTGCGCCTCCGCGAGCGTTACCGTGCTGAATTTGAGAAGCGTGAAGGGCAGAAACTTACCTTCACACCGCTTTTCATTTACGCTATTGTCGAAGCAGTAAAAAAATGCCCAATGGTCAATGTGAGTGTTGAGGGAACAAAAATTATACGCCACAAGAGTGTTAACTTCGGTATGGCAACCGCACTGCCGGACGGCAATCTTATTGTGCCGGTGATTAAGAATGCCGATATGCAGAGTTTTACCGGCATTGCTCGCAGTGTGAACGACCTGGCGACACGCGCTCGTGCGAAGAAACTCGCACCGGACGATATTTCCGGTGGTACAATCACGCTCACGAACTTCGGCACATTCAATATCCTTACCGGCACACCGATTATCAACCAACCACAATGCGCAATTGTTGGCTTGGGCGCGATTGAAAAACGCCCTGTTGTGCGGGAGTTGGATGGCGAGGATGTCGTAACGGTGCGGAGTATGAGCTATATCTCTGTTACAGCCGACCACCGTGTTGTAGATGGTATGCTTGGAGGACAGTTCTTGAAAACAATCGTGGAGACGATTCAAGGTATGAACGAAAATACCGTGCGTCTCTAAAAAAAGTAATGCACTTCAATAAAAAAGCCTGTCTTCCCACAATATGTGCGGTCAAGACAGGCTTTTTTTAGGAACTTGTTTTTGAAAACTCCACGGAACCCCTAGCTTATTGGCTCGTCTGGAAAACTCAAGAACTATCAGAAAGAAATTACAAACACTCCTCTGAGCAGACAAAAACAGGAGTGTAAAAGAAAAATAGTTCACCAAAACGGCAAAAACAGTCGAACAATTTTTTGGTAGTTCGGCAATGAATTTCTAGTCTTTGTGGGGAGTGTTTTGTATTTTTACCGTTTCATATCCATTTATCATTTTGTGATACTTTTCACTCCTGTCGATGAATATCCCAACGACCAGTCAAGCAGTCATTGAACGTGAACAGCAGTCCATGTATCAGGTCTATCGGCGATTGCCGATTGCGGTTCAATACGCATCCGGCTGTCGCATCACGAGCGTAGATGGGGATTCGTACCTTGATTTTCTGAGCGGTATAGCTGTCAATGCGCTTGGCTACGGTCATCCGCGTTTGCTGGATGCCGTTACCCGACAGGCACAAGCATTTATGCACCTCTCCAACGTATTCTACCAAGAACCGCAAATAGAGTTGGCAGAATTACTGGTGCAGCACACGGGCTATGCACGAGTGTTTTTCTCGAACTCCGGCGCAGAAGCCATGGAGGGCGCATTAAAACTAGCTCGTAAGTGGGGAAACACTCGAGGGAAAACAGAAGTACTTGCTTTTACAGGTGGCTTCCATGGGCGCACCTACGGAGCGCTTTCTATAATGGCAAAACCGCTGTACAAAGACGGTATGGAGCCGTTTCTCCCAAATGCTCACGTACTTCCTTTCAACAACAGCGAAACACTGCGTGATGCCGTCAACGAGAAAACATGCGCCGTGGTGCTGGAATTTCTGCAAGGTGAGGGCGGTATTGTCTTTGCCACGCCGGAGTTTGTTACCACGCTATTGGAATTGCAGGAGCAGTATGGTTTTCTCATTATTGCCGATGAAGTGCAGGCAGGCGCAGGGCGAACAGGCAAATTTTTCGGCTTCGACCACTATTTAGTCAAGCCTGATATTGTCACGATGGCAAAAGGTATCGGTGGCGGGCTGCCCTTGGGTGCTATTTTGATGGCACAACATTTAGAAACTGTCTGGGACAAAGGGATGCACGGAACAACCTTCGGTGGAAACCCTGTGGCGTGTGCTGCCGGTGTCGTGGTGATGAAAGAGCTTTACGGCGGCGTGATGCGAAACGTCCACGAAGTAGGCTGTTACTTGCGTGAAAACCTGAACGTGATTCAGCAAAATTTCCCGAATATCGTCGAAGAGGTGCGTGGGTGCGGCTTCATGGCGGGCTTGAAACTCAGCGTGCCTGCCGCTCCATTTATTGAAGCACTGCTCAAGCGCCGCGTGGTAGCTAATGCTACCGCCGATACCGTTATTCGTTTATTGCCGCCGCTTATCGCCACTCGCAAAGAAGTGGACGAGTTTGTCATTGCCATGCAAGATTGTTTCAAAGTATATTCAGAACAAGAAAATATCAACTAAATTCCGTCATTTCAACCATAGTCGTTATGCAAAATCGCCTACTTCCTCGCTTTATCGCAGTTTTTCTTGCAATTTTGATACTGATTGTTGCATCGGTAATGCCGCATCTTTTTGCACAATCAATACCCACACCTGCCACAATGCAGACAAAGCCTCTTTTCCTTGTGGGCGCAACTATCCACGTTGGCAATGGCACTGTCATTGAAAACGGTGTAGTCGGCTTTGTAAATGGGAAAATCACGCTTGTCGGCAAAGCAGACGCAGCGTTTGACCGTACCGGTGCTGATGTGGTAGATGTGAAAGGGAAGCACGTTTATCCGGGCTTTATTGCTGCGAATACAACGCTGGGGTTGGTGGAAGTAGAAGCGGTGCGCTCCACAAACGATGCCGAAGAAGTCGGTTCGCTGAATCCACACGTGCGGGCGCTCATCGCCTACAACGCCGAATCGCAGATTATTCCGACCGTCCGCTTCAATGGTGTGCTCGCAGCGATGGTTGCTCCCAGAGGTGGCTTAGTATCAGGACGCTCATCGGTGATGGAAATGGATGCGTGGAGTTGGGAAGATGCAGCACTCAAGACCGATGTGGGCATTCATGTTAATTTCCCGACTATCACACGGCAGCCCGGAGCGTTGGAGACAGACCGCAAAACGCAAGACGAAACAATCGCTAAACAAATTGCCGCATTGTATCAGTTTTTCCGTGAAGCACAGAGTTATGCAAAGAGCACGCCGAAAGAAAAAAATCTTCGCTTCGAGGCAATGCGCGGTTTGTTTGATGGCTCAAAAAAACTCTTTATCCGTGCCGACCATGCTAAATCAATTCTGGCGGCTGTCAATTTTGCGAAAGAATTCAATATCACGCCGGTCATTGTCGGCGCTGCCGATAGTTGGGTCTTGACGGATGTTCTGAAAGCAAATAATGTATCCGTGATGCTGGAAGGCACACACACACTGCCGGAACGCTGGTCGGATGATATTGAGCAGCCGTACAAAACTCCCTTGGCTTTGCAAAAAGCCGGTATACTCTATTCCATAGGCGCTATTCCGCAAGGCTGGCAGCAGCGTAATATCGGCTTTGAGGCGGGTACCGCAGTTGCGCATGGGCTGAGCAAAGAAGAGGCATTGACCGCTATTTCAGCGAATGTGGCAAAAATTCTTGGCGTGGATGACCGCTTGGGAACACTTGAAGTAGGCAAAGACGCAACGCTCTTTGTTTCAGATGGTGATGCACTTGATATGCGTGGCAATAGCGTAGAATCGGCGTTTATTCGCGGAAAAAAACTGCAACTCGTCAACAAGCAGAAATTTCTCTATGAGCAATACAAAGCAAAATACGGGCAAAAATAATCCAACGGCGACGAAACCAAACGATAGCGGACAGGTCATTCCGTTTTTCATTCGCCGCGCCAGAGAGGACGAAAAAGAGGTGCTGGAGCATATCGTGGCACTCTCCGTCCGTGAACTGAGCCGTGAGGAGTATAGCGAGCAGGAAATCGAAGGTGCACTTCGGACGGTTTTCGGTATTGATTCGGAGCTTGTCAAGGACGGTACATATTTTGCGGTAGAAGCTCGTATTGACGGTGCTGTACCAATAGTGGTTGCTTGCGGCGGCTGGAGTCGTCGCAAAACCTTGTTTGGCGGCGATCAATTTGAAGGACGCGAGTCCGAAGAGCTCGACCCCACGACGGATGCGGCGAAAGTGCGGGCATTTTTTGTACATCCGGCGTGGGCGAGGCGAGGAATCGGTACTCTTATTTTGGAAGAGTGTGAACGTGCTGCAAAAGCGCATGGATTCACACAATTAGAACTTATGGCAACATTGCCGGGTGAGAAGCTCTATCGCACCTACGGTTTTGAAGCAGGTGCGCCTATTCAGCATGCAATGGGGGAATATGGCACGATTACTTTTGTTCCGATGAAAAAAGCTATTTCACTTTGATGATGTATTATCCGATGATGATGTTATCTCTTACTATAATATAGGTTTATCACGCTTTTCTTGTAAGCCAATCCTTCATGATTGGACGCATTTACTACTACTTTCCACATTTTTTTTGCTCGACTAGAGTATGAACTATTCTCTCACATCCGCTTTTATTGAACGTGAGCTTGGTGCTGTTGTCCACGGCACAACCGTTCAATTATCGAATAATGTCTCAATGGTGTTTGAACGCGATGAGAACAATGAAGCCGTTGTGTATCTTGTTCGCGACGGCAAGCGCCGACCAATCGTTGTGATTGGAGATGATGACACTGACGTACAATTATCCGTCAACGGCTACACGTATAGCGCCGAAGCACTATCCGACCGCGACAAGCATTTTCATAACTTGCTCAAAGAAACTGCTACTACCAAGTCGGGCAATATGAAAGTTGTGGCGCCAATGCCCGGTCTGCTCAAAACGGTGAACGTGAAAGCAGGACAGCACGTCAAAAAAGGTGAGCGCTTGTTTATCTTGGAAGCCATGAAGATGGAAAATGATATCAAATCGCCGATGGACGGTGTTGTTGGGACTCTGAGCGCAGCCCCCGGCACGGCGGTTGAGAAAAATTTTCTTTTGTGCATGATTGAAGCTCCGACGGAATCTACCTCGTCAGGCGAGTAATGACCAAATGCTTAGGCTCGTCGGAACGATAAACGTACAACAAAAATAAACTTGGCGCGGTATTTGAGAGGTCAAAGGTGATGCGCACTCCGTGTGTCATTCTGGGAACGAAAAGTAAATCTTGTTTCACCTCAATTTCTACATATTATGCGATATTCAGCAGCTCTTCTCGCTTTGATGGCAGTAGCCGTTGTCGGCTGTTCCAAGTGTGGCGGTCAAGAAGAAGTTATTCGGCAGGTTGATGCAGAAAAAACAAATCTCGTAGCGGAAAAATCGCTCACCGACAGCCTCTATCAGCAAACGTTGCGCCAAGTGGACGAAATGATGAGTGTCCTTTCGGCGCTTGAAGCAGAAGAAGGTATTGTCAAAACAATGGGACCGGAACGCGGCGAATCGGCAAACGATTTCCGTAAGCGTATGGAAGATATTGCCCGCCGGATGAACGAAAAAACCGCGATGATTCGCAAACAAGCGGACGAAATTCAAAATCTCAAGAACAAGCTTGCCGCAACGGAGAAAAAACTTGCGCTCGTAACCCAAAAAGCGGACTCGCTTGGTCGTATCGTGAGCGAGCAGCAACAGGAAATCGTCTCCTTACGCCAGCAACTTGCCACCTCGCGCCGTGCGATAGATTCTCTCAAAGCAAAACTTGCTGAAAAAGACCAAATCATCAACAGTAAAGTCAAAGAGCTGAACACCGCATATTATGTGGTCGGCAAACGCGACGACCTGATGACAAAGGGTGTCATTGATAAACAAGGGCAGGTATTGTTTTTTGGTGGACGTATCTCTGTGAAGCAAAACTTTGACCTCAAAGACTTTACGAAAATTGATATTACGTCGCTTCGAGAACTACAAATTCCCGCAGCAAAAGATAGAACATCACTTGTGTCCAATCACGATGCTGATACTTTTGAGATTATCGCATCCGGCGAAAGCCAATGTGTTCTGAAAATCAAAGACGAGAAAGCCTTCTGGAAAAATGCGAAGTATCTCGTCGTGATGACCGAATAAGCAAGCAGTCACGTTCAACAATCAAAAAGCCTCGTACAAGAATAACTTGCATGAGGCTTTTTTGTTTCCTTGCTGACTGTGTGCTTGCTAATTACTGTTCCAATCGTGTCCTTGCAGAGGGTGCATCGTAATATACTGCACCGAAGCATATCCTTCGTCGGTCTGGGAGAGCGGCGCAAGCGGAACAACGACCGTAACGGATGTGCCTTCGTTGCGTTTACTTTGAATATCTAATTTGCCACCATACAGTAACAAAATCTGCTGTACAATTGGCAAGCCAAACCCCACACCTTGCTGTTCAAATCGTTCGCGACCAAACTGGTTGAAAGCACCAATTCGTTGAAGGTCGCCGGACTCGAATCCATGACCGTTGTCACGGATGGTGATTGTACAGTACTTGTCATCGTGCCTCATCGTGAGATCAATGGCTGTGCGTGGTTCAGAAAACTTACAGGCATTTGTGATGATTTCCGCAATTACAAAGCGGACGTGCTGCGCCCGCATTTGTACGGCATACTCGCTGTCGTCTAGGTGAAAAGTAATATCGCTCAGGCGGTCAAACGCTGCGAGCGTATCGTGGGCTATTTCTGTGGTGAGGCTTGTCATTCCATATGTGGCGAATTGCCCCGACGACGACAACGGCACTTCAAGCGCCTGCTCATCAAGATTGAGCTGCTCTAATTCAGCGTAGAGCAAGAATTTTTCAGCCGTTTGGTGCAAACGATTGATAGAGGACTCCAAGTAACGATATGCCATTGGCTTTTCGTCTTCTTGTAGTGCATCCTGCCGAAGAAGATTGATAAAGCCTATCAGTCCATTGAGAGGAGTACGAAATTCGTGCGGCAAAACATACGAAATTCGCAGCGCCACCTCATGCACCGTCCGTTGTACTTCTTGCTTAACAGCTTGTATGCGCTCATACTGGCGGAGAATCGTTGTCCTGACATCTGATTCGCTCAGAGGATGCGCCATTATATCATCTGCTCCCATTTCGAGAGTCGCCTTCGCAAGTGCGTAATCCGCTTTGGGAAGCACCGCTATCAGTGCCATTTGCGGGCGAAATCGAAGAAGACTATCGAGCGAAATTAAATCCTCAACGGTACAATGACGCATATCCACAATGACAAGTCCTTGCTTTTGTTCTTGTAGCACGGCGACTGCATCCGCTCCAAGCACAACGCTTTCGGTTGTAAATGAGGGCAGAATAGCAGAAATCATAGCAAGAAGGGTATCTTGTTTGTCGCTGTCGTCTGTGCTTTCTATGCAAAGAATCTGCTTCATTGTACGGATATGAATAGCAAGAATGGGGCTGGTAATTGATGCGCTATGCGTAATCTAATGATTCTGAACGCGATTCACAAACTCTTCCACGACAATTTTGAATTGTGGTGTTTTTGGCTTGTGCCCTTACGCTTCCACCATAAGCAGCGGTACGGTCAGTGAGAGCATAGAAGCGACAGTATTCAAGTATTCAATCTCACTGTTTGTCCAGTCTTTGCGGTGTTCGCAATGCTCGCAGCAAATTACGCCGACAACCTTTCCTTTGATGATAATTGATACATCAAGCAAGGATTTAATTTCAAGTGGGTCGAAGTATGTCTCGGCAAAGCAGGACGTAAGCGGGTGACGAAGTGCGTCGGGCGCACAGATAGTGTCGCCATGCACCATTGCACCAAAATACTGAGGATAATCTTCTTGATACAAGGAAAAATTGGAAGAGTATTCTTCGGTGCGGCTGTCGAATAAGACCTCGCAGGTTAAAATGTCTTGATATTCATTGAAATACCAGACACTTGCTCGTGTGGAGCCTATTTGCTCAACGATGGTTTGTATTACTGCGCGGTGAAATTCAGCACTATCTAGCGTATGTGATTGTGCCTGGCGAACAAGATGCTGTAAGGTTTTCATGGTGTTTCAAAAGATAGTGGATGTAAAGATAAGAAGTGGATGTAAGAAAATTACCAATGGAATACATTGGGGTACTCAGAAACAACATCACCGAGAGAGACAATACCGCTTTAGTTTTTCAGCCAGAGGGCGGCTTCCGATTTATCACCAAAATTATGCACTTCAAGATTGTCGAATTTGCTCACAATATTTTGTACTGACATTTTCGCAATCGCACTTTTGGGAATGATAACTGCCATACGCTTGATACCACCGGAAATAGCGCGGGGAAACCAATCTGTATTCGACCAATGTTGGTCATCGGGAGAAATAGCGCTCATATTACTGGTATCGCCAAGCCACTTCATTGCGCCTTTTTGGCGGACAAGTTCCAGCCCTTTATTGAGCACTTCCTTAAATTCATCGCCTTTGGCAAATGCCTTCCATTGTATTTCAACAGCTTGTAATTCAGCATTCCACAATACAAATGCAACGCGAGATTCAAAAAATACCATGATCGTTCTCCGAAAAAGTAGAGATAAAAAGGGAAAATTGTTGTGTTTCTTGATTCAAAATGTGATTACTGCATAGCAACAGTTGTGCTGCGTACGGGCTGCCGCGAAACCTGTTTTTTTACGCCTTCCTGATGCTCACTTCTAGCTTTTGCCTCTAGAGCAAATTGAGCCAATGATGAGCCTTTCAGTATGCGGCGATGAGCGGCGGTGCTAGAGACTTCTTCCACCAAGTTTTTGGGAATGTCGCCTTGGTGATGGGTTTTGAAGACGGAAGATAATTGGAGCAGGCGCTCCATGCGCTTGCTGAGATTGTCTGTGGAGGTGCTTACTTCGTGGACGATAACCGATGTTTCTTCTGTTGCGGCGGCTATTTGCTGGATACTGGAGTTGATTTGCTGATTCGATGAGGCTTGCTGCTCGGTTGCCAACGCAATTTCTTCCACTTTCATGCGAATCACCTCGTCGCCTGCCACAATCATCGCAAAAGAAGAACTGGCATCACCGGCAATCGTAATTCCTGCACTGACTTCATGGTTGCTGGTGCGAATACCTTGCATGACAGTTCCAGTCTGGGTTTGAATTCCTTTGACCGTTTGCGAAATTTGTTTCGTAGCAGAGACCGTGCGCTCGGCGAGCTTGCGGACTTCGTCGGCAACGACCGAAAAGCCGCGCCCATGATCACCGGCACGCGCCGCTTCGATAGCGGCATTCAGTGCCAAGAGATTTGTTTGGTCGGCAATTTCATGGATTACCGAGACGATTTCGCCGATTTCCGCGCTGCGGTTGTTTAGGTCTTCCACCAGATGTTCGGAGCTTTGAGCAATGCTAACAATTTGCTCCATTTTGGTCATCATTTGTTCCATCAGCGCACCACCGCTTTGTGCATTGTGGACGTTTTCCTTTGAAGCAAGCGATGTGTCATTGGCGCACTCCATATTTTGGCGAACACTTTGGAACATCTGCTCGACAGCAGCGGCAATATGCGTCATTTGAGACGATTGCTCCTCGACGGCAGCAGCTATTTGTGCGGCAGCATAGTTCACTTCGGCTGTTGTGTTGGCGGTAACATGAATTGCATCCTGCACCTCGGCGACCATGTTGTGAAACGTCATCGCTACGTGGTTGAACCCCTGATAGAGTTGGCTTACTTCGTCATCACCATCAACGGCAATCTTCATGGTCAAATCGCCCTCTGCCAGAGCGTCCATAGCGGTAAGCATAGTGTGGACACCATCAGCCAAACGCGCTTTTTGCTGTTCGGAAGCAGCAATGGCATGGGTGATTTTTTCTTCAATGTGATTTTTTTCTTCCGCCAATGCTTCTGCGAGTGCTTCAGACTTTGCCGCTTCTTCGGCAACGCGTGTGCGCTCTGCCTCAATGTGTTTGAGCATAGTGCTTTTGGCTGTTTCCAATGCCGCCAGACAGATGGTGGTAAAAAGCATCAAAAAGAACGTTGCTATAAAACCACTTATTCCATTAGCTGAAGCAAAAACGTGATTCATTTCGGCGAGACCAATCATGGTCAGCATAGAAACCACGCCACCGATAATGCTAAATCGCCGACCGCTCGTCATAGCGGCTATTAGCGGTACGATGATAAACCAGGGCATGGACTGGACTATAGTCTCACCAGTGATAAAGCACAGTGCAACAACCACCGAATATGCCTCACCGGTGATGATTGTTCCCGCAATAGTTGGTGATTGCGTCCGACGCAGCACCAATAATGGAATCATATAAGCGATAACTGCCGTTGTGCAGGTAATGAACATCATCAGCGGCAGACTCATCACTAACGAATACACGGCAAAAAAAGCATTCAGTGAAGCAAGAGAAGTAGCGAGCAGAACAATGTTTTTTGCTTTGGCAAATGTATTGACATCGGTGCGAGTTTCCTCAGTGATGAAGAGAGCAAATAAAAAATCCAGCATAGTGATGATGATTAAAAGATCAGATGAATATTGAGTAAATAGTTTGCAATGGAAAATCATCAGGTTTTATTCAAACAGTAACGCACACTGTGGTCAGTATGCTGCTGAGTATTGGTTGAAGATAGACGAGTTGCTTATCAAGGACATTTTTTTCATTGCCAAGGGCATCCAGCGCTTGTAGCATAGCCGCTTGCGTAGGCATAGCAAGTAAGTACCCGTGCGCACCCGAACGAAAGACCATCTTTACGAGCGATGGCATTGTATAATCTGCCAGCACAAGAATCTTGATTGCGGGATTGCTGCGGTGAATAGCTGTAATTGCTTCAAAGCCTTTCATAGACTGCGATGAAATTTCAATCACGACAACCTTGGGATGAATCTCAGAAATTGAGGCAACTAGCTCCGCCGGAGAAGCCATAACTGCCACAGCTTGAAAGCGCGATGCTTTCAAATACCGCGTTAATCCTTGCAATACGGGCTGACTATTCGCTGCGACTGCTATCACTGAAGAAGGCTCTGCTGTCTCCCGCAACGTGTATTGCTGTGCAGCATGAACCCCAAATTGAATAGGGGGAACCATTGTCGAATTGCTCAGACGCAATTTGGTCTTGTGCAGAATTGCAACATCGGACACGGATGTGGACTCAGTTCTCATAGCTCAGGGATGTATCAGGAAATGAAAAGATACTTGCTGGATGGTCAAGCGTTAATTTCTGATACAAAATTACAGTATTTGCGAGGGCAATGCTATACGGTCAAATACCTGATTATTACGCACGTAGGAGGCAAGAAAACATACGCGACTTGGCACAAAAAAGCGCGTAAAAATACGTGGATATTCAGAGGCTCGGGCAACGAGGACTTGATTCAAAAAAGTCATTTGTTCCCAACGTGAAACCTGACTCCGAGACTAGAGCGTCCAGCCTTGCTGTGCGGCATATTTTGCCAAGCCAACAACACTTTTGAGGTTCAGCTTACGAAGGATGTTCATACGGTGTCCCTCCACAGTGCGAACACTGATGAAGAGTGTATCGGCAATTTCAGCATTGGTGCGGTCTTGCACAAGGAGCTTGGCAACGGCAATCTCGCGTGGGGTAAGAATTTCTTCGCCGGGTGTGGTAGAAAGAGAATCATTTTTTTTGCGGGAGATTTCTTTTTGCAGGAGAATTTGCGCTACACCGGCAGAAAAATATTGTTTGCCCGCACTAACGGCTTTCAGGGCGGCGAACAGGTCAGATTTAGCAGAATTTTTGAGCATATACGCGTGTGCTCCGGCTTCGATTGCCTGCGAAATAAGACTTGCTTCATCGTTCATGGTGAGCATGATAACACGAGTCGAGGGGTGATCGCGGTGAATTTGCGACGCAGCCTCAATGCCGTCCAGTTCGGGCATATTCACATCCACTATGGCAATATCGGGCTTGAGTTCGTGTACCTTGCGGACAGTTTCTACGCCATCATATGCGTAACCAATCACGCGGTACTCATCGTGCGATAATAGTAATGAAGCCAATCCCTCGGCAAACATCGGGTGGTCGTCGGCAATAAGAATGGTAGTGGGCATAGAGAACACGAGGTTATATGAAAAAAATACGGAGGAAGAAAATACTCATTTTTTTCGTAGAATTTGGATTCCTGCATTACGCTGCAAGAAGCGGAATATCTATCGTCGCCGCCATACCTTCGCCGGGTGTGGAATGCAGCTCGGCAGTACCGCCCAGCATTGTTGCACGGCTGATAATGTTGTTCAGACCAATGCCCTCGTGGTCGGCATGAAGATCAAAGCCTTTGCCGTCGTCTTCGTACATCACCAGCAACGCTGATTCCTCGCGGAGCGCCTGAATACTGATACGTCTAGCATCGCCATACTTCAGAGTGTTATTCAGCAATTCTTGCACAATGCGATATAGCGTCAATTCCTGTACAGCATCCATACGCACTTCCAGTGCAGAAAGTTCGGTGTCAATCATTATCGCCGTTGACGCAGTAACTGAAGAGCAAATATCCTGAATTGCTGCGCTCAAGCCTAATTGCTTCAGAGCAACCGGCATGAGCTGGTGTGAGACAGAACGCACTTCTTGTACAGCGGAATCCAGAAGCACAATGCTCTCGTGCAATTGTGCCGCCTCGTCCGGCGCAATCGAATGAATCTGCTCTTGCACAGCGCTCACGCCAATTTTCACCACCGAAAGCATTTGCCCCACGCCGTCATGCAAATCTTTGGCGATGCGGCTTCGCTCGTGCTCTTGTCCTTCGACAACAGCTTGAAGAGTGCGCTGTTTCTGGCGTTCAAGCTCCTCAAGCAAGCGGCTTTTTTCCAGTAGTGCGGCATTGAGGCGTTCTTCGCGCAGTCGTAACTCTCGCTCTGAGCGCTTGCGCTCGCTCACATCTCGTGTGAACACAACAACACCCGAAATCTCACCCGACACTGAAATAATGGGATTAAATGACATTTCGGTATCAATCACTCTGCCATCAATCATGTCTTGGTACTCTGCAATTACTTGTTTTCCTGTTTGTAATACACGGTCGTAGTACCCTTTCCACAGCGAACGGCTATTATGACCTGTTTCGGGAAAATAGTCAAGAACGCTATGACCAAGTATAGCCGTCTGCCGAGTGGCTATCTGGATAAATGCCTGAAAAGAAGCATTGACCGCCAGAAGGCGATATTCTGTATCAATAGACCAAATTGGGTCATTTGTGTTGTTGATCAGGGCGCGGAGCTGCTCTTCGCGGCGGCGAAGTGCTTCTTCGGCGTGTTTGCGCTTTTGGATATTCGTCCATTCGCGCGAGATGCGCTGAACGGTGGCGGGCATACGACGAAACTCTTCCGGCGATTTGACAATGTAGTCCATCGCGCCTGCTTTCATTGCTTCGACAGCGAGAGATTCATTTCCAAAACTGGTCATAAGTAGAAACGGAGCATTAATAGGCACTCTGCGCAATAAATCCATTCCATGACCATCCGGTAAATTCCAATCCACAATCACGACATCAATACTACCAGTGGCAGCGTTTGCCAGATATTGTTCCGCACCGCGAATGGTGTCAAAATGTTCCAAATGCGTGTCGTTGTGCATTTGCTCGAATGCTCGTTGTATGAGTTCGCGATGAGCCTCTTCATCTTCGACAAGAACAATCGTCGGCATGATTCTTCCTTATTCTGCATTAAGGGTTTACGTTCCAGCCTAACCAATAGAAACCAAGGTCGTTCATCAGTTGAGCAAATTTCTGGAAATCCAGAGGCTTGACAATATAGCTATTGGCGCGGCGCAGATAGGCAGAATTGACATCCGCTTCGGCGTGAGAAGAGGTTAGTACGACAATAGGGATAGACCGCAAGGATTCATCATCTTTGACCATCTGCAAGACGGTTAAGCCGTCTATTTTAGGTAATCTGAGATCGAGCAAAATAAGATTGGGGCGAGGATGAGCCGTAATATCGGTGTATTTACCCTGATGCTGCAAATAGTCCATCGCCTCTGCTCCGTCCTCTACGTGTGTGATAGAAGTAGCCACACGATGACGTTCAAGATTACGAATCACCAATTCGGCATGGTCAAGATTATCTTCAACCAAAAGAATGACTAAACGAACATTTTCCATAGAGCACAGATGAAGAAAAGTAAAAAATCTATTGCCAATAAGTGTATGCAGTTAGGATAGGCAGAAGTGCAATGAATAAGGCGGTTTCAAAATACTGAAAAAATTTATGATTCAGCGGGACTTTCTTTACCGCCAAATTCTTCAATATTTTCAGCTTTGCAGGTAAAATAAAATGTCGCTCCCTGACCCAGCTCGCTTTCTACCCAGATACGTCCGCCGTGCAGTTCGATAATCCGTTTGACAAGTGCCAAACCAATGCCGGTGCCCTCAGAGCGCTGGTCGAGCTTGTCAAACAGCCCGAAAATCATTTCCTGATATTCTTTCGCAATTCCGATGCCATTATCGCGCACATAGAAAATCGGCAGAATGTCGTCGCGGCGAACACCAATCTCAATGTGTGGGTCGCTTTGAGTACCCATAAATTTCGACGCATTTTCAATCAAGTTTTGAAAGACCTCGCGGAATCGTGCTTTGTCGGCAAGAATGCGGGGCATATCGGGCTGCACGGTAACACGGATACGACGCGGTGCGAGAATACCATGCAAGACCTCGACGGTTTCATTTGCCAGTACGGTTACATTGAAGCGCTCGGATGGGTTAATTACTCTGCCAACACGAGAAAGCTCCAAAAGGTCTTCCAGAAGATGCTGCATTTTATTGGCAGCATTGTCAATGCGTTGCATATCGCGCGGGACACGGCTATAATCCTGAGCTTGCAGGTCTTCTTGAATCATTCCTAAAAAGCCCTTGATGGTAATAAGCGGGCTTTTCAAGTCATGCGAAATGGTATAGATAAAACGCTCCATTTCGGCAGTTTTTGTCTCAAGCGCATGAAGCTGCTCTTGAATAAGCAATTCCGCTTCTTTGCGCTCTGTAATATCCTGGATAGTGCCGTATAATCGAACGGCTCGTTGCTCTTGGTGTTCCACATTACCTTGCACATAGACCCATTTATAGCGACCTTTTTCTGTAACCAATGGTATTTCGTACTCGAATTTTTCTCCCGTTTTCATCGCATTGCCAAAGGTCGTCCTGAGCATTTGGTGATAGTCGGGCGAGTAGAATTTGAGTACCGTCTCGAATGTGAGATAGGTTCCAATTTCCAAGTCGAAAATTTGATAGGAAGTATCCGTACCTGTGAGCATATAATCTGCACTTGTCATGTCAATTTCCCATCCGCCCACTTTGGCAATTTTACTTGTCTGTTGCAGAAGTTCTTCGCTTTTACGAAGGCGTTCCTCTGCACGCTTAATAGGCGTAATGTCTCGATTGAACGCCACCACGCCTGTAACAAGCCCTTCATCATTGTAAATCGGGTTGAACATGATTTCTGTGTATGCTCGTTCCTCACCCAAACCGTGCGCGTAGACTGTTGTAAACTGTTCGCCCGCAAGAACACGGTCATATGAATTTTTCCAAACGTTCATTTCCGCCACCAAGGAAGGCGGCAAAAAGCTCAACACATCCATACCCGGCTTAATGTCAATCCCAAAAGCATTGTTTGCAGCTTGCTTATAGGCAGAGTTAAAGATGAGGAGACGATAGTCTTTGTCTATGGAATAAATGCTGTCGCTGGTGCTTTCGATCAGTGCCGTTAGTTGGAGTTCACGCTCTCGCAGTTGCCGTTCAGCCGAGCGGCGGTCGGTGATATTCACGAATGTAATAACCACCGCCGAAGGCAGAGTGTCTTTTGATTGGTAGTACAATGGGCGGGAGTTTACGGCAATCCATGATACGTCTCCGTTGGGCTTGACAATTCCCATGACAACATCGGATTCCGGTTTTCCGCTTGCCAGAGTGGTCATTGCCGGATGCTCGTCCCCACGGAACGGCGAACCATCCTCGTGAATGGTACGCGGCTGAAATTCTAGGGATGACGAACCAAGCAGTTCTGCCTCGCTAACCCCCAAAATGCGTGCGGCTGCTGGATTGCAAAATGTTACTTTGCCTGTTCGGTCTTGCAACACAAGCCCTTCCGACATTGTTTCCACGATAGAACGCAAGCGCTCTTCATTTTCACGCAGGGCAAGTTCCGCATTCTTGCGTTCGGTAACATCCGCAAACGTGACAACGACATTTGAGGGATGCTCCTCGCCGGATTTGAAAATCGGCTGAGCGTTGGTAGAAATCCATGAACGTATGCCGTTGGGCTTGGACACACCCATCAGAACACCTGATGTAGGCTTTCCACTGCGAAGAGTAAGCACCGACGGGCGGTCATCGGGCATAAATGGCGAGCCATCTTCATGGATAACACTCCAACCCGGGTCATATGAAGATCGTCCATAAAGTTGGTCATTCGTCAAGCCAAGAATACGCGCGGCAGAATCATTACTGAAGAGGATATTATCTTGGTGGTCTTGTACAAGCAATCCTTCCGACATTGCCTCCACGATAGAGCGCAGGCGCTCCTCGTTTTCCCGTAAGGCAAGTTCCGCGTCTTTACGCTCGGTAATGTCCACAAAAGTCACTAAGGTTGCCTGTTCGCTTTGGTATGTGATGAGAAGTCCCGACACCTGCACCCACACGTAATGCCCATCCTTATGGCGATAGCGCACCTCCACGGGTTCGACGTGCATATTGACATCACGTAAACGTTCTGAGTACCTTTTCTGAACAAGTTCTTTATCGTCATCATGAATAAGTTCGTCAATAATCGGGATATGCTTAAAATCCTCATCGCTGTATCCCAAAATTCGCCGCAACGCTTCATTCGTGAAAACGTATCGGTTATTGACGTTGACGGCGACCCCGACACTCATCATACTAAGCATCGTGTCCATATCGTTATTGAGCTGTCGGAGTGACTCTTCGGCATGCTTGCGCTCAGTGATATCAATATCCATGCAGACAAAAAGATTCTTTCCTTTACCTGCATTGGGGTCGGCGTTAGGAATAGCAAATGTTGTTGACTGTCCATAGCCTGCGCTGCCGTCTTTGCGGCGAAATTGATATTCAAATGGTCCCAAAATTTCGCCTGTTTGCTGAATCGTCGTGAGGGACTGTTTGAACCCATCTGCTTCTTCCTTTGAGTAGATGAGTTTGTCAAGTGTCTGACCAGTTGCTTCCTCTGCACTCCAACCGTAGATTTTTTCGGAAGCACTATTCCAAAGCACAACCTCTGCATCGCTATTATACCACTGAATAGCAACATTGGGCGTGTTATAGAGTGTTGCTTTGAGCGCCTCTTCGCTTGCGCGGAGTTTTTGCTCTGCCTCCACGCGTTGCGAAACATCGCGTGTGGTATGAATAAATTCCTTGATATTGCCATCGTTACCCAGAATTGGCTTAAACGTAACCTCTATCCATCGATACTCACCGCTTTTGGTGCGAAACCGAACAGTGTGTAAGCCGGTACTTTTGGTTTCGGTAATGTATTTATAGGATTTTTTGACACCAGCGACATCATCGGGGTGAATAAGAGGATAAGGATTTTTTCCAACAAGCTCGGTGGGACTGTAGCCCAGCAATGATGTAATCGAAGGGCTGGTGTATTGATAGATTCCATGGATATCGTGCCGCGTAATCACATCACTGGTGTAGGTGGCAAATATCTTCAGTTCCTCATCACGCTCTCGTGAGCGTTTATTGGCGAGAGTACGCCATGCGAAAATACCACCGACAATCAGAATGAGAAGAGCAACAGCAGCGATAATCAGTGCCGTTTGCTTCAAGCCTTCGTTCGCAGCCTCACGTTGCAAGAGAAGTATCTGCTGGTCTTTGAGTAATTGCTCGAAGCGCTTAATTTCAAGAGCCTTCTGTTTATTTCCCTCATCGTTTGGCTGCTGATTAATGTTCACAAATTGCTTGTAATATCGCAGCGCTTCGGCAGGTTTATTGAGGGCTTCATAGACTCGCGAGAGATACAGAGCGCTTTCCTCTCGAAGCATTTGCACCTGAAGTGAATCTCCCATCATCAGCGCATATTCCAAGCGTGGTATTGCCTCATTGTACCGCTTGAGCTGAAATAGCGCACCGCCAATAGTAAAGGCGGCTTCTCCCATTTCGAGAATATAACCTTTGCTTTCGCTGAGATTGTACCCTTTTTCATAAAGAGAAAGTGCTTTTTCTCGCTCTCCTTGCAGTTCAAATACATATCCTAAACGGTTCAGTGTATTGATATACTCACCATGTCGCTGCGCCTGCTCAAAAACAGGCAGAATACGTTGAAAAATTGCTACCGCTTCAGTATATCTGCGCTGGCGCACATACACTTGCCCCAAACTCCCCCAAGCACGCGCAAATCGTACGCTATCCGATGCCCGCAGCGCAAACGCCATTCCACGTTCCGCTGCAACCCTTGCAGAATCGTAATAAAGCACTACACGGTATTCTTCAGCAAGGTAATTATAGGCAAGAGCAATCGCAGCATTATTTTTTGATGCCATTGCTAAGGATAATGCCTGCCGACAGTAATCCAAAGCACGCGCACTTAGTCCTCTATATCCAAATGACATGGCAAGTAACCCATACCCCTCGGTCAGAGCCATGGTGTCTCGCAAGCGTTGGGCAATGGAGATAGCATATGTCGCATAATCTTCAACGTGCTGGAGATTAGTATGTTCAGCATGATACCCCATTTGGAGCAGTGTCCGCACTTTTACCGTATCGTTTGTCGTTGTACGCAGCACCGTTGAGAGCGAGTCAAATGCTTGTGTTCGTGCGGGCAGGTGCGCTAAGGAGCAGTATAGAAAGACAACAACCAGTGCATATACTATTTGAACAATGCGTTTCGTACTCATAATTGCTGTGGTATGAAAGATGGACTGAAAGTCGGGGAGAACTACTGCTGCTGGCTTTTTACCAATACAGATCTGTCAGTTGATTATGCAATGGTGGCAAAGCAGGGTTGTAAAATAGAGAAAAGAACGAATATCACATAACGTGTTGGCGCAAAGAGCAAAAAAAGCCAGATGTAAAAAACATCTGGCTTTATATCGTATAGCGTCGAAATCTGTACCCCAAAATCAGCAAAAGAAATGTCAGAACTTGTAGTACGGCGCAAGCATAAAATAGACAATCACGCCCGTTGCTGTTACATACACCCAGATTGGAAGCGTATAACGAGCAATTTTCTTATGCTTGGCAAATTCTCCGCGCCATGAACGGCTAATGGTAAAAAGCGCAAGCGGTAGTATTAGTGCCGCAAGTACAATATGCGTCAGTAAGAGTGTGTAATAGATGGGGCGAATCATGCCTTCACCGCCGAACTTCGTGGCGGGCGCTTGAGAATGATAAATCACATACGATACCAGAAAAACACTGGAGAGTAGAAAACACGCGACCATCAGCATCTTGTGAGCATTATACTGCTTGCGCCGCACTGCTATATATCCTGCAATCAAGAGCAGAGTACACGAACCATTCAGAAACGCGTGGAAGCGTGGCAAATACGACACATTCACGCCGCCGCCCAGCGACAGCGCTTGCGGGAAGTAGATAAGAAACGCTACTGCAAGGCAAATAACGATGGACACCGCATAGATAATGAGCGACAACGACTTCTCGCTCATGGATTTCAATACACCGCTTTCTGCGGCAAGACCTTGTAAGTTGCTCATAGTATTGGGGTAGGGTGATAATACGATACTGTTATTTTACAAAAATCATTTTCACAGAATCATCTTTTCAATCGGCACCACTAAAATGCCTTCCGCGCCTGCTTCTTTTAGCTTGCCGATGCTTTCCCAGAATGTATCTTCCGGTACAACCGAATGAACCGAACTCCAGCCACTTGTTGCAAGCGGAGTTACAGTCGGGCTTTTCATTCCGGGCAAAAGACTGATAATTGTTTCCAGCGCATGATTCGGTGCGTTCAGAACAATATACTTTGTTTTTTTTGCCCGTCCTACGGACTGAATCCGAAAGCGCAAATCGTCCACAATGCGCTGCTTGTCGGCAGTGAGTGGACGCGAGATAAGCACTGCCTCTGAGCGAAAAATTGTTTCTACCTCCACAAGCCCATTACTGAGTAGTGTCGAGCCGGAACTGACAATATCACAAATCGCCTCAGCAAGACCAATGCTTGGTGCTATCTCCACCGAGCCACTAATTTCGTGGATTTCTGCGCTGACTCCATGCTGCGCTAAAAATTCTTTCAAAATATTCGGGAACGACGTAGCAATGCGCTTCCCGTGCAAGTCTTGAATACCAGAGTAAGCCGCGCCTTTCGGCACAGCCAGCGAGAGTCGGCAACGCGAGAAGCCAAGCCGTTCAACGATGTCCACCGGTTGCAGGAGTGAAGAACGTTCTTCGGCAATCACATTTTCGCCGATGATTCCCACATCGGCAACACCGTCAGCGACGTATTCAGGAATATCGTCATCGCGTAAGAACAGAAATTCGAGCGGAAAATTGTAGGCGGTGGCTTTGAGCTTACCACCGGATTTGCCGAAGTCAATGCCGCACTCTTGCATGAGTTCCAGCGATTCTTCGGTGAGTCGTCCTGATTTTTGAATAGCAATACGAAGCATGAAAAGATAATGTTGGGTTCTGAGTTTTGAATGGTGAGTTGTAGAGAGAAAAACTTTAGTACAAAATCCGCACGCGAATCGTATTGCTTACCTTTTGCAAATCCTCCAAAAGCGATACGTCGTATTCTTTATCCACGTCGGCAATAACGTAACCAATCGTTGGGTCGGTGCCAAGATATTGCGAAACGACGTTGACAGAATTTCGTGCAAAGATGCTGTTTAGTTGCGAAAGCACACCCGGCACGTTGCGGTGAATATGCAAGAGGCGGTGCGTATTTTTAAGCGAAGGAAGCTGTATGCGCGGGAAGTTCACGGCGGAGAACGTGCTGCCCGCCATCATATATTCCACCAGTTTACCGGACACAAATTCCCCAATGTTGAACTGTGCTTCTTCGGTGCTACCGCCAATGTGCGGTGTGAGCAAGACGTTTGGCATATTCTGGAACGGCGAGGAAAATGTTTTTTCGTTTCCGGCGGGTTCTATGGGAAACACATCGAGTGCGGCTCCAGCGATTTTTCCCGAAACGAGGTGCTTGTGCAGTGCATCCAAATTGACGACGTGTCCGCGACTGAGATTGATAAAATGCGCTCCGTCTTTCATCATGGAAAACTGCGCGTCGTCCATGAGATTGGTATTGTCGGGGCTGCCGTCCACGTGTATCGTTACCACGTCCGCCACGCGCAGCACTTCTTCCAGCGAAGACATTTTCACAGCATTGCCAATGCTGAGCTTATCTACGGCATCATAGTAATAGACCCTCATTCCAAGCCCTTCGGCAAGCACAGACACTTGCGAGCCGATATTACCGAAACCGATAATACCGAGGTTTTTACCGCGTACTTCGCGTGCACCAACGGCAGATTTAATCCACTCTCCGGCATGAAGGCTTGAAATCTTGTTATACAAACCACGCATCAGAAAAATAATTTCGCCAATAATCATTTCCGCCACTGAGCGCGTGTTGCTGTATGGTGCATTGAAGGCAGGAATGCCACGCAGTGCAGCAGCATCAAGATTGATTTGGTTCGTGCCGATGCAGTACGCACCAATTGCCTGAAGACTCTTTGCATTGTCCAGAACGCGCTCTGTTACTAATGTTCGTGAGCGAATGCCCAAAAGCGACACGCCGTCCAACGCTTTGATAAGGTCATCTTCGTCAAGCCCCTGCTTGCGTGTTTCGATTTCAACGGCTTCTCCAAAATTGGCATTTTTCAGGATTTGTACGCCCGAGTCGTGTATGTTTTCCAGTAAGAGAATTTTCATAGACGGTAGAATAATGAAAAAGGCTCATCGTACAGCCCAAGACTATACGATGAGCGCAAAATATAACGAAAATTTATCAGTGTTTTCCATTTTTCGACACGAGGTCGAAACGATTCTCATACACTTTCTCGAATGCGTGTACAAAATCGTCAAGGTCGGCACGGGTCATCGGCGGACGCATATATTCATGCGTGAAGAGTTTGTTATAGTGCATATCTTCCGTGACCGGACACAAACCTTTCCCATAATTCGGCTTCCCGTCATAGCGCGGACAATTGAAGGAACACTTCGTGCCTTGCAGTGTTTGGTACATTGGCTGTAAGTAAAGCGGCTCGGTATAGCCTGCACCAATCAACTTCCCCGTGCTTTCGCGCAAGTGAGCGCTGGGAAGTTCCGCCGAAACGGCTTCAATAAAGGCGTTTCGGTGAACACCGACAACAGCTTCGTCAAATTTGAACGCCTGCACGTAATACACGTGGCGGCTGTCTCGCTCCACAGGCGGCGTAATACCGGGCAGTTGTGCAAGTTTCCCTGCAACGTAATGGCAATTCTCAATGCGCTCTGATACATACGCTTCCAAGCGATCTAGCTGTGTGCTACCGATAGCGCACTGCATTTCGGTCAGGCGATAATTAAAGCCAATCATGTTGGTAAAATCGCTCATACCTTTGTCTCGAAGCGATGTTTCGGCATGATTGCGAATAAGCTGGATTTTTTCGGCAAAGGTGTCGTTGTTGGTCGTTACCATACCACCTTCGCCCGTATGAATGTGCTTGTGATAGTTCAAGCTGTAAACACCCATATCTCCTATTGTCCCGACCATACGACCTTTGTAGGTGGTAAGTGGTGCTTGAGCGCAGTCTTCAATCACGACAAGGTTATGCTTGCGGGCGATTGCCATAATCGGATCCATATCCGCCGCATGACCGAAAATATGCACCACCATAATTGCTTTAGTGCGAGGCGTGATGCGCTCTTCAATGCTTTTGGGGTCAAGCGTAAAGGTATCAGGGTCAATATCAGCAAAAATCGGCACTGCGCCATACACAAGTGCGCAAATTGCGGAGGCGCTCATAGTGTAAGGCGAAACGATAAGCTCATCGCCCGGTCCCAAGCCCGCCGCACCAACAGCAGCAAATAAGCCGCTTGTATTGGAATTGACGCTAATGGTATGTTTGGCGTTAAACATTTTCGACCATTTTTCCTCGAACTCGCGCACTTTGGGTCCGCCAAAGAAATCATCCATCCAGCAGCCCAGAAACTGAGAGAGATTGCCGGAGTCGAGCACTTCCATAGCGGCTTTTTTCTCGGCATCGGTGATAGTATTGTACGCCGGAAAAAGTTCGGTGCGAACGGGTGTGCCGCCGTGGATGGCGAGCTTACTTTTTGTTGCGATTGTCGCAGACATGAGAATATTCCTTTGAAAAATAAACGAGAGTCTATATCAGAATTTTAGGGATTAGAGTTCGACAATTTTTCGCTTATACTTCGATAAATTCCTCCATGATGGGCATTGAGATTGGTTTGCCGCATGTAAGCAAAATTCGATACTTCTGAGAGAATGATGCTAGATGTACGGCAAAGACTGCATACGTTTACAAAGCCGTAGGGTTTCAAACGCCGTTGCGCCTGTGGATGCAAGCGGTACGCTAGAGTGAAGAGCGTTATGCGTGGCAGTGACAGCCTCGCGCATTGCCTCAGAAGCGTCTATCCGCGCTGTCGTGCGCTCGGAAAACTCGAAGAAGCCAGGATAAGTCTCGTTTTCGTGGAGATTTGCGACGGTCAGATACGAACCGTTCAGTTCTTCCAGTTTGATAGCTGTTTTCTCGAAGATAATTTCCAGTTCAATCGGCGACATTTGGCGCGTGTCGTAGCCTTCAATCATCACGGGGAACGTGCTGCCGCCTGCAATGTGTGATTCCATGCGGGCTGCGACAGAAATCGTCAGGTCATCCGGCGTATAGTCTTGAACGCTGTGAAGAATTGCGCCGCCGAGAATCTCAGGTTTGGTGAACATACTCAGCAAATCCACAAAATGCGACGCATTATGCAAAAAGCCTTTGTAATACTTCATTCGTGCTGAGACGACCTTACCGAACACGCCCGAAAGCGCTTGTGCGCTGAGGCGCTGAAAATCGGGAAGCCACCGCCGCGAGTAATTGATTGCTAAATGGACACCTCGTTGTTGATAAAGTTCTACTAACGCAGATGCCTCTTCAATACTGGCGCTCAGGGGCTTTTCACAAAGAACAAGTTTGGGCTGGAGCGTGAGCGCGTCGCGCAAATACTGCGCGTGGGTGTGGTCGGGTGTGCAAATGCTCACGAGGTCGTAGTGCACATCGCGCACATCATCTAAACACCGACCATAGTACGGAATGTTCCACACTTCAGCAGCTTCTTTTGCGCGTTCCGATTGCTCATCAATAATTGCTGCAACGCGAAAGCCGCCATGCCGCAGAAAACCTTTGACGTGGGTAAAAATAGCGTCACCCTCCGGCGTGTCGAAGCGGTGCGCGATATTACCCGCGCCACAAACGAGGACGGTCAAGGGTTGTGTAGTATCGTTTGTCAGAATGGAAGCCATCACACATTCTCACGCTCAATGGGCATGGTCATGCACCGCGCACCACCCAGCCCGCGCACGAGTTCCGAGCCGTCAAAATCTAATACTTCAATTCCTGCAGCCCTCAGAGCAGCATTTGTGCGCTGATTGCGGTCGTAACCGACCACTACGCCCGGCGCAATTGTGAAGACATTAGCGCCGTCGGTACGCTGCTCGCGGTCGGCATAGTATTTATCGCCGCCGGCAACTTCAATAATGGTCAGTGCCCCAAACTCGTCTTGCAAAACATCCATAAACGTCCGCCCTTCGGTGTGGAGGCGAAAACCTTTTTCATTATCAGCAGCCTCGTAAAGACGAGTCTGCGGGGATTCCATGAAACCGCGCTTGTGGGCGCAAATCGTCTGCGGAGCCACAATCGTAAACACTGTGTCGAGGTGCATATACTCTCGTTTGGGCGGCACAAGCACTTCGTAGAGCCGCTTTATTTTTCCGTTCTGAAAAAGATTTGTCGCCAATCGCGCAATTGCCTCAGTGCTGGTACGTTCGCTGCACCCTATTGCAACAGCTTGGGCGTTCAGCATCACGACATCACCACCTTCCACAGAACTGTATCGCTCGTCATTTTTGGTGCCATAGACAAAGCTGTCGCCCTTCAAAAAGCGCGGATGATACCGAAAAACATTTTCTGCGAGCAAGGATTCGCGTACTCTTGCGGGGTAAAACATATTCGACGAGATAATGCGGTCACCCACAATCGCTGCCGGGTCGCGCATGAAATAGACATTAGGAACAGGCGAAATCATCATCCAATCGTCCGGCAAATATTGACTGACCTTGAAGCCTTTTGCGCGTGCTTCATTTGCCCGCAAGCCAGCCAGAAGCATTGTGGCAAGCTCCTTTGTAGGCAAAAGCATAAGGTCGTTCATAATGCTTTCGCAGCGCTCCAGTGCGACTACGGCTTCGAGAGTGTCGTAGCGGGCGGCTTCATCACGAAGCATTTCTTCCAAAAGGTTCTCAAAGTAAAGTATTTCTGCGCCTTTGGAGCCGATAAGTGTTGCAAAGTGATCATGTTCGCTTTGGATTTTCTGCAAAAACGGAATATCCTCAAAAAGGTATGTGCGGTAATTGTCCGGCAAAAGGCGGTCAATTTCCGCACTCGGACGGTGCATAATGACGGTTTTGAGCAGTCCGTATTCTGAGGTAACGTTCAGGCGTTGCGTTTTTGTCATAACGGGAGCGAATGAGAAAAAGTAAACAAAGCGATTACAAAGATAGCGTTAATCCTTTTCAGGAACAAAAATCTCCGCCAGCATACATCGTGCAGAGCCTCCGCCGTAACGCTCAATGACATCCAGTGGCGCATGAAGCAGCGAGGAATTATGCTCTAAGGCTTTGATTTGCTCTGGCGTAAGCGCGTTATAGGCACGTGAGGACATCACCCAAAATTTTTCGCCCTTGCTATTGCGTAAGTGGAGCATATTTCCGGCAAATTCATCCATCTGCGCTTCGCTAATTTCAACGACAACTCTTTGATGCTGCCGCAAGGAATCAAGCACTGCTTGGCGTTCCACTGCATCAGGGATAACATCGGCGCAAATAACCGACGCGCCGTCGCCGACAGCCATCATTACGTTGGTGTGGTAAATCTGCCCGCCGTCCTTGCGGCGCGAGGTGAATTCCAGAGCCGTAAAACCCATGCGTTGAGCAAAGTCTTGAAGTGCTTCGGAGTGCATGCGTGATGAACGATTTGCATACGCAATCTTGTTGTCTCTGTCCAGTACGAGACTACCGGTGCCTTCCAGAAAAATGCCATTATCTTCAAAGCCCGATAAATCCTCCGTTTTTGCAAACCCGAAACGGTTAGCAAGGTCAATGACAATATCCGCGCGGCGCTCCAAACGACGGTTCTCCGGCTCCATCGGGTAGAGCACAATACGCCCGTCGTCGTGTGTGGATATCCAGTTGTTCGGGAAAATCGAATCCGGCGTGTGTGGTACCGGTGTGTCTTCTACGGTTATCACGTTCATTCCTGCTTTGCGGAGTACCTCCACAAAGCGCATAAATTCTTCTCGTGCAGCGGCTTGTATTTTTTGTCGCGCCTCGCCGGACAAGCCTGTGTCAGCTTCCATGAAGGAGTTTGTCTCCGCCGCGTCAGGATTGAAACCGAACTGCACGGGCGCTATCATCAGAACGGTATGTGTGGTTTGCATTGTTGGAATCGTTATTGCTGGTTTGGTAGAATGGAAGGTTGTTTCGTTCGTCTGGGCTTCGCAAGCCTCACCCAAGATTAAAACGCCGAACAAGGCTTTGCAGCGATTGAACCGTTTGGTTAAGGTCGTCGGTGGTACGGGCAATTTCGGTGGTCGTTTGGCTGGATTCTTCGGCAACAGTGCTAATACCGTCCAGATGATTCGCCACTTCCTTGCTAGCGCTCGTCTGCGCTTCGCTCGCACGGGCAAGATGCTGAATGGTAACAGATACCGCATCAATACGAGCAATAATGCCGCCCAAAGCTGTGGCTGCATTAGCGGCAGACATTTTACCTGCTTCCACTTCTTTTGTTCCTGCTTCAATAGCATCAACAGCGGCTTCGGTATCGCGCTGAATTTGCTTAATCATCGTGCTAATTTGCTTCGTAGCTTGCTGTGTGCGCTCGGCTAGTTTGCGGACTTCATCGGCTACAACTGCAAAGCCACGACCTTGATCGCCCGCTCGGGCAGCTTCAATGGCGGCATTGAGCGCCAAAAGATTCGTCTGGTCAGCAATTTCCTCAATCACCTGCACAATATCGCCGATTTGCTGGCTGCTTTCACCAAGCGAGCGGACACTTTGGGATGATGTTGTTACCACATCCGCAAGACGATTTATGCCGTGAATCGTTGTGGTGATAATTTCGCCACCGCGCTTGGCTTCACTGCTTGCTTCGGCAGCTTGCTTAGAGGCTTCGCGGGCTTCGTTGGTATTTTGCTCACTGTCCTCTGCCATGCGATTGACAGTATCGGCGACAACGGAGATTTGACGTGCTTCCTGCTCTATTCCTGATGACATTTGTTCGGCGCTTGAGGCTATATGATTTGTTACGGTTGCCGTCATTTCTACTGCCGCCGCTACTTGCGTCACCATTCCGCGAATGTTCTCCACAGCAGCATTGTAACCGTAAATCAGCCCCTCCATTTCCTCGTCACTCGAAATATTGTCGTCCTTACGCAAAGTCAGTTCTTGCGTCAGATCGCCTTGAGCGAACTGCTCCACACTTGCCAGCATCATATCAAAGCTATCCTTCAGATATTGGCGCTCGGCTTCGGACTGCTCCACGGCTTCATCAATCTTACGTTCCACACCGGTTTTCTCCACAGCGAGTGCCATCATGCCATCGCGGAGATTGGAAACCATCCTGTTAAACGCTCGCCCAAGCTGCCCAAGTTCGTCATTACCGGTCATCATCACCGATTGATCAATATCACCTTTGGCAACTTTATTGGCTTTGTCGGTGATTTCGCGAAGTGGAGAATTGATGCAGTAATTGAGCAAGCGCCCTGCGCCAATAGCAACAATGATACTCAAGAGTGACACAACTGCCATCAGAATTGTAACCATCTGTCCGCGCTGTACCGTTTGCTTTTCAAATACCTCTGCCTGCTCGCGGTTGATGCGAATGAGATTACGCAAGCGCACAAAAACTTCATCGGATTTAGTTCTGCTCGCACCGTAAATTATTTCGATTGCTTCCTCTTTGCGACCGGAAAGCGCCAAATCTATGAGGTTATCACGACTTGTCCGGTATGCCTGCAAAATGGGGAGAAATTCATTGAAGGCAATTTGCTCATCGTTGCCGGAGATAAGCGGTTTATAGAGCGAAAGAAGTGAATCGGTCGTGTTGTGATACCCTCGAATATGCTCTGCTGTCCGAATCGCGGACAAGGAATCATCGTGCAAGACCATATCCCGCGCCAGCACACGTTTTTGCTGCAGGACATCTTCCAGTTCACTCAAAATACTGATAGTAACAAGATTTTTCTCATAAATCTCGCGTACATTATTCGTCATATACCCCGACGAAACAACAGCAATCACGCCGCCTACACAGACAAGTGCCACCACGAATCCAAAGGCAATCATGAACTTTTGCGTAAGCCGCGCGTGAATCAAAAACCACTGAAGCATAACGATTGAGAAATTACGAATGAAAAAGTACGAATTACATCGTCGAGTATTTTGCCTAGCGCTGCTGCACGAGGTGCAATTTGCCAAGCATCGCCGCACCTACGAGACCGGCAGTGCTTCCAAAGCGAGCCGGGCGGATTTCCGATTCGGGCGCAATCGTTGGCAGGGAGCGTGTTTTTAGCATTTGCCGCGCCGTATCCAGAAAAATCGGGTGTGCTTGCGAGACACCACCACCGACAACCACAATCCGCATATCCAATACTGCCAGAATAGAACACAAACCCAGCCCCAACAGCGTTCCGGCACGTTCCAAACAGGCGAGTGCTGCGGCATCATGGCGAACAGCCGCATCCGAAATATCTTTTACGTCCAAATCTTGTACTGCGTGTAGCAACGAATTGGGGTAACCTTTCGCAATATGCTTTGCCATGCGAATAAGACCATGGCGACCGATTGCTTCTTCCAGTGTACCGGTACGGAAACTCACGTTGTTATTTTCCACTGGTTCAGCATCAACATTAATGAGCACATGACCACACTCGCCGCCACCGCCGCGCTCTCCGGTAAAAATCTTGTGGTCAATGATAATTCCACCACCAACGCCCGTGCCAAGCGTAATGTAGAGAAAGTGAGAGTCGTTCTTTCCTGCACCCAACTCTGATTCGGCAAATGCAGCAACATTAGCATCGTTATCAATCGCTACGGGCACGGTGGCAACGGACTGCAAAAGTTCTACAAGTGGCACAATGCCCCAACCGGGGAGATTCGGCGGGTGATAGACACAACCATCTTTAGGATTAACCACCGAGGGAAAGCCAACACCGATAGAATCCGATTCGGTGGTGAGTTTGCGGATAATACTTTGCAACTGGTCTATCATTGCATCCTTGCCGGATGCGGGATTGGTAGGCGCTGAGGATTGCTGCTTAATCTCACCGTCCGCCGTTACAATGCCGTACTTTATGGACGTACCACCGATGTCAATACCTGCGTACATAGTGAAAAAGATGAAATGAAAGAATGAAGTGATTGTGTTTGCTAGCGTTATTGTCCGCCTTACTTGGGGGCAACGTTTTGCTCATCCACAATAAAGATTTTTTCGCCCGGCTTTATCATGCCGTACTTTTCGCGGGCAATTTTTTCAATCAAAAGAGTATCTTGCTCAAGGCGTACAATCTGGTTTCTGAGAGAATCCTGTTCGGCGTGAGCAGCAGCAATGCGCCCCGCCAAACTCCTTCGCTCCCACTCAAGCGAGAACCGCGAAAAAAGTCCGCGTGAGGAAAACAAGGCGTAGCTTGCGATGGGAATACCAATGATGGCAACAATCATCAGCCGACGTTTTTGTGCTTCGTTCATATCTGTATTATTTGGAAATTCAACATCATGCAAATTTACACACCGCCACCGAGGAATCAAGAAAAATCGGTGTTTGAGCCTGAAATATCACTCAAGCCCACCATTTGCCGGAGCGCAATAGCACGCACCTCTTGAGCAAACATCACGCGCAGTTCGGCGGGCGCAAGAATCTGAATATGCGCCCCGAACGACAACAGCCAACGCATAATCCACATCAGAGAAGGAACAATAAAGGTCAAAATTGCGCCGTTTGCACTTGCTTCTTCTTCCACAAAGCCGTAGTAATACTTTTGTGCCGCAATAATGCGGAGCGCTTCCTGAGCCACTTCCACGCGCACTTCATGGGGTTCGCGGAGGTCGTATTGTTTTGCCAAATAGTCCGTGAGTGAAAAATTATCGTGCGCCGCAAATTGCTCTTCCGTGAGCCGCAAGTGCCGAATGCGGTCAAGCCGAAAATCCCGCACATTCTCGCGCAAACGGCAGTAGCCGATAATATGCCAGTGGTTGCCGTAATAGACAAGGTGCAACGGCTCTATTGACCGCTCGGTTGCATCGTCTTGGCGGTTTTCGTAGCGAATGAGTACTCGTGCGCGCCGCGCTATTGCTTGCTGCAAGACCGAAAGTATATCACTGCCCAGTTCCTCACGAAATGCTGCAGGGCGCGTAAAAACAGAGACGGAATGTCGTAAACGCTCAAAATGCTCGCGTTTCTCGCCGGGCAAGACAGATTGCACTTTTACCAATGCTGATTGTAAATGCTGCTGCAAAGATTCATCAGTCAGATGGCGCACAAACTCTGCTCCCATGAGTAACGTTCCTGCTTCTTCCTCGGTGAACATCACGGGCGCAAGATGCTCGCCTTCCAAGCTATAACCGTAGCCGGCTTCGCCCGCAATCGGTACGCCTGCCGCACAAAGTGCATCCACGTCCCGATAGACCGTCCGAACACTAATACTAAAATAATCGGCAATATCTTCCGCCCTAAGCCGTTTTTTACGCTGCAAGAGCAACACCGTTGCAATAAGGCGATTGATTCTATCCATAGTTTCGCGTGATTCTACTCTCTGAAAATATTTACCGCACCTGAGTCGCCCACAAAATACATCTTATCTTGCACAATCAAAACATCTTGCATCGCCAAAACACGAAATTCATACTGAAATTATGTCTAAAATTATATCTGACACGCCATCGCTTACTCTTTCCCCCGCATACCGTCTTCAGTGTGCCGATGTTTTTCGCATCGCTTGCGGCGCCACTACGCTCCACATCAGCAACGAAGCGCTTTCGGCAATGCAGCGCTCGCATGATGCGCTGCAAACAATTCTGAAGCGCGGCGATGCCGTGTACGGCTTGACCACTGGCTTCGGTCCTCTTGTTCGCTACGACGGAACCGCCAATGACGCGCAGGGAATGGGCTTGATAGCTCATTTAGGCGCAGGCTATGGTGAGAATGTGGAGCCAGAAGTCGTGCGCGGGGCTATGCTCACACGCCTACACACCCTTGCACAAGGAATGTCGGGGATTGCACCCGCGACGGCGCAGTTTTATGCCACATTGCTTAATAAAAATATCATTGCTGCTGTACCCTCCATTGGTTCCTTGGGCGCAAGTGGCGATTTGATACCGCTTGCGCATATCGTTCGCGCTATGACGGGTGAGGGCGAGGTGCTGCATGGCTCGACAACAATACCCGCACAACAGGCGCTCCACGAAAATGACTTACAACCTTGTGCCCTCACCAGCCGCGATGCCCTTGCACTTGTGAACGGTACGTCATTTTCGAGTGCATATATGGCGCTGGCGATTGAGCGCAGTCGGCGCTTGCTTGCTTGCGCAGAAGACGTAACGGGCTGGATAATGCGTGTACTGCGCTGCCGCATGAGTAGCTTAGACGCTCGTCTTCACACTGCAAAAGGGCACCGAGGGCAAGAGGAATCAGCGCAGAATATTATGCGTGCAATCGAACTGAATGGCTATAACGAAGACCCAACGCGTGCGCTCCAAGAAATTTATTCCATTCGCTGCGCTCCGCAAATTCTGGGTGCAGCACGCGATGTGCTCTATCAAAATCAGGCAACAACCGAACAAGAGTTGAACGGGGTGGATGATAACCCGCTTGTGGATGCTTCTGCGCTTCAAGCGCTGCATGGCGGAAATTTTATGACGCAGCATATCGCCTTTGCTGCCGATAGCCTCAATAGCGCTCTCACACAAGCAGGAAACCTTGCCGAGCGGCAGATTGAGATGCTCGTAAATCCCACATTCAATGGTGATTCCCCGCTCTTGCTTGCGGCTCGTGCGGGCGCTACAAGCGGCATGGCAGGCGTGCAACTCACCGCCACAGCACTTCTGGCTGAAATGCGCTCGCACAGCCATCACTACGCCTCTTCGTCCTTGCCGACCAACGCAGGCAACCAAGACATCGTGCCGATGGGCTTTCAAGCCGCTCGCGAGTGCTATCGCCAAACCGAGCGACTGGCGGCTCTTCTGGCGTGTGAGGCGTTGTGTGTGGCACAGTTAGCAGCGCTGAAAGGGTACTCAGGCGCACAGCCTTCATGGATGCAATCGTTTGAGCCATTGCGCGAGGACAGAGCGATGCGAGGAGAAATTAAACGCCTCACAGAGCAGATTTTAGGCGGGGTGTAAGCGGCAACAAGCAACGGGAGACGAAGCAAGGATTACAAACGAGCGGGGCAATTATCTATTGAAAAAGAGGCTGTAAATTCGTGCGGGGCAGTGCCGCTACAACAGAGCAGAGCGTTCTCTTGCCTTGTTTCTCATCTTCCCAGAAAACGACGGTTGTGGAAGTATCAGTCTTCGTATCCCACAGCCATTCGCCCTTGCGAAGCGCCGCCCACACATCACTGCGGATGGATACGTGTTCAGCCGTCTTTGCGTCCAGATCTATTTCCCACATATAAACCAACGTTTCGCCATGCTTAAAGACTAGATGTGCAGATTTTTTACCGTTTTCTTCCGAGACGACACCGCCTAAAAGCTGGGCGTTGATTTTGGGGTGAACGATGTTGTAGTGCACACCCGCTTTGTGAAAAAATTTGTCGAGCGTCTCAAACGAAGCAGTCTTGCATTGAAGCGTGATTTGCCCGCTTCGCACCGCACGATAATTCTGCAACGACTCTTTGACAAATACCGTCTGTGGCACATCGTTTAGAATCGTGTTGGCAACGGAATTCTGCGTGGTTTCAGGTACGACGGGAATAGGGTTAATGCGCGTTTGCAAGGAAAACCGTACCGCGACCCAGCCCAGCACAAGCACCGCCAATACTGCAACAAGCGTATATGGGCGCTGCCACATCATGGAAATTATCTTCGGCGTATTACGAAGCATTGGAGAGCGTTGGAGTTGAGGCGCTGTGCGCACGGGAGTTACGTTTTGACGTTCTTGGTTGTGGCTTTCTTGGCTAATACGCTCCAGTGCTGCGGTGCGCATCCACTCTTGTTCCAGACAAAGCAGCACCGACCGCCGCGCATCCACAGGCGCAGTCATGCGGAGTTGGGCTTGCCGCGTGTGGAGGACATTTTTGACAGCCAAGAGCGAGCGATATTCCTCGGCAAAAGCCGCATCTTCGCTCAGGCGGGTTTCCAGTGCGGTTTTTTCTTCCGCCTGAAGCCTGCCGTCTATGTATGCGCTCAAGTGTTCGTCGTGGATTCGCATTGCTGCTGTGGTAAATGGAAGTACGTGGAGGTCTGAAGTAGTGCGTGGTGACACTGTCAATCTGTGCGGTCGAACTCTCAATTACGGGGTTTCATCCGCGAGCGAGGGCGGTGAGCCGCTTGTAAAGCCTCTGTTTTTGGCATACTCAAAGAGTTGGTCTCGGAGAACCTTACGCGCTCGGTGGAGACGAGAGCGCACCGTACCTATGGGGCAATCCAGTATTTCTGCAATTTCTTCGTAGGTCATGCTTTCAATATCGCTTAAAATGAGCACCGTGCGAAAGGCTTCCGGAAGCAACTGTAACGCCTTGGTTACTTCATCATCAAGAAGAGTATTAAAGAGTGTTTCTTCAAGATTGTTTGCATCTGCGCTTGCCGGACGGAGCGTTTCGTAATATTCTTCAATCTCGTCATACCGAACCTTATCCGGCTCACGAGACTGTTTGCGATAGCGGTTGATAAACGAGTTCTTTGAGATTTGAAACAACCATGCCTTGCAATTAGTTCCCCTCTGAAAGCTGTCGAAGAAACGAAACGCTTTCAAATAGGTCTCTTGCAGTAGGTCTCGTGCGTCCTCGCCGTTGCCCGTGAGGTTGTAGGCAAAATGATAAACCGAATCCATATAGGGAAGCGCTTCCTGCTCAAAGGCACGCTTTTTTTCATTCAAGCGCGTTTGCTCAGGAAGTGTTTCATCGAAACTGGATTGTTCCAAAGTACCGTTCATCGGGTTATGGAGTTATCAGCAAAGGTTTTATCTGCTTTCTACGACGAAGAAGGTCCGCACAATGTTGTTGTGATGAGATACAAAAAATACATTGAACGCGAATATTGTTCACCGACAATCTACAAAAAAAGGGCAAATACACAATCTGAAAAAACATCATCCCTCTTTCGGAAATAGCCTTGCAGACGTGAAGAAGACGAAAAAACAACGTCCCGTGCGCTATACTCTAGTGCTTTGCAAAGAGTACAAAACCCTTGTTCTCCCACACGACATTGTACTTTTTCTCCACCAAAAAGAGCGAGTCCAGATACGTCGCGCAGTCGTGCGAGTAAGCATATTCACCGTAAAACATCTTCTCCGGCGTGTAGCCGAGCGCAAAGGTGTTCGTCGGGCGGTCAGCATCAAGCGAAATAGCCGTGTTCGGGTCAAACTTTCCGCGCACAACGTAACGCGGGAACGAGGTGCAAACTTGCGTGTAGTCAGTCAAGTCTTTGCGTACCGTCCACATCTGCCCTATCCATGGGTGTTTGTACCACGGCACTGTCTTGGTCACAAAATACAGCATTGCCATACTGGGATATGCCTCAAGGGTGTCGCCTTCGCTCACGCCCCGCGAACGCAGTTCTGTCAATAATTCCTCCAGTGTTTCGGTGCGCCCTGGGCTTGAAACGATACTATGCAGTGCGGGCGAGGAGAATTTTGCGCTCAAGCGGTACGTCGGTTGGTCGCGGTAGGGCATTTGCAACCGCAGGGCTATTCCCAGCACAATCGCCCCAACAATAAGCAGCGACCGCACAAAACGAAACTCCAGATACCGCGAAACAAACGTGCGCGATTCCAAAAGCGCTATTGGGAAAATAAGCCACACGCCATGCCGAAAATTACTCACCCACACGCCCGAACCGCCAAGGCTCACCAGCACAAAAAACGCAAAGGCGCTCATTAAAAGTATCTGCTTGGGAATACCCATTGTACGCCATTCCGTAACGGCAATATAGCCTACAATCAGAAGTGGTGCACCCAGCAAGAACGACGTAATCGGTCCATAATGAAAACCAAGCGACTTCGAGGCAAGCAAAATCACAACGCTTACAATACCACCGGCAAAAGCGACAAGCAGCGTATTTTCGACAATGCTGCCCACGCGACCGCGTAAAAATGTCATTCGTTTCCACAAAAGCGCAATCACCATTGCTGCTGCACCAACGCTCAAAATTTTACCGTAGCGAAGCGCCGTGCTGACGGTAAGCGGGTAATACCCCAATTCAGGATGATGAGCCGCATATTCGTGGAAGGTATTGACCGCCGTGATAGATTTCATGCTGGCTTCGATGATACCGTGCACCGTAAAACCTCTCCATATCAGCAACACCAAGCAAAAAAGCACCCCCCCCATAAAACCGGATACATACAGCGTTCCCAGACGCAGAATGATGCGTTTGTCGTACCTGCGCAGCATTGCAAAGGCAAGCATTGCCACAGCAAACACGCACCAAAGCGCCATCGGCAGACGCGAGAACACCATGACAGTAGCAATAAAGCCGGATATAAACATCAGTGCTGCCGGGTGAAGTTTCATGGGGCGCTGCGCAAAATAGCGCATAAAAAATGCCGTACTCGCCAGCGCAAGGAATCCGGGCAAGTTATGATATTCCACAATCAAGCCCTCTTCGCTATTGAACGCCGCCAGAATGAGCGTCGGCACAAGCGCGAAGGCGATGGCGCGTTTGTCGTCGTAGAACCACGAGAGAATCACGTAGCAGAGCAGCGCCGAAGCCGTCATCATCAACACCCACTGGAAGCGGTATGCCAAAAGCGAGTCTGCGCCCGTGTAGAACCAAAATCCCGCCAGAAAAGCACTGCCGAAATTGTTGAAATCCCAGAGCGCGGCTTTCGGGTGTGCAGCTTGCATCCACGCCATGGTGGTGCTGTATCCTGTATCGGTATAGTCCAGACCGAAGAAGATAAGCGGCAGAAGGAGGCACAACGAAACGCCTGCTAGTATAAGTCCATAGCGAACAATAGGGCGGTGAAGAAATGACGTCATAATCAAGGTTTTGAGAGTGTTGGATAATGTGTATTCGTTTTACCGTAGTACCTGCAAGAGCTTGGCGACGCGCTCACTACCAGCCTGCACGACCACGCTGTACGTGCCGTTCGGCAAGGTGTGGAGGTCTTGCTCTACATCGTGCGTGCCTGCCGCAAGCTCACCAAGCGCCCCGTGCTGCACGAGACGACCAAGCACATCGAAAATACTGACTTCTACCATACCCGCTCTTGGTATATCCAGCGTCAGGCGTGTGCGGTCAAAAGCGGGGTGCGGAGCGAAAGAAATGGTCACAGAGGCGAGCTGTGGTGTTGAGGTGCGGACGGAGACTGGGGAAGTGCTGCCAATATTTGCTTTGAATACGCCGCCGCCAACAGTTCCAGCGAAGAGTTCGGAGCCTCTGACGGCGAGAGATAAGATAGAGGATCTGGTCAAGCCGCTATTGACCGCTTGCCATGTTGTATCTTTGTTTGTCAAACGAAATGCCCCGCCGCCTTGTGTTCCAGCGAAGAGTGTGATGCCACTGACGGCGAAAGACCGAATAGTGAAATTCGTCAAGCCACTATTGACCGCTTGCCATGTTGCGCCGTTGTTCGTTGAGCGAAACGCTCCGCCATTTGTTCCTGCAAAAAGTGTACCGTCACAGACGGCGAGAGAATAGATATAGCTATTCGTCAAGCCACTACTGACCGCTTGCCACGTTATACCGTTGTCTGTCGAACGAAAAACCCCGCCCAACGTTCCCACAAAAAGTGTGGTGCCACTGATAGTTAAAGAACGAACATCGGTATTCGTCAAGCCGCTATTGATCGTTTGCCATGTTGTACCGTTGTCTGTCGAGCGAAAAACCCCACCACCATCTGTTCCTGCATAGATGGTCGAAGCGCTGCTAGCGAGGGACATGACCGTGGAATTCCCCATGTGGTTATAAACCGCTTGCCACGTACTACCATTATCCGGTGAGCGAAAGACTCCGTTGAATTTTGTCCCAGCAAAGAGCGTGGTGCCACTGACGGCGAGAGATAGCACATCCGTCAAGCTGCTAGCGACCACTTGCCACTTTGTGCTATTATCTGCCAAGCGAAAAACCCCGCCACCATCTGTCCCTGCAAAGAGTGTAGCAGTGCCGACGGTGAGAGAATTGATAATGGTATATGTTAAACCGCTATTAACAGATTGCCACGTATTTCCATTGTCTATTGAGCGGAAAACCCCACCTAATGTCCCAGCAAAGAGTGTGGAATCACTAATGGCAAGAGTTTGGACAAAGATATTTGTCAAACCGCTACTTACTGCTTCCCATGTATTGCCGTTATCGGTTGATCGAAAAATTCCGCCACCGTATGTTCCTGCAAAGATCGTAGTATTAGCAACGGCGAGAGACGAAACATTGATATTCGTCAAGCCGCCATTAGCAGTTTGCCATGTATTGCCGCTATCCGTCGAGCGAAAAATTCCACGGTAGTAAGTTCCCGCAAAGAGCGTTGTGCCGCTAACAGTGAAAGATCGAACGGGGGGATTTGTTAACCCATTATAAACAATTTGCCACGTTGTACCGTTGTCTGCCGAGCGAAAAACAGCGCCATCTGTTACTGCAAAAAGTATAGGGCCGCTGACAACGAAAGACAAAATGCTGGCAAGCGTTGTGCCGCTTCTGACCCAAGTATTACCATTATCCGTGGAACGAAAAATTCCGTAGATGGTTCCCGCAAAAAGAGTAGTACCGCTGACTGCAAGAGACTGGACAAAGAAAGTCGGCAAACCGTTACCGAAGAAATTGGGTAAGCCATTACTAGCCTCTTGCCATGTAGTGCCATTGTCTGATGAACGAAATAGCCCGCTACCATTTGTTCCTGCAAAGAGTGTAGTGCCGCTAACGACGAGAGACATAACGATGTTATTAGTCAAGCCGCTACTAACCCATGTTGTACCGTTATCCGTCGAGCGGAAGACACCACCACCGTATGTCCCCACAAAAAGTGTGTTGCCGTTTCTGGCGAAACACCGAACATCGCCCCCATACGGACCACTTGTCTGCTGCCACGTAATATCTTGAGCCTGTGCGGGTTCGGTAGCACAAAAAAACAAGAGCAAAACGAGACACAACGCCATTACTCGCGCTTTGCGATAGGAAACGTCAAAAGTATTTTTCATAGAAAGACAGAATTGATGAATGTGAAATGTACGCTCGTACTTTGTGCGCCTGTCGTTACAGCGTCCGAAAGCGCTTGAATGCTTCTTCTTCCAGCGCAGCACGGTGATTCGGGTGAGCTATTTCGATGAGCGCTTTTGCTCTTTGGCGCATATTTTTGCCGTAGAGATTCGCAATGCCGTTTTCGGTGACCACGTAGTGCACGTGCGCCCGCGTCGTCACAACGCCTGCGCCTTGCTTCAGGTAGGGCACGATGCGTGATTCGCCTTTGGAAGTCGTCGAGGGCAGCGCAATAATCGGCTTGCCGCCTTCGGAGAGCGATGCCCCGCGAATAAAATCCATCTGCCCGCCCACGCCCGAAAACTGCCGCGTCCCAATCGAATCGGCGCAGACTTGTCCCGTCACATCTACTTCGATGGCGCTATTGACGGCGGTGACTTTCGGATTACGCCGAATGACGTGCGTGTCGTTCACATACGCGCTGTCCAGAAATACCGTGAAGGGGTTGTCATCCACAAAGTCATAGACGCGCTTGGTTCCCATCACAAAACCCGTTACAATCTTGCCCGGATGCGTTGCTTTGTGTTCGCCCGTAATCACGCCGCTTTCCACAAGGTCAATCACGCCATCGGCAAACATTTCGGTATGAATACCCAAGCCTTTGTGATGTTTGAGAGCCGACAGCACCGCGTCGGGAATAGCACCGATGCCCATTTGCAGCGTTGCACCGTCCTCAATAAGCGATGCGCAATGTTGCCCGATAGTTGTTTCCACATCGGTATGCGGCGGAATTTCAATCGTCGGCAGGGCTTCATCGACTTCCACCGCAGCATAAATTTTGCTGATGTGGATAAAGCCGTCGCCGTGCGTATGCGGCATCTGGGGGTTAATTTGCGCAATCACGACCTTCGCACACTCCACCGCTGCCCGCGCAATATCCACCGACACGCCGAGCGAGCAGTATCCGTGCTTGTCCGGCGGCGAGACCTGTATCATCGCCACGTCAAGCGGCATAATGCCACGTCGGAAAAGAAGCGGCGCTTCGCTCAGAAAAACGGGAATATAGTCCGCACGACCTTCTTCAACGGCTTTGCGTATATTCGGTCCCACAAAAAGCGCGTTCACATGGAAACTCGCTTCCATGCCGGGCGCAGCATAGGGCGCATCGCCTTCGGTGTGAAGGTGAACAATTTCTACTCCGCGCAGTTCGTGGGAGCGGGCAGCCATTGCCGCAATTAGCCGCTGCGGAGCCGCCGCGACGCTGTGAATAAAGACGGTTTGACCGGAGGAAATGACCGATACTACTTCGTCGGCAGTGCCATAGCGTGGTTTCATGGGGTAATGGGAAGTATTGAAGAAAAGATGTATTGCTGTTGATGGTATAGGATAAAACCTTCCACGGTAGCACAGAATCTTTTCCACGGTAGCACAGACATTCCTGTCTGTGTAGTCCTTGAACACCGCTTCAATCCTCACAGACAAGAATGTCTGTGCTACCGAGGTTTTGCAATCTGTGTTATACAAAAGGGTTCGCGATTATTAAAAAAAACTTTACGCCGCCATCGCCCCCACGGCCATTGCCTCGGCTTCCTCCAAACGCTTGATTTCATCCCGCAGTTCGGCAGCTTTCTCGAAATCAAGGTCGCGGGCTGCTGTTTTCATTTCGTCGCGGAGCTGTTCGATAAGGCTCTGGCGCTGGGCGGGAGTCATGAGTTTGAGAATAGGGGCAGTCTTGCGCTGAATGTCGGCAAGTTCCGCCACGCGGCGTTTTTCGGTGCGCTTGGCGTTGATGTCCGCAATAGAAGTGCCTTGTAGGATTTCTTCCAGCGATTTATAGACCGTTTTGGGGTCAATGCCGTGTTCGGTGTTGTAGGCTATTTGCAAAGCGCGGCGGCGATTGGTTTCGTCCATGAGTTTTTGCATGGACTTGGTGATTTTGTCCGCGTAAAGAATTACCAAACCCTCTGCATTACGTGCCGTTCTGCCTGCGGTCTGAAGCAGCGAGCGTTCGCTACGGAGAAAACCTTCTTTGTCGGCATCCAAAATCGCCACGAGCGACACTTCCGGCATATCCAAGCCCTCGCGCAGCAAGTTCACGCCCACCAGTACTTCATACTTCCCAATGCGCAAATCCCGCAGAATCTCTACCCGCTCCAGCGCATCCACGTCGGAGTGAATGTACGCCACTTCTACTGCTAAATTCCGCAAGTAGTCCGTCAAATCTTCTGCCATGCGCTTGGTGAGCGTTGTTACCAAAACGCGGTCTTTTTTCTTTTGCCGAATGCGGATTTCGTTCAGCAAATCGTCCACCTGATTTTTGATAGGGCGAACGCTGATTTCGGGGTCGAGCAATCCCGTCGGGCGAATGACCTGCTCCACGACCACGCCGCCGGACTGCTCCAATTCGTAGTCGCCGGGCGTGGCGCTCACATACACCATTTGGTTGGCGATGGCATTAAATTCGTCGAAGCGCTGCGGGCGGTTCTCCATTGCCGAAGGCAGGCGGAATCCGTGTTCCACGAGCGTTCCTTTGCGAACGCGGTCTCCGGTGTACATAGCACGGACTTGAGGCAGCGTCACGTGGCTTTCGTCCACCACGAGCAAATAATCTTCAGGAAAATAATCCAGCAAACACGTCGGGCGCTCACCAAAAGTACGTCCCGACAGGTGCATGGAGTAGTTTTCAATGCCGGAGCAGTAACCCACTTCGCGCATCATTTCGAGGTCGAACATGGTGCGCTGTTCCAAGCGTTGCGCCTCAAGGAGTTTGTTGGCATCATAAAGCTCTTTCAGGCGGTCGCGGAGTTCGTTTTGGATGAGCAAAATTGCTTGTTCCACTTCTGCTTCGGTGCTGGCGAAGAGCCGTGCGGGATAGAGCGTCGTAGCTTCGAGTACGTCTATCACTTTGCCGTCAATGGGCGTGATAATCGAAAGGCGGTCAATTTCATCGCCAAAAAGTTCCACGCGAATAGCGATGCTGTCTTCGTAAGCGGGCATAATGTCAATCACGTCGCCGCGAACGCGGAACGTGCCGCGTCCGAACTCAAAGTCGTTGCGCGAGTAGTACATATCGGCAAGGCGGCGAATCATCTGCTGGCGGTCAATGCGCATCCCTTTGCGCAGCGCCATGAGCATTTGCTGGAAGGATTCTTTGCGTCCCAAACCATAGATGCACGACACCGACGAGACCACAATCACATCGCGCCGACCTTCCACAAGAGCGCTTGTAGCGCGGAGGCGCAGGCGATCTATTTCGTCGTTGATAGCAAAATCTTTTTCGATGTAGGTGTCGCTGGAGGGAACGTAGGCTTCGGGCTGGTAATAGTCGTAATAGCTGATAAAAAATTCAACGGCATTGTGCGGAAAAAACTGCTTGAACTCCGCGTAAAGCTGTGCGGCGAGGGTTTTGTTGTGCGAAATAATCAGCGTCGGGCGTTGCGTTTGCTCGATGACGTTTGCCATCGTGAAGGTCTTACCCGATCCCGTAACACCGAGCAACGTTTGGTGCATATCACCACGTTCAACGCCTTCGACGAGTTGGCGGATAGCTTCCGGTTGGTCGCCGGTGGGTTTGTAGGAAGAAACGAGCTGGAAGTCTGGCATAATGAAGCACCGAAGGAAGGTGGTAGAGAAAATGGAACGGAACAAATCTACGGAAAAAAATCATTTTTTTCGTTCATTTCCTTTTACCTAATTGCACCCCAAAGGGCAACAATTACCATTTGGCATAGCTTTTGCTTTTCATCAAAAGCGTGGTTTATGCTTTGTGTAATCGCATCCTTATCAACCATTCATTCAAATGACACAACTCAACACATAGTTTTCACATTTTCGGAGAAATTGTAATGAAGATGCTGCATACCGCAATGGTGCAAAGTGCTGTAACGGCGCTTAGTCTTGGCATTTTTTGCCTTGCTTCAGCACCCATGACGCTTCGTGCGCAAAGCCCGGTGGATGCCGGAAATAGCCCCACAGCTCGCTCTACACCACGCCCTCGCACAGCCACAACCGTTGACAACCTAGGCATACGTTACCTAAAACTTGGCAATAGTTACCGCGAAGCGCGAAACTACGACCTTGCGCAGACCTACCTCAAAAAAGGCTTGGATATGGTTCGCAATCGCAACACCTATTGGGAAGCAGCAGGCTATGAGTATTTGGGGCTACTTTATCGTGATATGGGCGACCGCCAGATGTCGCTTGAATACTTGCGTACAGCCGCCTCGCTGTATGACCGCGTGGTGAATATGCGCAACAACATGGGCAGCGACGAAGTTCTGCGCAGCGTCATTGCTGACGTGGAGCAGGGAGCACAAGCGCCTCCGGGCGCTCCACGCCTACCCTATCCAGTTGTCGAAGACACACGTCTCCAAGACGAAAACCGCCGTTTGCAAGACGAAAACCGCAATTTGATAAGCAAAATTAACGACCTCGAGGCACGTATTCGTCAGCTCGAAGCGGGCTTGAGTGCAAACCCCGGAATGTCGCTCAAAAGCCCAATGTCGGTGGACATGAGCGATTGCAAGCGTGATTTGGAAGGCATCGCCCGTTACCGCGAAAGTACACTGTGGCTGAACGGGTATGCACCTATTGACTTCTCCACACGCGATGTGCGCATCACGGGCGGCGGCGCACGGGTGGACGGAACGATTATCGTAGGCTACCTGAAGCGAGGCGAATCCGCAAAAATCGAAGTAACGATGCCGCTTGGACAGTACGTGATTGTCGCCGACGGATGTGCTCCGAAGGCGCGTGATATTGACGTGCGCATCATCAACCAACAAGGTGTGGTCTTGGAGAAAAAAGACATTCGCTTCACCGGTTCTATGCCGAATCCAGCGCCGTCGAATAACACAAGCACCACGAACAACACTAATTCTACGACAACGACTGAGTCTGCCGGAACTCGCCCCAGCGATTCCACACAAACCCAGACGCGCCCGGCGGAGAACACAACGACCACCTCGACAGCGCCTCCCATTGACGACTCTCTTCGCAATAGACCTTCCAACACCCGCGAAGCGCTTGCCAAAGTGGGCTGGAATAACGAATATGGTGGTGTTCACACCTTCCTTGTAACGATGTATGAATGTGATGCCGAAGGCGCATATTTCTGCCTCTTGATTGGAAAAAAATAATCTTCACAAGGAATGACACAAGGAATGATGCTATGAATCACTCTTCTTTCACACGCGCTGCGGCTTTGGGCTTCGTATCCTGTTGTATTATTACTCTGGTGACCAGCGAAATCGCCTTTTCCCAAGCGCCGCGCCGACCCACACAGCGCAGCACGTCTGCCCGTCCAGCGCCTCCAGTGCGCACGAGCAGCCCCAAAGCGATGCTGGACGAAGCGCAACGCGCCTTGAAGCTCGGCAGCAGCTACCGCGAAGCACGCAATTTCGACCTTGCGCAAAAGTATATTCAGCGCGGAATCGAACTGGCGAATAAAGCAGGCAATCGCTACTGGGAAGCTACAGGATATGAGTATTTGGGCTTGGTCTATCGTGATATCGGCGACCGCGATGCAGCACTTTCGGCGTTGCAGAAGGCTTCCGATATGTTCACAGGAATAATCAAGCAACCCAATGGCAGCCAGAACTCTACCCAAGCACTGATGGACGATGTGCGCCGCAATGACCGTTCGCGCCCGCCCGCAAATACTTCGCTCGGCAGCGCCCCGCCTGCTCCCCCTAGAACAGACCTTGAGCGTGAACGCACGTTAAACAGACAATTGAATGAGCGTATTGCTGCGTTGGAAACAAAAATTCGTGCTTTGGAAGACCGCTCGGCACTCTCGGTAAGCCCCGGTGCAAGCCCTGTCATCGTTAGCCCAAGCACACCGCCACCGCCAGCAAGAGCAAGCGAAAGTTCTCCGGGCGTGATTGCGCGAACAATGCCGCGCCAAGTGCCGGATGGTGGGCAGCCGCAAGCAGAGTTCGCGCCATTCCAAACCGAGAAGAAACCACGCCCAGAGCCGCAAAAGCGTTCCGAACCAGCACCTGCACGAGCAGTGGTGATGGATGTCATTACGCTGCCGACCTTTACCTTGCAAATTGGCATTGGTGCGGGTTATAATCTTAATACAAAAGAAATGATAACACGAGTTGCAGAAAAATCTGTGAATGGTATCACAACCGGAGGCGCACCAACGATTTCGTTCCCGCTCTTGTCCATAAGTGGTGATTTCTTTCTTTCCCCGAATTTCTCGCTTGGACTAATGTATGGTTATTATCCGGGTCGGGATTCAATACTGAGGACGATCAGTATAACAGACACTCTAATAACCAACAAATCAATAAATTATCACCTTTTGACTCTTCGCCCTTCGGTGCATTTTGTTCGTGACCGCACGACTGACATTTACGCAGGGTTATCTCTGGGCACATTGGTTGATTTTGCATCCCTCTTTAATCCGCTACGCTTTTATGCGGGCTTGATGGCGGGGTTTCAATACAATTTTACTCGCCAAGTCGGTGTATTTATAGAGCTTTCTGGTGGCGGTACTTATGTAGGTAACACACAAGTTCAACAGGCTAATACAACAACACCCGGCAATCCGCTCTTAGACATAGGCGCGATGGGTAGATTAGGAATTGCAATAAACTTCTAGTCCATTTCTGTTCTCAAGAAAATACTTCAACGCAAAGGTACACCGTGCCTTTGCGTTTTTTATGGGCGGCAGTTTCGTTTCTCGCTGCCGTTATTCCCTGCAATTTTTGTAACTTTGCAGGCAATTTTTTTTGTTGCCCAGCTTCAAGGAATTATGGATACCAACACGTCGAAAATTACCAACGAACCCTCACTCCGCAACGACCTTATTCGCGTCTTGGCGCTTTTACTGCAAGAGCGCCGTCTGATTATCACCGTTACGCTTGTGGCTGCGATTTCCTCCGCGCTTATTTCTTACTTTTTTCTCCCGAATTGGTATGCGTCGTCCGTGAATGCCGTGCCGCCGCGCCGTCAGGGTTCGGGGCTGGAAGGTTTGGCGGGCGGGTTATCGTCAGCACTCAAAGATTTTGGCTTGGCAAAAGCAGGCAAAGCAAGCACTGAAACGTATTCATTTTCGGTCATCCTGAATAGCCGTCGGATGAAGGACACTATTATTCGGCTCTTCAAGCTGCACACTATCTACCGCCTTGATTCTACCGAATGGATAGACCTAAGGAAAGAATACGACCAATATGTGACCGTTTCCAACGAAGCAGATGGAAACTACCTCATCACCACACTCCACACCGACCGCAATGAAGCAGCGCGGATGGCATTAAAAATTTATGAGCTTGGCAATATCTTCGCCGATGAAATCTATCAGCAAGAAGCACGAACGAGCCTCAATCTTTTAGAGCAACGCTTCCGACAAGCCGATTCCAGTCTTGTCGCGGTGCGCGATACGCTTCTGAAATTTTCCCGCAAATACAAGCTCTTTTCTGCCGTTGACCAAGCAAAAGCTGCCGCCAGTGCCGTAGCCGATATTCGTGTGCAGCAATATCGCCAAGAACTGAGCGTAGAGCTTGCGAGGACGCTCTACGGCGAGAATGACCCTGCCACCTTAGCCCAGCGCGACCTTCTCCGCAAATCTAGCGAACAAGCTGCCCGCGCGGAGAATCAACCTGGACTGGCGGGGAACTTTGCCCTTTCAACTGTCGGCGCAGACGTAGCACTCGAATACATGAGGCTCTATGCCGACTTGGAGGTTTTTACGAAGGTTAAGGCGCTCATTATTCCCGTGATTGAGCAAAACCGTCAAGACCTGAGTCGTCGGCAGCCATCGCTTATTATGCTTGATCCACCCGTTCCGGCGGATAAAAAAGACCGTCCGAAGCGGAGTTTGATTGTGTTGGGGGCAACGCTCGCAGCCCTTACATTTATTCTTGTTTTTGTTGTCCTCCGCGACCGCTATTATGCCCTTCGGTCAAGCTATAAAGCTGTATTGCAGAGCGCAATGGCAAAAAATACAGAACACTTATCGGATTAAAAGCCTTTCGTGTGCACTATGAAATCTCTGCACACGAACAATAAAAAGCCCCCACGCATTATGGAGCATGGGGGCTTAGAAAATGCAAATCGGCTAGAGAGCACTCATCACTTCTTATCGCAATTCAGCATCCAGTTAATGCCAAATTTGTCCGTCAGCATACCAAATCGTGCGCCCCAAAAAGTATCTTGAAGCGGCATCGTAACTGCGCCACCATCCGAGAGTTTGCTAAAGATAGACTCTTGTTCTTCAAGACTATCCAGACTGATAGAAAGTGTGACGGCGTTCCCCAAAATGACAGGCTGCTCCGGCATTGAGTCTGAAGCCATAAAGTAGATATCACCTGCTCTAAATTCAGCGTGCATCACGTTATTTTTTTTGTCGTCGGGAATGTTTGGCGTAGGCGCTTCGCCAAAGGTTTGAAGGCTGACTATCTCGCCGCCGAGTGCTTCTTTGTAGAGTGCGAGAGCATCTTTACAGGTTCCGGCAAATGTCAGGTAAACATTCAAATTTTTCATGGGTACTTAAAAGAAAAATTGTCAAAAAGGTTATGTTGAGAAATTATACAGCCATGGCTTCACGCCGAGCGGTGATTTTCTTGATATACGTGGCAGCATCAGGCGTTTTGCAATTGGTATCACCATGATCAACGCGCACTTTCCCTATTCTTGCGGCAGACGCAAGTGCCTGCTCTTCCAATGAACCACCACGACCGCCAATACTAATCAATGCACCGTTCATCGAATAACGAACACGGTTTTTCTGCAAATGAATCTCGCGCTCTATAATCGACAGATATGGTGCAAAGAAACTGTCAGGAAGCGCACTATTACGTGCCTCTACGCTTAAAATCACCCACCCCATTGTCCCCAACCACTCTTCCTCTGATTGCATCCAGCGCGTCATAAGTTTGTGTGCTTCGGGAGTTTGAGCAGCTAGGTTCCCCAAGGCATCCGTCAGGGCGTAGTTGTCCAAGTCTTTTGCCCAATCCTCTATTACTACGGCGGTACACTTTGCAGGGTCGGCTATCATTGTTGCCAGTATTCGTGCATCGTGGTTGCCGGTTTCCCAAAGTTCCAACGCAAGAGATTGGGCACATTTGATTTTTTTGCGCAATTTTTCCAAGACCGCATAACTCACACCAAACATTGCTCCTTTGATGCCGTGCCGTGCGTAGGTCTTTCGGGTTTGCTCGCTCCCGGCAGCTACGAGTGTCATCATTATGTCATTCAAAGTCATGGTGTCAAACCGTCCTTTCTTTAATAAACCCTTGAGTTTGAAAATAGTTTGTTTTATGCCTCGTATTTTCTCCACACGCCAAGGACAGCGCCGGCAAGTGTGTAGTTGATAAAGTTCACGCCTTCATTGATAAGTGTCAGCATGAACGGGCGCAGATGAAACATATCCTTTGTCATGGACTCAAAAAAGACAAAACAGCCATAGAACGAAACTGCATAGATAATGCCCTGAAGAGCAGTCTCCACGCGGATTTTCGTGAAGAGCCACGCCAACATAAAACAAAAGAGTGCGGAAGTGATAATAGAAGAAAGGTATGCCAACGGGCTTGTTGCTGCAGCGATGTCTGCCACATTTTTCAAACCCGACAATTCTACCCATCTATCACCCGCCAAACTATACCACGCCACGTTGGTAAGTTGAAAAGCTACTGCCAAAACAGCAATCGCTACGAAGTTGATTTTTAATGCTTTCATGCTCTTTACTCCTACCGATAAATAATATAAGAATGATTTACATAAACAAAATTACGGATGTCTGCTGACAACAGTATGTCAGGAGTTTTTTTGCGGTAAAGTTTTTTTTAAGAAAAATCGTATTTTACACCATCATCTCACGTGCATAATTGCACCTCATTTTTCAATATGCGTTATGCTCAGTCGCCGCTCTTTTCTGCACCATATCGCCGCAGGCGCTGCTGCTAGTTTTGTTGCTACACCAATGCTCGACCAAACTCTTCATGCACAAACAAATGGTTTGCGCTATCTCGCCACGGCGAAAAATATGTTTTTTGGCGCAGCAACAACCGAAGACCGCCTCAGAACTGATTTGTCCTATCGTCAGGCCGTGCTAAACGAGTGTGGTATTCTGACGGCAGAATATGAAATGAAGTGGGATAGGTTGCGTCCGACGGCAAGCACCTATAATTTCGTTGACTCGGACTATATTGTCAATTTCGCCCGTCAAAATGGTATGCTCGTGCACGGGCACACACTCTGTTGGCATCGGGCACTTCCCAGTTGGTTTTCTGGCACAGTCAATCGCAACAACGCCGAGCAATTTCTCCGCGACCATATCAAAGCAGTCGTTGGGCGCTACAAAGGGCAAGTATATTCGTGGGATGTTGTCAATGAAGTAATACAGCCAAGTGATAATACTCCCAATAAACTCCGCAATAGCCCTTGGTATCAGTTTCTTGGGGAAAATTATATTGAAATTGCTTTTCGTGCTGCTGCCGAAGCAGACTCCGCAGCACTACTGGTGTACAACGAATATGATGTAGAATTTGATGATACTGCCCGCACCGATGCGATTTTGAGCCTCCTCAAACGGCTTCAGGCAAAGCGCGTCCCTATTCATGCACTTGGCATACAAGCACACATACGCTCAGCAGACGCACAAAAATTTAGTGCAACTATGAGTACATTTAGGAAATTTCTGAACGACGTGGCAGCGCTGGGGCTGAAAATTATTATTACGGAATTTGACTGTGATGACCGCTCTCTGCCCTCGAACACGCAACAGCGTGATGAAGGCGTTGCAAAGATGTATGGTGATTATTGCTCAGTTGTGATGAATAATCCTGCTGTCATTGGCTTCATTACATGGGGTATAAGCGATAAATATACTAATCTGAACACCACCGCAGCACGAACAGACCGCCAGCCGCAACGCCCACTACCACTTGACAGCGCCATGCAGCGCAAAAGTGCGTGGTATGCTCTGGAATGGTGGTTTCTCAACACAAGTACACGACCACGCTTGATTACAGGTCTCGCGGAGTATTCCCCATTGAAAACCCTTGAATGTGCTCCGAATCCGGCGTCTTCGCAGACTGTGCTTCGTTTTCAGGTGGAGCGTGCGGTTCATTTACGATTAAGTCTTGTAGATGCTATCGGGCGAGAGATTGCAGAACTTGGCGATGAGCTTTTTGCTGAAGGAGAGCATCAGCGTATGGTGGATCTAGCGAATGTGGCGCAAGGCGTGTATTGGTGTGTACTGCATTCTGCTACGGATCGGTCAACGGTGCAGATTGCGGTACAACGGTAAAATCCACTCTTGTCAGTATTTCTTTTATACCTTAAAGTTCTCAATGGATTGTAGTAATTGGTCTTTCGACTGACTCAGTTCGCTTGCGCCTTGTGCAGTAGCGGCAGTCAGTTCGGAAGATTGGCGGGTAACGCGCTTGATGTCGTTGATAATATCTGCCATGCTGTCGCTTCGTTTGGTCAGGCTTTGGCTCATTGTCGCAAGAGCATTGATATTCTCCGCTACTCCCGCGGTGCGTGTAATAATGCGCTCCAGAGCGTCGGATGCTTTTGCCGCAGCCATTTTGCCCTGTTCAACGTTTTGAACACTTGCTTGCATAGATTTCACAACCTGTTGCGTGTCGCGCTGAATTTGGGTAATCGTCGCAGAGATTTCTTTGGTTGCTGTTTGTGTGCGCTCGGCGAGTTTGCGAACTTCGTCGGCAACAACCGCAAAGCCTCGTCCTTGCTCACCTGCGCGGGCAGCTTCTATAGCGGCGTTCAGTGCCAAAAGGTTCGTCTGGTCAGCAATTTCGGCAATGACGCGAATAATTGCCCCAATTTGCTTGCTGCTTTGACCCAGGGCTTGTACGGTTTCTACTGATTGCCCCACAACTTCGCTAATTGCATTCATCCCTGTAATTGCCTCTCGCACGACGTTACCGCCCTGCTGAGCGTCGTTACTGGCTTCGGTAGATTCACGCGCAGCACCGATAGCTTGGTCGGAACTTTCCTCAATAATGCTGACCATACTGCCGATTTCTTTCGAGATACGATGCACCTGTATCATCTGATTTTGTGCGCCGTCTGCCATTTCCGCCGAGTGTGAGGAGATTGCCGCACTGATATCCGCAGTAGCATGAGCAGCATGGATGACATCTTCAATAAGCTGGCGGATATTGGCGGTAGCATTATTAAAACCAATAGAAATCTTGTTCATCACGTCATCTTGGGCGTTGTTTATCGGTAATTGAACCGAAATATCGCCACTTGCCAGATACTCCATTGCTTGCAAAATACGGTTTGCTGATTCTTGAAGGTACTCTTGTTGCTCTTGCAATGCACGGCGAGCGCCCTCTGCTTTGCGTGCCATATCCTCCGCGCGTGAGGTTTTTTCCATATGGTCAATGGCTCGTTTAATGTTTTGCACCATCCCGTTAAATGCCGTAGCAAGCACTTCCACTTCGTCTCTGGTATTAATCTTCACGGTGGCTTCAAAATTACCTAATGATACTTGCTCCGCAGCACGAGAAAGCGTTTTGAGCGGGCGCACAATGCGAGCGCTCAACAGTAACACGACGACACCACCAATCACCAAAATTCCAACGCCAATACCAATTGCAATCATACGGCTCTCTGCCGCGTCATTACTGAGGTCGGCAAGGCTTATCCCTACAATCACTTTTCCGCTCGTGTTGCCCTGATACACCACAGGCTCGGCATACAGCGCAATGCCGTTTGCCTCGACTACTTGCTTGTCCGTCGATTTGAGAAGAATTTTAATATTATCCTGCAATGTTTTATAGGTATTATCAGGCTTATACGACGCAATTTCCAACCCCGCAGTGCTAAAGACCGCAGCAAATTTAACGCCCGTCAGTGTCGGTAATACCTCCAGCGTAGCCTGGACGGCAGCGGCATCATCAAACGCCATTCCGGTTGAGGAGTTGAACGCAATCATTTGTGCCGTTACGCGGACTTTTTCTTGAAGATATTTGGTCATCTGTGCTTTCTGCCGAAGCGGAAAGAACATCGCTATAAAGCCTCCAATACCAAGCAGTAAGACCAAAACAAGAGAAACCAATTTTTGTTGAATACCAAAACGTGGTTGTTGTGCCATAGTCGGAGTGGTATAAGCAGCATAAGTGAGAGAATCTATGCTGCGATGTGAATAATTCGTCAACTTACAGCGTCATGCTGCACGATTACTCCACAATTATGAAATCTTGGTATTTGAATTATGAAATTTGGTACTTGTGAGGTTTTTTGAAGTCCAGTATTTTGAGCAGTATCAAAGACGGGGTTTTACCGTCTTGCCTCGTTATGATTCCTTGAGACCTGCACAAGCAAGCAGTTACAACTAAGTTTTGCAGAATGAGATACAAGAAAACGTAAATACAATATCTCAACGCAATCACGAATTTGCATAATTTTACCGACAAATCCTTACCTTACTCACTATTTTTTTCGCCATGAAACATTTCTTTTTGTCAATATTACCTGCACGTCGGGTGGTGTTCGCACTGCTCACACTTGGTCTCGTGATGTGTTTTGCTCTTGAGGGCTGCCGGAAGAAGCGTGGTGCTACGGGCGAATATGAATTCGGAACATCCACACCTGCGCAAAATATCTGGGTTGGATATTTTCACTTCGATGAATATGGTGGTGGCGACATTGGGGAAGCAAATCCTACGGCAATATTTGTTGGACACGTTCTCACCGTCCGGCAGTCCGGCGATTCTTTGCGGGCAAATCTCTCGGCGAATGGACCGCACCATTCCAGTGAACTTATTTGCAGCGTGAGCGAAAAGGACGACACGCTCAACGTTTATTTTCAGCGCTACGGTGAGAACCATGATTCAGTGACAGGGAAATATCAGATTGGAGCGCATTTATTCTCCCTTGTGCGAGACAAGTACACGCTCTACACGAAGTGGGATAGCTATAAACCTGTGCATATCCCCCTCACGCCCAAATTGCAAGGTAGTGTGTGCTTTATGAAAGAGAACGAAGACAATGTGCCCAATATTGACATTGAGCCATTTAGCGCATATTGGGCTGAATACGTGCAAGCACTTACAACGCAAGACTCCGTTAAACTTGCCTACATGACCGCATTCCCGCTTGTGGGCAGTAATTACGTCCGCCCCGAAGGTGCATTGACCGATATTGTGTCCAAGACAGATTTTATGATGAATTATCACGCCGTGCTTTTTCCGGCGCTGCGCAAAGTGCTACAAGTCAAGAAGGCAAGCGACTTTCAAGCCCGCCCCAAAACAGAAGATGACAATATCTATTTACCAAACGGTCTTGTGCCAGTCGGGGCGCAGCTTTACTGCCTGACGGTAACCTCCACAGAATTGAACAGATTTACAGAAATTGCTCCCGAGATGACAGACACAAAACAGCTCACAAAAGAGCAAGCTGAAATTCTTCGACGGAATAATAAAATTGCAAAAGAGCTGAACGCTGATTACAAGTGGGCGTTTTACGTAGCACGGCTGCAAGGGAAATATCGGGTTTGTTATGTCGGCGTTGCTCCGGGCGAAAATCCCTTGTAGAATCCCCTTGTAAAAAGCTACTTGCAGGGATACACAAAAAGTTCTTGGAAATCCGCTTGCCTTGCTGTAAATTAGTTGTTCTTTTTAAGGCTAGTTAATTTGCATTAATAATCATGGCGGGTGTAGCTCAGTTGGTAGAGCACCAGATTGTGGCTTTGGGTGCCGCGGGTTCAAGCCCCGTCACTCGCCCTTTGAGACGGCAATACAATAGTCTTGCGAAAGAAAGAAACGAAACGAGGTGTTCTGAAGCAAATGCACGGAACATCTCGTTTCTTTTTTGCATCTTGCGTCTCTTGTCCCCTTTGAGCTCCCGCTTTTTTACCACATTTTGTAGCGTTTATGACAAACGGCACAGCACAACTTCATGACACGTTTCATGGCATAAAAAACATCATCTTTGACCTAGGCGGCGTACTCTACAATGTGGACTACTCGCTGGTTGAAAAGGAATTTGCCACACTGCAAAAGCCCTCAAGCACCGAGTCTAAGGATAATACTTCTACGCCGCATATTTCCTATACACGCCAAACACAGCCGGAGATATTCAGCAAGTATGAAATCGGGGCGGTTTCGACCACAGAATTTTGCGAAGGACTCCGAAAAGAATTGGGACTGGTGGGGAGTGACGAGGAACTATCCAAAGCATGGAACTCTATGTTGCTTGGTGTCTATCCCGGACGGAATGCGCTTATTTGGCGATTGAAGCAGCATTATAGCCTTGCTCTTCTGAGTAATACAAACGAAGCGCATATTGAACATGTCAAGCCTGAGTGTCAGGAGCTATTTTCGCTCTTTGAAAAACTCTTTTATTCGTACCAAATGGGTCTGCGTAAGCCCGACACAGCTATTTTTAACGCCGTAGTCCAAACAATGCACTATGAGCCTTCGGAAACGCTCTTCATTGATGATTCTCATCAGCATATCGAAGCTGCTCGTGCCTGCGGACTGCGTACACTCTGGCTTCAGCACCCTGACAGCCTTGAGCTGATAGTGGATTTGCTTGCGCCTGTCGCCGAGAAAGAAATTGTCAGCGAATAGTAGTAGAGAGGACGGATGCAGAGTGCTTGGTAACGGTACCTGCGCCGTCGGTGCGCCATGACAATGAGGACATAGCTCCTTTCACTCATCCGCCAAAAAGTACCGCTCGGCAAGCTCCTCGCCGATACCATCCAGAAAACGCGAGACCTTGCCCAATACCATACCGCTTTCTCTATCGAAGATGTTGATAGGATAGCTAATGAATAGCCGTTCCTTTGCTCGTGTACACGCCACGTAGAAAAGACGGCGCTCTTCCTCAAGATTATCTTCCGATTCAAACGCTCGCACAGGCGGGAAGCGCCCGTCCAGTGCCCAAAGTATGAATACTACACCCCATTCCAAGCCCTTCGCAGAGTGAATTGTGGAGAGCGTCAGAAACTCCGTCTCGCTTCCAGTCGCTGCAACATCCTCGACGGATTCCGTTGGTGGTTCGATTGCCATATCCGCCAGAAGTGCAGGCACAGAGCGGTATCGCTCGGCAATACTGCCCATTGTTTCGATGTCTTTGAGGCGTTTTTTGTAGTCGTCGTACTTTTTCTTCATCTGCGGGCGGTAGTAGTCAATAATTTGCCAGACTTTTGTGCCGGGCGCTTCATTGCTTTCTTCCAGCCGTGCCAGCAGCGAAAAAAGCATTTTGATTTGCTCGTCGCCCCGCGCAATTTCCTTGAGGTTGTGAGTGTTTTGGAGCGTGACTGTGCCGCTCACCAGTGCCTCTATCACTTTATTCGCCGTTCGCGGTCCTACGCCCTCGAGAAGGAGCAAAATTCTATTCCAACTCACCGCATCTTTAGGATTGACCAGCACCCGCAAATGCGCTATCACGTCCTTCACGTGCGATGTTTCGATGAATTTGAAGCCGCCGAATTTTTGGTAGGGAATGTTTGCGCGGTTAAGTTCAATTTCGAGGTCAAACGAGTGAAAACCGGAGCGCATCAGAACAGCAATATCGTCCAGTGGCAAGCCCGCCTCGCGGTATTCCAAGACTTGCTGCACGATAAATTGTGATTGCTGCTGCTCGTTTTCTGCCTGCACAATCGCCGGGAAGGTGCTTCCTGACTTGCGCGAAAAGAGTTCTTTGTCAAATCGGTAGGTGGCGCGGCGTATGATTTCGTTGGTCAAACTTAAAATCGGCTGCGTGGAGCGGTAGTTTTCTTCTAGCTTGACGACGCGGCAGTTTCGGAAAGCATCGGGGAAACGCATGATATTCTCAAAATTTGCACCGCGAAAGGCATAAATACTTTGTGCGTCGTCGCCGACAGCCATCACATTTTCGTGCAGCGCTGAGAGCGTCAGTACGATTTCATGCTGGAGTGCATTGGTGTCCTGATACTCGTCCACCATCACGTAGCGGTATTTTTGTTGTACATCCCGCTTAACATCCGGGTTGGTACGCATAAGGTTCAGAAAAACTACGAGTAAATCATCATAATCCATCAAATTATGTTTGCGCTTGTAAAAGCCATAAAGATCCCACAAATGCTTGATGTCGTCGGTATCGTCGGTAAATTGTGGATAGTCTTTTTTGACGACTGCTTCGACGGTCATTTGACAATTCGCCGCGGTGCTGAATATGCTCAAAAGTGTGTTTTTGCGAGGGAAGCGGCGTTTTTTATCTTTACTTTTGCTCGATTCTACAAACTGCGAACGCAGCAAATTCACGACATCCTCAGCGTCCGATTGGTCTAGTACGCTGAAATTAGTGTCATAGCCAAGCGGCGTCAGCATTTTCGATGCACGGCGCAAGTACCCATGAGCAAATGAATGAAATGTTCCGCCGGAAACCGCTTCACATCTGCCGTCCAGTAAATGCGATGCACGGCGGAGCATCTCGGCAGCAGCTTTCCGAGTAAATGTAAGCAACAGAATTGATTCAGGCGGAATGCGGTCTTCAATAAGCCTTGCCACGCGGTATATCAGCGTTCGTGTCTTGCCCGTGCCCGCACCTGCTACCACCAGTACAGCGCCCGTGTCGTGCATAACCGCTTGAAGCTGCTCGGTATTGAGTTCGTCGGCATAGCGGATTTTGTAGGATTCAAGCGAACGCACCGCATTGCCGGCGCTATCGAGTACGGCTTTTTTGAGAACAAGTTTTTTCATGGAAATGGTTTTTGCGTAGTTGTGCTATGAATTGTATTTTACGGCACATTTCCTGCAAATTCGCGTCAAGCATCGTGTAAACACAGCAAAATCAAGCCCAAGCGCGCATATTGGGGTAAGAAGAAATACTCTTCCCTTGCAGTAAATATAACACATTATCACGGTTCATCACGATTTTTCCAAGATATATGCCGCATCGTTCCACATTTCGGACTGCTTTGCAAAAAGCCGCTTTTTGTGTGATAATGCCTTTGCTCTTTGTAGGCAACACATTCGTATCACACGCTCAGGACGCGGAAAATCTGACTATGCAAGACCTCGACAATTTGTCCTTCGACCAGTTGCTCGACCTTGACTTACTGCAAGTAGCATCACGTAAACCGCTTTCCAAGAAGGAAATACCGGGAACCGTTACGCTTATCAAGCGTGATGAAATCCTGCGCTCCGGCGCACGGGACATCATTGACGCGCTGCGATTGGTGCCGGGTTTTGAGTTCGGTCAGGATGTCAACGGTGCTGTCGGTATGGGAACGCGCGGGCTGTGGGGATTCGAGGGGAAAATTCTTTTCTTGGTGGACGGAATGCAGATGAACGAAATTCTTTATGCCAATACTCCGCTTGGTAATAATTTTCCGCTTGATATTATTGAGCGCATTGAGATTATTCGCGGTCCCGGCTCATCCTTCTATGGCGGCTACGCCGAACTTGCCGTCGTGAACATCATCACTCGCAAAGGCGATGACATGAGAGCAATTATGGCAAGCGGTTATTTTGGTCAGATGCAAGGCGGCTTCGGTCGTGCGAACGGTACACTGGCGTTCGGCAAAAAATTTGGTGAGGTTTCCCTAAGTGCTTCTGCGTTCATAGGACAAGCAAATCGTAGCGACAGAACGATCCTAGGTGCTGATAGTTCACAAGTCCCAATGCTCGGTAATCAAACCTTGCAGCCGCTCAATCTTAATCTTGGGGTGCAGTGGCAAGGCTTGAAAGCGCGTGTGTTCTATGACCGTTACTATTCTACTTCATGGCTCGCCTACGGACCAACCGTAACCGACAAACCGATTCCGAATAACTTTACTTCCTTTGGTGCCGACGTACAATATGACATTAAACTTACTGAAAAACTCACACTCACGCCGCGTATTAGTTATCTTCGTCAAACGCCATGGCAGGCAAACGCTCTATCGTTGCTGGATTCTAACAATTCAGCCTTTGGCTCCTTTTTTGACAAAACAGCGACACGTACTCTTGGCAGCCTTACGCTTGCGGGCGATATTTTCCCCAGTCTTTTTGTAACTGTTGGCTTGGAAACATTTTTTGATTATGCTGTTGCCAGCAGCCTTTCGCCTCAATCTTCACTTTTCAATCGCCAGTTCGATGCTGCCGGAAATATCTTGAGTGCAAGCAATACGGCCAATTACACCAACATCGGTGGCTATGTGCAGGGCTTGTGGACCAATGATATTGTGAACGTCAACGCCGGTATTCGTGTTGACAAGTACGGCACAGTGCCAGTTGCGGCTGTACCGTGGGTGGGACTGACCAAAGTGATTGGTGATTTTAACGCAAAATTGCTGTTCGGTCAAAACTTCCGCGCTCCCACCATTGAGAATATTCGCATCAATGCTGCAGTCAGACCGGAAATCACCACTGCACTTGAGCTTCAACTTGGCTATCAAATCAGCTACAATATGCTGCTCTCGGCAAACCTTTTTACGGTTTCGATTGCCAATCCGATTGTGTTTACGACCATAAACGATCAGGAAAGCTACTTTAACTACCCCATCACAGGCTCGAATGGCTTTGAGTTGGAGTATTCTGTCAAAGATTTTTGGGGATTTCTGAACCTCAATTATTCCTTTTACGTGGCGAGTAACAACCAAGTGCCGGAGTACACCGTTACGGGCAGAAACGATATACTGCTCGGCTTTGCGCAGCACAAAGCAACTCTCAATTCCAGTTTCCGTCTTTTCGACGACAATATTTCTATTAACCCTTCGGCAACCGTTCTCAGTGAACGCTTCGGCTTCGCAGGCACCGACGCAAGTGGTAATGCCGTTTTTCAGCGCATTGCTCCGATATTTCTTGTGAATGTTTTTTTTCAATGGCGTAATATTGCCACAATTCAGGGGCTTGATGTTGGCATAGGAGCGTACGATATTTTGGGTGCAAACTACACCTTTATCCAACCGTACACGGCGGGGACTCAGCCACTACCGGGACCATCACGGGAATTTGTTCTTCGCGCTTCCTATACATTTGCTTGGAATTAAGACATTTTGAAAGGAAACATCATGCTATCTCACCACAGAATTACAAAGCGTCTTCATATATCGTCCGTAGCACGAGTATTCGTGTTTCTGCTTTTCTTTTTCGGCGCTGTCATTGGGTATATTGCACCGATGTACGCGCAGGATATGCCGATTTCAGTGCGCGTTCACGTCGCGTTGCTCAAAAAAGTGTTCTCATTCAATCGTAATCTTCAAAGCAAACCTACACCCAAAGTCGTTATTGTCTTTACCGATGCTTCCGCAGGCGTGAAAGACGATGCGATGAAAGCATTTGGCGAAATTGGTATTCCCACGACCGCCCTCAAACTGGAACAGGCATTAAAATCACTTGGCGAAGCAGATGTGGTCTATGTTGCCCCGGGAGCCGCCGCGATTCAGAAGGTCTGCGACGAGCGCGGTATTTTCACTATCACCGGTATTCCGTCCTTGGTAGAAACCGGTAAAGTTGCCATTGGTATCGGCGCAGAAGGCGGTAAGCCAAAGGTATATGTCAATGTGTCGGTAGCAAAAGCGCAAAAGCAGGAGATTTCGTCCGAACTTTTGCGTGTCTCACGGGTATTTCAATAGTCTTTAGAGCGCGGTATTGAAACCGGGGAACAGATTCCATACCCCTCAGCACGTTCAGCATTCTTATTTATTCTTCAGCGCTATGTTTACCACATTCAGTATTACCCGAAAATTTGTTAGCCTTGTTGTCGTGCTGCTTCTGGCTGTCTCGGTGTTTATCGCAATCTTTGTACCGGCACGTCAGGAACAGCAAATGCTCGGTTCTATGAGTGAAAAAGCGCAAATCGTTGCCACCGTTATAGCGTCCAACATTGCGCCGGCACTGGTCTTTGAGGATGCCACTACCATCAAGGCGAGCTTAGAGACACTCAAAAGTCTGCCGGACGCTCAATTCGGTTTGGTATTTAATGCACAAAAAGGCAGTGTAGCCGAGTATGGAACGCAGGCAGCAGTGCAATACAAATCGCAAATTGATGGTGAACTAGGCAAAGCAGCACCACAGGTACTGGACGCGCCGGGAATGCTTATTGCCGTTGTGCCGATTGTCTCAAATGGTGCATCGCAGGGGACACTGGTCGTAGGATTTAGCACTGAGACGCTGGAAATGAATATTCGCCAAAGCCGTTGGGTGATGATAGGTATTGGAATGGCAATTTTGCTTGTGGGCAGTATGATTTTTGGTTTTCTTACCTTACAGATTGTCAAGCCACTTCGCGCCCTAGCGCGGGCTGCACGGGAAGTATCGGATGGCAATATCAATGTCGAAGTTCGGGCTTCCACGACCGATGAAATCGGCGTTTTAGCAGGTGCTTTCAACATTATGATTGCCAATATTCGTTCTTCGATGAGCGAAATTCAACAAAGTGCTGATGCCGCACAACGCGCTGCACAGGAGGCGCACGAAGCCAGACACGCCTCGGAGGAGCAACAAGCATATCTTTCCGGCAATGTGCAAAGTATCTTGCTCGTGATGCAAAATTTTGCCCAAGGCGATCTGACGGCACATCTTGCTGTCAAAAATAATGACGCAATCGGTATGATTTCACGCGGTTTCAACGAGGCGGTTGCGAAGATTCGTAATCTCGTTGTGCAAGTGATTGAAGCCGTCCATGAGACCGCCAACGCAAGCAGTCATATTGCGGAAGTCTCGCAAGCAATGGCAGAAGATATTCGCCATCAAGCCCGTCAAACGCTTGCCATTGCAGACTTGATTGAGCGCATGGACACTATTACCGGGCACAATGCCGACGAAGCTGCTCGCGCTGCTCGCGAGTCTGCCGAAGCCAGCACAGACGCTCAGAATGGGGGCGTCGTCGTTACCTCGACCATTCAGGGCATTACTACCATTGCGGGTGTGGTGGCAAAATCTGCTTCCACGATTGAAGCGCTTGGTAAGTCCAGCGAGCAAATTGGTGAAATTGTGCAGGTAATTGAAGAAATTGCTGACCAGACAAATCTTCTTGCTCTTAATGCCGCTATTGAAGCGGCACGCGCAGGCGAGCAAGGACGCGGCTTTGCGGTCGTCGCCGATGAAGTCCGCAAGCTCGCCGAGCGCACACAAAAAGCCACAAAAGAAATCGGCACGACGATTCGTGTCATCCAAAGCGACACCACCGAAGCCGTTCGCGCCATGCACGAAGGGACACGCGAAATGGAGCGCGGTAAGACCTCAGCCGCTCAAGCTGCCGAAGCGTTGGAGCGCATTATCAATCGCACTAGCAATGTCGCGGAAATTATCTCGTCAATGGCAGATTCCAGCAAAGAGCAGACCGCAACAAGCGGTAACATCGTCAAAAATGTTGAAAATATCAGCGCCGTTACTGAAGCAGCTACGTCTTCGACAGGTGAGATAGAGCGCACCGTGCAGACACTTCAAGGATTGACCGATAATTTGCTCAATCTTGTAACGCGCTTCCAAACAGAGACGGACACTATGCCGCAGCGCAAGGCATTACCCACGTCGTCATCGTCGGCTCTAACTCGCTGATAGCTCTTGTAATCAAATACTTTTCATACTTCCCATTACAAACCGCAACTCCGCATGGATGCAATAGAATTTTGGACAGTCTGCTCGGCAAACGGCATCGTTCTTGACCGCCGCCAAATGGACAATATTAACCGTTTTCATGACGAATTGGTGACATGGAATGAACGAATCAACATGATTTCGCGGACGGATGTTGAGAATATCTATGAACGCCACATTTTGCACTCGCTTTCGATATTGAAATATGCCACCATTGCCCCGAAAGCACGCTGCATGGACGTTGGGACGGGAGGCGGCTTTCCGGGCATTCCGCTTAAAATCGCCTTGCCGGAGATTCGTATGCTCCTTGTGGATTCCATTGCCAAAAAGTCGAAAACGGCGGGAATGTTCGGGCAGCACACAGGCTTGCGGGATATTGCCGCAAAGACGATTCGCGCAGAGGCACTTGCCGACAGCGCGGAGTTTCGCGGCGTATTTGATGTGATCACCGCCCGAGCCGTAGCACCGCTTGTGCAGCTTATCTCGTGGGTGAAGCCGCTTCTGAAACCCGATGCTCAGATGCTCTTTCTGAAAGGTGGCGATTTGGAAGCTGAGATTGCAGAATCGGTCAAAAAATTCCCTTCGCTCACGGTCGAAGAACATCAGATTGACCTCACGGGCGCACCGTGGTTCAAAAAACAGGATAAAAAATTGCTAATCTGCCGCTTCAAGACATAGGTGAGAAGGCAATTGCTTCAGTTTGTATCGTGTTAAGTTTTTACTCGTCACTTACTTTTCGTTCTTCGTTGGCTGCAATTTTTTTTGCATATTTGCAAGAATGTATTTCTGTTGACGTGTCAACTGTTGTGTGATAGACATTTCTTTCCCAAACAACGATAATTATTTCTCTTTCATTATCTTAGCTTTACCACTACACTTATGACTACGCTGCAATTTACCGAAACGCACGAGATGATTCGCCGCACTGCCCGCGAATTTGCTCAAGATGTTATCGCACCTTCTGCCGTTGACCGCGACTTGACGGGAGAATTTCCACACGAGATTATTCGCCAACTTGGTGAATTAGGCTTTATGGGCATGATGGTTTCGCCTGACTGGGGCGGAAGTGGCTTGGACACCGTTAGCTACGCAATTGCAATGGAAGAAATTTGCAAGGTAGATGCCAGTGTCGGCGTGGTGATGTCGGTCAATAACTCGCTTGTCTGCTGGGCTTTGGAAAAGTACGGAACGGATGAGCAAAAAGAGCGCTTTTTGCGTCCTTTGGCAAGCGGTCAGAAAATTGGCGCTTTTTGCCTCAGCGAACCGGGCGCAGGCTCGGATGCGACACAGCAAGCCACCTTTGCCGTACAGCAAAATGGTAGCTGGGTTATCAATGGAGCGAAAAACTGGATTACCAACGGCACAACCGCAAGCATTTACCTCGTTCTGGCGCAAACCGACCGAGAAAAACGCCATAAAGGAATCACCTGCTTTATCGTCGAAGAAGATATGCCCGGCTTTGAAAAGGGCAAAAAAGAGGATAAAATGGGCATTCGCTCCAGCGATACGTGCTCACTCAGTTTCACCAATGTCAAAGTTTCCCACGCGACCAATGTACTCGGCGAAGTTGGTCGGGGCTTCAATATTGCAATGGAGATTTTGAACGGCGGGCGCATTGGTATTGCAGCCCAAGCGCTTGGTATTGCGCAGGGCGCGTTTGAAGCGGCTGTGAAATACTCCAAAGAACGCAAAGCATTCGACCGTCCCATCGCAGACTTGCAGGCAATCCAGTTTAAGATTGCCGAAATGTCCGTGAAAATCGAGGCGGCACGATTGCTCATTCTCAAAGCTGCAACGATGAAAGACAACCACGAAAATATCATCAAGGCTGCTGCACACGCGAAACTTTTCGCTTCCAAAATTGCCGTAGAAGTGGCTCTGGAAGCTATTCAGGTGCATGGTGGTTATGGCTACGTGCGTGAGTACCTTGTGGAGCGTTTCTTGCGGGATGCGAAAATTACCGAGATTTATGAGGGAACAAGCGAAGTACAGCACATCGTCATTGCCCGCGAAGTGCTGAAAGAAGCATAAGCGCCTTAAAAGCATAAGTGCGTTGAAAGTATAAACAGCGGCGCACAAAATATCTGCTTGCTTAAACAAAACTCATTCTTATTTTCGTACAGAAGCCGCATTGGTGCTGTTCTTGGTAAGAATGAGTTTTTTTATCCCCTATTTCCGCTTTTATGTTTTCCTCCGTACAGACTGAGTTTGTTTGTTTTCCAAGCGGCACACCTTATAGCGATGTTAGTGCTGATGCGCGTTGCAGCTTGAATCATACTGCTTCGGTACCTGTGCTTCTTATTCTTCACGGCTTCAAAGCATTTGCCCGATGGGGCTTTTTTCCGTACTTTGGAGAATACTTTGCGGATAAGGGCTTTCTCACGCTCACGGTGAATTTTTCGCTCAATGGCACGCCACACCGAATAAACGCTGACAGCGAGGAATGTTCCGAACCGGAAAACTTTGCTCGCAACACAATTTCGCAGGAAGTCCGTGATGCGGAAACAATGGTGAGGGCAGTCGTCGAGGGAAAATTTGATGCGCAAGCGCCAATCTTTGCCGAACAACTCCGCACACGTTGGAATGGAGACATCTTCCTGCTGGCACACTCGCGTGGTGGCGCAAGCGCATGGGTATTAGGCGAGAGGTTCAAAGAAGTGAAAAAGATTGCGGCGCTTGGCACGATTGCACGTCTCGACCGCTTTACCGATCGTGCAAAACAGGAATGGCGCAAAAACGGATTTTTCGCTGTACAAAATGCACGGACGGGTCAAGAACTCAGGATTGATGCAGGATATTTGGACGATATTGCTGAAAATGCCTCACGCCTTGAGCCATTGCAAACGATTAAGCGATTAAGGCAAGCGCTACTTCTCGTTCATGGTGACCAAGATTTGACCGTACCCATTGCTGAAGCCGAAACGCTTTACGCTGCAGCCCAAAAAGCCAAGTGCAACGTGCACTGGGAAACAATCCCCCAAACAGCGCATACTTTCGGCATTTCGCACCCCATGACTGCCGAACAAGCCGCGAAACCGGCTTTTGTTCAAACCCTTTCTCTTTTGGAGAAGTTTTTCTATGAGTAATCGTTTTCTCAATGGTCTGTTGTCTTTGTGTCTCGCTCTTGTCGTAGCGGGTTGTGAGCTTATTGTGCTCAAAGAGACCACACCACAAAAGCTCATCATTCCTAACGACCAGAATAGCCCGCAGGGCGTGGTCTATGTGTTCAAAGCAGAAATTGACAGCGCGAATGTGCAAGGTGCAATGAAGGTGATGGCAAGCGACGACGAGCGCCCGCTTCTGGCAATCGAAAAACTGGATTTGCAGGACGAAATAGCGCGGCTGGGGCGCATGATGACCAAAAAAGCACTGACCCGTATGCAGATAGACACGCTCTCGCCTGTGCGTCAGCGTCTCAAGGCAGAGTTTGGCTATCTCAAAGAATTTACATTCGTGACCGTACGAATTGATAGCTTGTGGTATATTTCTAAAGTGGTCGAGTAGCCTTCAAAACGCTTCTTTCTGCTATTTCACCGCGTCACTCTGCTATTTCCTCGTGTTCTTCGTGCTGTTCCCAGACAGTGCCGGAGTGTTTTTCCAAAAGTGTAATGGCTTCCAGCGTGATAGCATCGCACACCGCATAGCCTGAAGGCGAGAGAACAAGGCGTTCGGGCGTGTTGAGGAGTAAATTGTCCTTTGTAAATTCCGCAATGAGCGGCGCAAGTGCTGCGTCAATATCAATCCCAAAATCCCGCATAAAATCTAGCTTACGGATGCCTCGTGCACGCAGTTCCAAAAAAGCCCGCTCGAACATTCGTTCTTTTTCTGTGAGTAGTTCGCTGTTCGTGACGGGAAGTTCGCCTCCGCGCACCGCATCCATGTACCGCTTCAAACTTCGTGCATTCCAATACCGCATAAAAACTTGCTCTCCCGTGCTATCGCCGGAAATGTAGCCGTGCGCCGACGGTCCCAAACTCACGTATTCATCGCCCTGCCAGTAGATGCAGTTATGGCGACACACTTTCCCACCTTTTGCAAAGTTAGAGACTTCATACTGCTCGTAGCCGTGCTGCGCCAGAAAATCAATACCCCAAGCGTACATTTCTGCGTCGCGCTCCTCGTCCTGCTGGCGGACTTCACCGCGCTGGAGCATCGCATTGAGCGGTGTTCCCGGCTCAAAGATGAGGCTGTACGCAGAAATATGGTCGGTTTCAAGGCTCACTGCCGTTTCGAGATTACGCTTCCAGTTCGCAAAGGATTGGTTGGGCAGGGCAAACATCAGGTCGAGATTGACATTCTCAAACCCCGCTTCACGACTGAGGCGAATGGCATCCATTGCTTCGTGCTTGGAATGAATACGGCTCAGAAACTGCAAATCTTCCTCAAAAAACGACTGTACGCCATAGCTGAGGCGGTTGATGCCCAAAGCGCGGTAGGCGTGCAAGGAAGCGGGCGTAATCGTTCCCGGATTACACTCCATTGTCCATTCTGCGCCGTCTGTGAAGGTGAAATGCTTGTGCAGGCGTGTCAGAATGTTATCCAGCTGCTTCGGCGAAAGCAACGACGGCGTACCGCCGCCAAAAAAGAGCGTATCGAAATGCCGCTTGGAAGCGGGCAAGAGCGCGGCGCGAAGGTCAATTTCCGCAATAAGCGTTTCGACAAATTCCCCGATGAGATTAGTCGTTTCGAGCGAGTAAAAATCACAGTAAATGCACTTTTTTTCGCAAAAGGGGATGTGGAGGTATAAGCCTAGGGGCATGAAAAATCACTTCCCAAGCAGATGATACGCCACATTAAGAAGCTTTTCTTCCTCGAAGTGGTTCGCTTGAAGCTGCATCCCGATAGGCAGACCGTTCGCGCTCGTTCCTGCCGGAACGCTGATGCCCGGCACACCGCCCAAATTCGCTGATACCGTGAAGATGTCCGCAAGGTACATAGCAAGCGGGTCGGCAGATTTTTCGCCGATTTTGAACGGGGGCGTAGGCGCGGCTGGCGTGAGAAACACGTCGGCATCCTTGAACATTGCTTTGTAGTCGTTGTAGATAAGGCGGCGTACTTTCAGCGCTTTGGTATAATAAGCGTCGTAGTAGCCGGAGGAAAGCACGTAATTGCCAATCATAATGCGCCGCTTCACTTCAGCACCAAAGCCTTGTGAGCGGGTTTCGGTGGTCACTTCGCCGTCCGCACCAATTTTGCGCGAGCCGTAGCGAACGCCATCGTAACGCGAAAGGTTCGACGAAGCCTCTGCCGTTGCGACGATGTAGTACGTCGGAATAACCGCAGACATATATTTCATTTCGTGGGTGATGACCTTTGCACCCAGTGTTTTCAAGCGCTCCAGCGTTTCACGATAGACGCGCATCACCTCTGCATCGCATCCGGCAAGCTGCTCATCGGGCAGCGTAGCAACGACGAAGGATGCAGGAAGCGGCTTTTTAAGCGCTGTGAGCGTGTGCTGCTGTGTGTGGTGTGAACTTGTCGCATCGCGCTCGTCGTGACCATTGAGGGCATCGTAGAGCAGCGCCACGTCTTCGACGCTTTCGCCAAACTGTCCGATTTGGTCAAGAGACGAACCATATGCTACCAGTCCATACCGCGAGACGCGCCCGTAGGTTGGCTTCAAGCCAACCGTGCCACAAAATGCCGCCGGAAGCCGCACCGAGCCGCCCGTATCCGACCCAAGCGCCGTGTGGCACATTTCCGAAGCCACCGCAGCCGCAGAGCCGCCCGACGAGCCGCCCGGCACATAGTCAGTATTGACGGGATTACGCACCGCACCAAACGCAGAATTTTCATTCGACGAACCCATGGCAAACTCGTCCAGGTTTGCTTTTGCTACAATCACCGCACCAGCGCTTTTCAGGCGCTCAATGACGGTTGCATCATAAATCGGAACAAACGTTTCCAGAATTTTCGAGCCGCACGTCGTCCTGAGACCTTTGGTAGAGATATTATCTTTCACTGCGACGACCATACCTTCAAGCGCACGTGCCGTGCCGTCTTGGAAGCGTTTGTCGCTTTCGGCGGCTTGTACTCTTGCTTCGGTAGCGTTCACGGTGAGGATGGCGTTAATAGTGGGGTTTTTCGCTTCTATTGTCGAAAGAAATTGCTCCAAAGTAGCGGCACACGTGGTTTTGTTGGCGGTGCGTTCTGCGCGAAAGGCTGTGTAAGATTTCATGCGTGAAGGATTGTTGAAAACGGATATGACGAATTGGGCAGATAATGCAGACAATTACGGTTTTTTGGGGTCAATGGCAATGGCGTTCTCGGCGGGGCGAATGACCACCGTTGGCGTTTCAGGCGGCAATTCCGCTTCTGAGGGCGTATTACCTGCTAGTGATGCCTCAGAGTGTGCTTCAAATGGTGTTTGCGCGGCTTCATCTTGCGCGGAAAGAGGCTCTAAACTACGCTCAAACGTCGGTAATGATGACGTATCGGAACTCACTTCGGGCTGCTTCTGCACAAGTTCGTCCACTTCATCCGCCATAGCGTTCATATTGCGCTGGAATTCAGTCTGTGCTTTGCGTAGTTGTGCCATACCCTTGCCGAATGACCGTGCAAGTTCAGGCAATTTTTCCGGTCCGAAGAGCAGTAAAATTGCCATCACAATAAGCAGAAGTTCGCCACCACCAACGTCAAACATGATTTTGAAGAAGTGTTGAGTATTGAATGCTGAGGTTTGAATCGCAGAAAATGAGCATTGTTTTTACGCTTCTTTTTTTTCTTTTTCGTCGTCGGTAGAGGCAGCTTTTTTGAATTCCTTGATGCCGGAGCCAAGTCCTTTCATCAGTTCGGGAATTTTATTATAGCCAAAAAGCAAGATTACCAAAAAGGCAATCACAAGGATTTCGGGTGTTCCTAAGCCAAACATAGTGGTAGTGTGAAAAGTGAGAAAAGAACATTCAGAGAGAAGAACAGCGCGGGAGCGCAAACGTTACGCCTTTGCTGCTTCGGCTTCATCCGTCACATCAGGGGCTATAGTGCCATTTGTTGCGGGTTGCGTCGCAATTTCAGTTAATTTTTTCTTTACATCGTCTTCGAGATGTGCCAAGAGTTTTGCATTTTCTTTGAGAATAATGCGCATTGCGTCGCGTCCTTGAGCGCGTTCGTCGCGGTAGCTGAACCATGAGCCGCTTTTGGCAATGATTTTGTGCTCCAGCGCGAGGTCAATCATGTCGCCGAGCTTGGAAATACCTTCGTTGTAAAGAATATCAAACTCTACTTCTTTGAATGGTGGCGCTACCTTGTTTTTCACAATTTTAATTTTGACACGGTTGCCCACCGTTACATCACCCTCTTTAATCATATCCTTACGGCGAATGTCCATACGCACCGAAGCGTAGAATTTGAGAGCGTTGCCGCCTGTGGTTGTCTCAGGATTACCATACATAACGCCAATTTTCGAGCGGAGTTGATTGGTAAACATAACAGTTGTTTTCGATGCACCGATAGCGGCGTTCAATTTACGCATTGCCTGAGACATGAGGCGAGCGTGCGAACCCATTTGAGCATCGCCCATGTCGCCTTCAATTTCGACGCGCGGCGTGAGAGCTGCCACAGAGTCAATGATGACAACATCAATAGCACTGGAGCGGACGAGTGTTTCGACGATTTCAAGCGCCTGCTCTCCAAATTCCGGCTGCGCAAGAAGCAGATTGCTTAAGTCCACACCCAAACGGCGGGCATATTGTATATCCAGCGCGTGTTCGGTGTCAATAAACGCCGCCACGCCGCCATTTTTCTGTGCTTCAGCGATAATGTGCAAGCAAATCGTGGTTTTGCCCGACGATTCTGGTCCGTAAATTTCGATAATCCGCCCACGCGGCACGCCGCCAATACCAATGGCATTGTCCAGCGAAATACATCCTGTGGAGATAGCATCAATCGGCACGACTACTTTATCGCTCAGGCGCATAATAGCACCCTTGCCGTGGTCTTTTTCGATTTGATCCATTGCAGCCTGTATTGCTTTTTTACGGGCTTCTGCGGGACTGACAACGTCGTTTTTATCAGCTTTGGAAGCCTTCGTTGTTTCTTTTACGGCTTCTTCTTTTTCTTTTGCCATTGTACTACCTCTTCAAGGGGAAATCGTGATTGTGCCACTTGGGGGCGAGAAACGTTTTTAGAATGAGTGTAAATTAACATAAGTTACCGTTTCCGACAAGTTTTTCGCTTGGAGTGGCTTGAAATCAGTGTGGCTCTGTAAAAATCCAGCACTGATGAATGCGAAATTAGGATTTGTGCAAAAAAAATGTATATTAGTTGACATATCAACTATTGTTGTTTTCTCAAGGAGTTATTATGCACACTGTATTCTTTCATCCCGTTATTGTTCTCGCAGCACGACTAGTGCTGGGTTCAGTTTTTGTTATCGCCGGTGTTGAAAAAATTGTCAACCCAAATGCGTTCGCAAAAGCAATCAACAATTATCAAATGGTACCTTTTGCGACGTTGAACATCATGGCACTCGTTTTGCCGTGGTTGGAGGTGTTGACGGGCGTGTTTCTGATATTTGGCATTCGCCTTCGGGCAAGCTCCGCACTCGTCGGGGCTATGCTGGTGGTGTTTTTGATTGCCATCGGGAGCGCTATGGCACGCGGACTAAGTATTGAGTGCGGCTGCTATTCTCAGGGCGGGGGCGGCGAGATTGTTGGCTGGAAAAAAGTATTTGAAGATGTTGCGCTGCTTCTGCTGGCAGTGCAGATATTCTGGGCGGCAACAAAAAATGACATTCTGCCATTCTCTTTTGAGTCCATGAATCAACCGCAGAGCGCATTGTCGGAAGAACCGGTATGATTTGTTCGGAGCTATGGGATACTATTGTAATCGGATTTTTTTGCTCTTGATTTCACCAAGGCATCCTACCTACCTTGGCTGACAAAGAATTGGAAATAATAATTTCAAAATATAAATGGTATTAATTAACCAAGAAGCCCGCCGATGGAGTGCATCGGCGGGCTTCTTGAGTTTCCTTTCGGCTACGTGAGGCGCATTCTACTGTTGCGGACTGCCCAGAGCGCCAAGTGCTGCTGCGGCTTCCGTCTGCGAGGGCGCAATACCGAGTTTGAGTTTCAGTCCCATCACTCGCTGCTTCAATCCGGGAAGCATTTGCTTGACGAAATCGTTGCTCTGTGCCTCATACTTCGCCACCAAGCCTTCGGCTATCTCCAGCGCTTTCTTCAAATCGCCTTTGTATTCGGCACGCTTGATTTCGACCTCATCTATCCGCACTTGCAGCTCCGGCGCATTATTCATAGTCGCCTGATACTTGCGAAGTGTGGCGATAGCTTTGTCGAACTCGCCGATAAGTTCATACGATTCGGTCGCTACGACGTTCGGGTCGAAGGCACGAGCGTAAGGGTCTAGGTCAAGCAAGCGTGGATTGGCGATAAGTCTTTCGGAGGCTGCTACTGCCATACGTGCATATTTCTCCGCTTGCGGCTTTGCACCTGCTTTGTCGTAGAGAAGTGCCATTTGGTAGTATTGTGGGAAGTAAAGCGGGAACTGCTCCGCACTAATATACTTATTCATCGTGTCCAGTATTGCTGCGGCTTTCTTGGGGTTGTTTCCGTCGTACAGCTGATTGTTTGCGTACGTGAAATACAGATTACGGAAGTTCTGAATAGCCGGGCTACGATTGGTCTCATCGAAGAAAGCATTGGGGTTGTTCATATTACGGAGTTTGAAGCCATAATGCGGTTCGGTGTGCACTTCATCGAAAGGCAACACATTCAGAATCGTTTTGTCCATAATAGCAGCGTTGACCGACTGGCTGCCACGGTCGGTCTGCTGAACCGTAGGACAAATGCGGTATGCCAAGCCTTCCATTCGGAAGTATTTTTCCAAGCCACAGAAGGCATCACCACCGACCGAACCAGAATAGTAAACAGGACGCTCAAAAGCAGTCTGTACGACAATATCGCGTACAAGCTGGTCTTGGATGCGGTAGATATAGCGCGGCTTACCTTCATCTTCGCCGTAGGGCATACCCAGAAAGGTCATTTTGATTTTACGTACTTTATTCGCTACGGAATCAGGAAGTTTTTCGGGGCTGTTGACTTGCAATCCGCTAGGTTGCTCAAACTGACGCATAATTTCCTCACGAACACCAATTTCCATTTCGCTTGCACCGCCGACAGGCGTAGAAAGCGCTCGCGGATCGTATTCATCGGACTGCTGAATGGATTCATCGGAGAAACTGAGCGGTAGTTTTTTTGCACCCCATGGGGCTTGGTTCTTGAGTTGGTCAACGTACCAAAGCGTATTGCCGAGGCTGAGGTTGACAAGCCGTACATCGCGGCGAACACCCATTACGTCCTGCATATACCAGACCGAGAAGGTGTCGTTGTCGCCGTTGGTGAAGAGAATTGCATCTTTTTCAACGCTTTGGAGGATATTGTACGCATAGTCAAATGGCATATAGTTGCCCGAACGGTCGTGTGTGCGCCATCCGCCCACAGCCATATTCAGGGGAACAAGCACTACTGCGGCTGCCAGAATAGCAGCGCTGCCAGCGGCGCGGATGTTGGCTTTGAAGAGATTTTCAATCAGCCCGTACACGCCCATTCCAATCCACATACAGAACACCATGAACGAACCGACATAGAAATAATCACGCTCGCGCGGTTGCGGATTTTGTTGGTTTTGCTGAATAGCAGCCAGAACGCCCATCATCAGGAACATGATGAGATGCACAAACGCCATGCGCCGATCACGGGAAAAATGGAAAATCAGTCCTAACATACCGAAGAGCAACGGCAGGGCAAAGAACCGCACGGGGTACCACGAAGCATAGCCCGAACTGTAATTATAGGCATCGGCACCATCGCTGGTAAACCAAGCTGGAGGCGCATCCTGTGTGTCGCTCATCCGCCCAACGAAGTTCCAAAGGAAATAGCGGATGTACATTTGATAAATCTGGTATTGGAAGAGATAATTTATCTCGCCCGCAAAATTGACTTTCGTAAATTTTGGAATCGGAATGGCGCTACCGTCAGCGCGTTCGGCGCGCTCTACTGAGGGCGGATACCACTCGCCGTATGTCTTGTATTTCTGCACGAAATAGCCTTCTTGCTGATAGCGGCGGGGCCACGTGGGCGCATCGCCGTATTGCTCACGTCCCAGATACGAAACAAGCTTGTTGAGATTGGTAGGGGCATTTTCATTCATCGGCGGATTTGCATTGGAGCGAATGAGGATTTGCGTGTAGGTGCTGTAACCAACAACCATCAGCAAAAATGCGCTGCACGCCAGACCGATGATGGGGTGGCTCTTTGCGCGTCCATACCACACACCATACCCTGCACCACCCAGAAGCAAAATTGCGAGAATAAGCATGAGCGGGCTATCTTTGACGGCGTATTCTTTTGCTGCATTACGCAAAGGAAGGTCGCCGCCCAGAAGCGCGGGGAAAAACTTCACAATCCCCGGATAAACAAGTGCAAATACTACCAAGCCAATAACGGTCATTACGATAAAACTGCGTAATGTAACTTCATATTTGCGGAAATAAACGACCATCGTGATAGAGAAAATCGTCAATACGCTCAAGAGGTGAACGCCTGTGGATAGACCGATAAGGTATGCAATGAGGAGCAAATACCGCTCGTGTCCTGCGTTATCAGCTTCTTCATTCCAGCGCATCATCAAATAGACAATCACTGCCACAAAGAGCGTCGAAGCCGCATACACCTCCGATTCCACGCCATTAAACCACAACGTATCGCTAAAATTGAACGCCAGAGCGCCCACCGCCGCTGAGCCAAAGACAGCAAGTGCCTCGGCAAAAGTCTCGGGACGCTTCCCGCGAATGTTCACGATTGCCATGACGGTAATAGAGTACAAAAGCAAGACGGAAAAGGCTGTCGCTACCACCGACACAAGGTTCACTCGCCAGCCCGGATCGCCGAAGGGAATGAACTGGTGAAAGAGCTTGCCGACCATAAGGAAGAGCGGTGCGCCCGGAGGATGGGGAACTTGCTGATAAACTGTGGCTGCCGTAAATTCGGAACAGTCCCAAAACGGCACCGTTTTTTGCACGGTGAGCATATACGTCGTGAGCGAAATCACGAACACCAACGCCGCAAATGCGCGGTTGAGCTGCTTTGTGTTCATAGAGTTTTGTATTGGTTGGGGAAAGATTTAGTTTTGATGTCTATGATGCTGAACAGAGAGTTTTGTTGAGTTTACAAAGCCTTAAAATTAGCTGTTTTTCGGAGAACGCCGAAGAAAAAAGCGTTAAGGGTTGTTAAAAAGGTAAATGGGTTAGAAATATAGTATGCAAGAAAGATGTTTATTTATTCATATCCGATACAAACGCTGCAATGCTCACCCCTGACCATCCTACCAATGATTACATAATGGGTGTAGGACAAATAATTGGATTTCGTCAAAAATCGCCGTATTTTTATTCTTGTACAACGTTTTCGGCAAATGCCTTAAACCTTGAAAAACAGCTCAGCCGTCCCAAGGATTTTCGCAGATACTTATTGAGTCTGCTTCTTGCCGTCGCTTCCCGTTCATATTGCGATATGGATGAGTCTCGGCGGAGACAGTACACACAAAAAGTTTCGTGCGAAAGCCCTCTCGGTTGTTGAAGTTTTTATACTATCAGTAACTTGTTTCACTAATTGAGGGTATGCTTCATGGAAAAGAAGCGTTCTGCTTTATACTACTTCCGACCGAGTACGCTCCCTTTCTGGGCGCTGCACGTCGGTTGTTTTGGTGCGTTTTTTATTGAGTTTTCGTGGTGGTATGTGGCGCTTGCAGCGGCTGGATATGCCGTGCGAATGTTCGGCGTGACCGGTGGCTATCACCGTTATTTCTCGCACCGCACGTACTCCACAAGCCGGGCGTTCCAGTTTGTACTTGCCTTTTTGGCAATGTGTTCGGTTCAAAAAGGTGTGATTTGGTGGGCTTCGCATCACCGTCATCACCACACGCACTCCGACCAAGAGGATGATACTCACTCACCACAAGATGGTTTCTGGTGGTCGCACGTGGGTTGGATTTTGAGCGATCAAAACAACCAAACCGAAGAACACTATGTTCGTGACTTACTTCGCTATCCCGAATTAGTCTGGCTTAACAAGAATTTTCTTGTACCGCCCGTCGTTTGGGGTGTAGCAATGTTCCTCATTGCGGGTGTTCCAGGCTTGGTCTGGGGATTGTGCATCAGCACGGTGCTTTGCTGGCATGGCACGTTTACTATCAACTCGCTTTCCCATACGTGGGGCGGCAGACGTTATGTTACGACCGACACGAGTCGTAATAACTTCGTTCTTGCCCTTATCACTCTTGGCGAAGGCTGGCACAATAACCATCACCGCTTTCAATCTTCAGCTCGCAACGGATTCTTCTGGTGGGAACTGGACATTACTTATTACACGCTGAAAATGTTGTCGTTTGTTGGCTTGGTGTGGGATTTACGTCCTGTTCCGAAGCATCTGCTGGATGAGGACAATGAGACATGGATTAAAAATCAGCCGAAACACCTTCAAGGTATGGTTGTCCCGCGTACTGCCGCCGCTGCCTCTATGCCGCTTGCAGTACCGGAAGAAGTTTAATCACATTAGTTGATTACGAACAATTCAATAAAAAAGGCTGATTTTTCAATGTGAAAAATTAGCCTTTTTCGTTTGTCGGAGATATTTTCTGTTTGATGACACTGGCGCAACAAGGTAGCTACACAACAGTAATAAGCGGCAGCGCTGCATCGGCAGACAATAGTGTTCCAATCGGAGTAGAAAATTCCGCTAGTCCGGCTTCGCTGAGTATAGCACGAACTTCATCAAGAGAATCTTCTTGTACTGCAACGAGCAGACCGCCACTTGTTTGTGGGTCACAGAGAATAGAGCGTTGATTATCGGTGAGTGGAGCAATATTGCTGCCGTAGCTGCTGAAATTTCGTCCCGTGCCGCCCGGAACAGATTTCTGCTCAAGGTAATACGCTAAATTCGGTAACGTGGGAACCTCAGCAAAGCGAATTTCTGCACGAACACCGCTTCCGGCGCACATTTCCGTCAGATGTCCCAGCAGTCCGAAACCTGTAACGTCCGTCATGGCACGTACTCCGACGCATTTACCCAAAGCAGTGCCAACGCTATTCAATCGCATCATCTGCTCGGCAGCACGTCCTTTGTCTTCGTCCCGCAAGATACCACGCTTCTCGGCAGTTGTCAAAATTCCAACGCCTAGTGGTTTCGTTAGAAAAAGCAGGTTTCCGGCTTCGGCAGTGTTATTTTGCTTGATGTTGGCAATGGGTACAAGACCGCTTACTGCCAGACCAAAAATTGGCTCCGGGCTGTCAATACTATGCCCGCCCGCAAGCGGTATTCCTGCCTCTGAGCACACGTGCCGCCCACCCGCAATCACACGCCCCGCAACCTCGGGTGGCAGCTTATCCAGCGTCCAGCCCAGAATCGCAATCGCCATCGTCGGTGTGCCGCCCATAGCATAGACATCGCTGATTGCATTTGCACCCGCTATACGCCCAAAATCAAACGGATCATCGACAATCGGCATAAAAAAATCCGTAGTGCTGATGAGTGCTTGCCCATTACCAATATCGTACACCGCAGCATCATCGCGTGAGTTATTACCGACAAGCAGCTTTCCGGCATCGTAGGTCATCGGCGGAGCTTCGTTGCTATGCAAGATTTTGTCCAGTATCGCCGGAGCAATTTTGCAGCCGCAACCCGCACCGTGACTGTATTGCGTAAGGCGAATCGGTTCGGAAGCAGTGGTTTCCATTTGAAGGGTGAATTTATGAGCGAATAATCGTGTCTGCGCGGTCGGGGCTGGTCGAAATAATGCTTACTCGTGCGCCGGAGAGCGTTTCAATGCGTCCGATGTAATCTTTTGCAGCTTGTGGTAAATCTTGATACGTCCGAATGCCCGTGAGCGAGGATTTCCAGCCGGGCATTGTTTCATACATTGGTTCTACCCGTTCCAACGTGTCGGCATCGGCAGGAATACTCTTGAGTATTTTTCCATCCAGTTTGTAAGCGGTGCAAATCGTGATTTCATCGAAGGTATCAAGTACATCCATTTTAGTCAGTGCAATTTCTGTGATACCATTGACAATAACGGAATACCGCAGCGCAAAAGCGTCCAACCAGCCGCACCGACGCGGTCTGCCCGTCGTTGCACCAAATTCCTGACCAATAGCGCGTAAGCGCTCACCCGTTGCATCGTGGAGTTCTGTTGGGAACGGACCATTGCCCACACGAGTAGAATACGCTTTCACGACACCCATCACTGTAGAAATCGCCGTCGGAGCCAATCCTAGCCCCGTAGCTGCACCACCGCTTGTAGGATTGCTGCTGGTAACATACGGATAGGTTCCGTGATCAACGTCCAGCATAGCGCCTTGTGCGCCTTCCAGCAGAATGTTCTTACCCGATTGGATGGCATCGTAGAGCAGAAGCGTTGTGTCGGTGATGTAGGGGTCGATTTGTGTGTCGAATTGGCAGTACTCATCGGCGATTTGCTCAGCATCCAGCTCCTCGTAGTCGTGAATTTTTGCAAGAAGTTTGTTCACTTCGCCAATATTCGCACGGAGCTTGTCGGAAAAGCGCTTGCGGTCGAGCAAATCCACAATACGAACACCAGTTCGGCTTGCTTTGTCAATATACGCCGGTCCGATACCGCGTCCGGTTGTCCCGATAGCATTCTTGCGGTCGGTGGCGGCATCGTTTGCAGAAGCAGCTTTTTCGCGGGCTGCGTCCAAAAGTTTGTGATACGGCATAATCAAATGCGCTCGGTGGCTAATAAACAAGCGCCCTTCGATGTTGATACCGTAATCTTCCAGCATCTTGATTTCTTCCATCAGCGCTACGGGATCAATTACCACCCCGTTCCCGATAACGCACTGCACGTGCGGGTGCAAAATTCCGGACGGAATAAGGTGCAAAACATACTTTTTGCCATCAATCACGAGCGTGTGTCCGGCATTTGCTCCGCCTTGATAGCGAGCAACGATGTCTGCCTTTTGGCTCAGTAAGTCAACAATTTTACCTTTGCCTTCGTCGCCCCACTGAGCGCCTACGATGAGAGAAACCATGAGAAAAAAAATTAAGAATGACGAATTATGAAGTTAGTATCAGTTTCAGATATTAGTTCCAATGTCCTTTGCCAACGCCGATTACTCTTACGCCCCGCTCACGGAGCACTTGGGCGGTAGTGTCGGAAATGATGTTGAACGCATCAATAACAAGACTCACGCCCGGCAGTGCCGATAGAATATCGTCTGCTGTCATAGCTAGATATTCGCTATGGCGAACGGCAAAGATGGCGGCATCGTGCGTCAGCCCGCGAAGCTCATCAATACTTGTGTGAACGTCTCTTGCTTTTTCCACCCAATAGGAAACAAGCGGGTCGTGAAGCTGCATCATAGCACCTACTTTTTCGCAAAGGTCGTAGAAAAGTTCGGATGGTGAATAGCGCGTATCAGCTACGTCGTTGAGGTAGGAAATGCCGAGAATAGTGATGCGTTTCCCGTGCAAATCGGGCATTTCGCGTTTGAGCAAATCTACCGTGAAGGACGGCATCATATCGTTAGTGTTTATTGCCGAGAGCGACATTTCGAGCCGCTTGTGGGCTGTCCGCTTGTCCGATTCAAAGAGCGTCGAATACGACCAATCGGCAAGCAGTGAATCCTTTGTAAGGCAGTATCCGCCTACGCCGAAGCCGGGAGCCATGATATTGCGGTGCGTCGGGCGGACGCGGATTGCTTGAATCACATCGAACATATTGACGCCCGCATCCTGCGCAAACTCCGTCCATTCCTGCATAAATGCTATGTTCATTGCGCGGAATGAGTTTTCCAGTACCTTCGACATCTCGCTTGCCGTGGTGGAATGAAGTTCGGTCAAGGGAAAATCTTTTGTATTGATGAAGGACGATAAAAACTCCCGTGCAGCCTGCTTTGCAGCGTCATCTACACCGGAGTACACGCGATAGAAATTGGTAATGGAGTTCAGGTATTCCTTGCCCGGCATAACGCGCTCGTAGGAATGGGCAAGGTGAATTGTGCTTGTATCCAAGCCGCGACCGCGACCGACGCGCTCAAAAAGCGGCTTCAGCACTTTTTCCGTCGTTCCGGGCGGCACGGTGGTTTCGATAAGAATCAGTGTATTGTTTGTAATACGCTCCGCAACGGTCGTGATGGCTTCTTTGTAGCGGTCAAAGGTGAAATCGTAATCGCGAGCATTGCCCAACTGCTTTTTCTTGATGTCCAAATGAATATCCACCACGACAATATCCGCCAGCGTGTACGCAAAGGGGGAGAATGTTGCCGTTAGATTGCCGTTTGCATGGGCAGTGGTGTATGCCGCATCCAAACTGGTGTCGGTAGAAACAACGGAAGCCAAGCCCTGATGAACGCGGGCAATTTTCCAATAGTTAGCTTCATCCGGCAAGTCAACACCGATGACGTTGTAGAGCAGATTGCCGTGAGCGTCTTTGGCATTCGCCACAGCAGCAGCCATAGCTGTGCCGACAAAGCCCAAGCCTTGAATAACGACGGTCTTGCGGTCGTTCTGTACAAATGCGGCGAGACGTTCTTGCTCGGCAGTAGCATTAATGCTGTATTCAAATGTGTCGCCGAAGGGAGAGCGGGAGGTCATAACATGATAATTATTGGCAAAATAGAGGTGTGGAAGAATAACTCCACAGAACAGCAAATTTACGAAAAAGATTTGGATTCAAGCCGCTACCAAATGAAAAAGCGTGAAAGAACATTGGTTCTTTCACGCTTTTACGCTGCTGGTTTTGATAGCATTGAGGAAATTTACGCGCCAATTTTCACAACAAGGTCAACAAGGCGATTCGAGTACCCCCACTCGTTGTCGTACCAGCCGACAACTTTGACCGTGTTGCCGATAACCATTGTGCAATCGCTGTCAAGGATGCAGGAATGCGGGTTGCCAACGATGTCGCTGGAAACAAGAGGGTCTTCGGAATATTCCAAAATGCCTTTGAGTGCTCCGCTTGCGGCGGCTTTCATGGCAGCATTGACTTCTGCTTTAGTGGCAGTCTTTTTCAAGATTGCTGTAAAATCTGTTATTGAGCCGTCCGGCACCGGCACGCGAAGCGAGAAGCCGTTCAGTTTGCCTTCCAACTCCGGCAATACCTCGCCGACTGCTTTTGCAGCACCGGTCGAAGTCGGGATAATGTTGATGGCAGCAGAGCGTGCGCGACGCAAATCGCTGTGGGGCAGGTCGAGAATACGCTGGTCGTTAGTATAGGCATGAACGGTCGTCATCATGCCGCTTTCTACGCCAAATGTTTCGTGCAGAACTTTGACCATCGGCGCAAGGCAGTTCGTGGTACAGGAGGCGTTAGAAAGCACTTGCTCGGTGCCCTTCAGAACGTGGTCATTGACACCCAAAACGATAGTGGCATCAACTTTATCTTTTGCCGGAGAACTGATAATGACTTTTTTTGCGCCATTGGCAACGTGTTTCAGGCACTCTTCTTTTTTGGTATAGATACCGGTGGACTCAATCACAATATCCACATCTTTCCATGCCAAGCCTTCAATAGTCTTTGATGCAGAAATTGCGATACTCTGACCATTGACCACAAGATTTGACCCATCAACGCCCACGGAGCCGTTGAAACGACCATGAACGGAGTCATATTTAAGTAGGTGTGCGAGGGTTTTGACATCGGTGATGTCGTTAATACCGACAAACTCAAGTTTACCCGGATGCGCCGAAAATGCAGCGCGAAGGAAGTTGCGACCAATACGACCAAAGCCGTTGATTGCTACGCGAATCGCCATGAACGTTCTCCCAGAAAAACGATGAGACAAAATGAAGCATCACCGTAGCAATAGCGCCCTAATGATGCAAGAATTACTAGCCGAACAAACATACAAAAAAAACACCGCATATTCCCACAGAAAACGTATCACAGTTTGCGTAGCTTTGCTATCTTTGTAGGAACAGAAGCGCTCGACTGTGCAGCGCACACAATCTACATTCTTGCTTTTCAGGAGAGATGGCTATGGCAACAAAAAAAGCGCTTTCTCGTAATGCTGCTATCGCAGTGCTTATCATTGCAGTAGGTGCGCAGATTTTCACCATGTGCAAAAAGAAAACCGACCAAGTACCGCCGCCATCTGGGGGGCAACAGCAGTCAGCACCGCAGCCGAACTCCACTGGAAGCATTCACTTGGAAATGGGTGTGCCATCTGGTGGGAGCAGCGAACCCTCGTATTTGCTTGTGCGCAAGCAATACGCTCTTTCTTACAACGGCACGAAAAACGTTCCGAATTGGGTTAGCTCTAATTTGAATGCCAGCTATTTCGGTGCCACCGAGCGCAAGCAAGGGCAATTTATGCCCGACCCTGAGTTGCCTTCGCAATTTTACCACGTGCGGCATCAAGATTATAGCAATTCCGGCTATGATCGTGGGCATATGGTTCGCTCCGAAGAGCGCACTGCTTCGCGCGAGGACAATGACGCGACATTCTACACCACCAATCTTCTGCCGCAGTATCACGACCTCAATGCCGGACCGTGGCTGCGTTTGGAGGAATTTTGTCAATACTTAGCACAGCGCAAAAATAAAGAACTGTATATCATCTGTGGTGGCATCTATCCCAAAAATTATCAGACTATCGGCAAGAATAGTAAAGTTGCGGTTCCCAGCCAGTGCTTCAAGATTGTCGTAGTGCTGCAACGAGGGCAGGGCTTAAAAGATGTGAATGAGAATACAACGGTCTTAGCGGCAATCATGCCGAATATAGAGGGCATTGCGCGTGACCAGTGGCGGCAATACCAGACCACTGTTGACGACATTGAGCGCCAGACCGGATATGACTTTCTGACAGCAGTGCCGGAAAAAATTCAGAAGGCTATCGAAAGCCGTAAAGCTGAATCGCTGGCACTCGCAAAATAGTACCGTGAATTCAAGCGCAAGCGGTCGGACTATTTTTCAGTATTTGGAGGTTATTCAAAATTCTCTTATATTTGCAATCCCTTTACTACCAAAGTCCGACAAAAATCGGCTCACGGAAGGTTCGCATAATGGTATTGCAGCAGTCTTGAAAACTGCCGAGCGCAAGCTCATGAGAGTTCGAGTCCCTCACCTTCCGCCATCATTTTCCCAAACCCGCACCATCACTGGCTTGCGGGTTTTGCTTTCTACGGCAACTGTGTTGTTTAGCACTATGCTGTTCGGTATAAAAGCAAAAGCCACCAGCAAGCAACAATGCTCGTTAGTGGCTTTTGAATAAAATTGTCGTGAAAATGCGATAAGCCGAATTCTGTCTTTTGCGCTGCCTTTTGAACTGGGAAGCGAGGGCGCAAGAGGTGATTATTTATCTGGGAAGCGTATTACTACGCTCCTCGTGCAGCCTACCCGAATGAAGCGAAGGAGCATATTACATCTCACTTCTGTTACACGAGCCGCGTAATGACGTACCTACATTCGGGGTAGCGTCCTTCATTCTTACTTGACTTTGCTCCTTGCGGGGTTTGCCCTGCCATTCGATGTTACCATGAATGCGGTAAGCTCTTACCTCACCTTTTCACCCTTACCCTTGAAGAACACTTCGGTAAAGAAGTGCTCGCCACGGGCGGTTTGTTTTCTGTGGCACTTTCCATCGGCTTGCCTGAAAGCGCACGATTGCTCGTGAGTATCACGTTCTCAGGTTTACCGTCCGGTCGTTAACCGGCGCAATGCTCTTTGGAGTTCGGACTTTCCTCGGAAAGCGCATTACTACGCCTTCCGCAATCACCTGCATTTCCACGAGAGTTTTTTAACGTACTGTAGCACCATTCACATCGGCTACCACAATATTTAGGTGTTAGTCTGCATTTCCTCTGGATAGAGAAGCCGTCCGCAGCTTTCGCAGGTAAAAATCATTTTGTAGGTGCGCATCTCCACAATCCGCTGCGGCGGAACGGCACTAAAGCAGCCTGCACAGCAGTTCTTACGCACAGGTACTGTTGTGTCGTTGTGATATTCTTTGATGTGCTCGTACTGAACAATGATATTTTTCGGCAGTTTAGCAAGCAAGTCCGTCCGCCTGGAGAGCAGAGACGTAATTTCTTCGTTATGCTCACTCGAAAGTTCGTTGAGTTCCTGTTCGCGGTCAGCCAAGCGCATTCTTGCGTCGTCCATATCCTCGAATTGTCCGTCATAGACACGCTGCAAGTTTTCCTCGGTCATCAGAGTTGAGCCGATAGTTTTGTCAATGTCGCGGAGTTCATTCTTGAGCGATTCAACCTCTTTGGTAATAGCGTCAAACTCACGATTATTGCGCACGTTGAATTGCTGTTCAGAAAGTTTCTTCTCTTTGTCGAGCAGTTCTTGTGCGCGAATTTTCGCATTGGCGCGGGTTTGGAGGATGTCGTCTATGTGCTTTTGCGTTGTGTCAACTGCCTGCTGACGCATACGCACTTCCTTTTCGAGTAACTTGACCTCGTAAGGCAAGTCGCCAAGCTCTTCTTGAAGCTCTGCGAGTTCGTTATCAATGTGCGTGATAGCCGACAAAAGTTGGAGTTGTTCGAGAACCATACGTCATTCCTCGTTTAGAGTAAAATCTAGGGTAAAATCGTGCAATAAAATAAAACTGTAAAAAACAATGCAGTAAAAAACAGTACTGTGCTGTCAGTTATCAAGGTGTCAGTGGTGAAGCGTACGGTCTTGCGCCGAGCGGTACTCTTCGGTATTGGGATAGTACAAAATCGGATTGGGAACCGTCTGTGAGCGCATTACGGTAAGTGCCTCATTTTCTTTTTCCGCAATTTCTTCCACCAATGCCGCAAGACCGATGGGAACAAATTGCTCCATTTCGTAATGTCCTGCATCAATGAGTGTTAGCAAGCCTTCTGTACGGTGAAAGTCGTGATATTTCAAATCTGCCGTGATAAACGCATCTACATTTGCCGCTAAAGCATCGTCTATAAAAGATGCTCCGCTCCCGCCAACAATTGCCACGCGCCGAATCATCGCGCTTTTTCCCGTATTCCACCGCACAGGTGCGTTGGTCACAGAATACAGACGCGCAATAAAATCCATAATCGTTTCGGGGGTGTCAAGTGAAGCCTCAATTCCCATGCCAAAACCATTATGCAAGGCATTGGGAACGAGCGGCCGCTCCACTTTTAAGACCAATCGCTCCCCGAAGAGCGTACTGGTGCCTTTGGGAAAGGCATCAAAATTGGTGTGTGCTATGACAAGTGCAATCCGGTTCGCTATCAACATCGTACAAATCCGCCCAACGCGCTCAGAATCTGTTATAGCTGTGAGTGGTGCAAAAATCAACGGATGAAATGCCACAATACAATCAGCACCACGCTCCAGTGCTTCTTCCGCAACAGCATCCGTTAGCTCCATCGTTATCAAGACAGATGAAATTTCGCTGCGACCGCTTTGGAGTTGAAGTCCTATGCGGTCGCCTTTCATTGCCGTAGCAGGTGGGAGGCGGTGTTCAAGCGATTGTACAAGTGTATGCAGATTCATGGTACTACAAATGTAAGAAACTTTAGCGTCATATTAGCAAACACCACAAAGTTTCTTACACTGTTCTTACACTATTTTTATCCCTGAAGGCGCATCGGAAACGGTAAATAAATAGACACTAAAGTATCGCCGACTGTCTTGCCAAGGTACTTCGAGAGCAAATCCCGTATCAGCAGCAAGAGCCTCCAGCCTTGGCATATCGAACTTGTGCGAATACTCCGTATGAATGCGCTCCCCCGCAGCAACGGCGATATGCTTACCGCCAAGATAAAATGTATTGTAGCTTGAACTCTCCAAATATAGTTCCACGCGAGATTCAGCTTCATTGTAAAATGCCACGTGCTTATAGCATTGAAGCGGTATTTGGGCAGACAGTTCGCTGTTAAGGCGGTGCAAGATATTGAGGTTGAATGCGGCGGTAACACCCGCAGCATCATTATATGCGGCATGAAGGGTTTCCACCGATTTCGTTCCCCCCGCGCTCATGTCAGCAGCAAGCAAGAGCAAATCGCCCTTGCGAAGCAAACGCCGCAAGTCAGCTAGAAATGTAAATGCTTCTCTGCGGGTTAAGTTACCAATAGTCGAACCCGGAAAATATACGATGAGTTGTGCATCGGAGAGCGTGAGGTTGCGCTCGGCAACAATATATTCCACGCCCTGCAAAAAGTCTGCACACACTGCTTGCATCTGGATTGCGGGGAATTCTTTTTGTAATCGTTCGCAGGATTCTCTCAAAAATTCTTCGGAAATATCAATCGGGAGATAGCGTACGTCAGCCTTCGCAGTATTGAGAGTCTGATTTGTCTGGCGCTGCTGCAGCGCTTCCAAGAGCCGCCGCGTCTTTTTTCCACTTCCCGCTCCAAGCTCAAGAAGCCAGCAACCTTGTTGGGTTTGAGCAATAATTTCATCGGCGTAGCGGTCTATAATTTCCTGCTCGGCACGGGTGAGGTAATATTCCGGCAACTCGGTTATCTGCTCGAACAGTTCCGAACCCCGTTTGTCATAAAGATATTTGGGAAGAAGAAATTTATGTTCTGCGCTCAAACCGCGCACTGTATCTTCAGAGAGGGAATCACGCTCGTCCCCGCGCAAATGAATAAATTGCACTGAAGGTGCAGAATGATGGGCTAGAGAAGTGTCGGGCGGCGTGGCAACAGGAACCATAAAGAAACGAGCATTGATGAACAAGCCTCACAGCTTGGAAACTGACGATTTAGCTGAGACAACAAACGCAAGCCGCGAATTTATATTGTGGTACTCTTTTGCAAATACCTTCTTGCGCCTCCTACTCTATATCGTCAAAATAGCTGTATCATCAATCACAACAGTATCACGAAGTGGGTCGGGAAGAACACTTTCGCCCATAAGATATTCGTCCACTGACCGAGCAATACTACGCCCTTCGGCAATCGCCCAGACAACGAGCGATGCGCCTCGTGTACAATCTCCGGCTGCAAAAATCCCCGCTTGCCCCGTAGCGCCGCCTGCTCTGGTTGCTACTTTCCCTGTTTTGGTCGTTTCTACTTCTAATTGCCGTAAAAGCTGGTATTCAGGATAATTAAAACCAACCGCAATCAGAACCAAATCCGCCGGAATCAATACCTTTTCACCCTTGATGAGGTGCGGTGTAGCACGTTCTTCGGCACGGGCTTTGCGGTTGAGACGTGCTGCCTCAATTGCGACCACATTTCCTCTGGAATCGCCCACAAAACGCTGTGTAACCATCGTAAAGAGCCGCTCACAGCCTTCTTCGTGCGAACTTGAATCCAAATAGACCGACGGCACAAGGGGCCATGCGCTATTGTGTTCCGTGCCTTCTGCTGGACGGATGTGGATATCGAACTGCGTTACCGACTTTGCGCCCTGACGATTTGCCGTGCCGATACAATCTGCACCCGTGTCGCCGCCACCAATGACCACGACGTGCTTTCCTTCCGCACTGAGGCGCTCTTCCGCCGGAATGGCATCGCCACAGTCAGCACGATTTTGTTGCATAAGATATTCCATTGCCGGATGAATCCCCGTCAATTCTCGCCCTTCAATCGGTACATCGCGCTCCACACTAGAACCGATTGCAAGCACGACGGCATCAAACTCACGTTTCAAGCGCCACGCGGGAAATTTCACACCTACCTCGGTATTGGTCTGAAATTTTACGCCCTCAGCACGAAGTTGCTCAATGCGTCGTTCTACAACGTTTTTGGCAAGTTTGAAATTGGGAATACCGTAGAGCAACAAACCGCCCAAGCGATCGCTTTTCTCAAACACGGTGACCGAATGTCCTGCACGGTTCAGTTGCTGTGCTGCCGCCAGACCCGCCGGTCCTGAACCAATGATTGCCACACGTTTACCCGTGCGGAAACTCGGCGGTTCCGGTGTAATCCAGCCCTCCGCAAAACCTCTATCCACAATCGCGTTTTCGATGGACTTTATCGTTACCGCAGGCGCGTTGATGGCAAGAACGCATGAAGACTCGCATGGCGCGGGGCAGGTGCGCCCCGTGAACTCAGGAAAATTATTCGTCGCGTGAAGCTGGTCTAATGCCTCGCGCCAATCATTGTTGTACACGAGGTCGTTCCACGTTGGGATGAGATTGCCAAGCGGGCAGCCGGACATACAAAAGGGTGTTCCGCAGTCCATACAGCGCGCGCTCTGCTCCTGTGCTTGTACGACAGGCAGCGCAAATTCAAATTCGCCGAAGTGCTTTTTGCGCTCGTCGGCAGACTGTTTTGGCGGGGTCTTGCGCCCATATTCGAGAAAGCCTGTGGGTTTGCCCATGATAGTAGTCGTTTACGTGAAAGTAGAATTTTTTACTGTACAAGCGGCGGACGCTTCAGGTGAAACCCCGTTGCGTCTTGAAATTTCTTCGCAACAGCAAGCACCGTACCTTCATCAAACAAGCGTCCGCAAAACGTGATGCTGATTGGTCTGCCGTCGGTGCGAGCGCCGTTCGGAACAACCACGCAGGGATGTCCCGTTAAATTGGTCAAAAGTGTATTATTTCCTTCGGTTGTTGGGCAGACATACACATCCACCGTTTTCATCAATGCCGCCATTTCTTCGATGATGAGGCTGCGAACACGCTGCGCTTGAATGTACTCAACCGCAGGAATGAAGCGGGCTGCACGGAATTGGTTGCCCCACGCGAATTTATGTTGCTGCACAAAAGCGCTATCTTTGCCGCTCCGCGTGAGTTCATCAAAGGCGGCAGCGGATTCCGCGCCAATCAGATAATCCAAACTTCCAACGGGATATTTTTTTGGCAATTCAATCGGTATAAGTTCAGCGCCGAGTTTGCGTAATGCCGTCAAAGCCGCACTATCGCTCGTGGTATAGCCTTTGTCATTCTCGAAAAGTTCTTTCACGTAGCCAATGCGGAGTTTTGCAAGATTAACATTGGGCGTATAGCTAAAAGGTGCATCGTAAACACTAGCATCCAAGCCATCTTTGCCATGAATTGCCTTGAAGACAATAGCGCAATCTTCTACCGTGCGGCAAATCGGTCCGACTTTATCAAACGTCCACGCCAGCGCCATAGCGCCTGTGCGGCTGACTCGCCCAAAGGTCGGACGCAGCCCCGTAACGCCGCAGCGCGTGGATGGGGAAACAATCGAACCGTAAGTCTCCGTGCCAAGCGCAAACGCCAACAATCCCGCCGCCGTCGCTGATGCCGAGCCTGCCGACGAGCCACTAGAGCCGTCTTTCAGATTCCAAGGGCTTTTGGTTGTGCCGCCGAACCAAACGTCACCCATCGCAAATTCGCCTAACGAGAGCTTCGCAACCAGCACGGCACCTGCTTCTTCGAGGCGTTTGATGACGGTTGCGTCCTCGTTCAAGACTTGGTTTTGGTAAATCGCGCTTCCCCACGTGGTTTTGTAATTTTTCGTGGAAAATAAGTCCTTCGCTCCGTAAGGAATACCGTGCAGCAAGCCTCTGTACTTACCTTTGGTGATTTCCGCATCAGCGCGTCGAGCCTGTTCCATTGCTAATTCTTCGGTCAAGGTAACGGTGCAAAGCAAGGTGTTACCGTACTTTTTCAGACGATTGAGGTACAAGGTCGTCAGTTCGACCGACGTGATTTTTCGCGTCTTGATAAGCGCCGCAAGCTGTCCGATGCTATAGAATGCCAGTTCTTCGCGGTTTTGTGGGAGAACTGCCTGATAAGTACTTGTTTGGAAGGAAGAACTTTTCGTTGGAATGGTGAATCCCACGGGAAGCGGATTAAACGTAAAGGCAGGAACGGTGCTGTTTGGCAGAGGGATTTTTCGTATTTCGGCATAATTTCCCAGATTCCCATTCACCTCGTCCAGTAAGGAATCGCGGCGTTCTTCGGTGAAATGCAGACCAATAATCTTTTCTGCCTCCGCAATCATTGACTGCGTAACTGCTTTCTGCTTTTCTTGAGCGATGCTCCCCAGCACAAAGCCGACAGTAATGAGTATAGAACCCAAAAGGTAAATATGCGATTTTGCAAGGGTAAACGTTTTTTTCATACAATTCTCAAAAAAGATTGTCCGCAAAAGAGTGTGGAATTACGGCTCAATTTACACCGTAGTACTCATGTAACCAACTTCTCTTTCTGTGATGTAGGCGACCTGCCTCAGCAAGCCACTTATGCAGCCGCCAGTTCTGTGCGTATCTCCAGCATTTGGGCAGGTGCGGGGCGAGTACGTAACAAGTATTTACGGTATTCATGTGGGAAGACAAGAGCAAAATCCTGCACCGACGTTGACCACGTTTCAAAAATGTGTTGCCCGATAGCGCTTTCAGTGTAGTCAATATGGCGCTGAACAAGGTTTTGTAGCATTGTCTGCTGCTCTTCATCCAGCACATTGACGACATCCACCATCTCGTGGTTGCATCGCAAAGCAAAGGTTTTATGCGGGTCGTAGATAAATGCCAGTCCGCCGCTCATCCCTGCGCCAAAGTTACGCCCGGTTTTGCCCAGCACGACGACCGTGCCACCTGTCATATATTCGCAAGCATGGTCGCCAACACCCTCCACGACAACTGTTGCGCCGGAGTTTCGGACTGCAAATCGCTCTCCTGCTTGCCCACGAATGTACATTTCTCCCGACGTAGCGCCGTAGAGCAGGGTATTGCCCGCAATGACGTTGTTTTCTGCCGCAAATGTTGAGGTTTTATGCGGAACAATGATAATTTTTCCACCCGATAAACCCTTGCCAACATAATCATTTCCTTCCCCTTCTAAGCGCATCGTCAGCCCGTGCGGGATGAACGCCCCGAAACTCTGACCCGCCGTGCCCGTAAAGTGCGCCTGAATGGTATCATCGGGCAGTCCGTGCTCGCCAAAACGCCGCGAAATCTCGCTTCCCAGCAATGTTCCCACGGTACGGTGAACATTGTTAATCGGGAGTGCAAAACTCACGGGGGAAGCATCCAGCAATGTTTGATGTGCTTTCTTCAGTAACTTGTGGTCGAGCGCTGTTTCCAGTCCATGCTCTTGCTTGGATACGCAACGCAGTTCAATGGTGGACGGGGTGGGAGCATTGGTGAAGGTATTAAACGGAACAGGGTTGTACAAAATTGCCGACAAATCGAGTGTTGCCGCTTTTCCCGTAAGGTCGGATGCGGGCTTCAGAAGGTCCGAGCGACCAATCATCTCGTCCATTGTGCGGAAACCCAGCTCTGACATGATTTCGCGGACTTCTTCGGCAATAAAACGGAAGAAATTGATGATATGCTCTGCCTTGCCGGTGAATTTTTCGCGCAATTCCGATTTCTGTGTGGCAATACCGACCGGGCACGTGTTCAAATGGCACTTCCGCATAAGAATACAGCCTGAGACTACGAGCGGAGCGGTCGAGAAGCCAAATTCTTCCGCGCCCAGCAGTGCCGCTATTGCCACGTCTCGTCCTGTTTTTAACTGCCCGTCCACTTGCAAGCGCACACGTCCGCGAAGGTCGTTCAGTACCAGTGTTTGCTGCGTTTCTGCCAAGCCCATTTCCCACGGAATCCCTGCGTGGCGTGTGGAACTAATCGGTGAAGCGCCCGTGCCGCCGTCATAGCCGGAAATCAAAATCATATCGGCATGAGCCTTTGCCACTCCTGCCGCCACTACGCCTACACCTACTTCGGAAACGAGTTTTACCGAAATAGTGGCGCGTGAATTGGCGTTTTTGAGGTCATAGATAAGTTGCGCGAGGTCTTCAATCGAGTAAATATCGTGGTGCGGTGGCGGCGAGATAAGCGTTACGCCCGGCACGGAATGGCGCACCCGTGCAATCGTCGCATCTACCTTGTGTCCCGGCAATTGCCCGCCTTCGCCCGGCTTTGCGCCTTGCGCCACTTTGATTTGCAGTTCGTCGGCATTGACCAAATAATACGATGTTACCCCGAAACGCCCCGATGCTACTTGCTTGATTGAGGAGCGCCTGTTATCGTGGAATCGTACCGAATCTTCGCCGCCTTCGCCCGTATTGCTGCGTCCGCCGATAGCATTCATGGCAATAGCTAAGGTTTCATGCGCTTCTGCGCTGATAGAACCGAAGGACATTGCACCAGTGGCGAAGCGCTTCATAATACTCTCCACAGGCTCAACTTCTGATATTGGAATAGATACGCCTTTTTTGAACTCCAAAAGCCCGCGCAGCATGGCGTTTCGCTTTTGCTGCGTATTCACTAAGCGGCTGTACTGCTTAAATTCGCTGTAATCTCCGTTTTGGGTGGAGTGCTGCAAAGCATGAATGCTTGCGGGGTTGTAGGCGTGAAATTCACCGTCGCGTTGCCATTGGTATAGCCCTGAGCGCATAAGTGTAGGCTTTTGGAAGCGCTGCTGCGGAAATGCAGCTTTGTGAAAACGCTCAATATCGCGCGTGATGTGCCGAAGGTCGATACCCTCCAAGCGCGACGGAGTGCGGGGGAAGTAATTATCAATAAGCTGCGAACTAAGCCCGACTGCTTCAAAAATCTGCGCTCCTCGGTACGACATGAGCGTTGAAATACCCATTTTCGACATAATTTTCAGCAGCCCTTTTCCAATCGCCTTGCGGTAATTTTCCGTCATAGCCCGCACACTACCGAGCGCCGAAAGCTCTGCACCATGCACCGCCGCAACCGTATTGGCAGCAGCAAAGGTGTGTTTGATAGTACCAAGCGCAAGATAGGGATTGATGGCACTTGCGCCGTAGCCAATGAGTAGCGCAAAATGCATGACTTCGCGGGGTTCGCCCGACTCGACGACAAGCCCGACCTGGGTGCGTTTGCCGGTTTTGATGAGGTGGTGATGAACCGTCGAGACTGCTAAGAGCGCAGGAATCGCTGCCATTGTTTTGTTCACACCCCTGTCGCTGAGAATAAGCAAACTATGCCCTTCTTCGATAACAGCTTCGGCTTGTTCGCACAGATTCGTGAGCGCTTTGACTAAGCCTTCGGCGTTTTTGCCAATGGGAAACAAGGTAGAAAGCGTCGCGGAGGTCATTCCACGCGACGGCGAGTCAATCGCACCGTCCAGAGACCTGATTTTGGCAAGTTCTTCATTGGTCAGAATGGGCGAATCCAATTCAAGGTCGCAGCGAAGCGGGTCAAATTCCTCATTCAAAAACTTACCGCGCCGCCCGGTATAAACTTTCAGCGACATCACTGCACGCTCACGAAGCGGGTCAATAGGCGGGTTGGTAACTTGTGCAAAAAGCTGTTTGAAATAATTCGAGAGAAGTTGGGGCTTGTCTGAGAGGACAGCAAGCGGTGTATCTGTTCCCATGGAGCCGATAGGTTCTTCGCCGTTTTGCGCCATATATTGCAAAATCAGACGCACGTCTTCGTCGGAATATCCGAACGCCTGCTGCTGCTCCAAAAGGGTGATTTTATCAGCCAGATTCGGCGCGAGCGCCTGCTCCGGCGAGACATCGGGGAACTCTTCAAGCCGCATGACGTGGGACTTTGCGTACTCTGCATATGGTTGGCGTGTGGCAACGGCGTGCTTCACTTCATCATTTTCGACAATACGATGTTCTATGAGGTCAACAATCATCATGCTTCCGGCTTCCACGCGCCCTTTGCGCACGATGCTTTCCGGTGGAAAATCCAAAACTCCCGCCTCCGAAGCCATTGCCACAATGCCTTCGTCGGTAACAAGGAACCGTGCGGGTCTGAGACCATTGCGGTCAAGTGCCGTTCCGATAAGGTTGCCGTCGGTGAAAGAAATTGCTGCCGGTCCGTCCCACGGCTCGGAAAGTGTGCTGTGATATTGATAGAAAGCGCGTAGTTCCTCACTCATGTCGGCTTTTGCTTCCCAAGCCTCGGGCACAAGCATCATCAGAGCGTGTGGTACGGAGCGCCCGCTCAGAACCAAGAGTTCAAGCGCATTGTCCAAAATGGCAGAATCGGAGCCGCTTTCGGTGATAATAGGCTTGATTTTCTTAATGTCTTCGCCAAAAAGTGGCGATTCGAGCATGGCTTCGCGCGCCCGCATCCAGTTCACATTTCCGCGCAGCGTGTTGATTTCGCCGTTATGAGCAATATAGCGGAAGGGATGCGAAAGTGCCCAACTAGGGAAGGTGTTGGTGCTGAAACGCTGATGAACAAGTGCTAGTGCGGAGGCGAAATCTTTTGCTTTGAGGTCAATGTAATAGGAATCAATTTGCTCCGGCTGCAAGAGTCCTTTGTAGCAAATTGTCCGCGTAGAAAAACTCACCATGTAGAAATAATGCCCTTGTTGCAGTCCGAGCCGCGTAATTTCTTTTGCCATCATTTGCCGTGCTACATAGAGCTTGATTTCAAGTTGCTCTTGCGTCAGGTGCGGTGCAGAGACGAAGACTTGACGAATAGCAGGCTGGGAAGCCCGTGCCACTTCGCCAGCCACTTGGTCGTTAATGGGAGGGTTACGCCAACCAAGGACTGACAAGCCCTCGGCTTCCAAGCGCCGAGACATCAGTGTTTCGCAGCGCTTGCGCTCATCGGCAAGTGCTGGCAAAAAGACCATCCCAACGCCATACTTACCTGCCTCCGGCAATTCAAAGCCACCATCGAGGAAGTTTTGTGGCTCACGGCACACGCGAGCAAAGAATTCATGAGGTATTTGAGTAAGGATGCCCGCTCCGTCTCCTGTATGGGGGTCGCAACCACTCGCGCCACGATGCTTGAGATTTTTCAAAATACGAAGCCCTTGGGTCACAATATCGCGGGCTGGCTTGCCATTGAGATTAGCAATGAAGCCGACTCCGCAGGCATCGCGCTCGAAGGCGGGGTCGTATAAGCCTTGTTTCGGGGGAAGCGTAGAAAGGGACATACAATTTCTACCGATTTGTGAGATGCAAATGCAAGTTTGCACAAAACCTTGTTCTCTATTTTTGTGAGGGCGCTGTATCGCATAACTTTTTTTCGCTGCAAGCGTAAACTGCAATGTCATTTGCGTTAAGCGAAATTTCGCTCACTTGTGCAAGGTAATGAAAAAAAAGTGTAAAGTCAATGGTGTAGTTTCAATTGGGGAAGAATAGCATTCGGCATATCAACGATTGAAGCGTGGCAGCGGTAGCACAATTGAGAATAGCAATACTAACCAATGTGGGAATTATGTAACTCTTTTCTGGAATCATGTAACACATTAGAGTGTGAAAAGGCGCATTTTTGCATTGTAAATTATTACCTATCTGTTTTCCGACAGTTTGCGGAAAATTACCTCAAATGAAAGTGTTATGACAAATCCAACGGAAATAAAAGGAAATTGGAATGAGCTAAAAGGCAAGCTCAAACAGCAGTTTGCTCAACTGACCGATGATGACTTAATGTTTGAAGAAGGAAAAAAAGACGAGTTGTATGGCAAACTTCAAATCAAACTGGGAAAAACGAAAGAGGAAATGCATAAGATTATCGAAATGCTCTAAAGCACTGCCCAGCAGCCAGCACTAATACCGCACCCCGTTGCCAGCGTTCTCCTGTTGTGACCGATATTTAACCGCGCTACCAGATGATTCATCCATAATACAAATTAAATCTTGACAAGGATTTAGAGACGATTTCGCGGATTGCACACGGATTTTTCATAAAATATGACCAATGATGCCAATTAAAAGTTAAAACTGGATTGCCCAGATAATCGTGAT
>JACVZY010000096.1 GCA_014654705.1 Ignavibacteria bacterium
TTTCTTCTATCACGATTATCTGGGCAATCCAGTTTTAACTTTTAATTGGCATTCACTATCATTTTTTACTTTTATCGGAGCCATTACCATGGAAAAATTTATGCTTATCTTTCGTCAAAATCCCGAAGCATTACAAAGTGCTGCACCGGAGGAAATCCAAGCAAATCTCGGGCGTTGGATGACGTGGTTGAACGACCTCGCTGCGCAAGGGAAACTCGCCGGAGGCGAGCAGCTTACGCCGAATGCAAAAGTTGTTACCAATAAACAACTCGTTACCGACGGACCGTTTACCGAAGCAAAAGAAATCGTCGGCGGGTTTGTGATTATCAATGCGGAGAATATCGAAGCCGCGTTAGAAATTGCAAAGACCTGTCCAAATCTTGAGTTTGAGGGAAGTGTAGAAGTCCGTCAGGTGTTGGTACAGAATTCCTAAAACCATTCCAAAGGCTGCAACAGGGCATACATTCAGTATAGTTACAGCTTTTTTTACCTTTTTTCTTTCTCCAATGAACACTATTCTCAAAACCTCATTCTGCCTTGCATTGGCGGTTTTTTGCCAAACCTTCCTTACGAAAGCGCAGCCACTTACACCGCAAGAACACGAATTTGCTGCGAAGCAACTCGAAGAAACCAAAGCAAAATTTCTGAAATCGCTGGAAGACGTTTCGGAAGCGCAATGGAGCTGGAAGGCAGATTCCACGCGCTGGTCAATCGCCGAAACCGCAGAACACATCGCACTTGCGGAGAATCTCATTTTTGGTAATATCACGCAAAACATTCTGAAACAACCGGCTACACCGGAAAAAGCAAAAGAAGTGCGCGTTAAAGCCGAGCAGATTCCATCGGTCATGGCAGACCGCACACGTAAAATAAAAACCTTCGAGGCGCTTGTTCCCAAGCGTACTTGGGCAACAAAAGCCGACATCGTGAAAGCCTTCTCGGAAGCCCGCGAACGGAATATCGGTTATGCAAAAACGACCACTGACGATATGCACGGGCATTTCAGCGCTAACCCCGCGGTCGGAATGATGGATGCTTACGGTTGGCTTGTATTCTTGTCTGCTCATGCGAATCGTCATATCTTGCAAATAGAGGAAGTAAAAGGAGAAAAAGGTTTTCCGGTAAAGTAGTGATGAACAATATGGGCATCGCTTTGAAGGCTCAAAATATCGTTCATAACGCCCGAAAACGAGATTTATTCACGTTTTCAGGCGTTATTTGTTTATGAAAAAAGTGTATTTTCCTGAAATTTTGAAAACTTGAATTCAAAAAACGTTTTTACCGTTCACAGCGCATGAATCCCCCTTCTTCTGTGGAACTCGCCGCCCATCTTTTCCGCCACGAAGCCGGAAGAATGACGGCGACTTTGACGAAACATTTTGGTTTTGGTAATGTACAAATTGCCGAAGATATTGTCCAAGAGGCGATGATTGCTGCCTTGCAGCATTGGCAACGCGAGATTCCCGCCAATCCTCGCGCATGGCTTTACCGCGTCGCAAAAAACAAGGCTCTTGATTTGGTGCGCCGCAAGAAACATTTTACGCGCATTCAAAGCGACATCACCTATTTGCATGAACAAGACGCAGAAGAAGAGCATTCACGGGCATTAGAAGGAATGTTTGAGAAAAAATCTATTGAAGATTCCACCTTACAAATGCTTTTTGCGTGTTGTCATCCCGCGCTTCCCGAAGAAATGCAGATTGCGCTCGCACTCAAGACGTTGTGCGGGCTGAGTGTACAGGAAATTGCCAATGCGTTTTTGACGGGGAAAGATACGATTGAAAAGCGACTCTATCGCGCTAAAGAGCGTATTCGGGAAAGAAATATCGTCGTAGAATTTCCAAAGGATAGCGACCTTATACACCGCATGGAATCTGTTGTGCGCATGATCTATTTGCTTTTCAACGAGGGCTATAATTCTTCACATCCCGACACACTCATTCGGCATGACATTTGCGATGAAGCGCAGCGTTTATGCCGCTTGCTGACGGAAAGCCCGCTCACCAATCTACCGCAAGCAAACGCGCTTTTAGCACTCATGCTCTTCCAATCTTCCCGATTCGATGCGCGGCTGAAGGAAAGCGGGGAATTGGTGATTCTCTCGCAGCAAAATTCGTCCGCGTGGGATGCAGCCAAGATTGACGACGGAGCAAAGTTTTTAGCAGCTTCGGCTGCGGGCGACACTCTGTCACGATATCATTTGGAAGCTGGCATAGCAGCGCACTACGCGCTTGCGCCGTCTTTTGAAGCGATTGATTGGCGGGAAATTGAAAAACTCTATACCGCCCTACTCACGCTTGCACCAAGCCCGATTGCCGAGATCAATCTTGTCATTGTGCGTTCTCATCTCTACGGCGCAGAAACGGCATTACAGCAATTATCGGCTCTCGAAACGGTTCTTGAGAAATGGTATCTGCTCCATGCTACACGCGGCGAACTCTTGAAGCGTAGCGGTAAAACGGCTTTGGCAAAGGAAGCGCTCCAGAAAGCACGGCGGCTCACACAATCTGCCGCTGAGCAAGCGTACTTAGAGAGGAAAATACAAGAACTACTTTGAATGGCTTTACGGCTCACCAAGTTTTGTGACGGGGAATCGTCCAAATGTGGATATATTCGATATTTCCGCAAATGCTTGGAAAGAGTATTGCGGCTGCGCTTAAAGCTCACTTTGGTTTTGGGGCGTGAGCGGTTGTACGGCACGGGACAGGTTGCCATGAGGCAGATATGTCGCTTCACATTTTTGCGATTATGTCGTCAGACTTATATGGATATGGTTACCCCTGTCGTGCCGCATCCTTCCACGTTGGGGCTGTAAGCAGCGTAGTTTCGGTCGGCTTTTGCAATAATAGAGATTATCTAACTTAGCGCTCTGTCATTCCCGCTAAGGCGGGAATCCAGTATTAAGATTCTTCACACTGAGTCTTTCAAAGGCTTTCATCATAAAATTTGAGTAAACAGATTGCTAGATTTTGGACTATCTCTTTATGTTCTTATTTTTGCGCCTAATTCTCACCACAGCTTTGTTACTATAATGGCGTAAAACCAAAAACAATGAAACTAACTACGCAAAAAGAGCATTGTACGGCTCTTGTAGTATTGCTTGTCATATTGCTTTGGCAGCACACGACGGCGGTATATTGTCAACCATATGGTTCTCTGCGTCTTCGATGGTCAAGATTGCCGGACGATAGCGCGAAAGTATTGCTTTTGTGTTCAACGTCGAATAAACTCGCCCGATCTGAACCGCACCACGCCCTTGAGTTTGCTGAGCAAGCCCTTGTACTATCGCAAAAACTGAATTTTCAGCAAGGACAAGCACAATCCGCTTATAGTGTCGCCAATGCGCACTACCGTTTAGGAAATTACGCACCCGCTCTGGAGTACTGTCATCAGTCACGTCGGCTTTATGAAGCGCTGAACGATAAGCTCAATACAGCAAAATGTTTAAATCGCGTCGGCACGATTTACAAAAACCAGCAAAATTACAGGCAAGGTTTGGAGGCTCTCAACGAATCACTGAATCTTTACACGGTGCAAAATGATTCTGCTGGTATGGCTGCACCTCTCAACAATATCGGCGAAATTTACCGCGCTATGAGTGATTATACGCTTGCCGTGACATATTTTTTGCGAACATTCGCTATTGACTCGGCGCTGTGCGATACACTCGCGATGGCTCAAGATGCAGCAAATATCGGCGAGACGTATCGGCGACAGAAACTCTACGACAAGGCTCGCAAGACTTTTGTTCAGGCTTTGCAATTTGGTGGCGATAAACTTGCGCAATCGGAAATTTTAGCGGGATTAGCACGACTGTATTTGGATATGAATGACAGCCGCAACGCTCTGCGCTCCGCACGCCAAGCCTTTGCCATTGACAGCGCTGCCGGATTTAAGCCGCGTTTGCGTGAGTCTGCGGAAATCCTCGCCACCGCCAGTGCCGCCGAGCAAAACTTTCCTGATGCCTATCGCTTTCAAAAACTTGCAACCGAATTGAGTGAAGCACTATTTAATGAAGAAAATAGAAAAAAAATGCTCGCCGTAGAAAAAACGGCGGAACAACAGCGGCGACAAACACAACAAGCTCTGGCAGAGAAAGAAATGGAAAAAAACGCTAATACGCGGAATATACTTATTGCGTTAGCGGTTGTTGCTCTGGCAGTACTGTTTCTGGTCGTTCGTGCACGACAAATAAAAAAACATCTCGCCGAGCAAGCGCGGGCAACGCAGCAAATCGCCGATGAAAAAGCCTCCGTTGAGCACAAAGTACAAGAGGCGCGTGAGGAATTGCGACGCGAACAGGCGTTGAGCGAGGAAATTCAAGCGGCGAATCTTCGTGCGGCTGAAGCGCAACGAGAGTATTTAGAGGAAAGCACCCGCCAAATTTTGGAAGCAATGCAGCGATTTGCCTTTGGAGATTTGACCGTACAGGTCGCATTAAATGGTCAGGAAGACGATATTAGCAAAATATTTACCGGTTTTAATCGAAGTATCGCTTCGGTGCGTGATTTAGTCCGTCAGGTTATCCACAACGTCGAGCAAACAAGCTCTATTGCTATCCATATTAGTTCCGCCTCCGGCGAAATGGCTGCGACCAGCGAAGAGCAAGCGGCGCAAGTAACGCAAATAGCCGCTTCTGCCGAACAAATGGCTCTACGAATTCAAGAGAACGCACGGCAAACTTCAGATGTCAATGCCATTACGCGTCGCAACGGTGTTAATGCTAGAGAAGGCGTACACGCTGTGGATTCGGCAGTTGCAAAAATGCACGAAATAGCACTGGTGGTTGGTGACGCTACGGCGGTAGTGGAAAAACTAGGCAATTCCAGTGCCGAGATAGGCGATATTATCGAAGTTATCGAAGAAATCGCCGACCAAACAAATTTACTAGCACTGAATGCAGCAATCGAAGCCGCACGTGCAGGCGACCAAGGAAGAGGGTTTGCCGTCGTTGCCGACGAAGTCCGAAAACTTGCCGAGCGCACGGCTCAAGCGACGAAGCAAATCAGTCGGACAATTAAACAAATACAACGTGACACCGCCCAAGCGGTTAAAGAGATGAAAAGAGGAAATGCCGAAACAGCCGCAGGTTTGGCTTTGGCACGGGAAGCGGGAGGTTCTTTGGCAGGGATTGTGCAGGGATCACACGAGGTAGATACAATGATAGAAAGTGCAGCACGTGGATTGCGAGAACAGTCTTCGAGCGCAGAAGAAATCGCCAAAAGTGTGGAGCAAATGTCAACTTCGATCAATGAAACAACTGCGAGTCTGAACGAGATAGCAAGCGCAACAGAGAATTTGCGTGGATTGACCGAAGATTTACAGAGTTTAGTAAGCCGCTTTGAGGTCGATTAGGAAGAAACGACGCTGAACGTCATAAAACCTACTGCGGCACATGACACCCCTGCTCAACGCCTGCGGGCTGTGCCGAAAGTTTCGGACTGACGTAAGGAATCCCCAGCGATAACCCGCGCAAAATAAACAGCACCGCTACGAGCGAAGCACCTATCGGCACAAAACGCCGCATAGCGCTGCCGAAGCGTACAGGCGCTCCCACAAGCCGCGCAAACACTGCCACACCGAACATAGCGGGCAGCGTGCCCAATCCAAAAAAGAACATCGTCATGGCGGCATCCTGTGTGCTGCCTGCCACTGCTGCCATTGCCAGCCCCATATACACAAAGCCGCAGGGAAGCAAGCCATTCAGCAAGCCCAGCGCAAACTGCCCGCCCATTCGTGAAGAGCGCATCACGCCGCCAATCTGCCCACGCAAGCGCCCCAGCGCCCGCGCGAGCAATGGCATGGCAATCACTTTCGTGCGCAGTTTCTGCGGTGCAAGAACGACTGCCAACATCCCAACCCCGATAGTAATAGAAAGTGCTTCTTGAAATCGGTGAATATCGAACAGCATTGCCCCAAGCAGGTCTTTCGACGCGCCAAGCGCCAAGCCCAAAACCGTGTAGGTGAGAATACGCCCCACATTGTACACAAGTCTTCCCGCCATATACCGCGCGTTTGTGCGTCCCTCGGCTGAGAGCGCAAGCGTGATGGGGGCGCACATGGCGATGCAGTGAAAACTTCCCGCAAAGCCCAGGATAAATGCGGCGTAGAGCATAGTTGTGTTCGATTGATTTTGACGCGGATTGAAGAGGATTTCACCGATTACTCGGATTTATTGCGAACGTGTTAATGATGCAAAGCAACTGTCCACTCATCTTCCGACGCAAAGAGCGCTTCCAGACTTGGCTCGAAGGGTTTGTCCGTACTATACTTTTGAGCATCTGCTTGTATTTGCGTGGTAAGTTCTTCTTCAAAACAAGGGCGCTCCACTGCGAGAAAAACACCTACAGGGCGCGGTAAATCTGGATTACGACTCATTCCGGCGATGATAAAAGCAAGATTCGGGTTCGTTTCGTCATAGACGAGTGCATCCGAAACCGAGTGTTCGCCGTCGCCCAGAGAAATCACGCGCGGCTCCACGCCGTCCAGACGGATTGCTTTTTCGCTGTTTGCTCCGAAGATGAGCGGCTTGCCGTGTTCCAGAAACAGCGTGTTTTCGGGCTTTGTGGCTTTGTCAGTAAAATTCTCAAATGCACCGTCATTGAAAACGACGCAGTTTTGGTAAATCTCCAGAAACGACGTGCCTTTGTGTTCGGCAGCGCGGCGGAGCATCACGCCCAAATGCCGCAAGTCGCGGTCAAGCGTTCGCGCCACAAAGGAAGCACCCGCGCCGAGTGCAAGCGACACCGGGTCAAACGGATAGCCCGGCATCCCGGCGGGTGATGATTTCGTCACCTGCCCGTGCTGCGACGTAGGCGAATACTGCCCTTTAGTCAATCCATAAATTTGATTGTTAAAAAGCAGCACGTTCAAATCAATGTTGCGGCGCAAAAGATGAATCGTGTGATTCCCGCCAATACTGAGCGCGTCGCCATCGCCCGTCACGACCCACACCGACAAATCCGGTCGCGCTACTTTCAGCCCCGATGCGACGGCGGCTGCGCGCCCGTGAATTGTGTGAAAACCATACGTGTTCATATAGTACGGAAAGCGGCTCGAACAGCCAATTCCCGATATGAAGGCGATATTTTCGCGCGGAACGCCGAGTTCGGGCAAGAGTTTTTGCACTTGCGACAAAACGGAGTAATTTCCACATCCGGCGCACCACCGCACGTCGCCCGCAGGCTTCAGGTCTTTGATGGAAAAAGCACATTCGTGCGTTCCGTCGCCGACGGTAACAGTTTCGATAAGGGTTGACATACGATGCAAAATGAAACGGTTGTGAGAGAAGTTTTTTGGGTTCACGTGAGAAATTCATGCAAAGAGTGCAAAAAGCACACACTCTTGATAGACATTTCTTTGTGCGAAGCCGTGACCGACTTGGCGGACATTTTCAAGCGGCTATCGGTGCAGAAAGTCGCGGTGGTGAGGTCGAAACCTCTTTCCGTGCCAACATTTCTCGAATAAACACCGTGATCTGTTCTGCCTTGAAAGGTTGTCCGTTTATTTTAGAGAAATGCTCCATTTTTTTGCAAAATGTATCTTGCAAAATATGAATGAGTTGACCTGCATTAAGCTCGGCGACAATAATATGTTCAAAATGATTGATAATTTCACCTAGATTTGCTGCAAAAGGGTGAATGTACCGCAAATGCGCGTGTCCTACGGTTATATCGTCTTTTTGCAGATGAGCGACAGCCTCACGAATCGCACCAAACGTGCTGCCCCAGCTAATGACCAGAATTTTTCCTGCCTCAGCGCCAAAGACTTCTTGCGGCGGAATCTCTCTGACAATACCGTCAATCTTGCTCGCTCTGAACGCCACCATTTGTGCATGGTTCTGGGCATCTTGGCTGATAGCGCCCGTTCCGCTTTGCTTTTCTAATCCACCCAAACGGTGCTCCAGTCCTTTCGTTCCGGGAATTGCCCAGTCCCGTGCAAGCGTGATTTCATCGCGTAGAAAGGGTGCAAAATCACTGGCATTTTGGGAGAAATTCACCTGTATTGGCGGTAATTCGTCCGTCGTGGCAATTTTCCACGGCTCCGAGCCATTGGCAAGCATGGCATCGGAAAGCACAATGACGGGTGTCCGATATTTGAGTGCAATCCGCGCCGCTTCATAGCTTATCCGAAAGCAGTCCGCCGGAGATTCTGCTGCCAGAACCGGAATGGGTGCTTCGCCGTGCCGTCCGTAGAGCGCCTGAAAAAGGTCGGCTTGCTCGGTTTTAGTCGGCATGCCCGTACTTGGTCCTGCGCGTTGGACGTTGATGACCACAAGCGGTAATTCTGCCATCACTGCCAGCCCCAGCGCCTCGGTTTTGAGCGACATTCCGGGACCACTTGTGGCAGTTGCTGCCAGATTGCCGCCAAATGACGCGCCCAGCGCTGAAGCAATAGCCGCGATTTCATCTTCTGCTTGAAAGACCTGTACGCCGAAGCGTTTGTGCTGCACGAGAGTTTGCAGGATGTCGCTGGCGGGTGTGATGGGATAGCCGCCGAAAAAAAGCGGCAACCGCGCTTGAATACTTGCGGCAATCAGTCCCAGCGCTGCGGCAACATTTCCTGTCAGGCTTCGGTAACGCCCGCTTATCAGTTCGGAAGGCTCGACCATGTATCGTTCGGTGAGAGTTTCCGTGCTGTCGGCATAGTTCCAGCCTGCGGTAAGTGCGAGTTTGTTCGCCTCGGCAAGAATCGGTGTTTTGGCAAATTTTTCTTCTATCCATGCCACGGTCTGCGCCATCGGACGGCTAAAGAGCCAGTACATCAGCCCCAGCGCAAAAAAGTTTTTCACCCGCTCGGTTTCTTTGGTGGAAAGCGTGAGTTCGCGTACGGCAAGCGAAGCAAGACGCGTTATGTCAAGCGCGACAACGTTGAACGACTGCAAAAGTGTTGTTTCAAGCGGGTTCTCGGCGTATCCGGCAAGGCGTAAAAATTTCTCCGTGAAGCCTGCGGTGTTGACAATAATCGTTCCGCCGCGCCGCACATCTTTGAGACACACATTGAGTGCTGCTGCGTTCATTGCCACCAGACAATCGCACATATCGCCCGCAGAATAGACTTCGCCCGTACCAAAGTGCAACTGAAAGCTGCTCACACCGGAGGGCGTACCTTCGGGTGCACGAATTTCGGAAGGGAAATCGGGCATCGTGCGGATTTGGTTATGAGCAAGCGCGGAAGCCGTTGCAAACTGCGAACCAATGACCTGTATTCCATCACCGGAATCGCCCGCAAAGCGCACCACAGCATGAGTTCGGTTGTAAGTCTGTTTCATTTTATGTAAGGTATTGAACGAAATTATCTTAAATTAGACAAGAATGTCTGTGCTACGGCATAAAATCTGGCTTCGGTAGCACAGACATTCCTGTCTGTGTTCCAATATATTACCGTCCAGATGCTTAGTCGTAATTTGTTTGATACTGAAAACTTCGGAAATTATGGTACTCATCTGGGGTTGATTGGGATTGTCTGGATTACTGGTATAATTTTCACATCTGCCTTCCACCATTAAATAATCGCTAATTTCGTACCTGACCAGTGATAGTGGTTAAAGAATGTGTCGGCGTTTCTGCTGCCAGAGAAGAAGTATCTGCAAGTGGTAATTCGACAATAAACGTCGCGCCCTTGCCCAGTTCGCTTTCGCACCAAATATGCCCGTTTTGCATTTCTACCAGTTTTTTGACAATAGACAAGCCCAAGCCCGTTGAATTCTCGCCCCCTGTGGGCTGTGCTGTCAGGCGTTCAAACTTGCTAAACATTCTTTTCTTGTCCTCCTCGCTAATCCCCGGTCCTTCGTCCTTCACCTCTATGCGACCAACCAGCGTGCCACTTTCGTTGGTCTGCCGTAGCAGACGTACCCACACATTTTTCCAGTGCGGAGAGTATTTCACGGCGTTGGAAACAAGATTATCTACTAACTGCCATAGTGCTTGCTCGTCTGCCAGCACAACAGGTACAGGTCTATCGGCGGACGATTCGCAATGGATAACAATTCCCTTCCGAGAGGCGCGTTGCTGATATTCTTCCACAATCGGTTCTATGACCGCGAGGCTTATCGGATTGAGATTCAGCATCATTTTGCCGCTTTCGAGGCGATTGACATCCAGCAGATTGGTAATAATCTCCATCATTTGGTCACTTGCGCTTATAATCATATCGACAAAGCGCTTCACTTGTGTATTGTCAGCATAGTAGCGTTGTAAAATCTCCGCGCTGGAAAGAATACCGGCAAGCGGATTCTTTAGGTCGTGCGCGGCAATACCGAGAAACTCGTTCTTTTCGTTGTTGAGCGCTACCAATGCTTGTGTGCGCTGTTCCACACGCAATTCCAGCGTTTTATTGAGCATGATGATTTCTTCGTGTGCTGCCACGCGCGCGGTTACGTCGTGCCCGACGCATTGAATCTCGGATATGCTACCATCACTATCAGAAATTGCAATAAATTCCCATTCGGTTGTCCTGATGTCACCCGAAACGTGAGGCTTTCGGAGCGTGACGAAAAATGGCATTCCGGGAGCTTGGAAGCAACGCTCCACCGTCTGGCGGGCTAGGTCGTGATCGTCGGGAATAATGTGTTCGTATCCGAGCTTACCGATAACGGATGCACCGCCCAGGCTGTACTCTCTTACCATCGAAGGACTGGCGTAGGTGTACCTACCCTCTAAATCAGTACGAATAAAATATGTTCCTTGCAGTTCGATAAAGGAGCGGTAGCGCTGCTCGCTTCTCAGCAGCTTGTTCGTTGCATTTTTTTGTGCGGTAATGTCCAGAGCGCTGAAAGAAACAGCAATAACGGTTCCATCGGCAGCGTGAACAGGCAGAAATTGATATGCAAACCAGAGTGGTGCTTGTTCGGGCAGTGTGATTAATCTTGAAAATTCTACGTTCTCACCACTCAATGCTTTAGCAAAGTGCTGTTCAAATAATTTCTCTTCGCCCGGAACTGTATAATTACGTATGTCAGCACCAACAAAGAGTTCTTTACTCAAAGTCTGACGAACTATCTCGCCGGCGAGCTTATTAAACGCAGCAATACGAAAATCCGGCGTGATGAGATAATGAATCTGCACCGAAGCATCGAAGACCGCCCGCAGATTCGCCTCGCTCCGAAGAAGGGCATCCTCCGCATTTTTGCGCTTCGTAATGTCGTTGAATGCTGCGACAACGGCTTGGTCACCATTGAAAGTTAATGGCATTGCAGAAACAATTCCCCACCTATCCTCGCCTTGCAACGTCTTGAGATGAATTTCCTGCTTATCCACTTTGCCCTTGCTTTGTAATTCCTCCACAAAGCGCGCTCTGTCTTCCGAGTGAGCGTAAAAGTTAATACTCTCGGGGTGAAGGGCAATATCGGAAGGAAGATTGAAATATTCTCGCAGAGCTGCATTGTTGTAGAGCGCTTTCCCGTCGTGCACGCGGTTAACGGCAATAGGCACAGGGATGGATGCAATGAGTGTTCTCAGGCGCTCATTGGATTCGGCGAGTTCACGATGCGCCTCTTTGAGCGCGGTAACATCAATGGCAACCCCTAAATGCTGTACATGTTTATCGGTCTGACTGTTGTGTTCCAAGACTACCTCCCTACTCAAGAGCCAAATCCAACGTCCGTCTTTATGCCGGAAGCGGTAGGTCAGGTCGGAAACAGTGCCAATAGGGTTTGTATCGAGGCGCTCAATATGCTTTCTCAATTCGTCTCTGTCTTCCGGGTGGAAACATTGGTCAATAAATGTTGCTCCCATTGCTTGAATTTCTTGCGGGGAATAACCAAGCAAGGTTGTATGGGAATCGGTCGCAAATACGTTTCTATTTTCATCCATGTCGAAGACGTACACCCCGCCCGGCACCGCCTGCAGCAGCCGTGAAATAAATTGTTCATTCTCCCGTAGTTTTGCTTCTGCCTGAGTGCGTTCGGTTACATCGCGCGAAAAGGTTTGTAGCGCCGTAATAGTGCTTGTGCCATCGGCAAAAAGAGGTTTGATCTTGGTCTCCAGCCAGCGATACGAGCCGTCTTTGCATAGTATGCGGTAGGTGATGTTTTTGCCTATCTCTCCCCGCAGCGCTTGGGCGTGCGATTCATTCCGAATGCGCTCCTGATCATCGGGGTGAAATAAGTCATAAGGATTTTTTCCCAGCAATTCTTCCGACTTGTAGCCCAGAATCATTTCTACCGACGGGCTAATGTAGGTATAGTTTCCTTCCGGAGTATGCTGCGCAATCAAATCCAGCGTGTTTTCCGTAATCAAACGGAAACGTTCTTCGCTTTCTTTCAGTGTTTGCTCGGTTTTCTTTCTCTCGGTAATGTCACGGATAATCATGCTTGTATGCATCACCGTATCGCCGACAGAAAAGACGCTGGAGGAGGCTTCGCCTTGAAAAAGCGTCCCGTCTCCCCGAATAAACGTGAGTTCGCCAAAAGCATAGCCTTTTTCGGCACGCTCCTTCGCCAGTATCGGTAATCGTGGGTCGGTTCCGTCCACGACTCCCGCTCGACCAATGCAAATAATTTCCTCTTCGGTTCTTCCAAAAATCCGGCAGGCTTCGGGGTTAGCGCTGACAATTCGACCATCAACCGCTGTTTCAAGAATAGCATCTCTACTATGCAGAAAAAGATTGCGGAAGCGTTCGCCGGTGTGGCGAAGCTCTTCTTCTTGCTGCTTCTGAATCGTAATATCGGTAAACGAGGCAACGACACCTGAGACCTCGACGGTGCTGGTGTAATGGATTGGCTGTGAATTTACCAGAATCCACGTTAATTCACCATTTGGCTTATGAACGCCCATCACCACATTATGCTGTCCCTCACCAGTGCGGAGTGTTACCATCGCAGGATGCTCTGCGCCCGGAAAGGGCGTACCGTCCTCATGCACTGCTCGCCAGTGCGGATCCAACGATGTTCGCCCTGTCATCTGGTCAGCACTTAACCCCAAAATTTCTTCCGCACGTGGATTGCAGAATACAATACCTCCATTGCTATCCTGCAAGACAATTCCCTCGCCCAGAGCGTTCACGGCACTCCGAAAGTGCTCTTCGGCATTGCGGAGTTCTCGCGCTTGGTGTTTCTGCTCGGTAATATCCACCATAATGCCCTTCAAACGCACTGCTTTGCCGTTCTCCACTTCGACCGTCACAATATCACGCAGCCATACCACAGTGCCGTCCGCTTTGATGAATCGGTATTCAAAATCATGGTCTTGTTTATCTTGGGTGGCAGCCATGCAGAAATCAATTTTTGCCTGTCGTTCATCAGGATGAAGATGATCTTGCCAGAACGTAGGACTGCCCATCCATTCATGGGCAGTGTAGCCAAGAATCTTCTCAACGGCTTCACTGATATAGGTGAATTGGAACGTTTCGGCGTCTGCTTCCCAGAAAATACCGTTGACGGCATTGACAAGGCTCTCTACTGCAACACGCTCCTTTTCTGCCTGCTGTTTTAAGACGACGTGCCGATGTGCTATCGTCTGATACCGACGCTGTGCTCGCCAAAATATCAACGCCCAAGCTCCCAAGAGACCTACGGTTAGAAGCAGCGTGGAGAGATTGAGCATATTGATTCTGCTTTGCTGCACGGTGAAGCGTTCTTCACGGTCTTGCAGCAAACGATTGACAGCAGCAACCAGATGGGTACTTGTCTCGACAGCGCGGTCGTACTCCTCGCGCACATTCAGATTTTTGTTGCCTGCGGTAACGGCTTGAACAATCGTTGTATAACGGCGTGAGAGCATACGTATCTGTCGGTAATCAGAAGCAGACGTATCTGAATCGTAGTCTTGCCTCGCAATAGCCTCTATTTCATTGGTGCGTTGCAGGAGCAAAGCAGCCTCCGCATCAAGCATTTGCAACAAGCGTACACTATCTCTCGGCGAAAGAGTCCCCATCTGGTGCATGGCTATCTCATGCGCACGACGCGCCATACTATGGCTGAGATAGCGCACTTGCCCTATCTGATTTGTCAGTGTAGCGATGCTCTGAGCAGGCATTTGTGTGCGCCAGAGCATAAAACCACGGAGAATAATTATGACCGACATAAACAATAACCCACTCAGTACAAGCCGCAAGATGTTGGGAGGGACGAACGAATCAGTAACAGCAGTCTTGGCATATTGAGATTTGGCGTTCTGGCGCATAATGGTAGCTCTCTACGTGTTTGATTACGAAAGTGAGAAGTAATAGAGAGGCTGAGATGAAGGACAACAAAGTACATATTTTCTTGAAATTCTTTGCCAAATTCATGACCGATTTTTCTACAAGTTCACATCAGATTCTTTGTAGTAGCTGGTTCCGCCTGCTTGCCATTCCAGCGAAAGCGACCAAAACCCCGGAAGCAAGCCCTGAAGCGGGACGCGCTGCTTGCCATTGGCATCGGGCGCAATGGCAATTGTTTTATCCACGCCCATCGCCGAAGGGCGCAAAAGCGTGATAGTGCCTGAAAGCCCTTGTTTTGCCATGCTTTCCGGGTAGGTGATTTCCAGCACCTTTCCTGTTGCGCTTTGCACAATACGCCACGTTACCGGCTCCGAAAGGGCTTTTGCCCTATTTGCCGCATCAATACGGCTTTGATACGCCACTTCTTGTTGGTAATACTTATCGCTCACAAGGTCAACTTTATGCGTCATCGTGAGCGCGACCATTGAGACCGTTCCGATAGCAAAAGCGCTATACACGACGGCAACACCGATAATCCACGCTCTACCGCTTTTTCGTTGAGAAGCAACGTTAGTAGTAACGGGATGAGATTCTGCGAGAGTTTGCATGATGTTTTTTTGAAAAATGAAAAAGCATTTGTATTTACTTCTCCGGCGCAATAAACGTTGTTGTATTTTCTTTAACCAATTTGCCATCCACGAAGACGCCGAAGCGAACAGTATTGTACGCGCCATGCAGAGCGGTCTTCGGGATTGCCACGAAAAAACGTCCGTGCTGTACGTTTTGCACTGCTACGCGGCTGTAGTCTCCAAGCGGCGTTAAACTGGCTCCTTGCGGCTCCAGAACGCGCATTTCTACGTTCTTCTGGGTAAAGGTTTTGTTGATGAGCTGAAGCGTGTAGAAGTTTGCAATGCTATCACCGCCGACTTTTTGGAACAGCGTGCCGGGCTGCCGCATAACGATTGCTTCCATTTCCGGGCGGCGAAGAAAAAGTGTCGTTAAAACAATAAGCATCACCGAAAGAACACTAATATAACCTTTGACGCGAGTATTGAAAGGGTTCACGGCTCCATGCTTGATAGCATTTGCCGAAGCGTACCGAATCAGCCCCTTCGGTTTTTTGATTTTTGTCATCACCGTATCGCAAGCATCAATGCAGGCGGTACAGTTCACGCACTCAAGCTGAATGCCGTTGCGAATATCAATACCCGTCGGGCACACCATGACGCATTGCCCACAGTCAATACAGTCGCCGCGCGGTTCGGTGTTCGCTCCTGTTTTGTCGGCTTTGGTAGGCTTGTGGCGCGGCTCACCACGTTTGAAGTCATAGGTAACGGCGATGGTGTCGGGGTCAACGAGTGCCGACATAAAGCGCCCGTAGGGACACGCTACCACACACGCTTGCTCACGGAAGCGAGCAAATACTCCATAGAACAGACCGCTAAAAACCACCATTGCCGTTAGACCGCTTATATGCTGGCTTGGTGGCGAAGTAATAATGGCGAATAATTCATCGGTGCCGATAATGTACGACAAAAAGAGATTACAAATCATCCATGCCAAAACAATAAAAATCGAGTGTTTGAGCGCTTTGCGGGCGAATTTGGTGGCGCTCATCGGCGCTTTGTCCAGCGCAATTTGCTGACGAGCGTTGCCTTCTATCAAAAACTCCACTTTCCGAAACACAAACTCCAGAAAAATTGTCTGCGGACACGTCCAGCCGCACCAGATGCGACCTAAAAGCGACGTAAATACGCCAATGCCAAGAATGAACGTCAAGAGTGACAGCACAACAAGGTAAAAATCTTGGGGCCAGAAAACCACGCCCAAAATGATAAATTTTCGTTCGATGACATTGAGCAGCACGAGCGGATTTCCATTCACCCGAATAAAAGGCGTAACGACGAGAAACGTGAGCAGCGAGTATGCAACTACGCTCCGCGCCTTTGTGAAGCGCCCCTGCGACTCCTGCGCATAGACCCATTTGCGGCTGCCGTCTTTATTGATAGTGGCAAGTTCATTGCGAAAATTTTGATGCTCTTCATTCAAGACATCAAGTTCAAAATAATTGGAGGTTTCCATAATGACGCGAAAATATGGTGGTGAAATCGTGCGGTAGCTTTCCTGCGAATGGTGTAGCCCACATTTGCAGTGGGCTACACTCGCTATTTGTCAGAACATTCACTTATCAGAAGATTACTGCACTTTCCATTCTTCCTTTTTCTCGACAGCCGGGTCTATCGGCTTGGGATTGGGCGGATTGGTGCCGTGCATGGATGCAACAAAACTTGCTATCTGCAAGACTTCTTTGTCGCTCAGCTTCGTGTTATTGCCGTAGGGCAACATCCCTTTATCAGGATAACCATGTTCGATACTGGCAACAATCGAATCAAGCGAGGAGCCGTGTATCCAGTAATCATCGGTAAGATTTGGTCCCACCAAGCCGCCCCCGTCCTCGCGGTGACAGGTATAGCAAAGGTTTGCACCGGTGAACAATTTTTTTCCTTCGGCAATATTCGTGGGGTCGGTCAAGAGAACAAGTTTTCGTGCGGTGTTGGAAGTGTTTGCAGCGGCAAGTTTATACTTCACTTCCGCTTCTTTCATTTCCTGCGCATACTCATCCTTCATGACGTTGCCCGAACCCATAAAATGGTACTGCACAAGGTAGGCGATGCCAAAAATGATTGTAAAATAAAAGCCGTAGAGCCACCAGCGCGGGAGGTTATTGTCAAACTCCTTGATCCCGTCCGCCTCATGGTTCTCCATCGGCGTTTCTTGATATTTTGCCATGATTGTATTCCTTAAAAAGTGATTATTTCGTGTTGTCTGTTGTCAGGGCATTGGTAAGAATCTCGTCATCCTCAAGCGGCAATGCTGCCATGCGGTTGATGTACTGCTTGCTGGAGCGCATCACAAAAAAGAGCATCAGCACAAAGACCGCCACAAAAAGCAGAAGCGAGAAGATTGCGAAGACATCTGCGCCCGCGATAGATTGAAGAACATTTTTTGTCATGATTATTTCTCGGTTTGAAGCCTGGGGCTGACCGTTACAAATGCGGTCAGCCCCCAGCGAAAGATGATGATTATTTTGCGTCAGCTTGCGGCTTACTGCCTTCGATTTCCTCTTTTGGCGCGTGCTTAATGTCTGTGCCGAGGCGCTGCAAGTAAGCAATCAGTGCGACCATTTCCGACTGCGGGTCAACCTGCGCACCGCCATCGGCAAGGCGCTTGGCAACCGTTTCGGCTTGTGCTTTCATGTCCGCATTTGCTTGTTTTTCAAAGCCTTCGGGATATGGAACACCTAAGCGGCGCAGCGTGATAATTTTGCCCTCAATATGACTTTGGTCAACTTTTGTGTCCGAAAGCCATGGGTAAGCGGGCATAATCGAACCGGGCGAGATAGTTTGTGGGTTCTTGAAGTGCATATAGTGCCACGAGTCAGGATATTTCCCCCCGACACGGTGTAAGTCAGGTCCCGTGCGCTTCGATCCCCACAAGAAGGGGTGGTCATAGACAAATTCTCCTGCTTTGGAATACTCGCCGTAGCGCACCGTCTCTGAGCGGAACGGACGAACCATCTGAGAATGACAGCCAACGCAGCCTTCTTTGATGTAAATATCGCGCCCCTCGATTTCAAGCGGCGTGTAGGGCTTTACGCTGGAAATTGTTGGGATGTTTGATTTGATGAGAATAGTCGGAATATATTCCACTACACCACCAATGACGACCGCCACCAAGCTAAAGAGCGCAAACTGAATCGGTTTGCCCTCCAAGACGCGGTGCCAGTATGTTCCCGTCGGTTCCGGCTCGGCAGTAAGCGGCGCGGCGTGTGCTTCCTCGTTTGCCACGAGCGCACCACTTTTGGCAGTTTTGTAGAGGTTGTATGCGCCTACTGAAGCACCAATGATGTACAGCGTCCCTCCGACTGCCCGCATAGCGTACATTGGGATAATTTGCGTAACGGTTTCAAGGAAATTCGGATAGCGCAATACGCCTTCCGATGTGAACTCTTTCCACATCAGGCTTTGCGTGATGCCGCCCCAGTAGAGAGGAATAGCGTAGAACGCAATGCCGAGCGTTGCTGCCCAGAAGTGGAAGTTTGCGAGTTTGTTGGAGAAAATGTTGGTGCGGAACATTTTTGGAATGACGTAATACAGCACCCCAAACGCCAAACCACCATTCCACGCCAAGGCGCCGATGTGGACGTGACCAATCACATAATCGGTATAGTGCGTGATGGCGTTCACGTTTTTGAGCGACATCATCGGACCTTCAAAAGTGGACATACCGTAAGCAGTAACGCCGACAACCATAAATTTCAGAACGGGGTCTTCGCGGACGCGGTCCCATGCGCCCCTCAGCGTCATTAGCCCGTTAATCATGCCACCCCACGACGGAGCAATGAGCATAAAGGAAAACACCACGCCAAGCGATTGCGCCCAGTCAGGCAGTGCTGTGTAGAGAAGGTGGTGCGGACCCGCCCAGATATAAATGAAAATGAGCGCCCAAAAGTGAATGATGGACAGGCGGTAGGAAAACACCGGACGGTTCGCGGCTTTGGGAATGAAATAGTACATCATCCCCAGAAACGGTGTGGTGAGGAAGAATGCAACGGCGTTGTGTCCGTACCACCACTGCACAAGCGCATCCTGCACACCTGCATAAAACGAGTAACTTTTCAAAAATGACACCGGCAGTTCAAACGAATTGACCACGTGCAAAAGTGCCACAGTCAGGAAAGTGGAGATATAGAACCAAATCGCCACATAGAGGTGTTTTTCGCGGCGTTTGAGAATCGTGCCGAACATATTTGCTCCGAACGCCACCCAGACCAGCGTAATTGCTATGTCAATGGGCCACTCCAACTCCGCATATTCCTTGCTCGTCGTAATGCCAAGCGGAAGCGTGAGCGCGGCGGAAACAATAATGAGCTGCCATCCCCAGAAGTGTACTTTACTCAGTGTATCGCTGAACATACGCGCCTTGCAGAGACGCTGAAGCGAATAATACACACCCACAAAAATGGCATTGCCCGCAAAGGCAAAAATCACGGCGTTCGTGTGCAACGGGCGCAAGCGACCGTAAGAAAGAACCGGAATAAAACCCAAAAAGTCCGGGAATACCAGCTTTAACGCGACTATCAAGCCGACTAAAAAGCCAACAAGTCCCCAAGCGATAGTGGCAATGCTGAAATCGCGTACTATCTTGTTGTCGTAATGAAATGTCTCAACTGTTGACATCGCATGACTCCTCAATAAAAGTGAAACAATATGTGCCTTGAATTCAAAATATTGGTAGTGCTGAATTGTGAGTTTTGAATGAATTTTGCCACAGGTTTATTGTAACCACAGACTTTTTGATAAGCGCTGGAGAAATCTCCCCGACTCAAAACTCATCATTCAATGCTCAACACTACTCCTTCATTCTTTGTCGTCCACAAGCATACGCATCGCAGGCGTGGTGCTGTCTTTGAACTGCCCCGATTTTACCGCCCAGATGAAGGCTGCTAAAAACGTCAATGCGAAAGCCGTGCTGAAGCCGACAAGTATCATCACCATTTCTGTTGCCATTGTTAGTTCTCCGAGTGTGAGATTTTGCGCAGTTTTGCGCCCAATATTGTGGCTGATGTAGTGAAGCCGATGACCGTCGCATTACTGAGCGGCATAAGAATAGCGCTCACCAAGGGCGACAACAAGCCCATCACCGCACACGTCAGCCCGATGATATTATAGAAAACGGAAATCCAAAAAGCGGCGATGATCACGCGGCGCGTGTACACTGCAAAGCCTATGAAATCCGACAATCTGCCAAGTTTATCCGCCGCCATCACTGCATCACACGCGGGCGAAAACGTGCCGCGTTCTTCGGCAAGCGCAATGCCGACATTACTTTGCCGAAGCGCTCCGGCATCATTCAGTCCGTCACCGACCATTGCCACGCTGAGTCCGCTTTCTTGCAAAGCTCTCACGCAATCCAATTTATCCTGCGGAGTTTGGAAAAACGCCATTGCGCGGTCATCGGTGAAGAGGTCGCTCAAGGTCTCGTGTTCAGCGTCGTTATCGCCGGAGAGCAGATAGAGATTGTGTTTAGGGCGTAGTTTTTCAAAAAGCGCTCGCAAGCCGCTTCGATACTCGGCATTGATGGTAAAATGACCTTTATACGAGCCGTCTATGGCAATATGCACTTGTGCGCCTTGCGCGTGCTGGCTTTGCGACAGCAAACGCTCTGCTTGCAAGCGGTGAGGTGCTGTTTTGAATGATGAAATACGACTTTGTAGCATAGCACTACCGACAAATTCAGCCGAACCAACACGCATGGAATGTCCTTCGACGCGGCACTGAAAGCCACGCGAGGGTATTTCTTCGTAGTCGCTGATAGTGAGCAACGACGGAGCAGCGGCATAGTGCATCACTGCCGCAATACTCCGCGTGAGTGGGTGCGTGGAATGCCGAAGCGCTGCAGCAAGATATTCCTGCTCATGAGGCTTCATTCCTTGTCCATTGTACTGCACACGGTTTGTTCGTGCATTGGTCAGCGTTCCGGTTTTATCGAACACAATCGCGTTGATGCGGGTGAGTTCAAGCACAGTAGAAGTATTTTTGAGATAAAACCCCGCAGTGCCGAAAATTTTGAGCGCCCATCCGAGCGCAAAGGGAGCCGCAAGCGTCATGGCGCACGGACACGCAATCACCAGCACAGCGGTCGCGGCATTGACAGCAGCACCTACATTGGGCAACCAAGCCAAGAACGCCACGCCCGCAAGCGCCAAGACAAACACCGTGAAGTATGCGCCAAAAGTATCCGAAACCTGTTCTAATGCGCTCTTGGGCTGCTTTTGAAATGCCTCGTTATTCCACAGCGAAGTGAGGTAGCTTTGCGAAACATCCTTCACACTTGTCATTTCCAGCGCCGCGCCCATCACTCGCCCACCAGCGTAGATGAGATTACCGCTCAAAACCTCGACTGGAGCTGATTCACCCGTTACGAAGCTATAATCCACATGCCCGACGGCTGATTCCAGCACACTATCGGCAGGAATAAGTTCGTTATTCCGAATAATCATGTGCTCGCCCACGCCCAGTGCCGAAAGCGGGATAGTTGTTTCCTGAATACCGCTTGCAGTCTTACGCAGAACGCTGACTGCGATAGGAAAATACGATTTGTAATCGCGGTCGAAGGCAATGGCGTCAAAAGTTTTTTGTTGAAAAAGTTTTCCGCACAGCAGCAAAAATACAAGTCCCGTGAAGGAATCCAGATAGCCGCTCGTTGTGCCGTTTGCAATCTCGAAGGCGCTGCGCAAAAAGAGAGTGAGAATACCAATGGCAATTGGTACATCAAGATTGATGTGGCGCTGCTTCAGACTTTGCCACGACGATTGAAAATAGCCCGATGCCGAGTAAAGCAGTACGGGCAGCGCAAGCGCAATACTCATCATGCCGAAAAACATTCTCAGACGCGGATCAAGTTCGCCAACGCCAGAGAGATATTCGGGAAAACTGAATACCATTGTGTTGCCGAAGGCAAAACCTGCGATGCCGATTTTAAGATACAGCGATGTTGTATTTGGCTGGGAGCCGTTTAGTGTCTTATCCGGCGCATCGCTGACGTTTTGCTGATGCAATTCAGGCTCGTATCCGATTGTGGTGAGCAATTCGACCACCTCGCGCAGTGAGATTTGGTGAGGGTTAAAGGTGATACTGACTTCTTTATGCATGAAGTCCACCCGCGAGGAAATAACACCGTCGTTCAATTTGTGTAATTTTTCTAAAAGCCAGAGACAGGACGAACAGTGGATTTGTGGCAAATGAAACGTTGTTTTTGCCACAGTGCCGTTGCTAAATTCGAGAAGGCGCTCGCGTGTTCGCACGTCGTCGAGGTAGTCAAAGCGGCTTCGGCGCTTGTCCGAAACAATTCCCTTGAAAGAAACGCCAGACTGGGCGCTGATGTCGTAGTAGGTGCAAAGGTTATTATCGCGCAAAAGCTCATAGACGAACTTGCATCCCTCACAGCAGAAGACTTTGTCATCGGTGGTAATGCTTGCACCTGCGCAAGCCTCCCCGCAGTGATGGCAATGGGTATTCAAATGCGTTTGCTCCGCAGCGCGCACATCGTTATTCTGCGAATCCTGAAGATGCAATACAGCATCTGTCGGCTTTGGTATGGGAATGTCCATGTTCATAAGGCGGTGTGAAAAAATGAATCACCTTTTCAAGTCAAAAGAGCATTTTGTCCTAAATTTATTTCTTGTTAATGCCGAACAAACAACCGAACTATGTGGTGTTTTGATGAGGATTCGCTCGTTTGGCAGTTAAAAGACTATCTTGTCCTAAAATAAGATTTCAAGCCGAAATATCCAAAATTATTTTCGATGCGCGGCAAATTTCCTGATGCGAAGAACTGTCTTCTATGAAGAAAATCACGGTTATCATACCTTTACAAGGTAAGAAGATAACCGTGATTTTGGATATTGTTTGCAGTTTGTTATTCCTACCTGACAACAGTGAGGGCAGCAGTCGCAGTCCGATTATTCGCCGAGAGCCT
>JACVZY010000097.1 GCA_014654705.1 Ignavibacteria bacterium
CGAAGCCAAAGAACTTTAGCAACTTATTTTTCTTACGTTCCTTACCATTTGTTATTCTTCCAACGTTATGTGGTCACAAATACTTGAAGGTATAAAAATTGCTTTTAGCGCAATCCGTTCCAACAAACTTCGTTCGGGCTTGACATCGCTTGGGGTTGTGATTGGTATTGCGTTTGTGATTTTTATGGGCTGGTTCTTGCAAGGGCTGGATTTTGCCTTTGAACAAGCTATTTCAACGCTTGGCACTGATGTAATCTACATTGACAAATGGGATTGGGCAGGACGTAAATCGTGGCGCGAAACGATGAATCGCCCGGATATGACGCTTCGGCAGTGCGAAGAACTCGTCGAGCGAATGCAAAGTGCCGAAGCCTCTTCAGTGCTTGCCCGCAAGTGGAACGCTACGGTCAAATCCGGCAGTGATAATTTCACCGGACTGACGGTCGTGGGCGCAAATAGTGTCTATGCGGATATTGCCGCAGGGGTGATAAAAACAGGGCGCTTTTTTTCACCGGTTGAGGATATGTACAGCAGCAATGTCTGCGTGATTGGCTACGATGTAGTGAAAAATTTCTTTGGTGAGGGTGCTGACCCCGTTGGTAAAGAACTCAAGATAAAAGGCGTTACCTTCACCATCATCGGCAAAATTGAGAAACAAGGCTCTATGTTTGCTCCGCCATGGATAGACAACCAAATTATCATTCCGATTAAAGCGTTCCTCAATATCTACTCCGGCGGCAATAAAATGATGAAAAATATCTCCGTAGCAATTAAAGCCGGCGGTGAAGAAAATATTGAAAATGCAAAGATGGAAGCTGTAGGGCATATGAGGCAAATTCGCAAACTTCAGCCCGGCGAAGAGGATAATTTTGCGGTCAATGAGTCGCAAGCATTCCGAGACAATATTGCCAATCTGCGTCTTGGCGTTTGGGCTGTGGGAATTGGCTTGACGGCACTTTCGTTTTTGGTAGGCATTATCGGCATTATGAATATTATGTTCGTGTCCGTTACTGAACGGACAAAGGAAATCGGTATTCGTAAAGCTCTTGGAGCGCGTCGTCGCTCTATTCTCTTCCAATTCCTTGTAGAAGCCTCATCGCTATGCTTCTTGGGTGCGCTTATTGCGTTTGTTCTTTGTTCGGTTGTGATGTTTGCTGTTGTGCGCTTTGGTGAGGTTACGTTCCTTACTCCTTACATACCACCCAATTTGCTCATTATCGCTACCGTTGTTTCGATTGTCGTCGGTGTGCTGGCAGGTATGATTCCTGCTATGCGGGCATCGAAACTTGACCCCGTAGAAGCGCTGCGTTACGAGTAATTTCCAAGACTTCAATTTATTTCTACTATGAAAATTTTCATTGAAAGTATCATCATGGCGTTTGATGCCGTCCGCGCAAACAAGTTGCGGTCGGGGCTAACGCTCTTGAGTATTGCGATTGGCATTTTTGCTATTATCGGCGCAGGTACCGCTGTTACTTCGCTGAATAACTCTGTCAATGGTGAGCTTGCATCACTGGGACAGAATACATTCCAGATTCGCCGCCGCCCCAGTATCATCATGTCCAATCGCGAATGGCAGAAATATCGCAGTCGTAAGCCCATTGATTTCGCAATGGCACGTGATTTTAAGCGTCAAATGGAAAGTGCCGAAGCGATTAGTATCAATGATAGCGAGAGTAATCTTATTGTGAAAGCAAACAATCTTTCTACCGACCCGACAGTCAACGTCGAAGGTATCGACGAGGGATATTTTGTGTGTAATAACGTAACGATTGATGAAGGGCGTGAATTCACGGCAGAAGATATTTCTCTTAATCGCAATGTGATTATTATCGGACGCGATGTTGCCGAACGATTGTTTCCCTTTGGTTCACCACTTGGTCAGCAAGTAACGGTGAAGGGGCATCGCTTTACGGTTATTGGTTTGCAGAAAAAGCGCGGCTCAATTCTGGGCGAAAGTTTAGATGACCTTGTCTATGTGCCAATTTCTATCTATCAAAAATATTTTGCCGAGTTTGTAAGTCTCACCATTTATGTTAAATCATCCAGTAAAGAAGCCTTAGGCTTTACAACCGATGAAGCAATAGGCGTGATGCGCACTCTGCGCAATGTCAAGCCCGGCGATGATAATAACTTTGAAATTGAAACAAACGAATCACTTGCTACATCGTTTGCGGGCTTCACAAGCTACTTGACCATGTTCGGATTTGCGTCAGGTGCTATTGCGCTTATTGCGGCTGGTGTAGGGATTATGAACATTATGCTTGTTTCGGTCAAGGAGCGTACCCGAGAAATTGGTGTTCGCAAGGCAATTGGCGCAAAACGCTGGAATATTATGAGCCAGTTTGTAATTGAGGCAATTACCCTTTGCCAGATTGGTGGAATATTCGGGATAATCCTCGGCTTTATTGGTGGTCTGGCACTCGGCTCTGCGCTTGGTTTTAGTTCCGCATCCGTGCCAACGGAATGGGTGATTGGCAGCGTGGCAATTTGTACACTGCTCGGTATTCTTTTTGGTAGTTATCCCGCATGGAAAGCCGCTTCATTAGATCCGATTGAAGCACTTCGGTATGAATAAAGTCTCTAATTAGCGGCTTAGAATCTCAATACTTGTCTATGATTGCTTGGGATAAAGTTGATTCGCGGGAATTTTGCAACGAAGCTCTTTCTTTCATCACTTTATCCTAGCCAAATCCAGTCTAGTTTGTCGCTATTGCCCAACATTATTTGTTCTGTTATTTGCTCTGTATCGTCAGTTGAAACGATTCCCTCACTCCATGAGTCGCAATAACAATCCATCACGCATTTTTGAGGCAACTAAACGATAGTGTTTGCCTTCTACAACGTGAGGAATGGTCAGCTTTTGATGCTCTTCCACAATCATTTTGCATTGCTCGAATAAGGGTTGAAAATTTGGCAACGCGCTATTCATGCGCTTTCCGGTGAAGTATTCAACCGAACGATGGTACGCCATATTCCATGCGTTATTAGCGAGAATACACTCAAAGTCGCTGATTTGTCCATAACCGTTACGAACTGCCCGCCAGACCGACACACAATCCGGCGTGGCGTGAAATAAATCTGCATACACATCCTCCGACTGCCGCGTCTTTCCTTGCATTGAGAGCATCCGTTCGCCGAGAATATTTACTGCTGCAATAATAGGCTTCGTGTCTGCTGTCTTCCCGGGTGGTATGCGATGATAAAAGTCACCCAATGAAAGTTTCTCAATGCCTTCCACAATCGGTTTTAATGTTCGCCGTTGTGCAAACATTGCCCATAATGCTGCCGCTAAAAGTATGCCCATCGCCGTACCAAGCCCATACAGCATCAGATAGGCGCTATCGTGATACTGCATTGGTACGGCTTCGTATTGCTGGATATTCGCTGCGCGTGCTGACTGCTGCAATCGCTGGATCAGTGTCGTCATAGTATCTGCAACATTTGCAGCTTTTCCTCTCACAAGCACATTCGCTGCAATTTTTATTCCCTGTTCGCGGCGCATTGCTATTGCTTGGTTAGCCTCCACAATCTTTTTGTCAAGAGCGACATCAAGATAGTTCAGAATGGATGCGGTTTCTGGGGTGAGAGGCTGCATCAGCGAGCGCAGCTGCTTTACGGTGAGTGGTACTTCGCCGACTGTTCGGGCATAGAGCGCAAGGTGCGTGGAATCACCTGTGATGATGTAACTTCGCGCTCCCGTTTCCATACCGATGAATTGCGCCAAAAATTTGTCGGATTCTGCTTGTATGCGCTCTGTGTGGTCGTCATGCCGCACGGAGGAGCGTGTTTCATCAATACGTTGCCATACAATATAAACAGTAGCCAGACCAGCAAGCGCCGACAAAACAACACCCAATGCGATACGTTGAGCAAAAGACATAATCAATAGCAAAAAGAATCAATAAAAATGCCCTGCAAACACGCAGGAATGCAGGGCTTGAATGAAATTTTTATAGAAACGGATGCGCTGTGTCGGGTTCTGCTGTTTTTCGCCCTTCGATATTCTTGTCTCCGTTCAGCATATCCGTTTAGTTAATAACCTTCCCCAAACGGCTTGGGCGCAAGGTGCCAAACTTTTCAAACAGACTTGGTAAGTTCGTTTCCCATGACCAATAGACAATGAGCGGCGTGCCGACAACATCATCAACAGGCACAAAGCCCCAATAACGGCTGTCAAGGCTGTTGTCGCGGTTGTCGCCCATACCGAAGCAATAATCACGCTCTACGGTATAGCGAGCGGCTTCTTTGCCGTCAATCAAAATTTTTCCGTCATTCGTGGCAACCTCGTGTCCTTCGCGGCGGATGAATACTTCCCACTGCGCGAGGTTCACTGGTGTGAGTTCGACAACATCACCTTGCTTCGGGATGCGAATCGGTCCATAATTATCCCGTGTGAAGCCAGCACCAATTGGGAATGTGCGAAAGCGGTCGTCGGAATCGGGGGATTCAATGAAATTACTCAAGCGACCTTCGGGTGGGAACGCCGAAGCAACTCCATTGATGAAGATTTGTTTATCGCGAATGGTCAGTGTGTCGCCAGCCGTTGCCACGCAGCGCTTGAGATAATACTGAAATTCCAGTGGCTTTGCTTCTTCGCGGTTGCCGGGGAAAATAAAAACAATCACATCGCCTTTGACGGGTTTGCGCAAGCCCGGAAAACGGTAGTATGGGATGGGAATGTTGAGAATCGGTATCATTTGTGGCGTGGAAGGACCAAAAATGAATTTATTCACAAAGAGAAAATCGCCTGTCATCACGGTACTTTCCATAGAACCAGTCGGCACAACAAACGAAGCAACCAGTACACCGTTCAGAATCATTACCATTACAAACGCACCGATAATCGTGCGTGTCCACGAAAGAGCAAGCTCTCCGAGTGATTGCGGTGCTTCATTTGCGGCAGGCTTTTCGCCATCGCGCTTTTTGTCGAGATTGATACGTTCGGATTTAGCTTTGCCGTTTTTCTTGCGGTCTGCGTCGCGCTTTGATTCGGCGCGGATTTGGTCGAGTGATTTTGCCATAGTGAAGGATGAAAAGATGTTGTGCGCTGCGGCTTCGCAGAAGCCTGCAAACGAGCGGTTATTTTGTCAAGAGAATACAAAAGAATACGGGAAAGACAAGGCAAAGGTTCACAGTTTTTTTTTAGTCGCTGTCAAGGCTCAGGACCGCCAAGAATGCTTCTTGTGGCACTTCTACGCGACCGATTTGCTTCATTCGTTTTTTGCCTTCTTTTTGCTTATCCAAAAGTTTGCGCTTACGGGAAATATCACCGCCGTAGCACTTCGCAAGGACGTTCTTGCGTATTGCGCTAATATTGTCGCGGGCAATAACTTTCGCGCCGATAGCAGCTTGTATTGCAACATCGAACATCTGGCGCGGAATAAGCTCTTTCAGTTTAGCGCACAATCTCCGTCCCCACTCGTATGCTTTATCGCGGTGAACAATGCTGGAGAGCGCGTCAACAGGCTCTCCATTGAGCAAAATGTCGAGTTTGATAAGTTTGCCCGGACGCACATCGATCAGTTCATAATCAAACGAAGCATAACCGCGAGTGCCGGACTTCAATTTATCGTAAAAATCGAAAATGACTTCGCCGAGTGGTAACTCGAAAAGCATCTCCACGCGAGTTTCCGTGATATAGTTCGTTGCCAAAAATATGCCGCGTCTGTCCATGCAGAGCTTCATAATTGCGCCGATATAATCGGTCGGAGTGATAATTTGCGCTTTAATGAAAGGCTCGTAAATTTCCTCAATGGACGTAACATTTTCCGGCATTTGCGATGGCGATTCTATCCAATCTTCGTCGCCGTTAGTCTTGACCAATTTGTAGCGAACCGTCGGTACGGTTGTAACAATGACCTGTTCAAACTCACGCTCCAAGCGCTCTTGCACAATCTCCATATGGAGTAAGCCAAGAAACCCGCATCGGAAGCCAAAGCCAAGAGCGGCAGAACTTTCCGGCTCAAAGGTAATTGCCGAGTCATTCAAGGATAGTTTTTGCAATGCCTCGCGCAAATCCTCGAAGTCGTCGCTATCGGCAGGATAAATCCCGCTAAAGACCATAGGCTTCACCTCTTTGAACCCGGAAATACGCTCACCCTTGTTTTCGGGGTGCGTTATCGTATCCCCCACACGCGTATCGTGGAGATTTTTCACGCTTGCGGTGATGTAGCCCACATCGCCCGCCGAGAGTTGTCCGGTGGGCATACGGCTCATTTTCATATAGCCGCAATTTTCCACTTCGTAGGTTTTATCAGTAGCGTAGAAATAAATTTTATCTTTGTCGCGGAGCGTACCGTCCATAATGCGCACATTCACCACTACACCCACGTAGGGGTCAAAAATGGAATCGTAGATAAGAGCGCGGAGCGGAGCGTCGGGGTCGCCCTTCGGCGCAGGAATACGCGCCACAACAGCCTCTAAAATATCGTCAATACCGATGCCTGTTTTGCCCGATGCCAAAACCATATCTTCTTCTTTGCAGCCAATCAAGTCCATGACCTGCTGCTTGACCGAGTCAATCGTTGTGGCAGCGCTCGGAAGGTCAATTTTATTGATAACAGGAATAATTTCCAAACCCGCCTCAATAGCCAGATAGAGATTGCTGATGGTTTGTGCCTCCACGCCTTGTGTCGCGTCCACCACAAGCAATGCGCCTTCGCAAGCCGCAAGCGAGCGCGAAACTTCGTAAGAAAAGTCCACGTGTCCGGGCGTGTCTATGAGGTTGAGCGTATAATCTTCGCCCGCACGGGATGTATAGCGCATCTGAATGGCGTGGAGCTTAATGGTGATGCCGCGTTCTTGCTCAAGCGGATTGCTATCGAGCATTTGATTCATGGTCATCTCGCGTTTTTGCAGCGTACCAGTTTGTTCCAAAAGGCGGTCGGCAAGCGTGGATTTGCCGTGATCAATGTGAGCGATAATACAGAAATTGCGAAGGTGCTTCATGGATAAGATGTTAGGTGTATTCCGTAGCGATGGCGAACAGATTGAGTCTTGAAATTCAAGAGCATAATTTTGATACAAACTGCAAGATACGATTTCTCTTAACGCTGTACAAACCTTGTTTTGATACTTCAACACGCCCTGCGTCTAAAACACCGAAATAATGAGCTACAAACAATCCCCACGTATATTCGGAAATTTTACTATCTTTGAGACTTGACAATATACAGCCACTGGCTGTCAAAACCCCCACAGTAGCAACTAATCATTCGTCTCAATACTTTCAGTTTATTATCTATGGCAAATCGTACTGAAAACACTCGCGCCCAGAAAATGACATTTTGGGAACGTATTTATCTTCCGGAGATAGCGAAAGGTCTTGCGACAACCTTCAAACACGCTATTGGTCCGAAGATGACCCGCAATTACCCGGAAGAGCGTTTTGAGCCGACGGGTTCATATCGTGGTCGCCCCGTGCTAGTGCTGGAGGAGTCCGGCGAGCGCTGTGTGGCGTGTGGTCTGTGTTCACGTGTTTGTCCTGCATTGGCGATTGAGGTGCAGGCTGGGGAAACACTCACCCGCGACAAAGAGCGTTATCCCGAAAAATTTGAAATTAATATGCTCCGCTGCATTTTCTGCGGTTTCTGCGAAGAAGTTTGTCCTGAAGAAGCTATTGTGATGAGCAAAGACTATGAGATGATATACACTAATCGCGAGGACGCTATCTTGGGCAAAGATAAACTTCTCGTGCCGATGGCGCAACTTCAAGACCGCCTTGAATATCTACGCTCGCATCAGTATTACGAGCCTGCGGCTTGATGGGCTGGTTAATCAGCATATAAGCTTTTTGCAATTACAATCTCTCAGTCGTAGCGCGGCTTTCCGGCATTGCTACGACTTTTCCATGAAAATCATTTTTCCATCCATGCTCAGTTCTCTCAAAGTTGCTCTTTCGCGTCTATGGCACACCAGTAATGCGAATCACAAACTATCGCGGTTACTGGAAATTGAAACCGAAGATTTTATCCAACGACACCTTTTTCAGAATCCGCGCTATGCTTCACCCCTACGCCTGAATCGCTCTGAATGTAAGGTCTATTCGCAAAACGGCGAGGACGGGATTATTGAAGAAATCTTTCGGCGCATTGGCACAACGGATAAGTTTTTTGTTGAGTTTGGTGTCGGCAATGGATTGGAGAATAATACTGCGTATCTGCTTGTCAAGGACTGGAGCGGTCTTTGGCTGGAGGGGAATCACTCTTCTGTGGAATTTATTCACCGCGAGTTTGCCCGCGCAATAGCGACAAAGCAGCTGCGAGTGCAAGAAACGTTCATTACAGCAGAAAACATCGTTTCGCTCTTTGAGCAACATGCCGTTCCCGATGAATTTGACATGCTTTCGATAGACATTGATGGTAATGACTATCACGTCTGGAAGGCGCTTGAACGCTACCGTCCGCGCGTGGTAGTCATGGAATACAACGCCACCTTTCCACCGCCAACCGTCTGGATTAAGAAATACGACCCCACGTGGATGTGGGACGGCAGCATCGGTTTCGGCGCAAGCCTGAAGGCATTCGAGCAGTTGGGTGCGGAAAAAGGATATTCGCTTGTGGGATGCAATTTTGCCGGAGCAAATGCGTTTTTTGTGCGCAACGACCTTTTGGACGGTAGATTTCATGAGCCCTTCACGGCAGAGGAGCATTTCGAGCCGCACCGAAGCTATCTGCATTACACAAGCGGACATGAACGGCGGATGCACGAAAAATACTAAACGCTGTAATACTTTATCTACCAATTACTTGAACTCTATGAACCGTGATATTTCCTCACTCACAAAAATTAACATCGGCTGCGGCAATGACATCCGCGAAGATTATGTGAATCTTGATTCGGCGGCGTTGACGGGCGTAGATGTGGTCTGCGACATCACGCAATTTCCGTGGAATCTGGCATCAGACAAATTTACGCTTGTTGAAATGATTAACGTCCTTGAGCATCTTCCCGACACGATAAAAACGATGGAAGAGATCTGGCGCATTCTTGCTCCGGGCGGTAAAGCGGTCATCCGTGTACCGTACTGGAACTCGCTCGACTGGGCAACCGACCCCACGCACGTCAAGCGCTTTTCGCAGTTCAGTATGAACTATTTTGACCCAACGACAAAGCAAGGTATAGAGCGCCCATATTATAGCACAGCCCGATTCCATATCGCAGAAGTAGCATATTGGCTGCCTCTTGCGCCCGCTCGTGGAAAATACTGGGTACGAGTAACCCATCCTTTCCCGAAGCGATTCTTAGGCTTTTTGGCGCGGTATTTTTGCAATATCATTTGGATATTAGAATTTGAACTTGTGGCAATAAAAAATAATTAAACTGAAGTTGTTTAACATTTTCTGACTATTTAAAACAATACAGATGAATATATTTCAAAAATTGTTTGTTAAAGCGCGTGGCTTACAGTGGCAAATACACAGGCGGTTTAGTAAATTTACAACCGTTCATAGTAAACAAGGTGTTCTTCACATCCGCCTTGGAGCTGATGACTACTTAGGCAAACATCTCTATACACGCGGGCAATATGAACTTGATATAGTATCAAGCTCGCTAGAGTTTTTACGAAGTACAGGAAAATGCCCAGCAAAGGGTAAAGGTACTGTCGTAGATATCGGTGCAAATAATGGAGTAATCTCAATAGGAATGCTATATGGTGGAGAATTTGAAAAAGCAATCGCTATAGAACCAGAACCACAAAACTTCAAACTTTTGATAGAGAACATACAACTTAATGGTTTGAATGAGCGTATGATTCCTTTACAATATGCAGTCTCTGATAAAGCTGGTGAGTTGGTGTTTGAAATTAGTGATGAAAATTCAGGTGATAATCGTGTACGTGTTCAGACCGATGCACCCGAGCGTTTTAATGAATCAAAGCGTCCAGTTATTAGAGTTAATTCTGATGTGCTTGAAAATTTACTACAAAAAACACCGCAGAACTTTAAGAATGACATTGCGCTGTTTTGGATTGATGTACAGGGACACGAAGGCTACATTTTTTCAAGCGCGAAAGATATTTTTTTACAAGGAGTGCCGGTAGTTACTGAATTGTGGCCGTATGGAATTTATAGAGCTGGAATGACCCAAGAACAATTTTGTGAGATTGCAGCAGGAATTTGGTCAGTTTATTGGGTCAAGCGCAAACAGGGTTTCATTGAATATCCGATTATTGAGTTAAATACATTTTTTGAGGAGTTAGGTGATGAAGGCAATTTTGAAAATATTATCTTTGCCTAGGTTTCTTCTCTTAGTTTTTATCTTTGAGGGCTTCTTTGCAACTTCTCAAGCCCAACAACGTGCTTGGAAAGAATTTGGAAAGTTACATTATGCTCGTCACTATTTTGGCGGCTTGATATTCGCTCCCAGACAGATATTAGTAATGGGTGGATACACTAACTCAAATGGCGCTTTAACTAGCGAGATTACTACTGCCTGTGAATTAATAGATATTGGTCAGCGTACAATTACTGACGCAGCACCGATGAATATTGCACGCGCCGAAAGCGTTTTTTTGTTAACAGCCGATTCAAACATTGTTGCAATTAGTGGTTTTAGTAAGAATAATCAAACGACACCAACCTGTGAACTTTACTCCCGCACAACCAAAAACTGGACTGTATTAGGTTCACTCAATATTGGACGGAGACAACATATTGCTTGCTTTATTAGCCGTGATGAAGTTCTTGTGGTTGGTGGACGCGATAATACTGTCGGCACAATTGCCAGAGCAGAGATTTTTAATATTCGTACAGGACGTAGCCGTTTTGTACAAGATTTCCCATCTCCCATTAATCTTGGTGTAGCAGATGTTTCTTCACGAAGTAAACCACTGTTTTTTGGCGGTCGAACTGGTGGTGCAAACAGTTTCAGAACATCCGATGTCTACGAATATGATGTCGTAAATAATCGTTGGCTTGTCGTAACACAAATACTTGATGGTGTTCACGGTCCTAACTTGCTTAAGTTGTGGAATGGTAGATTGTTTTTTGCAGGTGGGAGCAAACAAGAAACTCCCACAACTTTTTCTACAAATGCAGCGATTGAAAATTATCCAAAATTTAATCAAGTCGCCTCCATACAAGCGCGTCATTGGCATACAATAGCTCAATGGAACACTGATACTATAGCTGTTATCGGTGGTATGAATGAGAACCGTAGTATCTTCAGAAGTGTGGAATGGGTAGACATCAAGCAACAACGAAGTTTTTCTGCACCTACCCTGCTTGAACCGCACGAATATTCCATTTCAATAAGTGTACCTGAATTTGATGCTAGTGGAAGGCAAACTCGTGCTACTTTGGTAGCCATTTCAGGCTTATCTGGTGCTATTGGCACCAACACCCCCACCGTCGAAATCCTCGAAGAAACCATCAAACAAATTATCCCATTTCCAAGTATCACAAGTGCCCTGACCGAAACGGATGATTGCACCGTATTTCGCTTGAGACTGCAAGCGTCTTTGGGAGCAATACGCGCTATCGAGCTCGGCACATCAGCAAATGTCACCCTTCAAACGCTCACACTCCTTCCTGCCGGCAACGTAGAAGTATTAGTGCGCCTTATCAATCCTTTCGCCCCGCCCTCGCTCACGTCCTTGCGCATTACCAACGATGCCTTACAAACAGAGATTGTGCCCGTCTCTGTGGTATTTCCACAGCGCCGCAGCACGACATTAAGCGTTATCGGCGCTACAGAGCATCTCTTTGGCGATTCGGTTGTGACGTTCACTTGCGTTACACTCCGTCTGCGCAATAATGCCAGCGCGGCAGTAGTTTTTCCTGCTGCATATCTAGGACGAAATATTGAATTTTCCGCACCGCCTGCACAGTTTCCCTTGCGCATTCCGGCGGGTAGCGAATCGGCGATTCGTCTCTGCTATGCGCCTTTGGCGATAGGCTTGCAACGTGATACGCTCACGCTCACAGAGAACTGTGCGGTTTTGCGCGTACCGCTTGCGGCACGAGGTACGGGCGAGATGTTTATAGGTACAAGCCGTTGTGCCGCGCCGCTCAGCCTTCACACGATACGAGCCTCTTCAGGCGAGACGGTGATTGTAGCCGATGCTCCTTTCCCACAGCCGTCGGACGGTGTTGTCCATATTCCTGTCTATCTTGCCACCGAAGCGCCTTCCCCAGCGGAAGCGCCCACTGCAACGCTGTACAATGGCTTGGGAACAATAGTAGGCAAATACAGCATTGCAGAATGGTCAGTGCTAGAAAAAGCTGATATTAGCTCAGCAAAGATTCTGTATAGTGGCGCTGTGCACTGCAGCACGGAGTGTCTGCCTGCGGGTTGTTATCGAATGATATTACGCGGTTCGGATGGTGCAATGGCGAGCGTGGCGCTAGTCGTTGCGCACTAAGAATTGTTCCGATTATTTCTTCTGTCAATAGCCCAAATTGCTTTTGGTTGGATTCTTCTTTTTCTGTACTTTCGTGTTAGTGCAAGATTTACGTTGCCTCTTTGCGAATATCTTCAATGCCAATTAATTCTTTTTCAACTTTTTACGGGTCTTTAGCTATGCTTCTATCGCATATCTCCCCAAAACGACATATTCAAAGCTTTGTGCGCTTTGCGAGTATTTGTGCTTGCATCCTTGCTTGCGCACTACCACACTATCTTTTCGGTCAATCTGCCGAATGGCGTACATTAGGTAATCTACAACAATCACGACATCAGTTTCATGCGTTTCCTTTGAATGCTTCGCAAATCCTTGTGATAGGAGGCTATACTAACTCGTCGTGCGTACTGTGTGGCACTCCTACGCGGAACTGCGAGATTATTGATATCCAGCGTCGTACGGTCAGTGCCGGTGCAACCATGAATACTGCTCATGCCGACGCAGCAGCACTGATGGCAGAAGATTCAAGTATTGTGGTCATAAGCGGCGTTACATCTAGTTCGGGAGATTTAACTCCTGTGGTGGAAGTATTCAATAAGCAAACAAACACGTGGAAAGTCGCAGGTTCGCTCCTTTTCGCCCGCCGTCAGCATACGGCTATTTTTATTAGCCAAGACGAAATTCTCGTGGTTGGCGGTCGGGAGCGCAATCTTTCCTCATTGGCTGCCGCTGAAGTGTTCAATATCCGTACTGGCAAAAGTAGTCGTGTAAGCGATTTTCCTTATCCCATGAATTTGGGAATTTCTACCACCACGAGTAAAGGCGACATATTGGTGGGATATGGTCGAAGCGGAGGCGAGGGGAGTTTTCGCTCTTCGACAATCTACAAGTTCGATACAAATTCATCCTCATGGCAGCCATATACAGACCTACCCCTAGCGCTTGTTACACCGGCAATTGCAAAAACTCCCGATGGTCGTTTACTCTTTATCAATGGTTCGCAAAGCGAAGGAAATCCACCAAATCAAGTTTCCAACAAAGCATTTATTGAGCAGGGAAGCGGTTTTCAGGAATTTGCTACGCTTATCACAGGAAGGGCATGGAGTAAAGCTGCGCAATGGAGCGCTGATTCTGTTTTAATCGTTGGTGGGTATGATTCTGGTGTTCGCGCATTAAGGTCAACAGAGTGGCTCAATACTAGCACTGGAAGAACATCACCCGCCCCCTCTATGCGTGATACGAGGATGTTTATGCAAATAGTAGGTCTTTCGGGACGCATCCTTGCCATTGCAGGTCTGAGCGATGCACGTGTGGGGTTATCGTCTATCGAAATTCTCGACCGCACTTCTGATTCCATTTCTACCAATCCAAATGCACCCCGGATCACTGATTTTAGCCCCAAGCAAGCTGTGGCAGGTGCGCGAGTGAGTATTCGCGGGCGTGGTTTTACGGGCGCGAATGCTGTCGCATTTGGTGGTGTTGCGGCGGCAGCGTTTACCGTACAGTCCGACAGCGTGATTTGGGCAACACTCGGTATTGGCGCAAGCGGCACTGTCCGGGTTTCAACATCGCTCGCAAGTGCCTTCGTGGATGGCTTTGTGTTTATGATTCCGCCTGTTATTACTTCCTTCGCTCCCACGCGGGCAAATAGTGGGGAAACAATGTCTATAAGCGGCACAGGCTTTATCGGTACCACCAGTGTTACGATTGGTGGCGTGGCGGCAGAGATTTTTAGCGTCAGTTCTGATTCTCGCATAACGGCTATTCTCGGAAAAGATATGCAGAGCGGAACAATCGTCGTGCAAACAAGTGGTGGCGAGGCGCAACGGGGCGGTTTTATTGTTAACATTCCCCCCGTGATTCGTACCGTGCAAGACACCGTTGTTACGCTGGGCGACACACTACGCATCACAGGACGCAACTTCGTGGGCACCACAGCAGTGCGCTTCGGTACAACAACCAATTCAGTGCAAGCAATTTCCTTCCGTGTGGTATCGGATTCGCTTATTATCGCAGTAGTAGGAAGCGGCGCTTCCGGCGGTGTTTTGGTTAGCTCTCCGGCAGGAACGGCTTTATGGAGCGGTATTCGCTATATTGATCAGGTAAGTACGATTGGACAATTTGGATACGGAATGTATCAGCCGGCACTGGATTCCAAGGGAAATATCTATATCTCGCAGGAAATGCGCGGCGTGTGGAAAATTGAGCCTAATGGCAAGGCAACCATGATACTGCGCACACCGCAACGTTTGGCGGGGGGAATTGTGGTGGATAAAAACGATAACGTGTTTATTGTGGATAAAACAACCGATGGCGTTGTCGGCACACGCATCGTGAAACTCACGCCGAATGGCGTGCTCTCGGTTATTGCCGAAAGCCCTTTATTTCAAAGCATATATGGACTGGTGATGGACAAAGACGGAATCCTCTATGCCGTAAGCCACACCAATCACAGCATCGTCAAAATCACGCAAGATGGCGTAGTAACATTCTTGTACGCCGGCGACCCGCTTCATAAGCCGGTTGGTTTGAGCTTCGATGGCAACGGTGATTTGCTCATTACTAATTATGAAGGTGCTTCAATCGTTCGGTACTCCATGTGTAGTGGTCAAGCGGACATTGTGTATGACGGTGGCGTTATCAAACTGCCGAATGGTATTCTCGTAACCCAAAGCGGCAATGTCTATATAGCTGACCATTTTGGGGGTGCAATTCTCAAAATGACACCGCAAGGTACATTTGAAGAGTTTATCGGACAAAACGCCCCTTCGCCGCGAAATGTAGCGATGATGCGCCCTACCGGACTAGCGCTTGCGCAAAATGGCACACTCTACGCAGTGGATTACCAAAATGGTCGTGTGTACGTCATTCCTGCAATTGGAGAAGTACCGATAGACCGCGAACGAATGGGAAGCCCCTTGCGCCTAACCTCCTTTACGCCGACCACCGGAACAGTGGGTCAAGTGGTCAACATCCGTGGAGTTGGCTTTGCGTGTGGTATTTCAGGCGTAGCCTTCGGTGGCACTCCTGCTTCCACATTCCGCCTTGTCTCCGATTCGTTGATCATTGCTACCGTCGGGCACGGAGCAAGTGGAGAAGTAAGCATTACGAACGAGAGCGGTAGCGCCCGATTAGCACAGTTTACGTTCCTTGGTACCACATCAGGCAGTACGACCAATTCACCTGGTACAACTGCACCCAACATTGTTTCCTTTTCGCCGTCATCGGGCGAAACGGGTACGCAAATAAACATTGTTGGCGCAGGTTTCTTAGGAGCGACTTCTGTGCGGTTTGGCTCAACCATTGCATCCATTCGGGCAACCTCATTCCGCATCCTTTCCGATTCGCTTATTGTAGCGGTGCTTGGAAGTGGTGCTTCGGGCGCAGTAATTGTAACGACGCCTTTCGGAACGGCTATGGCTCAAGGGTTTTACTATAAGGAAACGCCGACGCTTCTGGCAGAATTAGGCTATGGTCTATACCACCCAATATTTGATTCCAAGGGGAATATATTTATCGTTCAAGAAAATATCGGTCTCCAACGCATTACCCCTGAGGGCGTAATGTCGCTTTATTACCGTTCTCCTATTGGAACGTGCTTTCCGGGATTGACCATAGACAATAACGATAATCTCTACCTTGCAGACAGTAATGGTCGAAGAATCGTCCGTATCAGTCCCGACAAGAATGTCACGGTGATGAGCAATAGTACATTGCTCCAAGGTATCTATGGCTTAGATATTGACAAAGACGGTACACTCTATGCATCAAGCTATGACAACAACACCGTTCTAAGTATTACCGCTAGTGGCAGCACGAACGTTATTTATTCAGGAGGTTTGCTCAATCGTCCCGTACATTTGCGCTTGGATAAAGACGGAAATATCATCGTTCCCAATGATGTAAACGGTGGAGCAGTTGTCAGAATCCATCCTTGCAATGGCACTGCAACTGTAGTCTATCAAGGCAATCAGCTTGTTCGTTCCAATAGCATTTTGCCTACTGCCGATGGTACGACTTATATTGGTGATTATCTTGGTAATAAAGTTATTGCGCTGTCTCCCGGCGGGCAAGTAGAAATATGGCTTGCACCAAATGCTTCCTCACCAAGAAATTTTGCAATCGATCAGCCCCTAGGCTTGAATGTTCGTGCGGACGGGACGGTGTCTGTGGTAGAATATCGCACAGGCAAGATATGGCGCATCCCGCAAACCGATAGCCGCCCTGTCAATAAAGCATCTATTTCTTTTACTCCTCAAATACTCGCTTTCACTCCCACTACAGGTACTGTCGGGCAAGTCCTGAGCATTCGCGGAACGCGCTTCTCTTGTGGTGTTTCGCGCTTGACTGTTGGCGGAATGCCCGTACAAGAATATACCATTGTATCAGATTCGCTTCTTATTGCTACCATCAGTACGGGCGCAACCGGAGCGGTCAGCATCACGACACCGCTTGGTATAGCTTCCCGTGAACGTTTTATCTTTCTCTCGCCAACAACTCCCACTCTTGTTGTTACCACGCCAACAGTTACACTGACACCTCCAAGCATTTTTACCTTCACCCCCACGCAAGCCAGCACCGGAACGCTTATTAGCATTATTGGGCGAGGCTTTACGAGTGCAACAAGTGTCCAGTTCGGCTCGGCGACCAATGCCACGCCTGCTGCATCCTTCCTCGTGCGTTCGGATTCGCTTATCATCGCAACGCTCGGTGTGGGTGCGACGGGAAATGTAACGGTCATCTGCGCAACAGGCATTGCAACACGTTCGGGCTTCGTTTATATTGCTCCGGCGGTGATTATTTCCACAACACCAACCGTTATCGTTCCGCCACGTACTGACAGCACCGGAACGTCCACGCCTTCTGCACCAGTTTTACCGACAATTACCAGCATTGCGCCGTCGTGCGTGGCTGGGTCAAACTTATTGACCATCACAGGTACAGGCTTTACGGGCAGACCTGAAGTTCGCTTTGGGCGTTTGGCTTCTGCCACAAATACCGCACGAATGCTTCTTTCGCCGTCTGTTGGTGTAAGTTCCACAACGCAGTTAATTGTTGTTGTGCCGAGCGGATTGGTGGCTTTTTCAGGTTTAGCAAGTGGTTCTCAAGAATTTGGCATAAGCGTGAGCACTACCATCGGTACTGCGACTCGTTCCGGCTTGCAGTATATCGAGACGCGCCCCGTTATCAATGCCTTCTCGCCGTCTTCAGCGACGCGCGGAGATAAATTGTACATCGTCGGGCAAGGATTCACTTGTGCAAGTGAGGTCCGCGTCGGTGGCGAAATCCCTCAATCGTATCAGGTCGTTTCCGACACACTGGTCATTGCTACTCTTGGGCAAACCGCATCCGGTACGGTGCGCATCACAACGCCTGCGGGCGTGGCAGAGCGTGGAGGATTTATTTATTCTGTCTTCCCGATGTCGTTACTGCCCACTATCACCAGTTTCACTCCAACAGCAGCCCGCGTAGGGCAAACACTGACAATTATCGGTACAAATTTTAGCGGCACAAACGCCAACGGTTCGCCTTTCACGACAACCGCACTCAGTCTGGGGGGCGTATCGGTACCCTTTACGGTCGTCTCGCCGACACAAATTACCGTGCGGCTTCCCGACGATTTTTTTACCACAGGCACTGATGTACGGCTTTCTACACCGGGCGGCTCAGTCTCTGCACAAGGGTTTACATTTATCCCGGAACCCGTGATTACATCGTTTACACCTGAACGTGCCAGCACCGGAACGGTTGTTCTTATTTCAGGTCGCAATTTCACGGGCGCAACGACTGTACAATTTGGTGGCACCGCAAACATAAGTGGCGCTCCGGCACAATCCTTCACGGTGCTGTCGGATACTCTCATTAGTGCTGTCGTGGGTGATGGTGCAAGTGGCTCTGTTCGTGTGACCACGCCCACTGGCACTGCTATTCGTGCGGGCTTCACATTTGTCATTCCGCCGCCTTTTATTGCGTCGTTTACGCCCACACTATTTGTTGCATCAACAACTATCACCATTACGGGACGTAATTTTGTCGGCAACGGCTACACGACGCAACTTGTGCTGGTGGGCAATAATGCTGCGACGATTGTATCCGTCACTCCCACAACGCTGGTGGTGAGGTCTCCGGCAATGATAAGCAGTACAAGCCTGAGCGTCATTACGCCTGGCGGCACAGCAACGGCTTGCTGCCTCACGCTTCCGCAAACGATGATGCCAATGCTTCCGCAGCCACCGCGTATTTTGGGCTTCTCGCCAGCTTCGAGTGGTGTTGGCGGTACTATTACGATTCGTGGTGAGAACTTTATCGGCACAACCGATGTGCGCTTTGGCGGTGTAGCAGCAGCTTCATTCCGCGTTATATCTGGAACAGAAATTCAAGCAATCGTGGGCGCAGGTGCAACGGGCGAGCTTAGTGTCCGCACACCTGTCGGGCTTGCTACTTTCAACGGCTTTACATTTATTCTGCCACCGCAGCCTATCATTACGAGTTTCTCGCCAAGCACGGGTGCTGCGGGAGACACCCTGCGTGTACGAGGGCAATATTTGCAAACCGTATCCGCTTTCACAGTGATGGGTGACCCGAACATCACTGTTAATGCAACGTTTACCACAAGCGGCGACACGCTCGTAACGGCTGTGCTTGGTACGGGACAAAGTTTCTCGCTTGGAACAATCAATCTTCGCACACTTGGCGGTACTGCGCGTGCAACAGGCTTTACGTTTATCGCCGCACCCGTTATTACCTCATTCTCACCTGTTATTGCGGGTACTGGCGATGCGGTGGTGATAAATGGTGCGGGCTTTGACAACGTACAGTCCGTTGCCTTCGGCATTCCACCGAATCTGGTACAAGCTGCCTCATATGTGGTCAATTCACCAAGCCGTATTACTGCAAGTCTGAGCACTGGCGCAACCGGCAGTGTCGTGGTCGTTACTCGTGGCGGTAATGCATCGCGCTCCGGCTTTACGTTTGCCCCCGTGCCTACAATTACGCGCTTTACGCCGGATTCTGCACGGGCAGGTGAAACAGTGCGCATTGTGGGGAGTGGCTTTATTTCACAGGCGGCTGTCGGCAGTCTTAGTTTTGGTGGTGTTCGCGCAGCCTCGTTTACGGTGGTTTCCGACAGCGTCATCACAGCCACACCCGCACAAACAGGCGCTACGGGCAGCATTAGTCTGACAACGCCGGGCGGAACCGCACAGCGAAGCGGCTTTGTATTTCTTGCACCGCTTCCGACGATTACAAGTTTTACCCCGCAACAGGCAAGCGTGGGCGACATTGTGACAATTAACGGTACAAATCTTAATGGTGCAACGTCTGTCAGCTTTGGCGGTCGGGCGGCAGCATCGTTCCTTGTGTCCTCGCCGACGCAGATTGTGGCACGAGTAAGCAATGGCACGAGCGGTACGATTACGATTCAAACGCCCGGCGGACGCGCTACTGCTCCCAATTTTGTCTTTATCCCTGCTCCGCCTGTGGTAACGTCCTTTAGCCCTGATAGTGCAGCAGCTTCGCAGACAATCACGCTGCGGGGACGTGATTTCTCGGGCATTACTGTGGTGCGATTTTCTGTGGGCGGCACAGCTCTTGCCGCACAATCATTCTCGGTAGCAAATGACTCCACGATTACTGCTCGTGTTCCTGCGCTCGGCACAAGTCGCGTTACGGCGACTATTTCTGTGCAATCGCCTAACGGAACGGGTTCGCGTGAAGGCTTGCGTTTTGTTCCGGCGCCGACCATAAGCGCATTCAGCCCCGCAAGCGCAACGGCGGGAACAACAGTCGTTATCACGGGGACAAATCTGAGTGCGGCAACAGCGGTACGCTTTGGTGGTACAAATGCACATTCGTTCTTGGTACAATCCGATACACAAATAACGGCGGTTGTGGGAAGCGGCGCAAGTGGCGCGGTGAGCGTGATGACCTACGGCGGCACGGCTTCGCGTGATGGCTTCGTCTTCCAAGCCGAGCAGGTTGTCATCTCTGCACCAACGATCACATCCTTCACACCGCAGGAAGCCGCAGCCAATGCAACGGTGACGATTACGGGAACGAACTTCAGTGGTAACGGTTTATCGGGCATTACGGGCGTACTCTTTGGCGGAGTTCCGGCGCAGACGTATGCAGTGCAGTCTCCGACAATAATTACAGCAGTTGTTGGTACGGGCGCAAGCGGCTCAATTACAGTTTCGAGTGCTCGTGGCAATGCGACGCTAGCGGGATTCCGCTTCATTCCTGCGCCTGTCATCATGGACTTCACGCCAAAGTCTGCCGGACGCGGCGCTATGGTAAGCATCACGGGACGGAATTTCGGCGGTGCAACCTCTGTCAGCTTTGGTGGAACAGCGGTGCAGTTCGCTGTTTCCGGTGATACTCTCATCCGCGCAACGTTGCAAATTGGCTCTACGGGTGCAATTAGCGTGACCACACCCGGCGGTACGGCTACGGCGGCGGGCTTCACCTTCACTTCGAGTCTCTTTGCTGGTGCTCCGAAAGAACACGGGGCGACGCTTACGGATGTGCGCGTACAAGTGGCGGCACAAGGTTCTATGCGTGTTTATCCCAATCCCACAAGCGACTTGCTGATGATAGAAGCTGCGCCGGAATGTGCTTCTATGCCGCTTCGCATCACGCTTCGTAATGCGCTGGGTGTGGTAGTAATGACACTAGAAGCGCAGAGTACTGATGGACTATTCCGCAAGGAACTGAATGTCGCACATCTGGTACCGGGGACGTATTCAGTGGAGATGCTCTGCGGTGGAGAACGTCTTGTAGCAAGGTTTGTACGGTTTTAAGAAACTTATGGAGTAATAGCAACAAGATAAAGTGTCAGAGTGTGCATAGAATTCACTATCAAGTACTGGTCATACAAATTTCCATTTGCAGTCCGATTTGGCACATTGTTTTTTTATGAACTTGGTCGAGAAAATTACATAAATGCGTAAGATTTCCAATGCAAGGTAGATTCTATACTATGACTTTTGGGCATAGAAAGTTATGACTCTTGGGTCAATGTTCACTATTTCAAAAACACCTAAATTCGTTTATATCGAATACTAAGTTCGATGGTTATTTTTACATTTTTTTTGGAGATTATCCTATGACTTTCCGAAACACATTTTCAAAACTGCAGATAGTACTAATACTATCTCTGCTATTTGTCCAGACTAGATTATACGGGCAAATTCTTGATGCCACATTTGTTCCTACTCATAGATATATTTCATTTGCTGGGTTTGCCTATCCTTCAGCGCCATTAGCTATTCAAACAGATGGCAAAATCATTATTAACAATGAACCTCAAGGTATAGTAAGGCTCAACCAGGATGCAAGTATTGATCCATCGTGGAATAGTGCAACACTCAACGCAAGTGGTGTGCCTGTTGTAAGTTGTGCAGCTTTACAGTCTGATAACAAAGTAGTAATTGCCGGTAGCTTTAGCGGAGGTGGAGCAGCATTTGTCGGAAATGATTGGTTATTACGATTAAATTCAAATGGTACGATTGACCCTTCATTTGCGAATGTACTTACTGATGCACCAATTGAAACCGAGATTTACGCTATTGCTATTCAGTCAGATAATAAAATTTTAGTAGGTGGGCGACTTGCTACTTACACACCTACTCCCAAGACAAATTTAGTTCGATTATTATCGAACGGTTCGGTAGATACTTCCTTTGTAACTGATGAAATAGGGGGTGTAGTATGGAATATACACTTACTATCTGATGGCAAAATACTTATTGCCGGAGATTTTACGTGGGTGGGCAATTATTCTTGCAGGGGAGGGTATTGTAGATTGAATCCTGATGGCACATTTGACACATCTTTTGAAACAATAAGCATATTTTTACCCTTAGAACGTGCAAAATCCTTCGCAATACAGCCCGACGGTAAAATACTGATAACGACTACTATGTCAAGAATCATACGTTTGAACTCTGATGGTACGACAGATGCTTCTTATAAACACGGTATAACAGAAAATACTGTAAACTCTCTCATAGTCCAAGCAGATGGCAAAATAATTGTGGGAGGATCTTTTTCTTTTTATAGTATTTACGGTAGTGGAATCAATCTTAGTACACCACTGCATATGATGCGATTACAAAGCGATGGTACTCTTGATACTACCTTTGGCATTTCTGGTCGTGGTTTTGATTCGGAAGTTACGAATTTGAATTTACTACCTGATGGAAAAATATTGGCATTGGGATATTTTGATAAGTATGATAATATTACTCGTAATGCCAATTAAAAGTTAAAACTGGATTGCCCAGATAATCGTGATAGAAGAAA
>JACVZY010000098.1 GCA_014654705.1 Ignavibacteria bacterium
TTCTTCTATCACGATTATCTGGGCAATCCAGTTTTAACTTTTAATTGGCATCATTAAACCTTCTATCCATTTTGAGTATCTGAACACAATCACACATTTTTTTACTATTTGGAGTTTCCTTATGACGACTTCTTCCTACCAAGCCTTGTTTTCTCGTATTGCCAAGTATGCTTTAGTGTGCCTGTTCTTCCTGCGCGTTATGCCCTTATCTGCTCAATGGGGCGGTTATTATGAAATAAATAAATGCAAGGACGAAAAATGTACATCTGCTTTGGCTGCCTTCCGTTCTGCATCGGTCATAGTGACTGGTAAATTAGAAACTGATCAGATGATACTGGGTTTTGTATCATCTGGAGGATCATTTCCAGGTTGGATTTCAATTTTGAAAACCGAACCAGAATATAAGCCCAAATACGAAGATGGATTAAAGTTTACTGATGCCGTAAGTTGGTTAAAGCAACGTATTTCCAAAGATGCCAAAGATCGTCTCCTTGCAATAGATAATGCTTTCCGAGAAGTATATGGAATAGAATCCACACCCGAACAACAGGCAACGTGGGATGTCGAGGTAAAGGCTCAAAAAGCGTGGTATGCAATTATTGTCAGCAGCGAAATAGCCAAATTGAGTAAAGATAATACTTTGCGTACAGCAACTATCAATCGGGTGTATAATGATGCGTTTGGTCGAAACGCCAGTAGTGACGAAATCAAATATTGGCTTCCCAGAAGTGAGCATTATCGGACTCAATTACAGGCAAATCGTACTTGGTTGTACTCCTCGTCTGGGGCAAAAGACTTTGCAGAGACAGTCGCTCGTGCCTTGAAAAATGTTAATGGAAGTGAGCCTAGCCCTGCTGATGTCAAGAATGCTATGGTATCATATACATCCAATAAATTGATTTACAAAGAAATGGTAGCAAAATTACAGTCTGCTAAGAAGAAATAAAATGTGTTCAAGATTTTTGACATGAAATTTCAAGCGGTATGCCCCCTAAAGGTGTGTGCCGCTTTTATTTTTCACAAAATTGACAAAAGACCTTCAGCAATAATTTCACAATCTCTCACCCCAAAAAATACTCCGCATAACGGCGCATAATATCCTCCCGAACACCTCTCCAGTCCACGTACGGGGTCATCACGTCCGAGTGCAAATGGGTTGAAATGCCCGGAATGGGTGCGATGCAGAGTGCCCGCCTGCCCCAAAAAAATCGTGCATAGAGGTTGTCGCTCAGAAGTCGGTCGTTTGCATCGATCGTGGAGCGCATGAGAAGGCGCTTGTAGCGGTGAACTGTGCTTGCTCGCATGAGAAACGTAAAAGTCGTGCTGTCCACCTGCCGCCAATGGCAGTATTTCCCCAGAAAAAGCATCGAAAAGCGTCGCCATCGGGGAAGATAGCGGTCGGGATAGTCGGGCGTGTGAATGACCAACGGGCGTGTCGTCATGCGCGTTGCGAAGGCAGCCACCCAGCGAGGGCGCGGGCGAAAGTGCATAATTTCGGCGCGATTCCGAATCACATCCGTTAGCCACGTGAAAGCTTCGGGGCGGTGCAAATAGTCATCTTCACAAAAATATACCCAGTCATGTTCTTTCGAGGGTAGTGCCAGCGCGATACACAGGGTTTCGCGGATGGAATTGTCATTGCCGAATGTGCCGTGGAGGATACGCACAGGGAAGCGCTCAAAAAATGCCGTCATTTCGTCCGAAAGGTTGTCGGCAACGATGTGCAGCGTGTAATCAAGCGGTTCTTGAGCATTCGTGAGTGCGTCGTACAGGCTCAAAAAGCAAAGTTTGATAAGCGTTTTTTTGTCAAGCCCGAAAGGGCGCGGTGCGCTGTGCAGCGAAAACACAGCATCACAGGTGCGAAAAATGATGTGGTAGTGCGGTTGTGCGGTCATACAGGGAAGGTTTGAGTGCAAGAAGCGCAATGCGGCTTTGCCAGCACCGAATGAATAAACGACGTGGAAGAAGCTGGGAAGCGCATGAGAACAAGGGTTGTAAAAATGCTTGCGCAACATACAGATTTTTTGCTATATTCACAAAGGTATCGTATAAACCAAGGTAAGGCTTGGTTCAGTAATAAAAAATCGCCGTTGTCTGCCTATTTACTTTGTTTATGATAGGATTCTGTCATGCCTAATGATAGTATTCAACGCTCAAATTATTGGAGTGCCAATCCAAATGATTGCCTCATATTGTTTATTTATTTTTCGGAGCCCTACTATGCTTAGATTCTATTGCCTTGCTCTTACCATGTTCTTTTCTCTCGCCCGTCTTTATGCGCAAGATCCCTTCCGCGATCCCAAAACACAAAAGGTTGGTATTAAAGCGGGTGCCGAGATTATTATTCAAGCAAAATATGATGATTTGATTGCCTTTCCCGAACACGGCGCAGCAGCACGTCTCGCTACGCAGTGGGGATTTGTTTCCTACGACAACAAGGAAGTTGTGCCACCTGCCTTCGAGAAAATCGAACTTCTCAAAGGTGGACTGATAAAGGCTACAATAGGTGGGAAAATTGGATTTTTCAATCTGGATGGCATTGTACTTCTACCCGTTGAATTTGACGGTGTTGATATAAGAATTCTTGACGGCGCAAAGAATCCAACACACTTTTTTGTGAAAAAAGATCGCAAAGTTGGCTACTACTCTATTCAAGGAAAAGAAATCGTTCCGCCCATCTATGATGAAGTGAAGAATCTTTCCAATGGTTTCTTCCAAGCCCAAACCAATGGTAAATCTGCTTATCTCACACGCGAGGGAAAACAAATTATTGCTCCCATCTTTGAGAAAGTCACATTTCTCACGAACAAAACCATCAAAGTCGAAGCAGGCGGAAAGCAAGGTTTATTGAATGCCGAAGGGAAAGAGATTGTACCAACAATGTATGATGCAATTGATTTTTTGGAAAATAACAGACTTCAAGTAACGCTTAATGGTAAATTGATGCTCTTGGGCAGCGACGGAAAGCCGGTTGTGAGGACGGTTGAGGAATCGGCAGGCTTCTACATCAAGCTCGACAAGAGCCATCTATACGGGTACATTGATGCGGACGGTATCCCTGTCATTGCGTCAAGTTTTGGAAGAGCACGTGAGTTTGCCGAGGGTCTTGCTGCCGTTGAGAAGGAAGGCAAATGGGGCTTTATAGACCCCAATGGCGAAACCGTTATCCCATTTCAGTTCGATGATGTTCTTGCTTTCAGCGAAGGACTGGCAGCATTTGAACAGGACGAAAAATGGGGCTTTCTGGATAAAAAGGGAACAATTGTCATCAAGCCTCAATTCACGAAAGCAAAGATATTTTCCAATGGGCTAGCGGCGGTACAGATAAAAAATGACAAATGGGCGTATGTCAATAAGCAAGGGCAAATGGTCATTAAGCCACAATTTTCAGAAGCTGAATTATTTCACGAAGGTCTTGCGGCGGTGAATCTCAACGGCAAATTCGGTTACATTGACACAAAAGGACGCTTTGCCGTAGCACCGAAATATGGCTGGACAATGATGTTTTCCGAAGGGCTGGCAGAAGTTCGGCTTGGCGGCAAATCAGGCTATATTGACAAAACGGGAGCGATGCCTATTCCTCTGTCGTATGACAATGCACGGGAATTCTCAGAAAATATATGCGCCGTACAATTCGCGGATAAAAAGTGGGGATTTATCAATACGAAAAATGAAGTTGTTATTCCCGCAACATTCGATTGGGCACGGTCTTTCCGCAATGGTTTCGCGCCAGTGCGGGTCGAAGAAAAATGGGGCTACATTGACAAAACCGGTAAAGTCATTGTGCAGCCGCAATTTGATGAAGCATTCGAATTTTCTGGCGCTTTAGCATCGGTCAAGCAGAACGGTCGTGAATTGTATATCAACAAACAAGGTAAGGTCATTGGACAATAAAATTCAAGTCTTTCCCAAACAATCCACCAAAACTGTATGCCAGCAACAGCCACCTCCGGCGTATTCATCTATGCCAAAGACCGTCATCGTCTAGCGCGTTTCTACGCATCTGTACTCGGATTAGCCCCAATTCACGAGTCGGAAGACTTGACAGTTTTGCAGTCCGCTTCGCTCCAACTCATCGTTCACGCTATACCACAGCATATTGCGGCAACTATCGATATTACTTCGCCGCCACAACCGCGCGAAGATACTGCGCTCAAATTTTTCTTTACCGCGCCCAATATTGCAAACTGTCGCTCTGACGCTTCTGCGCTTGGCGGTGAAGTCTTCGGGGAGGAGTGGAAGAGTTCCGGCTTCATTGTGTGCAACGCCATTGACCCAGAAGGAAACATTTTTCAGCTCCGGCAACCTATTGAACCATTGTAGCGATAGGTTGTTTGCTCCTCTCGACCCACTTACCATCAAGCATTCAAACCTTTTCACCCCATGCCGAACAAGCCTACTATCACGCTGCCTTGGATTCTCGCAGGATATGACATTTTTTCACGCGAAGGTCCGAAAGGGCTGAAAGTAGAAACGCTTGCCCGTGCCGTGCAGAAGAATAAATCTTCTTTTTATCACTTATTTGCTGACGTGGAAGTGTTCACCGAGATGTTATTGGAGTACCACCTAGAGCGCGGAGGAATCATAGCCGCTCAAGCCCGATTATGCAGAACGATGGTGCCTGATATGCTGTATCTGCTCTTGGAGGTCAAGCAAGATATTCTATTCAATCGTCAATTACGCATTCACCGAGACATTCCGGAATTTAGAATGTGCTTTGAAAAAGCAAATGGGCAAGTAGTAGAGGCGTTTTTATCCCTTTGGGCGGAAGCGCTGAATCTCGGCGACAAAACGTATCTAGCGCAAATTATCTTAAATTTGACCATTGAAAATTTCTATTTGCGTGTTACCGCAGAAACATTAACCTACGACTGGCTCACAACCTATCTCCACGAAATACAATTCATGGTGCAAGAAATTGTCAAGAACCGCAAGGCGGCGTAAACGGCAGTGAATACAACCTTGAATTCAAGAATGTTATTTTTTGGACGGAACCGTCTAAAATACCCCGACGAATGGTCGTACCTTTGCGATACAATTACCCAGTAGCGTTGAGTACCAAGAACTTCCCGCACATTTTCTTTACAACGAAACCTCTTACCACCATGAGCGTCATCCCCTACTTCAGCGTCTTTCTCTTCCACGTCTGCATCGTCGCAGGCTATATGCTGGGCGGTGCATGGAATTTTCTTACGCCACTGGTGATTTTTGCCGTTGTACCGCTTCTGGACATCGCTTTCGGACGCGACAGTCGTAATTATTCTGCCGAAGAGTATGAAGAACTCGAACACCGCATCAGCTTTCGCCTCGTAACGGTGGTGTATGCTCTTGTGCAACTCACTATTGTGGTCTGGGGAGCGTGGTGTATCGGCGCACAACCTAAGCCGATGTTCTGGTGGGAAATGCTGGGATTAGCGTTTTCTATCGGCGTTGTGAACGGGAACGGCATTAATTTCGCGCACGAACTTTTGCACAAACCCACCAAATTCGAGCAATTCTGCGGTAAGGCGCTGCTGATGAGCGTTTCCTATATGCACTTTTTCATTGAGCATATTCGCGGGCACCACGTCCGCATTGCCACGCCAGAAGACCCCGCTTCGGCACGGCGGAACGAGTCGTTTTATGCGTTTTTCCCACGTACAGTCATTGGAAGCTGGAAAAGCGCTTGGGAACTGGAAACCACACGCCTTCACAAGCGCAACATTCCCACACTGCACTGGCGAAATCAAATGTTGTGGTTTGCTGTGCTGCCTGTCCTCTGCGCGGTGTCTTTAGGACTAGCGTTTGGCTGGATTGCAGTAGCATTTTTTGCGTTGCAAAGTTGTGTTGCCATTCAAGAACTGGAAATGATAAACTACGTGGAGCATTACGGCTTGACACGGCGCAAACTCACGAATGGGCGCTATGAAAACGTCACCGCCGCGCATTCGTGGGAAGCACGGGAAGCGCTTACAAACACGCTTCTCATCAAACTTCAGCGCCACGCCGACCACCACATCAACCCTATTCGCCGCTACCAGTCCCTACGTGTCTTCGACGAATCGCCGCAAATGCCGACTGGCTATCCGGGCATGATGCTGATGTCGCTTGTGCCACCGCTCTTTTTCCGCGTGATGAACCCACGCGTTGACGAGCACGAGCGGCGTTTGGCGGAGTGAGCATTTTGGCGGGGAATGTCCATATTTTCTCTTCTGTGTGCTTGCATACAAACCTCATAGACGGCGAGCGGTGTCGGTGCGCTGGAGTTTTTCGCACGTTCTTTTTCGTGGTAATGTGAATGCATTCAGATAGCCAGGAAACCTTCGGGCGGGAAGCAAAAGTGAAGCAGCTTTTAGTGCGCGTGGGGTTTCCCATTGGTGCAGTGAGCAAGTTGTTTGTGATTTTGCCAATGCCCGGTGATGAGCAGAGCGCTTCCAAGTGTGGTAACTGCCATCTCAATATGTTCACCGGCGCCGCGTTCTCCGGCAGCAATTGCCAGAAGGACTGCCAGAGCACCAATACTCAGCAGCCATACGACTTCTTGTTTGCCGTGGTGTTTGTAGCCGCGCCACGAGGTATAAACAACGGTCGGTACAATCAGCGCCGCAAGAATAGCATGTGTCCACTCAGAGTGAAGAAACGAAGCCAGCGTTCCCAAAAATGGTAGCGCAAGCGGAAGCACAAGACAATGCACCGCACACAAGCCCGAAAGGGCAATACCAATGCGGTCGGTGAGCGTTAAGGGTACCTGAAGTTCGTGGTTGTGAGGGTGCAATGGTTCGTTATTCATAGCGGGAGTGGTGCAAATATGCGACGTTTGGCGCTGTTCGGGTGATGGAATGGTCATAATATGAGAACTCGGAAAAGTTAGTGCTGCTGGCAGTTTGGGCAAGAACCGGTGAAATTTACGATGTGGTGGATATTGACAAAGCCCGTGCGCTCGGCAATAATTTTTTCCACATCTGCCAGAAGGCAAGCGCCCATCGGGATTTCTTTACCACACTGCACACAGGATATTGTGTGCGAATGGTGCTTTTCGGCGAGAGTATATCGCCACCCGCCGTTAGAATGTTCCGTTTTGGTAATGAGGCGAAGTTTCTCGAACTGCTCCAGATTGCGGTAAATCGTGGCAAGGTCAATATGCTCGTGTTTGTCATCCGAGCCGCAGCAGTTCTCGTCATCGCAGACGCGGGAAAATATCTCGTGTGCCGTGAGCGGTACGTCGGCATCGAAAAGCACGGAAAGCACTGCTTTCTTGCCTTTGGTCAGACGCGGTACACAAGCGCGGACGCGCTCAATAAGCTGGTCGAATAATAAATGATGCGTGGCGGTCATGGTTTGTGTCTATTGTTAAAAGTATGACACAAAATTACTGCAATTTGTTCGCAATAGCAAATACATTTCTGCGAAAACTTGACAATGCCACGAGCTTTGTGTAAGTTAAGGGCTTCTCAAACGACCTGCCGATTCATTCTTCCAGCGTTTCACGTGGATTATTGTATGTTCCTTCGCCGATTGTTCAGGATACCCTTCCTCCTCCTGTTTTGCAGCCTGTACTGTCATGTACCACAGGCATTTGCTTATGAACAGCCTTACGAAAAAGCTCTTCCTGCAAAACCTGTTGTTCTCACGAGTAGTGATGCTGCCGTTGCCGTCGGCAGTTATGCCGCCGTTCTGAAAAATGATTTGCGTTCGCTCACCGCCCAAGATGTACATTCACTGCCTTCAGTATTTGAGCCGGTAAAAGAAGCAATCATCAATTATGGTTTTACAAACGCTGCCATTTGGATACGCTTTTCTGTACTGAACCCAAGTGGTGAGCGGTGTTTCCTACAAGTCTATAATGCACCGCTTGACACGCTGGATGTGTATATTCCTCGCAAGGACGGGACATTTTTCCACAAGCGCTATGGCTCGGATATATTGGGTTCACGGGAATTTAGCAGCACCTATCCCGTTATTGCGCTGGAAGAGCTTGATTCGGCAAACACCGAGCCTGTAACAGTCTATGTGCGGGCGGTGAGTTTTGGGGTGATGTACTTGCCCGTTGAGGTTGCCGGGACACAAGCAGTCATACGCTCTTCGCTGTATTATCAATGGTTCAATGCCATTTCCTTCACGGTGATTATTGTGCTGGTGGTCTATAATTTTTTTATTTTTCTCAGCGTGCGGCAGTTTTCCTATTTGCTGTATGTGCTCTACGGCTTGGCAGTTGCGCTCTTTTTTTCGTATCAAAAGGGGTATTTGTTCTTACTTTTTGGTGAGCCGTTTGCGTGCTGGATGTATAGCATCCCAGCAATGCCGAATATACTCGTGTCGCTTCCGGCAACGTTGATCTGTCTCTTTGCGGCATCATTCCTGCACACGCGAGAAATTTTACCCCGAATGCACACCGTTTTGATGGGAATGATACTGCTCTTTGTGTGCAATATAACGCTTGAAAGCCTGACAGGACTTGGATTGGCGCGTAAGGCTTTGTCTTTTTTGGTAATGATTGCCTCGGTTACAACGCTCATTTGTGGTATAATGGCATTTCGCAAGAACTATGCTCCGGCGCGGTATTACTTGATTGGTTGGGGAACATGGCTTGTAGCAACGGTAATCTATGCAATGATGGTGGAGCGCCTCTTGCCCACCACACGCTTTATCGAAATTGTCCTGCAACTCGGCGCGTCTTCCGAAGCGGTCTTGATGTCTTTTGCTCTTGGCGATCGCATCAATCTTTTGCGTAAAACTCTTTCTCAGGAGCGACAGCAATACGCTGTTTCTGAGCGTGAGCGCGAACTGGAGCACAAGCGAAACACCGAGTTGGAAGAAGCAAACGCGCAAATCAAAAAGCAACGCGACGAAATCAACGATTATACGCTCACTATCGAAGCGGCAAATCTGGAATTACACCAAATCAACGACCGCCTGACTGCGCAGCAAACGCTTTTGGAGCACCGCGCAACCGAAATCGAAACCATGAACGACCAACTTCAGCGTCAGAATAATCAACTCCACACGCTGAACGAAGAGAAAAATGAGTTCTTGGGAATTGCAGCACACGACTTGAAAAATCCGCTGACGGGCTTGCGCGGGATGCTAGAGATTCTTGATGCGGATGATGAATTGCCGCGCGATTATCGTAATAAAATGCTAACCGTGATGCGCACGTCGGTAGAAAGAATGTTCGAGATTGTAAGTAAGTTTTTGGATGTGAATGCTATTGAACGGGGAGTGGTGGTACCAAATGCAGAAGCGTTTGTGTTGATGCCGCTTGCACAGTCGGTTGTGGGGAATTATGCCCTTCCGGCGGCGGACAAACATATCCGCATCAGCGTTAGCGGCGACGAGGACGCAGAGTGCTACGCTGACAAACATTTGACGCTGCAAGTGCTGGAAAACCTCATCTCGAATGCCGTCAAATACTCGCCGTTTGGTGCAACCGTGCGAGTTCAAGTACGTTCTGACATTTCGTCGTACGTTAATGAACTTTCTCATTACAAAGGCATGGCGGAAGAGATTCATCGCAAACACACATTTCTTCTCGTGCAGGACGAAGGACCAGGCATCACCCCAGAAGACCGCGAAAAACTCTTTCGTAAATTTGCACGTCTTTCGGCAAAGCCAACGGGCGGCGAACACTCAACGGGGCTGGGGCTGTCAATTGCAAAACGTCTTGTGGATGCCATGCAGGGGCATATTTGGTGCGTTTCCGAATCCGGCAAAGGCGCAACATTTGCCGTAGCACTACCCGCGCGTACCGACGAGTGATTTGCGGTGGAAATGGAAGGAGTGAATGTCAGAAGACGATATTTTTCATCCTCATCCAGTTTTTTCCGTTCTCCTAGCGGTTTTTTTCGTAAATTTCGGTCTTGGTATGGCGGAATGATGCGCTTTTGGAATCTCGCATTTTCTACCTCTGTGCCGAGCAAGACCAAATCGTTAGAACCATACCCGCAAAAATTGATAAACCTTCGTGTAGCGTGGTATTTTGTCGGCTCGTGCGCTCGTGGGTGCTTCACCCATTGACTTCACTTCCTCTCAATAATTTAACCCAAAATCGTACTCCACGCACACCTTACTTTCGGCGCTTCATTATGGCAGAGACGTTACTGCACGGCACAACACAGCCCCACTTTACCAATGCGCTCATCCACGAAAAATCTCCGTATTTACTGCAGCACGCACATAATCCGGTGAACTGGTATGCATGGAACGATGCGACATTTACAAAAGCGGCTCAGGAAGGCAAGCCTGTTTTTCTTAGTATCGGCTATGCCACCTGCCATTGGTGCCACGTGATGGAACGCGAATCCTTCGAGAATGTTGACATTGCTGATTACCTGAACGAGCATTATATCTCCGTCAAAGTTGACCGCGAAGAGCGCCCCGATATTGATGCAATTTATATGCGCGTCTGCCAAGCAATGACCGGACACGGCGGCTGGCCCCTCACCATTATGATGACCCCTGACAAAAAACCGTTTTTTGCCGGAACGTACTTTCCTCCTGATAACCACCGCAATCGTCCCGGATTTCCGCATATTCTTCAGCAGATACACCACGCATGGAAGAACGAGCGAGAGAAAATTGAGGAATCCTGCGCCGCAATACTGGAACACTTCGCAGACGATAAAGCAACATACGGCACGGCACTGCCGCCCACCATTAACGACCTCGCTTTTCAGCGCTACGAACAAACCTTCGACCCTCAGTATGGTGGCTTCGGGACGCAGCCCAAATTTCCTTCGCCGCAAAATCTCCTTTTTCTGCTCAGGTATCACAAACGCACGGGCAATCGCGCCGCGCTGACAATGGTAGAGCAGACACTTCGCGCCATGCGCAAGGGTGGAATTTTCGACCACATTGGATATGGTTTCCATAGGTACAGCACTGACCGTGAGTGGCTACTGCCGCACTTTGAGAAAATGCTTTATGACCAAGCAATGCTTGCGCTTGCATATTTGGAAACACATCAGGCAACAGGTGGAGAGTCGTTTTACGAGCAGGTTGCGGAAGAAATCTTCACCTATGTCCTACGCGATATGACCTCGCCCGACGGTGGTTTCTATTCTGCCGAAGATGCTGATAGCGAAGGACATGAAGGAAAATTTTACGTCTGGTCGAATGCGGAACTGGTAACGGTGCTAGGTGCTGACGATGCAGCGCTTTTTGCTGCGGCATATAATTGCAGCGCTGATGGAAATTTTCACGATGAAGCAAGCGGTACAGCAACCGGCGAGAATATACCGCATCTGCGCCTGAGCCTCGAAGACTTTGCCAAGAGCCATTCTATTGACCGCCATGAACTTCGCGCACGGCTTTCCGGTATGCGAGAGCGGCTTTTCGCCCACCGCGAAGCACGAATCCATCCGCTCAAGGACGATAAAATCTTGGCGGATTGGAACGGGCTAATGATTACCGCTTTTGCCGTTGGCGGGCGTGTGCTGGATAATGCGCTCTACACACAAGCTGCAGAACGGTCTTTGGAGTTTATTCTTGGTAAAATGACCATTGAAAAAGAAGGTACAAAGCGCCTTTTGCACCGCTACCGCGCAGAAGAGGCGGCCATTCCGGCATTTCTGGACGACTACGCCTTTCTTGCCAATGGCGCATTTGAACTGTACCAAACCACTTTCAATGTGAAGCATCTCCAAACCGCACTCATGCTTGCCGATGAGATGATACGGCTTTTCTGCGATCATACGAGCGGTGGGTTTCATTTTTCTGCAAGCGACAACGAAACGCTTATCATGCAGACCAAAGAGGCATATGACGGCGCGATTCCTTCTGGTAATTCGATTGCCGCAAGTATCCTGGCGCGGTTAGGAAAACTGACAAGCAACAAAACGTACCAAACAATTGCCGAGCGCACTATTCAGCGCTTTGCCTCAGCAATTCAATCCTACCCAACAGGGTTTGCGCAGATGCTCATGGCACACGATTTTTTACTCGGCGCGACACAAGAAATCATCATCGCCGGACGCACTAACGACGGCGAAATCCACACGATGCTGCGCCTTGCGGCAGAACATTACGCTCCACACGCGCTCATTGCCTTCAACCACGACCCGCAAGAATTGGGGAACTTTGTGGAACAGGCAGCATACCAAACTTCACGGAATAATGAGGCAACCGCCTACATCTGTGAAAATTTTGTTTGCTTGGAACCGCTCACGGGAAGCGCCGCCTTCAAAACGGCTTTGACGGCACTGTAGAAATGACAAAAAGATACGTTCTCCAACGTTCGTTTCTCACAAAGTTCATGGTTGTCGGTGCTGATTTGGGAAGCCGTATCAAGACTCACAGATCCATCGAACACAACACGTAAACTTAGCGAAACAGCACTTTCAAGCACCTCAAACAAACAATTATGCAATTCGGCAATCTTTCTATTGAACTTCTCGAAACAGGTGATTTTGCGCTTGATGGCGGCGCAATGTTCGGTGTCGTACCGCGCAATCTCTGGGAAAAAGCGTATCACGCACCCGACGAACAGAATCGTATCCCGATGAAAGCACGATGCTTGCTCATTCGGGGGCATATTGGCGGCAAAGACCGCATTATTCTTGTTGACACCGGCAATGGCGACAAATTTCCTCCAAAGCTGGCGCAGATGTACAAAATTGACATCTCGCGTTTTCGTCTTGAAACCTCGCTTGCTCGCTTTGGTGTTGTGCCGGAAGATATTACCGACGTGATTCTGACGCATCTCCACTTCGACCACGCAGGCGGCGCTACATCGCTCGATGTCATGGGCAAGCCCTATCCGACTTTTCCGAATGCTCGCCATTACGTGCAGCGCGACCAGCTGCGATGGGCACAATACCCTGCCGAAAAAGACCGTGCTTCCTTTTTGAAAGAAAATTTTGAGCCGCTCACGGGAAGTGGGCTTATTGAAATACTCGACGGAGACGGTGAACTTTGGGCGGGAGAGGATTGCAGTATTCGTCTGCATGCTGTTCACGGACACACGAAGGCACTGCAAACGGTAATGATTGAAAGCGGCGTGGACAACACCAAAGAACGTATGCTGTTTTCTGCCGACCTCATTCCTACATCGGCGCACGTGCCTGTTCCCTACGTGATGGCGTATGATAATTTTCCACTCACTACGATTGAAGAAAAAAAGGCACTGCTGCCGCGTCTCTACGAAGAAAAATGGCTTGTCGTCTATGAGCACGACGGTTTCATGCAGGCATCACGGATTACGGCAACCGAGCGAGGTTTTATGCGCGGAGATGCAATCACGATAACAGAATGGTAGCAGTCGGAACACTGTTGAAGCACTATGCGACGGGCAACTCAACAATAAACTTTGCCCCTTTGCCGTACTCACTTTCGACCCAAATCCTGCCCTTGTGCAGTTCGACAATCTTCTTCACAATCGAAAGCCCAACCCCAGAGGAGTTTTCACCAGCAGTCGGCTGGGCAGACAGCCGCTGAAAATGACCAAAAAGTTTTGTTTTGTCCTCATCAGTCAAGCCGGGTCCAAAATCTTGGACGCTCAAGCGGACAACACTTGTATCACGGTGACAACGAACAATAATCGTGCTGCCCAAGGGCGAGTATTTGACTGCATTAGAGATAAGGTTATCCACCACCTGCCATAGACGCTCTTCGTCACCCACGACGACTGATGGCTTCACGTCGCTCATATCCAGCGTTTGCCGCTTGTGTGCAGCTGCTTCTTGATACGATTCTCCTACTGCCACAATCTGCATCCCCCAGTCAAGCGGCTCCGGCAGAATTTCCATTTTGCCAAGTTCGATTGCGGCATTGTCCAGCAGGTCGTGAATAAGTCGTACCATGCGGTCGGCGCTCGCGTGAACACCGGCAATCATCGTTTGCTCCACAGTGCCCTCCGGCATAGATTCTGACAGCATATCGGCACAATTCAGAATAACATTGAGCGGGTTCTTCAAATCATGCGCAACAATTGAAAGCATCTGCGTTTTGAAGTGGTTTGCTTCATCAAGCGCATGATTCATCTCACTAAGCTCTTCATTGACTTCTTGCAATTCCGTGTTCACAAGTTGAATCTTTGCATTGGCTTTGCTCAGGTCGTTTGTGCGTGATTTTATCTCCATTTCCAGCTCTTCATTTTGCCGTGCCAGCAAACGCTCACGGCGTGTAAATTCTTGCGCAGCATAGACCGTGAACGACATGGGATATGCTACGATACTGAGTTGCACAAACAAACGTCCGGGCGTATAGGAACCGAAAAAAACAAACAAATAGTCATAAAAAAACCCTGAAATAATATAACCGATAAAAGAGCCAACAAAGCCAAAGGCAAGTATCCGAATGTACGGAATCCGCTTCCCTGTCTCCCACACCAAACGCAGCACCTCGAAGGTAATCACAAGTACAATCGGCATGAGACTCCATTCCCACGACACAATGCGCATACTCACTGGCAAAAGCCGATGAAACAAATGTACAAGAAACAGCCCGGCTATTGCTAGCGACCACTTCGGTACTTTGCCATAACAAATTCGATACAGCACAAACAAGCTAAATTCATATGAGATGACCAATGCAATGAGACCCGCGCTCTCAAAATATACCGCAGGCAGATAGTAGGCAGAATTAAAGCGATAGATAACATCCACTAGTTGGCTCAGAAACAGTATGCCCCACAGCGCCGCAATCCACCAATGCACATAATTTTTTCGATATGCGAAAAACATGAGTATGTGCAACAGACACAGCACACCCGCAACAGCACACGTAACCAGCACTGAGCCGTCTTGGAGCATACTTATTCTGTTGTACGCAATGATATACTCCGCCCAGGTACCACTCTGCAATCGCAGACGAAAGCCCATTGCAAGGTCTTCGTGGCGCACGTGCGCAGAATAGCGTACCGCAAGAATGTGTTCTCCGGCGGTATCGCAGTAGAGAGGAACTGCATCGCCCAGAATGGAATACACCTCTTCGGAATCAGCAATGGCATGAACACGTCCAAAACGGTGGCACAACCGACCATCCCAATAAATTTCGGCAGCACTGCTTACGTGGCGTACCCTCAAAATAAGAGTAGTATTGCGATACGCCGAGTCAACACTTACTCGTAAACGAAAACACCCTATACCTTGCCACACGGAATCTGCAAGCGGTACTTCGGGGCTAACAAGGAGTTTTCCCCAGCCGTTATCATTGTACTCTGCTTTTGTCCAGTCTGCACCGAGTATATCTCCCGCATGGTAGGTAAGCGGAAGGGCGGTCAAGGTAATAAATTTTGCGGCGGTTGAATCAAAGGGAACGTGAATGGATGCCGTTGTTCTCGGGGGCTTACCATCCAACTTACCATCCGAAGCGCTCTGAGCAACTATCAAGCACGGCAAAAGCACCAGCAACATAACAAGAAATGCACTCTTCCTGTATGAAACTGGATTCGGGTTGCGACGAAAAGAATAGGCAAAGCGCATTTTGTACTCCTTAATGACAGCAAAGTAGCAAAAAATCATCTTGTTTCCCACGAAGAATCACCGCACAAAAAATAAACTTTGAAATATGGACTTCAACGAATTGCTGTTGCCTGTGAGCGTGAAATATGCTAGTTTACCGTGTCAGTTTTTGCGGCATTTGTTGTCCGTATACAAGGCATTCCCCCAAAGAACATACTCAACAACATTTATTCTATGAACACCAATCCGGCGACTTTCTATCCCAAACGTCGATTTTTCTACGGCTGGGTCGTCTTAGGGGCAATTTTCCTTATCTACGCATCCGGCACGATTGGCGTATCTACGATTCCCTTGCTTAATGTCAAACTTCGCACGGAATTTGGCTGGACGCATGAACAGGTCGTTTTGGGTCCGTCGCTGTTGTTTCTCATTATGGGCTTGATGTCGCCTCTAGCAGGATATTTGCTTGATACGCTGAACCCCAAGAGACTACTGGTGATTGGTTGGGCGTGTTTTATTGCAGCACTTATTATGTATTCTTCCATAGCTTCCTTTTGGCAGTATATGGTGTTTTATGGCTTGTACGCGCTGGGAAGTGTCTGCACCGGCGTGATTCCGGGGATGTTTCTCATTTCCAAATGGTTCAAGAATTATCGAGGCATTGCGACGGGCATTTTCACCGTTGGTTCCAGCTTCGGCGGTACGATATTTCCTCGCTTTGCGGGCTATTTTCTAGAACGCACTTCGTGGCAGGAAACGGCACTCTGGCTCGCGGTAGCAACGGCAGTATTTGCCATCGTGCCGTGGCTTTTCGTGCGCCTCACTCCCGAAAGCATGAACACCACATTGGACGGGCTTCCCAAGCAGAGTATCGGAGAAGAGACGAAAGAATTTAACGATGAAACACTCCAAACCGCGCTCCAGACCACTGAATTTTACGTAATTTTGCTCGTTACTGCGCTTGTCTGGTTCAGCATACAGCCTCTCGTACAAAACCTCAGTTTTCACTTGAAAGATGTCGGTGTAGAGCCATCCAGAGCCGGCTCTATCCTGAGTACACTTTTTTTCTGCTCTATTGCCGGAAAACTTTTTTTTGGTTGGTTAAGCGACCATGCAAATAAGAAAAACATTCTTTTGGTCGCAGCTCTCAACCTCACGCTGGGTGCAGCATTGGTACGCTTGACGGGCATAATCCACGAAGAATGGCTTTTTTACTGTGCAGCGGTTGTCTATGGTATTGGTTTTAGCGGTTCTTTTACGATGGTGCAATTACTCGTTGCCGAGCGGTACAGCAAAAGTAAAGATTTTGGGAAGATTTTGGGTGCCGTCACAACAGCCGATTCGCTAGCAGTGGTAGCAGGAGTCTATTTGCTTGGCGCAATGCGTACCGCACTTGGCTCCTACGATGCTGCCTTTACCGTGATGATATGCTCCGCATTCACGGCAGCGCTTGGGGTGCTGCTTCTCAAGCAATTTGAGCAAAAAGCGTAGCTATTCAGGTCATTCGCCAAGGAGCACTGAGGAACTATTCGCCCTCAGCTTACGCGGCGCAGTCTGACCGATTATCAAAGAAAGTATAAACCAAACGCATTTGCGAAGCATCAAACGTTAGAGAAATAAAAGAATATTTTTTATTCCTCCATTGTGGGAACTTTTGGTAGATTGCCCAGTGTTGAGTAGCCATACCTAATTTTATGCAGTAAAGTTTGCAATAGAAGTTACGGTATAACTTCAGTTCTTTTTCGTCCACCGCAATTTCAGGAAAAGCCTTTTTACAATTTCCTTTTGTATTCCTGAAACTTTTTGGAACTTTTTGCATATAAGACTTGTTTAGGCGTATATGAAGAATAACGATTGGTTCATTACAATAGAGATAGGTTTTATTCACATTTTACTTCATCGGGAGACGGAACATGGATTTAGCCATGCAAATAGAGCATCTTTTTCGGACTGACCGAAAAAAATTCCTCGGATTTATTCGTCAACGAGTACGGTCAGCAGAAGAAGCAGAAGATATTTTACAAGACGTGTTTGCTAACGTATTGGCAGCTTCACACAATGTGTCGAAGCCGATTGAAAACATCGCATCGTGGGTGTTTACGGCAGTGCGGAATCGCATTATTGACTCTTATCGCAAAAAACGTGCGGAGACCTTTAGCGATATGCACTTACCGCAAACAGAGGATTCATCGAATGAGAATTTTGAGGCATTACTAAGTGATTATATGTCAGGTCCGGACACAGCACTGATGCGTGAGACAATCTGGGAAGCTGTCATGCAAGGCTTAGACGAACTCCCCGCCGAGCAACGGGAAGTATTCGTGAAGAATGAATTTGAAGGCATACCTTTTCGTGAAATTGCCGACGAAACCGGCATTAATATCAACACTCTCTTAGCGCGTAAGCGCTATGCCGTACTGCACCTGCGGAAGCGTCTTCAGGACCTTTACGATCCGTATTGACTTCGCACATTTCGCTTTTGTATAGTTACGAGCACTACTCACCTTTACCCGACGACGACGACGACACCATCACCACATCGAAGACAGATTAGGTATAGCTTTCAGATTTTTTGCTTTTCGTAATGATAACCAAAGGCTGCTTGGAACTCACTCCCAAGCAGCCTTATTTTTCAATAATTAATATTGTCAAGCGCCCTACAATAATGTGGATAGACGAAATATCTCACTTCTTGAGCGAATCCCGAATTTCCATCAGCAATTTTTCTTGCAGACTTGGCTCCGGTGCTGCCGCCGGAGGTGCTGCCGTTTCGCCTACGTTCTTCATACTATTGATAGCTTTGACCATCACAAAAATGACCAGTGCCAGAATAGCAAAATCCAGCATCGTTTGTAGAAAAGCACCATACTTGAGAGCCACCCCTGCAACCTTCCCATCAGCCGAGGCTTCCTTCAGCGTAATGGCGAGGCTTTTGAAATTCACACCACCCAAGAGCAACCCTATCGGCGGCATAATAACATCGTCCACCAACGACGATACAATTTTGCCAAAGGCTCCACCAATAATGACACCAACCGCCAGATCAACAACATTGCCCTTCATGGCAAATTCTTTGAATTCTTGTATCATTCCCATAGCGCTAGCTCCAAAAAACAGTTGAGAAAATTCTGTTACGAAAAAAATACACTCAAATAGTCTTTGAGTTCGAGGTCAAATTAAAATGGCAATACAAAACCTATCGCTGCAACGCCGCGTAGTTGCAGGAGATTGGTAGAATTGGTGACGGGGACACCGTAAATCAAATCACCCGCCAGACTTACGTTCAAGAATTTATTCACCTTCAGAATGATGATATTTTCCCAATTTACAATCGGCGCAGTAAAATTGCGATAAGGGAAAAAGACGTTCAAACGAGTTGCAAGATTAACATTTTCCCAAATATCGCGCTTGAGTTGGAAGTTCACCAATCCACCAAACTCCGCAAGCACAGACTGTCCGGGAGCAACACCAAAAGAGCCGCGCTGCGACAGTTCGGGGTCGCCGACGACGACAATACGCCCCGTAATCGGAGCCACAAGAACGCTCATGTACTTCGCGGGTTCCCACTCCGCACCAAGAGCGAGGGTGAGAAAAGCAGGTGCAAAAATAGTCGAAAGTTTACGCATATCGCTGCCAACGGGCTTAGTATAGTCTTCCCCAAGCGTAAACTGTGTGCGAAAGTCCAACAACCCCGTCCAGTTGACATTTTCTGTTGCCGCCAACCCCGTCTTAGAAATAATGATTATACGGTCATCACTTTTGCGGGCATTCGGGTCGGGCGACACCCATGTAAGCCCGTATCCCAGCTCAACGGCATTATCGCACGAAAACGTTTGCGAATGATAATTGGCAGTAAAATTTAAGAGACCAAGAATTGATGTCGCATTATTGCCACCACCCGACCAATTCGATAGACCAATACTGGTAAAATTGATGCCGAAATTACCCTTGACTGTCCAGCCTGTCGTATCGCGGAGGGGCTTGGCGGCTCGTAAATCGGCGGCAGATGGTTGCGCTAAAGCAGGCTTGGCGGCAGCAAAACCGAAAAGAGTGGCAACAGCAAAAAAAAGAAATTGTTTCATGGAAACTCCTGATAAGAACGAGTGTGAGTTGGAATAATTTTGCTGGTAAAAAGCAGGTAAATAGCAATCAGAAAACTACCATGTTTGCTGTACGCTCAGAAGCGCACGAATTTTTGCAAAAAGTTGTGCTGATTCTTCGTAATTTAGTGTTTGTGCGCCGTCAGAAGCTGCTTCTTCGGGTGTTTCGTGAATTTCAACAATAACACCGTCTGCGCCCGCAGCCACGCCTGCAAGCGCCACCGGAGCAACAAAATCACGCAAACCGATTGCGTGCGATGGGTCAACAATGACAGGAAGATGGGTTTTATCACGCAAAATGGGAACCGCGTTAATATCGAACGTATTGCGGCTGGCACTCTCGTAGGTGCGGATTCCACGCTCGCATAGCATCAAGCGCTCGTTCCCGGCGGAGAAGACATATTCTGCCGAATAAAGCAGTTCTTCAATCGTCCCGGAAATCCCGCGCTTAATCATCACGGGTTTATCCACTCTGCCCAATTCATCAAGTAAATTAAAATTCTGGCTATTCCGCGCACCTACTTGGTACACGTCGATATACTCGTACATTGGCTCAATTTGCGCGACTTCCATGACTTCGGTAATTATTTTGATGCCATGCGCACGGCAGATTGCAGAAAACATTTTCAAACCGTCTAAGCCCATGCCACGAAAGCTATACGGCGAACTACGGGGCTTAAAGACACCGCCGCGCATAATCCGAACACCGCATCGTTTCAAGTGTTCAACGATACTACTGACTTGCGCTTCGCTTTCAATCGAACACGGACCTGCCATCATCTGAAATGCGCCGTTACCAATTTTTACGCCATCGCCGAGGTCAATAGTCGTGCGCTCGACTTTCCACTTCCGCGACACAAGCTGGTAATCGTCCGAGACATAGTGAATATCGCGCACTCCGGCAATACTGCCCAGCGAACGGATGTCAAAATCTTTTTTGCCCACGCAGACCACGTAGTTACCGAATTGGGTTGTTACAGGAGTGGGCTTATAACCGATTTTTTTGACAGCGCTCAAGACATCGGATTTGATGCTCTCTTGAAGCGTTGGTTCGAGTTGAATAATCATAATAAGAAAAATTTTGTTGTGATATAAAATCGCGCTGAAGCTACGGAAGTTTCTACACACTTCCAAATCTTTAGCAAAGAGAAATGGCGTAAAGTGGCGCTTTTTTCGTAATTTCACAGAAGTAATACTTTCTTTTCATCAAACGTTCCGATGGCAAAACGCATAGAATACGGCAATACCCCATGGGGAGCCGCATGGATACAAGCATTAACGGCTGGTGGCAATCAAAATGGTTATACAGATCCACGCCTCGTACGCGGCAAATTATACGCTAATACCGGACAAGTCCACGATATTGAATTTATTGGCTCCACGGTGCTGGGCAAAGTACACGATACCGACCATCGCCCCTACAATGTGGCGGTAGATATTCGCCCTTTCACTCCGGCACAAAAAAATACACTTCTCTCGTTCATTGCTGCCAATCCTACGCTTGCACAAGAACTCAGTCGCGGCATTTTGCCGGAGTGGTTCATGACGTGGCTGCGCGATAACCGTCTGCCTATTCTGCCCATTTCGTGGGACGAGATGACGGGCAACTGCTCGTGCCCTGACTGGGGCAATCCTTGTAAGCATCAGGTGGCAGTCTTCTACGCACTGGCACATGACCTTGACCGCGCACCACTCCTTCTCTTTCATTTACGCGGTGTTACAACAAAAGAAATTTTAGACGCTGCAGGAGAGAGCCAACAGCCCGATTTTGTGCCACCGCTCCCGCTCCCCACCTTTATACAGTTTTCGGAAGCTGTACGTCCCGTACCTCCCGAAAAATGGGCGGACGAGGAATGGCATCAGGACTGGTTCATACCGCTTGCAACCAAAAGCACAAAGCAGCTCATTGAATTACTTCCCTCAAAGCCTCGCTTCAGCACGGCTGAGTATGATTTTCGGGACTTTCTGAAAAATTGCTATGATGCTCTTTCAGAGCGTATTAGTGACACCCGCACTGGTAGCAAGAAGCCAAGCGTAATGCCTGACATTTGGCTTGAATTCAATCCCGACAGCCATGGATGGCAAGCCTTCGCAACTGCCCCCGAAGGAAATACCAAATTTATGCAGTTGCAACACTCCAATGGTACCAAAACGTTGAAATTGACACAATGGAGCGGTAGCATCCTTCGCTCGGCATTGCAAACAGCAACACCATGCTCCCTTGCCCAGCTTATCAATGCTTGCTCCAGCGTGGCGGGTTTCTCAAAGCAACGCATTCATACACCGTCATCGCGTTTTTTTTGTGCCGCGCTGGATATAGCATATATGCTTGCTTCCACGCACTCAATAAAACCTGTTATTATCCGCATTGACGACAGGAAAGCTGCTCAGAAAGCTGCCACAAATCAGAATACGGTTGTCCAACCCAATGCAGGCAAAGCACACCAACTTCAACGCTCGAAAACAGGCGTACTGGTTCCAAAATCGAAAGCCTTCAAAGCACAAGCACTGAAATCTCAAGCCCTGAAGGCGCAGGCTCTCAAAACACAAGCGGTGGCAAACGGTGTGGAAACAGGCGCTCCAAAGTCTCAGTACTTTATTCGCTACGAGCCTTTTGTCCAAACAGCGGAGGAAAAAGCTACCTTGGGGCGCTATATGCGCATCTTGCGGGCATTACTGCCGCCGGAAATGCTGATGAACCATACCCGCAATTCCGTGATGTCGCCGGAAGCCTTTTCCATGCTCTTTTCTGCCATTTTGACAGCGGTGGTACAAGACATTTTGCGCCCAGTAGCGTCGTTTTACTATTTCAAAGACCCAATAGCGCAAGCCTTTATTCAGCCTTTGCCACTCCCTACGACCAACG
>JACVZY010000099.1 GCA_014654705.1 Ignavibacteria bacterium
CGGCAGACTGGCTGCCGCTTTGATTGCTCTGATTTTTAACTTTTAATTGGCATTCATGATTGTCTCCGAATGGAAATGATGGTGGAAAGGGGAAAGGTTGCGATTGAAACCCGATTTGATTGGTTGCCACCGAGAAGAAGAACGTTATTGTCCTTGCGTCCGGTATAAAAGCCAACGTGTCCTTCACTTGGGTTCTTGCCGCGAGAAAGTACAACAATATCGCCGCGCTGTGCTTCCGTAATGGGAACAGGAACACCCCACGTGAGGAAACTTCGCGCTCGTGCGGAGTTTGTGCCAACTACTCCCGCCACACGCAAGCACCAATTCACGAAGCTCGCGCACCACGGGATTTCATCGGCTGTTGCCTTCAGGGAAGTGCAAGCGTGATATTCGATAATACGCGGATTGTGCTTGCTGCCGCTTTGTTCTTGCACTCCTATTTCGTGGAGCGCTATTTCGTAGGGAGTGAGAGTCATATATTTACAGCCTTTACGCTGGAAAATGCCTTAAACAGGCTTACAACGCCTTTTTTTAACGTTGCTTATTGGGAAATATTGGTGATGGAACGTGCCGCGCATACGCTTCTGTTACTTTGCCCACAAAACACCGCTTTAAGAGCCGAAAAACGCCACTTTTGACCAGTTTTCGCACCGAATTTTCACCCCAAAACGACCGCTTTTTCACGGAAAAAAGGCTCATTTCAAGAGCTGGTAAAATACTTCGCGTGAGCCGCGCTGCCGTTTCAAGATGCCCTTTGCTTCCAGTTGAAGTGTGGCTCGTGTGATCGTCGGCTTGCTGCACTGCATATCTTCCATGAGCGTTTTGAGTTGCAGGGTGCATTTTCCGTTCACATCGCAGTATTTGGTGAGAACGCCGTAAAAAATACGGGAGCGCATTTTGAGCGATTCGTCATTGTACACCGTTGCACCGGGCAAATCCTCGTTTGGTTCGGAAAGTGGGTGTCGTGAAGCCATAGTCTGTTGTGCAAAAAAATAGCAGCGCGTCAGCGTTGAGATTGAGAATCGGAGACGCGCTGCGATTGGTGGTGTTCGTCCTTACGCAGTCGGAAGGTCAATTGCACCTAACGAAGTCTCGAAGGTGTTGACTGCCGTGACGATAGATTCGAGCGCCAACTTGAACGCAACCGAGGGTGCAAACTGCACATCGGTTTCTGCACCTTTGGCAAGAATCGAAACGCGAGCTTCGGCTTGACCATCAATGCGGGTGTTGAACTCAGTCAAGTTTTTGCTGAGTTTGGTCTTGAGATTCTTCGCCGTGGCGATAGCGCCCGCGAAGGCTTGCAGTTCGTCTTGCAAGTTGTCGTATTTGCCATCGGGAAGCTGGTTGAAGGCTTCCATGCTGGCGATGTTGGAAAGCAACATGGTAGAAAAAAAATGGTGGTGAAAGATGATGTTTTGAGCGCTGCGCAGCCTCGAAGGAACGAAAGCAACTTACGTCTCGTTGGAATCGTGGACAAGGATGCTCTCTCCACAGGTTTCCACAAGTTTGCGATAGTGGGCATCGGTGGAAATGAGTTCATCGTGTGTGCGGATAAGATGCAGAACCGTTGTGTGATGCCGCTTCAAGGTTTTGCCGATAAGCGGTAATGAGTAGTGATGCGCCCGAAGATGCGCAGCCAGCAAACGCCGACAATCACACACCAGCGCCGTGCGATTTTGTTCCAGCAAACGTTCCTTGGGATTTGTGCCCAGCACGTCCGTAAAGGCATCGTAGTTGATGTGCATAGTCCTGAATGTTAGTGGATGGTACTTGATTGAACGGAATAGTTCGTATGCGTGAAGATGATGTGCGACGGCTCTTTGATGGCGTATTCCTTGCGCTCCTTCACGGACAAACATTCCCCGTCACTCAGCTTCAGAAAGACTTTTCGCTCGTTATGCTCCGAATCAGACGGGACAAAGTACGCTCCGGCAGGGGCGAGGTCAAAACGAATGGGGTAAATGTAGAGCGTTTCTGTGTCGGGTTCGGTTAAGAGTTCACGGGTATAGCTTGGAGCAGCTTGAGAAGATTTCTTCTGAGCGTTTCGCTCTTGAGCATTTTGCTCGGGAGCATTACGCTCAGGAGCGTTCCGTTCAGGTGGAGAATCGGCATCGTTTTTTTTCGCTTCAGTAGATTTATGAATGGATAAGTCTTCTGTATAAGTAGATAACTTACTACGTAAGTTAGTAGATAGGTGTGCGGGGAGGTTTTGAGTGTGTACCATTTGGTTTTGGTCTGTATCCAAAAGGTAAGCACTCGTAACCTTATGGTTAAGGTAAGGTTTTTCGTCCTTGCGGGGTCGTCCTCCTTTCTTTCCGCCTTCGGCTCGTGCACGTCGAACGGCATCAAGTTTACCCATTCGGTTTAACAAAGCGTGCGAAAAAATCTTTCCCTCAAAGCGCCGAATGAGACACAGTTCGACCAGTTCATCAAGGAATGTGGTGAGGTCGTCGTCGCTTGTACAATTCAATTCGTGTTTGAGCGCTTTGAGATTATGTCGTTCTGAAATATCGAACGTGTAGTCTTCCTGCTCGCGCAAGATTTCTACCAAACACCACCACCGCCCGATGCCCTCCATACCACATTCTTTTGCAAGCATGAGAAGTTTGGGGTCGTGCCGGGCGTTGGCATCGTGTTGGAAATAATATGCGTCTTTCATATGTATTGTTTGAAAAGGTATGAGAGATGGAGTTAATGCAATATGGAATACAACAATCAAGCAGGGTTTATGCGCGTTGTTCTAAAGCGGCTTTGATACGCTCTTCGCGCTTGATGATGGCTTGTTCAATTTTCAACGCGAGTTCCAGCGCTTCGATATTACCGGAACGCAGGCGCATGGTTGCGGCGGATTGCGAGATATGGAGTGCTTCAGCAACCTTTTTCGCTACCCCGTGGCGAAATTTGTGAGGACGAAATGTTTGTACTTTCATAAAATTTCCTTTGGATGAAACGAATAATTCTTATATTGGATTGAGAATAATCTTAGGCACTGCAATATAGGAAAATACTTATTTATTATGCAAGATAAATCTGATAATCGTCATGACCGCTTGAAAGAATTTATTCAAGAGCGTAGCTGGTCAAAAGCGGAGTTTGCACGTCGAGTGGGGATTTACTCGCAAGATGTGAACAAGTATTTGTCAGGGCTGCTGAACATTGAGAACTTGTACTTGAAGTTGCAGGAGGCAGGTTGCGATATGCAGTGGCTGAGGACAGGGGAGAAACAAGATAATACCGAAGATGTTGCTATGCTGGCAATGCTTCATGCGCGTGGCATCACGAGCGCTGCACAACTAGAGCGATTTTTCCTTTTGACAGAGAACGTGCAACGGTTCGCCCAATCGGTCAGTGCAACACTGAGTGAGTTTGCCGTGGTGGGTAATCTTGCCGACATGGGCGGTGTGGTGCGGATTCCCCATATAAAAGAAGTAACCGAACACAACAAAACAGCACCATTGGTGCAAAACAAAACCAAAAAAACTATATCCAAGACAGGGGAGTGACTATGGAAGTGTGTGAGCAACGGAGGGTTCCCGTTATCAGCGTACGCTGCGGAAAACCGGAGTACAACTATGAGTACGAAGACAGCGCCGAGGTTCCGGCATTTTTAGTGAGCAAACATACCTACATTCTTCGTGCTGAAGGCAGAAGTATGGAACCGACAATACCACAAGGGAATTTACTTGTGGTGGAAGCCGGAGCAGAATATGCGCATGATTCACTTGTGGTGGTGCAAACACCGAGCGGACTAATGGTCAAGCGTTACCATAAAAAAGGTCTTTTGACAAGCGACAATGCGGCATATCCACCGATAGAATTTTCGATATTTGATGAGGTGTGTGTCGTTGGCGTGGTGCGCCAGATGATTACATCGTTTAAGTGAGCTTGCTTGGTTGTAGCCTGTGCAAAAGAAGAAGAATTTTGTTTGTTACAAATCACAGACACCTGTTTATAGTTCGTAAAAAAGCCAGCAAAACACCCTCTAACACCGCATGAGTCCTCAGGTATGAAACCATACGTCGCATATTACCGTGTTTCCACCAAACAGCAAGGCGCAAGTGGCTTGGGGCTGCAAGCGCAGCGGCATAGCGTGGCACAGTTTATCGGCAGCGATGTCCTCCTCGCAGAATATACCGAGGTCGAGTCAGGCAAGCATGACAAGCGCCCGCAATTACAAGCAGCGTTGGATTTTGCCAAGCGACATGATGCAACGCTGGTGATTGCGAAACTGGATAGGTTAAGCCGCAATGCAGGATTTATTTTTGCCTTGCGCGATGCACGTGTCAATTTTGTCTGTGCTGATATGCCGGAAGCAAATACGCTCACCATCGGCATCTTCGCTGTTCTGGCTCAATACGAACGGGAATTGATTTCGCAGCGCATCGTGGCGGCTCTAGCGGCAAAGAAAGCGCAGGGATTCAAGCTCGGCAATCCCGAAAATCTTACCTACAAAGACCGTATCAAGGGTGCGACCGTGCGTAAAGAGCAAGCACGAGAAGGGAGCAAGCAAGCTGCCCAGGTGGCAAAGTTGCTGCGAGAAAAAGGGCTAACGCTTCGTGCGATTGCCGACGAGCTGCACCGAACAGGGTTCCGAACGCCAAAAGGAAAAGAGTTCCGCCCGACTAGCGTGATGCGTTTGGTGAAATAATGAGGTAAGTTTGGTAAGCAAGCCATTGTACAATAATGGCATTACCCACCCCGGGCAAAAGTATTCCTTTAGTTCGGGAGGAAGCCTTCTTTTTTGGTCTGAGTGTTGTATATTTGCGTCTGCAAACTAAACAGCAACGATTCCAGAAGCCTGACGAAAGTACGCAACTCGCGCTGCGAAAGCCTCAAAGCAGCAAAACCGCTAAAGTTTACAAAGTTTATAGTTATTTACGTTATTTAAGAGTTTAGTGCGGCGCGAATGTGTTGTAAAATATGAATTTACAAATCTATGCAACACCAAATATTGCGCTTGCAACACCGTTTATTGTGTTTGCAACACCAAATATTGCGCTTGCAACACCAAATATTGCGCTTGCAACACCAAATATTGCGGAATTTTAGACTTTGCAACACCAGATATTGCGTTTGCAACACCAAATATTGTAGCATATTTCCCAATTTCCAGTTTGCAACACCAAATATTGCAGTACTTTTATGGATAACATCATCAAACCGAGTTCACTTGTGGATATTGAAAACATTCTCACTTTAGCTCAACGCAAGGTGTACAATGTTCTGATTGAGCATAGTCGGCAAAATATCCATGATTCGGCAATATTTTCTTTAAGTGTCAAAACGATTCGGGAAAAAGCAGGCACATCGTTGTTTGAAAGCAATGTGGATGTGTACGAGCAGATTAAATCTATCGCAGATATGCCGACAATGGAAGCAAACATTTTTGGGAAAGACAAAAAATATCCCACACGCATTGCGGTTAATCTTATCGCAGAAGTGGAATACGATAAAGACCACGAAACTATTTCATGGTCATACCCGCCTTTTATTCATAAAATGCTCACACTGCTTAACACACCAGACGCGAATGATATTGGAATGTATGTGAAATTGCCTCTTGCAATGCAATCAAAATTTTCAAGCAAACACTCTCTAGCCCTGTGGGAATTTTGCCGCTCTCGATTTGATGAAAAACGTGGCTATGCAGAAAGTCCATTTATCACCATAGAAGAGTTAAACAAACTTTTTCACTGCAAGTATGAAACGTGGTACAGGCTCAATGATAAAATAGTGAACAAGGCAATTCAGGACATACACAAGCAAGAGCCGACGTATTTTATCAATGTGGTGGAGCAAAAAGTACGGCATAAAGTAGTGGCGGTGAAATTCATCATTCAGCGTCGGCTTCCCGGTGTTCCGCTTGTGGAAACGCAAAATGTGAAACTGCGCACAACAAAAGAATTTAGCAAGGGAGGAAAGACCGCACCCGAAGACCTCAAGGAACTGGCACGAAACACCGCCGTCGAAAAATTCTTGGCGACGCTTTCGCCCGAACAGCAAACGCGCATCCAAGAAGAAGCCGAGCAAAGTGTTCCCGAATATTTGCTTTACCCCGCTAATGAACGCGAACAAGCCGCGTACCAACTTCAATTACAAATCAATCGCATCGCAATCGTAGAAGCCCTTATCAACTCTCAGCAACAACTATGACCAAAATAATTGCCTTTATCAATCACAAAGGCGGCGTTGGTAAAACCACTGTCTGCGCTCACCTTGCCTACTCTCTGGCACACCATCACCAAAAACGGGTGTTGGCAATAGATTTCGACACACAGGCAAATCTCACGGAAATTCTCGGAGCAATAGAAGCACCGCGAACTATTACCGACGTTTTGAATGGTGAAAGCGCCGCAAGTTGTGTCTATGACGCAAATGGTGTAAGCGTCCTTGCCTCCAGCATTGAGCTTGCCAACACTGAATATGAGCTTACGGCAAATAATACACAAAACGCGCTTCTTGCCGTGTTGGTTGATTTTGTTCAGCAATTTGACTATGTGCTGATAGATTGTCCACCCTCACTTGGTATGCTCACCATGAACGCCATGATTGCCAGTACCGATGTGTGCGTTGTCAGCAATGCAGAATATCTCTCGCTACGCGGTATGACGAACATCGTTACCGTTGTTGAACAAATGCGTTTGTACAATACGGCACTTGAATTGTCCGGCGTGGTTATCTCGCACTACGATACACGCAAAAGTGTCAACCGCGAGGTCTTGGAGCAGCTACGCGAAACCTTCAAAGACCGCGTAATTACACCGCCTGTGCGGAGTGCTGTTGCTGTTGTTGAAGCAAGTTCTCACGGCGGTACGGTGTTTCAGATTCGCCCTAATGCCGATGTAGTTAATGATTTTCAGGCACTCACCACATCATTTATCAAGCATTATGAAAAGCAGACTCGGCAATAACCCTCTCGCAGCGCTCACCTCTACGGGAAAAAAGAATGAATTTGCAGGGCGCGATATTCAACTGGCAATACAAAAAGTTCCGATTGGCGAACTTATTCCGAACCCACTGAATGTACAGTATTTCAAGCCGCTTGCTGACGACGAAATGGCAAGCCTTGTTGAAAATATACGGGTTAATGGCATCCACGACCCACTGATTGCGCGTCGGGACAAGACGTTAATTTCGGGACACAACCGTCTTGAAGCTGCTAAGAAGTTGGGTTTAACCCACGTACCTGTGCGCTTTGTGCTAGACGATATGTCGGAACAAGAAGAAATACAATTTATTGTTTCCGATAATCTGCTACGGCGACATTTAAGCACCGATGAGAAAATCCAGCTTTACCGCGTTTTGTTTCCGAATTTCGACAAGCGTATAAATGTTCGCATCAATGCAAAAGGTCTGGACAATGTCCAGACCCTTGACGTTCAACCACTGAACGCAGCTGAAATTGCTCAAGCCACAGGACAAGGCGTTGAAGCAGTACGGAAGCAGCTACAACGGGCAAAAGAAAAGATAGTCACCCCTCAAGGTGAGCAAGACACCTCAAGTGAACGGGAAAGGCTCTCGGAAACAATCTTGAAAGTAAGCGCCAAAGCCAAAGGGCTTTCTCAGGACGACCGCAAGGCGCTTGCGTCGGTATTGCGGAAGGTGGCACGGGAAATAGCTACGCTGTCAACTTAGAAATGCTTAATGCCTCCGGGGTCACACAGATTACGACAAAAGCCGCTTCAGTACTGAAGCGGCTTTTTTGTTGTCCTTTTGCTGTCCTTTTCCTCACGCTTTTTTATCATACACCTCTGTCTTTTGTCGAGACTTTCCATAGTAATCGTTTTCAAACGCAACTAAACTCAAACAGGTTGAATTATTCAAAATTAGTGCTTGAATTCGCTGTGCAATAAATTGGGACTTCCTTCTCTGCATACGTTTGATTGTTCTACTATCACCGATTCGCCTGCCCACTTCTTTCGCGCCCGTCGCGCTCTCTGCGGGGCGGCGTGGCAACGGTTGGCGGTATTCCTTCGGCTGTAAGCTACTGCAAGCTACTCTCCGCGCTCCCCTGAAAACCCTTCTTCCTATCGTGCACCTTCCGTTTGGGGGAATCGCTCCAAGCGGCTTGCGTTTGTTTTTTTCTACCGCCGCCTCGCAACAGAGGAAGCGGTATACAAACGGTGGGTTTATTGATATGGCTTCCACTCTGTTCTGCCACGCCCTGCGGCAGCAGGCATTTGTTGTTGTCGGAGGCAGGGCAGTGGGCGGCGAAAAAATGCAAAGATACGGCGGTCGGTCGAAGACTCCCTAAAAATCAAAATGCAAGGGTAGTACAAAGCGCGAAGACGCGCCCTTGCATTTCGATTTCCCCCACCGTAAGAAGCATTTTTCGTTCTCGCCGCCCACTGCCCCGCCCTCTCTTCCGGCGGTTTTTTGTTTTTCTCGCGGTCGGTGCGGTTTTTTCTTTCTCTTTTTTTATTGAGGTGTTGTTATGTCTCTTGTCCTTATTCCCGCCGATGTTCTGGAATCTATGTTGGATTCCGTCATCACTAATGATGAAGCAGGCTTTGTCATGGATTGCGATGTGCCGGATGAAGTGATTCCGGCATTGGATTACATTTTGTGGAATAAGTTGTGCGAAGAAGAAGATTGATGTTTCGTTCCCTGTCCGTTTCGGGCGGGGTTTTCGCGCGAGATTGCGTGGGCTGTTCTCCTCGCCGTCCTCGTCGTCCTGCCCCGCAGGTCGCTCCGTCTCGTCCCTCGCCTCTCACTCCCTCGGCATTTTGTTGTTGCCCGAAGGGGCGGGATTCCAATTTTGAGAGAAATCCACGATAGAGCAGGGTGAAGTTCCTTATTTCACCGCATCACCGTAAATTGCCGTGAATAATACGAAGCTATTCCACTGGCTTGATTTAGCACTTTCATTCGCAGGATATACGTTCCATTTGCAAAGTTTCTCGTACTGAATGTCAGTTCGTGTGTGCCGGAGGTGTAGAGCTGTTCCGATGAAGTATTCATCCGCCGACCTAAAATATCAACGATTTCCCCGCTCACAATGCCGATATAAGGCAAATCTGCCTGCACAGCAATTTCGGTAGTCGCTGGATTAGGATAAACAGGGGATAAAATTGAACGATTGTACTTATTCGGTTCAAATGCAACAGAAGTTGGGGTGAAATTTTTATAGCGCCGGAAAAACAAACCTTCGCAGAGGTTTGTTTCAAATCTAGGAATGAATGATATATTGGTTTCCTTAAAACCCAAACTGTCGAGTTTAGATGTTTTGTTGGCGGCAAAAATATATAACACAGACGGTATCGGCTGAAAACCGTCAAAAATATACTTAGTACCGTCCTGAAACCATGCGGAATTAGTAGAAATATTAGCATTTACAACCAGTGCTACCAATGAATCTGCTTGAATAGTGGTGATTGTACTACTAAGTGCGTATGCGTAATTTGCCCTAGCCTGTCGTGCATCTATTGGAGTAATATTGTCAGCAAGAAAAGGATATTGTTGCTTCAAAGTCCACTCTGAAGCAACTAGCGAAAAGGAAGAATTACCTTGCGCATTTTTTGCCCTGACGCGATAGAAATAGCGAGTATTCGGTTGCAATCCTGTCATCATTGCTCCAGCGTTTGAGATTGTTCGCGCTATCGTGCCGGATTGGAAGGTACTGTCGGAAGAAATTTGTGCTTCATACTCTAAGGGTAGCCCAGAGGCAGGAAGCCAGTTGATAGTAATGGCGTTATGCGCTATGTTGGTCGGGAAAAGTAGTGCCGGTGCAGAAGGCAAAGAACTTGCAGGAAGATGTATGGATACAGGTGTAGAAAAGCTGGAAAAATACTCTTTTCGAGTAAGCGGGTCAAGTGGATTGATAGGATCAAATACAACAGGTTGCATATTCAGTGCCTGTGCCCGAAAAAAGAATTTTGTATTGGGCAAAATTCCCTCAATAAGGATAGAGATAGTATCTCGTTTGATTAAACAAGCATCGCTCGGATTCTTTTCCCAGAGTTGGTAAGCCACCACCTTTGTAAAGTTGCTGTCGGTAGCGAGTTCCCAGTAAAAGTACTGGAAAAGGAAAATTGTTCTTCCATCAGAAATCAGAGGCGGAAAGGTATTAACAATCGGAAAAAGAACCGATGTAGAAGTAGTCGCAACAGGTGATAAAATAATGGGTGTGCTGGCATAGCGCCGCATTTGTGCGGAGAGTCCGCAGGACAGCGTTATAGCCAGCGTGAGCGTAAGAGCAAATAATTTCATCATCCACCTTCTTTCTTGTCGTTGGGGTTAGTGAAGAATAGTGAATTGGCGTAGTCGGTATATAATTGTACCGCTTGCTTGCTGACGAATTTTCATCCTGAGGGTATAAGAACCATTGGGAAGTCCTTTTATGAGATATAAAAGATTGTGGGTGCCGCTCGCATATTGCTGTTCCTGTGCCTGATGAATCTGTCGTCCTAAAATATCAAGAACTTCAAAACTTACCGCCGCAGAAGAAGGTAAATCGAATTCAACCGTTACTTCATTGTTTCCGGGATTAGGATAGATAGGCAGCAAATATGCCTCGTCTCGTATATCTCCCGTATCAGGAACTATATTTTTTGCAGATGGTACTTGTCCTGTCAGATTTGAAACTGATTTTTCTAACACTTGAGCAAGCATAGTGGGTTTACTCATAACGGTATAATAATAACGAACATTCTCCGGAGCGCAGGGGAACCATGTATTTTGGAGAACGCTACCCTTAGTTTCTTGTACGCGATAAATATATGTCCTAAGTGTTACGCTTGTTGCTGTCCGTGTTCCCGGAACTATTTCACAGCCACCCATACCATATTGCACTTTTTCTCCTGAAGGGAGAATCGTATTATTTCTATCGCTTGGAATTGTATCTTCCGCCATGAGTCCCCACGATTCTTTTCCGGCACCTCTACCCCAGACAGTAGCATCGGCAGAGGATAGTGTAATAGTCGTGCGCATTTCATAGCGTCGTACTTTATAGACGGCATCTTTCAGGCTTTCCGGTGGGGTAGCACGAACTTCCAATGTATAGGTGGTTGATTCTTCGTGCCAAGTCATAGAATTTGGTTGTACCATCTTGTGTTCGATGGTATTATCTCTGACCATGACTAATGCTTTATACGCATTGATACGTCCGTAGCCAATATATGGATTCCAAGACGTGCCATATGTTACAACACCGGCAGAGCTGTCTGGATCTACCTTTCCGGGTAATGGTTCGGCACTCAACTTAATAATATTCTCGACATCATCATTATCCAATTCAAATCCTGATTTTACTTTACGGGCATAACCTTTAACCAAAGTTGCCAGCCCTGAAACCATTGGTGCAGCGGCAGATGTGGGCGCAGTTTGAGCAACGTCGTAGGCTTTATCTAGCAAGAATGGCGATTTGATTCGTTTTTCACCATTGTATAGTAGTGGTGTGCCTGTAATCACCCCATATGAGGGAGCAGACACATCAATATAGTTATGAAAGCCTGAGCTTGGTGTGCGGCGTTCGAGCAAACCATTTTCGTATTCTGAACCGATTGCACCCGTAGCAATATTACCATTTCCCTTGTATGATGCAGGGTAAATAATCGGATTACCTTTATCTCCAAAATTATGCATAATAGTCACACTTAGGCGATTATTCTTGTAGGCAAGAGCAAAGGCAGACCGTTGTTCTTTACGGTACGTGGTCACAGTACTGCCATATCCGTCGCCGTAACTGTGATTAGTAACAAACATATTTTTTGTTTCATCCCCATCTTTTGTGAATGCTTTTGTCATTTGTTCTCCAAATAAATCAATACCGTAGCTAAATAGTTTCGCATTCCAATCTACCCCGGCAGCCCCTATGCAGTTATTACCTGTAGCTGCTGCAATATATGCAACACCCGTTCCGTGGTCACGATAATAGTCGCCGTTGGCACCATATAAATAGAGAGGATTTTCATAACCAAGTAAAGGACCCTTAATTCTGCCAGCAAAGTCTTCATGATCTTTGTCAACACCTTCATCAAAAATCCCGATATCCAACGTCGGGTCTCCTTGGAACAAACCCCATGCTCTGCGGATAGACATTTGATTCATTCCATTTATGTTGTAGAAACCATTTGTTTCATCCGCCGCTTTATTGTTCATATAGGGATCGTTGGGATGAAGTTCTGGATCTATATCGCCGACTTCTGCCCTTCCGTCTTGGGAAACAGAAAACACGTCGGGATGATTCCTCAATGCTGTCGTTAAAGCGAGTGCTGTTGACGAATCCACCGCCGTGAGGAGAAACATATTAGAATAATCCATAAGTTTGATTTTGTTATCCGGTCCTTCATCTATAATGAGATTATCGCCGGAGAAATCAGGCAAATAGGGCTTTATATCTCCATCGGTGATATTGTACTGTACCAAGATACTACGCACAGGAGCGTTATCTGCTATACGGAGTGCTTTGCCGCTCACTGTTTTTTCGACACCATTCAGCAAATAAACAGCAATCCGCCGTGTAGGATCTATTTGTGCCGACGGCGGTTCACCGGGTCCGCCCGGCGCAGAAGTTAAAGCAGCAAATTGTGCAGGAGCAGCGGCAGGCGTACAGCCAGGATCTAAACCGACACCAAATAAATATGCGTTCGCGTTTGTTGACGATGCAAAATGCGTAACGGTTGCTAGACGCGCCCCAACAGCAACAGGGCTAAAGCGAACTGTAAAGGTTTTGCTTCCGATTACACCCGTTGTCTGAAAGCTCACAATAGTATTTTTATCGTCAATAAAGGTCGTGCCATCATCCAATGAAACCGCATATCTTGGCGGATTACCAGAAGTGAAGTTCCTATCAGCAATTTGGACATTGATAGTTGAAGTTGTCAAATACGCATATTGGACCGTGTAAGTAGAGGTGTACACCCCGCCAACCGCACGTTTTTCAAAGACATGTTGCAAAACAACTAACCGGGGAGCAGGGTAGGCAATACCTTTCACTAGCAAATTTGTTGTAGTAAGCCCCATCATAGTATGTGCAATGTTGGTATTAATAGTATTTGTTGAGGAAAGCGGCGTATAACGAACGGCTATACTCAGTTCATCGAACTGGCCCGCACCAATTTTGATTGTCGCATCGGTTGTACTCTTAAACACGCCATTCGGGAGTAGGGCAACTTCAATACCACTATTTGCAGGAGGTTCAATCTGCAAATTACCACTTGCCGTGAGGTTTCCATAACGAATAGTGTAAGTTTGTGTTGTGGAGACGGATCCGGATGTCACGATACCAAAATTCAACTCAGAAGATAAGATTGTAAAATATGGACTGTTTGAGAGTGCTTTACCAAGCACGTTCAATGAAATGTTAGTACCACTACTACTATTACGGTGAACAATGTTGTCATTGAGTGTTCCGGCTGCCGTAGGCGAATATTGTAACTCAATTACAAATGAACCGTTAGGACTCGGTGGAAAAAGTGGAAGAAATGTCGGCTGGAAACTGTCGCTAGGGCTGGAGCGACCACTAATACCATCTGGCAAGGTAATATTTATTGGACCGCTCACATTCTGATATGTTAAGGTGTAGGTACTTGTAGAGGAAAAACCTGCAACAACGGAACCAAAAGAAATAGGGTTAGGTTGGAAGCTCAATGTTGTAGGGGGCGTTGTTGTCCGTCCCTTTACAGCAACCACTGTTGCAGTTGTACCAAAAGCAGTACACGAGATATTTCCATTCAAGGTGCTTGTTGCTGTTGTGGTGTATTGTAATTCTATCGCCGCCGAGCCGGAGAAATTCGATGGGGTAAAAGAAAATACTCTTGGCGTATAATTGCCAGTGGAAAGTAAACGAGCGCTTACCCCCAGAGGTAATGTCAGCGTAATTGATGAACCGATATTTTGATATATCAGGGTAAACGTCTGTGTTGAAGAGTTGTTAGCTTCAAAGACACCAAAGGAAAGGCTGTTAGGTGAAGCAGACAGAAGCACAGGCGGCTTCTTCGCCGACAGCACCAGATTATCACTATCCACTGTACGCAGGTCGCCACCGTCTGCAAGGTGCGTCAGCGTTACGGTTGTTGCTTGCGCAATAGTCGGTGTGTAACGCAGCCATAGCTGTATTTGTGTTGTGGCACTTGTAGCGGGCTGCACAGTTGGCAGCGTAAGCGTTTGCCCTGCCATTGTCCACGTGCCACTTGATACCTGCGTCAGCGCAAAATCATTTCCTGCCGGAATCGGAATGGTAATCGTGGAAGCGGTAATGTTTCGGTATGTCATAGTATAGCCATAATACCGCGTTTGCCCTAAATCTATTTGCCCAAACTGCACCGTTCCGGTCGTAACATTCACCATCGGCGCAAGCAATGTTCCTTTCATTGTGAGTTGCACAGTCGCAACGGTTGTGATGTTGTCTGCCAGTGTAGAAGTATGCTTCACTTTTGCCGTGAGCGGAATGCCCTGCACAGGCACAAACCGCGCCCACAGCGTTGCCGTACCGCTCACCGGAACCGTCGGCGTACCACTAACGGTGAGCGTAATACTTTCGCTGGTAGTGAAGATACCGTTTTGGCTGTCAGAAAGAAGGAACGACGGGTGATTGGTTGGCGCAATAACAATCGTATTGGTGGTAATTTGGTCGTATCGCAACGTGTAGGAGCGAGTTGTGGGAGCAAGAGCAAACTGCGAACCAAAATCCAGTGTGGTAGCGGTGAGGCTTGGTAATAGTAAACGTGCAGGCGGCATCTGTACGGTGAATGTCCGATTGTATGGGTATATAGTAATTGGTGTGCCGTTGGTGGAGTTCAATGTCATGAAGTATGTTCCAAGCGTAGAGACCACAAACGGATTGATATAGAGCTTTCCATAATCGGCAAGTTGGGCATTGAGGTTTGCTGTTGTGGTCAGTTCTCCAAGAGAGAAGGTATTGCTTGTTGTACCAAGTGCAGTGTGTGGTAGACTGTTAATCGTCAGGTCAACTGTTCCTCCCCACAAGTGGGTGCGTGTACCACGCACATCGCGTAAAGTCACGTTTGCTTGGTCAACTTCAGGAGAGAATGTATCTGCTACATACAACCGCGTCGGCACATTCGCAAAATCCGCGCGAACCGCCAAACCGGGGCTAAGGCTTACGTCATAAGATTCACGCAAAAACCTATCCAATATTTCAAGCAATGTGTCAATAATAGGATCTCCGGTCAACTCACTGCCTTTTTTCCAGCCGCCAAGTTTCGATTGGTACGGACCGGGAAGAAGGACAGGCACTTGTGCCTTATAGACACCAAGCGACTGCCGGGCAAAAGCAACTGTCGCGGTAGAACTTGGAAATTCTGCATTGGTCACAATCACCGCCAGCGAATCATAGCCACCAAGATTATCGGTACGGTTTCCAAAAGCATCAAAAAGATTCGCAGTAACAGAAATAGAACCGCCGCGCGTGGTCATAGCGCTGGTGGAAATAACAAAATCTACGGTAACAAAACTCGATGGCGTAAGCGTAAACGCTTTCGTCCCAAACGTATTTGCAGGGGTAACGCTGGAAACAGCGAGGTTGTATGCTCCGGCAATCGTGCAGACGGTAGATTGTGCGGTGTACATTCCTGTTGAAAGCCGCGTGAGGGCAAGCGTCGCTGTCGAACTGCCTCCAGCACGTGCGTAGGTGAGACGACCAACACCGTTATCGGTAAGATTCCCCGCAGCATCCTCGAAGCGCAGCGCAAAGGCGGGAACGACTGTTCCGGCTGTTACCGAGACAGGAACGCCGGAGAACGTAACGCGGGCATCGTTGCCGCCTGTGACCGTGTACGAGCGTGAACCTGTCGTTGTGCCGATGCCGTTTATCCACAGCGAATACGTGCCGCCAATGTCCATGCGGGTTGCTGTGGCGGTGGAAACACCTGTGGAGGCGTATTTGAGACGGATAGTTCCCGTTGTTGCCCCCGTACTTTCTCCATAGCCAAGCACAGGCGAAGCAATGTTGGTCAAATTGCCGAAGCTGTCGCGGAAGCGGACGGTAAAGGCGTTCAGGTTTGCACCTGAAACAACACTTGTGGTCACATTCACAAATTCGGAGCTAACGGCTGCTGCACCGCGCACGAGTAAGTTTTCTGCCGCCGACGTACCGCCACCCAACACAGGAGTATGCGCACGAATTTGGTATGTGCCGGAAATCGTGATAAGACTTCCCGGAATGGTGACGGTTGCCATTGTCGGCGAGAGGAGCGAAAGAACGGCGAGAGTTGTTGTAACAGCGCCATTCTGGAAACGCACGACGGTTGCCGTCGTGAAATATCCGCCGTAGAGCGTCAGCACGGCATCTTGTCCTGCTACAACGCTTACGGGTTCAATAGCAGCAAGACGGGGTGCAGGGTTATTGACGGTAAGCGTCCGTGGGAGAGACGTGCCGCCGCCGGGCGTGGGATTCTCCACCACAACCGAATATACTCCCGCAAGCGGCTGTACGACTTGCGCCTTTAGGAGTGCGCCAGAAACGAACGAAATATTTTGCTGGTCAAGAGGTACACCATCCACGATGACACGCGATTCGGGCAAGAAGTTCGAGCCGTTTAGCGTCAGTGTCCATGTGTTTGTGGTGGCGGTCGTCGTAGCGGGTGCAATGGAACTCAGCGTTGGAGCAGGATTATTGACGGATGCTTGCACCGTGAAAGTACGTGTACCGCTTGTACTCGTCACGCCCACAAGCGAGAGCGTATATGAGCCTGTGCCAGTGAAACCGCTGCTTGCTTGGTATGTGCCAAGACTGAGGCGCGTAAGCGTGAGTGTTCCGGTGGATGCGCCAAGAGGCGTACCACCGCGAAAGTGTACTACATTTCCTCCAACACCCGGATAATCTACCAAGGCATTTGCAGCATTGCGGAAAGTAACGGTAAATGCTTGAAGGTCGGTGACATCAATCGGTGTGCGAACGCCTGCGAAGGCGGCTTTGAGTACGGGCGGTGGAATTGGTGTTGTTCCTGTGCCATTGAGGATAAGCGTCGCCGTGCTTGCACCCGAAGCGAGTATTGCTCCGGCGCTTGCGCCCGTCACGCTTGGTGTGAAGCGCACAAATACCGTCGTCGGCAAAATAGTATTGCTAACGGGAACGAATGAAAGCGAGGCTTGCGTCGTAAAAGGGCTGCCAGTGAGCGAAAGCGAGAAGGACGCACCGGAGGAAGTCAGCACGAGTGCTTGCGTCAGTCCATCACCATTCACTGAAAAACTTGCTGTGGAAACTGTTCCAAGCGTTACACTGCCAAAGTCGAGTGCCGAAGGTATGAGCGTAATACGCGACGGCGGCAAAGTTACAAACGAAGAAGTAAGCGGTGCTATGGTTTGATACGAGCGCAGAGCGCCCGCACCATTGGAAGGAAAAACAACAACGGTATAGTTTGTTTGCGGTGACAACCCTGTGAGCAAAAGGCTTGTGGCGGAGCCATCATAGACAGTACGACTACCATCTGCCAAAGCGTTTGCCAAGGTAATGTCACTGTTTACGCCCGTGGGCGTTATACCGTTCGCGGGGCTGTAACTTGGCGTGCCGTTGGGGCGAACAACGACGATATAGCTTTGTGCGCCACCTACGGGCGGATTCCACGCGATTGTTGCCGATGACGCATTGACTGATGAGAACACCAACGTTGTAGCGGCGGCAGAAGGCGGAACGGCGAAGGGTTGGAAATTCACGCCGTAAGCACTTGCACCGCCAATGGTAACGGAAGTAGAGGACGGCGTAAAAATATAGCCTGTCAGCGTCGGCGTAACGGTGTAAATGCCATTTGCTAACGTGCTAAAGGAATATGCACCTACCAAAGAGGCACTTGTACTTTGCGTCGCCGCTCCTCCAAGCGTAACAACACCGCTTGCAATGCCGATACTGCCGAAGATACTATACCGATTTTGGCTTTGAATCCCTGCGCCATTGACTGTTACAAGGGCGCTTGTTGCGTTGAGGCTCGAAGCTGTGAGGGTGCTTGCATACCCACCAATCACTGAGGGCGAAAAGCGGACAAAGATTTGTGTTGCGCCGAGTACGCCATTGGTAGGGGTAAGGCTCAATACCGCTTGGGTTGTAAATGGCGTGTTGGTGAGAGAAAGCGATAGAGCTGGATTTGTCGCCGTCACATTCACGGCTGCAAGAAGTGATGTTCCCGAAATAGTCAGGCTTCCCGTCGAGACTGTACCAACGGTAACGCTGCCGAAATCAAGAGAGGCAGGAGTGATTTGCAGTTGAGGCAGTGCAGATGTGCTTTGCGTTCCTGTAAGCGGGGCGTTTATCTGGTACGACCGCATTGCGCCGCTACCATTGGAAGGAAAAATGACGACGGTATAACTTGTTTGCGGTGAGAGTCCCGTAAGTGAAATACTTGTGCCGGAGCCGTCATACACAATACGGCTACCGTCCGCCAGAGGACTTGCCAGTGTGAAATTGCTGTTTACGCCTGTGGGCGATGTGCCATTAACAGGCGTGTAGCTTGGAGCGCCACCAGCGCGAACAACGACGATGTAATTTTGCGCTCCGCCTGCGGGCGGATTCCACGTAAGCGTTGCTGAAGAAGCACCGACTGATGAGAATGTCAGCACGGTAGCAGGAGCCGGAGGCGGTGCGGTAAAGGCTTGGAAGTTTACACCCGAAAGACTTGCGCCGCTAATCGTAACAGAAGTAGAGGACGGTACAAAAACATAGCCTGTAAGCGTCGGTGTAACAGTGTATATGCCATTTGCCAAACCGCTAAAAGAGTATGCGCCAGTAGCGGAAGCGCTGGTGGAGCTTGTTGCTGTGCCGGAGAGGGCGAGGCTTGCACCGTTTATACCGCTCATGCCGGAAATTGCATAAGAGACATCAGTTCGTGGGAGAGTGCTATATCCCGTCATTCGATAGACGTTGTTATTAAGTCCCGGCACTCCCGTAGTCGCAAAGATACTTGTTGAGTTTGCGGCAAAAGCTGTCAATTTTGCATCAAGCAACGGATTAGAGTCAACAATTTTTTTCCATGTTATGCCATCATCCGAAGAGTAATAAACTCCCGCAGATTCAGTTGCGGCAAAGACAACTCCATCACCTTGTACCAATTTACAGCCGGTTGTTGGTTGTGTGGGCAAAACCGTAACCTGTTGCCAAGAATTACCATTATCCGTAGAACGGTAGATTTTACCACTACTTGCATATGCAAGAACTCGTGTACCATTACAAATGATAGAATTGATTGTTTCGGTCGAACTCTCAGCCTTTACATTTGTCCACGAATTGCCATTATCAAGTGAGCGGAAGATGCCACGGTTGCCCACAACGAAAACTGTTGAGCCTTGGACATCAGTATCAAAGATAAAAAAGTCAAGATACCTATTTGGCACAGTCCCGTAGCTTGGTAGATTGTTGTCAACTTTTGCCCATGAAACACCGTTATCAAGTGTACGGTAGATATGATCATTGGCTACCGCAATAAAAATGCTGTTCCCATCACCTGCCATTGCCGTACCGTACACCCCTGTTACACCCGATGCTCGTGCCGCCGGAGAAGGCGGTGTGCGGAGTGGTTGGTAGGGTTGTAGGAAAGGATATTGTAAAGCATTTACCGAATCATTGCAGAAATGTTCGAGATTCCAAACAATCGAACCGTTTTCAAAATCACCAAATCGAGGATAAACATAGCAAGAAAATGCAGCCCCGGAAATAGTCGTTTGTTTTCTATACAATGGGGAATGTCGTATAAAAACAGGGTATTTCTGTGCTGGCTGCGTCATTCCATTTGCGTCAATGTACGCACTACGGGATAGACTGACAAACCACCCGTATCCAGGAATTGGTTCTAGTGCAGAACTAGACATTGCTTTGGCTATAACGGCAAAAACGGCATCCTCGTCGTTATTTACTTGTGGCAGTGTGCTTTTATCTCCATTAACAAGTGCGAGCAATTCAGGTCCAGGGTCAAGTGTAAGCTCAGAATGAGCAGCTAGTATAAAATTGTAGTCTTCATCTATTATCTCAGGAAAGCTGGTGGATTTGAATGTGCCGAAGCGAGGGATAGTGTATTGGTTATTCAATGCTTTGGTCAGAACATTATACACACGACGTTCAGCATCCACGCTATCTTTAATACCACGTAGCAAGGCAACCGATTGAATAAGTTGGTCATAGTTAGTGGGAATTTGCACATCATCCCAAGTTAAAGGAACTAAACGCGCTGCTGATGGTGCGGAACCAACAAAGTCTATACGGCTCCATGTTGTGCCGTTGTTAAATGACCAAAAAAGCCCATCGCCAAACTGATAGGCAAAAGTAGCGGAGCCATTGAAATGAAAACTAAAAGGGGACACTGGTACAGACGGGTCGGATAGAGTAGTCCATGTTGTACCGTTGTCAAGCGAACGATGCAAAGTCCAAACATTATTTGCCGATTTTGGTACAAAAATCGTATTGGCGTTTACTCCAATGGCACTAAAGCTAGGAAAAATATCAGATGGACTAATCAAACTGCTATTGCCTATCGGAGACCAAACGGGTTGAGCAGAAATTTTATCAGTGAACGAAGCACCAAGAAAAAGGCTTGCAAGGCAAAATACAACAAGCCTCAAAGCAGAAAAAGAACGAAACAATACGGTCATAGAACTCTGTCAATAAATGGAGCAAAGCCGATTTTGAGCGGCGTTGCCGATGAAAAATGAGATTAGTTGCGTTGTCAAGGGACGTTCCAGCCAAGCAGAAACCATATGGAAGCCTGCATTATCACTATACGGTATTTCGGCTTTTCAGCGAATAAAATCCGACGCAAAATTATCCCTCTTTCTGCCCCGAAGCAACCTCCTTTGTGTGAAGCGGTATTCCTTTGTGTGAGCATTCTCTCTTTTCGTTGAGTTTTTTTTCAAACTCTTGTTTTCTAAGAAAATTATTTTATGTAATTTCATGCGTTCTTTCTCCAGTAAGCGTTTATTCGACCATATCTAAAAGTCTGCGTCTCATTCTTTCTCTCTCCTATCAAGGATTGCTCTATGCCCGAAGTCTCAACCGAACCAGCGGTTTTCCATGCACCCGTTCGTGCCGTTATTGTGGAGGATAGCAAGCGAATACGCGAACTCATTGCCCTCAACGTTGAACGCTATTTCACAGGACGTATTCATATCGTCGGCGAAGGCGTTGATGTCAAGGATAGTGTGCCGCTTATCCGCAACCTCCGACCGCAACTGCTCTTCCTCGACATTGAACTTGTCAACGGAACTGGCTTTGAGGTTTTGGATATTCTGGGCGACGAGCGCGAAGAAATGTATATCGTTATGATTAGCACCTACGAAAAATATCTGAAACAAGCCGTGAGCTACGGCATTGTAGATTTCATCAGCAAACCCATTCTGGGAACGGAGTTCCAACAAAGTTTGGAGCGATGCATCAAGAAAATCCACGCCCGCCAAGCGGCAGACGTGCGCCTTCTGGAAAATGCTCGTGCTCGCTGGGAAGCGAATCCCTACCAAGACTCTCGGTCGCTCTTGGCAAAAGCCGTGCAAGGTCATCGGGCAGTAATCACTATACGCCACGCAGGAGTGAAGGAAAAAACAGAAGAAATCGTTATTCACGACATCACCCATTGTCAAGCGGAGGGAGGCTACACGCACATTTATCAGGAGAACAAATCGTCTGCTGTTGTAGATTCCAAGCCACTTGCTCGGTACGAAGAAAAGCTCACGGAGTATGGTTTTCTACGGATTTCACGGTCGTTATTGGTGAACCCTGAGCATTGCCGTTTGCTTCAGGAGGGAAAAGACGACATAACAGCGATCCTTCCGAATGGCACAGCGCATCCGGCAGAGGGAAAACACATAGAGCCACTACTGGCGTATTTGCGGCGTTTCAAGGAAAAATAGTGCTTCTATGCAAGAATTGTCGTTGAGGGGAGAAATGCAAGCGTGTCAATAAAAACTCGAATAAAAGTCAGAACGCTCACACAATGCTTGAGATGCTCACA
>JACVZY010000100.1:0-470 GCA_014654705.1 Ignavibacteria bacterium
CGCAGGCCAGACCAATGCTCGAAACAAATTTGTTCCAAGTGCGACACGACGTCGGGCTTGGTGGAAATCGCACGCTGGACACGCTTCGCCACGCGGTCAGGGTGGGAGTTCTTCGTGCCGCTCGTTGACCGAGGTTTGGCCATGTCCAGCTTCCGGCGCTTCGAGGTGGGCGACAGCGGCTCGCACTTGAAGGTGGATGTCACGACCGACGGCGAGGCGGCTCCCGGCGCGTGCCACGGCGGCGGCGGTCCTTCAGCGTCGATCCGGTCGCGCAGCTTTCCGAGAATAAACCCGTGCCAGTCGTCGGGCCGTCGGCGGTCGATATGGGTGCGCCTGTAGCGCCACCTAGCGGCGTCCAGCGTGGCAGGCGAAATGGAAGCCCAGTCGATCCCGAAGGCCGCCAGAGCCTCGCGGAGCGCATTCTCTTCGCTCCCCAGATCGAGCGTCAGGCCGGGCGTCCACGGATCGCG
>JACVZY010000100.1:480-2035 GCA_014654705.1 Ignavibacteria bacterium
TCCGGGCCCACGCTTCAAGCGGGATTTCGCCTCTGTGAAACGCATCTCGTTGCCTGCCATAGAAAATCTTTGCCCGCGTCGGCCCGAGATGCTGCTGGCAGCGCCCCAAGCCCTCAACCGGCACGCGACGGCAAGCGAAGGAACCCTTTGTCTTCGCGCCGCAAGTCGTTTTCAACGCCCCGGTCCGAAAGGGAGCACCAGCAAAAATGAAGTTTCGACGTTGCGCATCCGAATGCCAGAACGGCCCAAAGGTTGGCATCATCATTGCCCTTCTTGACTGGCAGACCCTGCCATGACTGAATTGCGGCTCAGAAACAACATCCGTGGCAAAAACACTATGGACCTGTCTTTGTTTATCCAAGCTGTGTGGCCAATTGTTTTGTGCTTTGGTGGACTTATGCTGTACCAAATCGGACACAAGAACGGAGAAAACCAAATAAAGCGCGAAGTCAAAAACTACATAGAAAATCATCTTCCAGCAGGTGTAAAAAAGGATCCGACTGGGCCTGGATTTTACTGGGATATAGGCGAAAATCTAAAATACAATGATGTAATAGTTACAATGATGTACATTGGTGCACTTGGAAACAAGTACAAAGAAATTGCCTCAAAGAATATCGCCGCCGACGAAAACTACGACGGCGCACCGCTAATATCAAGAATTTATAAGGAAATAGCGTTCTTTGATCGCCTTCATGAGGACGATTTCCCTGATTTGGACGATACAGAAACTGAAAGAATTGCTATTCTGCAATTTGCGAGTGAATGTATAGCTTTCAGTGGAAAAACTGCGAGTGGACAAAAACCTCGACACATAAATTTTTACAGCCAATTTCGGCACTATATAGATAATAACATGATATAAAGTCGTAAAGTTTATCATGTGTTTCGTACGATTTTTTTTCTTAGCCAAAATGCCGAGATCAATCACCAGTTTTCCACTGCGCCGGGTTCTATTTTGACAGAGAAAGTGTAGACCGGCGCTCGACTGGGTTGTCTCGCTCATGAAAAAATCGCTATTTGATCGGTTGGCCTGTTTGCAGTATCACGAATTGACGGTCGGCCTAGTGCATCATGATCGCAGACTGCACCGGTCATTCGATGCGAGAGTTTAATGACAGAAAAAGCAAAAGTTCACTTTAGAAATTATTCAAAGAGTGTTGTACAACTTGCGTGGCGTCGCGGGTTATTGAGATTGTGGATTGTTTGTAGCGTGATTTGGATGCTTTCATTTAGTTTTGTGGCCTTGCCGAGTTTTCAAAAAGAAGTGAAAATAAATTATGACAGATTGTTTAATCAGTATAATGCTCGTGTAGAAGAATTGACACCATCTCGTCCGAGGGAACTTCTTCCACCAAATACAATTCCTGATAATGATCTAATTCCTATAGCAGACGTCAATAAGATGAAAACACAGGCGTTTCTTATAACTTTTCTGATTTTTATTTGTATTTTAACATTGCCGCCCATCGTTGTTGCTGCTTTCGGAATATCATCATTTTATGCAATACGTTGGGTTTATTTTGGATTTCGGAATTGATATTAAAAGTGAAAA
>JACVZY010000101.1 GCA_014654705.1 Ignavibacteria bacterium
TGAAGAGTTGATGTCGCGAACCAGTCACAGGGCTGGGATGCTGCAAGACGTTTTCCTTCACGCTATGTGTGATAAACGCGAATCGGTCACCACGTTCTTGGTGAACGGAGTAATGTTGCAGGGTGCTATTGCTGCCTATGATTTATTCTCTTTGTTACTCGAACGCGATGGGACAACTCAACTTGTTTACAAACATGCTGTCTCGACGGTGCAGCCTGCACATCCGGTTAACTTGGCCGAATATAATCAGGGCTTAGACGAGGGCGATGTTTGAGCGTTTTTGACCGGAGCGACGCCGACGAGTTTGCCCGCGGCGATCGCACTCTCATTATCTATCCCGAACTTCCTGGGAAGGCGTCGGTTGGACCTGCTGCGCGTCTTGCCGAAGCGGAAGGGCTTGCTTTGGCTATCGGTTTGGATGTTGTGCGAAAAACGCACTATCGCGTGCGCAACCCACGCGCATCGACACTTCTGGGCGGAGGGCAGGTCGAGGAGATAGCAGAAACCGGTCGGGCGCTGGAAATCGACCTTCTTGTCGTCGACGCGACCCTCACCGCCATTCAACAGCGTAACCTAGAAGAAAAAACAGGTTTAAAAACTATCGATCGCACAGGATTAATCCTCGAAATTTTTGGCGAGCGTGCCGCTACAGCCGAAGGGCGTTTGCAGGTGGAGCTTGCCCATCTCGACTACCAAGCCGGACGGTTGGTGCGCAGTTGGACCCATTTGGAACGGCAACGTGGCGGTTTTGGTTTTCTCGGTGGCCCCGGCGAAACCCAAATTGAAGCCGACCGCCGAATGATCCGCGACCGGATGGCTCGATTACGCCGGGAATTGGAAGAGGTAAAACGGACACGTTCGCTTCACCGTGCACGTCGCAAGCGCGCGCCATGGCCAGTAATCGCTTTAGTAGGTTACACCAATGCCGGAAAATCAACTTTATTCAACTGCTTAACAAGTGCAACGGTACTCGCGGAAGACATGCTGTTTGCAACACTTGACCCTACGATGCGTCAAATCTCATTACCGGGGGTCGAAAAGGCTATCCTCTCTGATACTGTGGGATTTGTATCTGATTTACCTACCCAATTGGTCGCTGCGTTCCGTGCGACCTTAGAGGAAGTAATCTCCGCCGACATCATTGTTCATGTGCGGGATATCGCACACGAAGAAACCGACGCTCAGCGAAACGACGTCCTATCCATATTGCGCGATTTGGGCGTTGGAAGTGATGTCGAAGGGAGTGTTCGGCCGGAAATGATCGAGATATGGAATAAGATCGACCTACTCGATGAGGATAAGTTATTGGAAATGCGCGGGATAGCGCAGCGTAATTCCGATATATTATTGCTATCAGCCGTATCCGGTGAGGGAATTGAAAACTTTAAAAATCTCCTTTCCGACTTGATTGCGAAAAAGAATGTCACGCGGTCGATAGCTTTACCATCGAGTGATGGTGCTGCTTTTGCTTGGTTGCATGCAAGAGGGAAGGTTGATGTGAAGCGGGAGGCAAAGAATCTGCTTCATTTGGAAGTGTCGTTGAGCCGTCAATTTTGGGGCCAGTTTGAGAAGAAATTCAACTTTCAAACAGAAGACGAGGCGCGCGCTTAGCCTCATTTGATTTCTTGATCTTTTGCCTGACTCCATAGAGCTTCTTTCTCGTCAAGCGACAGCGCGGGGAAGTTTGAACCCGCCATATCCTCCATCGCCCTAAATCTGCGGTCGAATTTTGCGGTGGCACTTTTAAGGGCATTTTCAGCATCGACGTCATAAAAACGGGCCAGATTGACAGCGGCGAAAAGTAAATCGCCAATTTCATCTTCTCTTTCGGCATCCGTATTTGCAGACGCGATCTCGTCCAGTTCTTCGAATATTTTTGACTTGGCACCGTCTACATCAGGCCAATCAAAACCGGTACGGGCGGCACGCTTTTGAATTTTTTGCGCACGGAGCAGGGCGGGGAGTGCTTTGGCAACGCCAGCTAACGCACTTGCGTCCGGTTGCGAACTACGTTCCTG
>JACVZY010000102.1 GCA_014654705.1 Ignavibacteria bacterium
TTTCGATGTTCAAAGCAAACTCACGGGTACGAGAAGAACCACACGCGCTCAAGAGCGCGAGCGTGGCGAGAATGAGGCAAGACAAAAGGCTGAGCGACGAGGAATAATGCGGCTTGCGCAAAAAAGACGTTTTCATAGCAAAATGAAATCGTTGGAGAAAAATAAACAATGCGGCGCAAGTGTTTTCGATAGGCAAAACGTGCAAGGTAAGAGAATTGTAGAGAGAATGGTATTTAACCTACCTTCACACCAAAGGTCATCCCTTCGGCAATCGGCAGCAAGCATGCTTGCAGCTGCGGATGCGTGCTGATAGCAGCATTAAAATTACGCAGGGCTTGAACGGTTTTGTCGGTGCTTGCGCTGTCGGCTATATTGCCCCATGCAAGCGTGTTGTCGCCGCAAATCACACCGCCCACACGCACAAGAGGAAGCGTGAGGTCGAGATACGTCGTGTAGCCTACTTTATCGGCATCAATGAAGACAAAATCAAACAACGAATCTACGGTTATCTCGCGCAAAAGCTGCGCGGCATCACCGGTGCGAACTTCCACAATATTCTCCAAACCCGCCTCGCGTACTTTGCGCCGCACAAAGTCCGCGTGCCGAGGCTCTCGTTCCAGTGTCAGTAATGACGAGCCTTCGGGCAGCGCCCGCGCCATACCGACAGCGGAATATCCCGCCAAAGCGCCAATTTCCAGTACGCGCTTTGCTCCTGTTGCTTTCAGGAACATTTGCAGAAACGCGACTTGCTCCGGCGCAATGTGAATCGGTGGAAAGCCCGCTTCGTCCGCTTCACGCTTCAATGTCCGCAAGAAATCGTCTTCTGCGGGAAACGTGGCGGACATATAGGCGTAGATTTCGTCGGTGATGGGAGTGTATTTCATGCGTTTTCTTGACGTTGTTGTTTTGTTTTTAGCCAATTATATAATTCGCACAAGTTTCCAATCATAAGAGGTACGACCATGCAAGTTATCACAAATGATGTCGTTTTACCTCGGGGAATATCACTCGGAAAATAACCGCAAGCATCAACAAGAATAATACCGAAGCCGATGAGCCAAAAGGCTATCACGCTTTTTCGATACATCGGATGATAAAAGATTGACTTCATAAGCGCTTGTCATTCAGGAGTTTAGGCGATTTCTTCTTCTGCCGCCAATAGTAAGATTCTTCGACTATTTGGGGAAATAGTATGATTATTCCTACGACATTTAGCCTACTATTTCGCAGGAAGTCATCGGGAAAACACCCCAAGAGATCACCGATGGAAACAGCAAGACATAGGAATGCAAGTGTTTGATAAATTCTTTTATATATCAGATTCTCAAAAATTGCCTTCATCGCACTGATTCTTTAGGATTACAGAACAGTTACTTTGTGACTATCACGGTCTCGACCCCAAGCGCACGTTTACATTGATACCATCATACCGCAGATTATCCAAAAAGACCTGCAAGCGAGCAATGGTGCTGTCCAGACGGCGATTAAACTCGGCATCATAGACCAACTTATGAATGAGATTGTCCTTGTTCTTAGCATCGCTGATGAAGCCATCCACATTCTTAATCAAGCCGTCCACATTTTTCACTGTTTTATCGCCCGTGGTGATTAGCCGACGCGCCTCCACAAGCGTAGAATCTAGCTGCACGACGAGTTTGTCCACCTTCGGTGCGTTTGTATTGACTGTCGTGCGGAGTTCTTTGGAAATGCTGGTCAGGTCGCTGACAATGGTTTGGATGTTTCCTTTGTTGCGCTCCACGAGCGTGTTGGCGCTTTCGGCTACTTCTGCCAGATTTTTGACTGCCTTGCGCGTGTCGTTGACAAACTTACCGTCTGCCAGCAGCGCCGTTCCTGCTCCGGCAATAGTGTCGAGTTTGCGCACAATATTTTTGAGGTCGGGACCAACTTCGCCGATAATGGCAATGAGGTCGGCAATATCGCCCGTGTAGATGCCGCGAATGGTGTCTTGCTGCGAAAGAGCGCCACCGCTTGTGCCGGGGTTAATTTCGATTTTGCGTCCGCCGGTAATTTCCAGAATCATTATTCGCGCAAGCGCGTCCTTGCGAAGGTCGGCGACGTTGTCCATCGAAGCGGTAATTGCCACGCCACCACTTACGGGCTGCACGCTGGTCACAGCACCGCGCTTCACGCCATTGACCAGCACAGGCGAGGCAATTTCCACGCCGCCCGACGACGGCGAAAGCATCGTCAGCGTTGTGAAGCCGGTTCGTGCTAAAACACTTTTGCCAATAATCACGCCCGCGATAAGGAGAAGAAGCGAGGCAATCGTTACCGCGCCCACTTTAATTTCTGCGGAAATGCCTTTCGAGGATGATTGCGCCATGAGAATAGGGGAAGTAAACAAAAAAAGCCCACATTGCGCAATGCACAGCGCGCTGCACTTTTGCATGGGTGCGCACGGGCTTGAAGTACGCGAATCCAAAATTACGAAATAGTTATGCCTCAGCAAGGGGAAATTTCGTGTGTGATTTTACGAAAGAATCCGTAATTTTCTCCATTCGTGGAAAATCAATGTTCTTCGGTCAACGGAAACACTTTTGAGGAGGTGAGTATGAATCTGGACGTGTCGCTTATGTCGGGCGCAGGCAATACCTTTGTGGTGATGGATAATCGCAAGCATAAGATTTCCGTCGCCGAGGGGTGTGAGTTGGCGCAAACGCTTTGTGCTGCAAGTGAGCATCTGCCCCGAACCGAAGGCATGATGCTGATAGACGATGCACCATCGGGTTCAGGGCTGCACTTTGTGATGCAATTCTTTAATCCCGACGGTTCGCATGGTGCAATGTGCGGGAATGGTGGGCGCTGCGCGGTTCATTTTGCCGAGCGGCATGGCTTTTTTCATGCTGCCCATACACCGGAGATATGGTTTGCTGCGCCGGAGACCAAGTACAAGGCGGAAATCAATCGCATGAGCAATACCGTGCGCTTATTCTTTCCAGAACCAGAGGAAATTGATTTCCCGATGCTACTTACGCTTGATGATGGAATAAAGATAACCGCAGGCTTTGTGAATGTTGGCTCCGACCATGCTGTGATTTGGTTCCCCGAAGCGGGCGGAGTGATTCAAGCAGGATTCAACGGGTTTGATATTGCTAAATGGGGTGCTGTGGTGCGGCATCACAAGGCTTTTCCAAACGGCGCGAATGCGAATTTCTACACGATTATCGGCGAACAAACAATTCGTCTCCGAACATTTGAGCGCGGAGTGGAGGCAGAAACCGGTGCCTGCGGCACGGGCGCTATCTCCACCGCCATTATCGCTCATCTTCGGCACGAGATGATGCCACCGATTCATATTTTTCCGCCGAGTGGCAGCGAACTTATCGTTAATTTTTTCATGAATCACGGTGGACTCGATGAAATCTCGCTTGAAGGCGGAGCGCAAGTGCTCAAAACCGCTACGATGAGTGTGTGAGTTGGAAAGAATAATGCTCAAAAACAAATTGGGCGGAGAGAGAGAGTTTTACTTTTCTCGCTATCCGCCCAAATTGTTCAAAGTGTCATCGTGCGAAGTCTTCTAAAATCCAAGTCGTGCTTGCGGTATAAACGCCCGAATTTTCTCAATTTCGCTGCGTTGCATCGGGTTTTGACCGATACTCAGGGTTTGGAGTTTTGCCAGTTTGTTGAGTTCTTGCGGGAGCGTTAGCAGATTATTGTAGGCGAAGTTGATAGAAACGAGATTCTGACAAAAGCCGATTTCTGTTGGGACCGAAAGAAGCCTGTTCCCACGCAGGTTGAGTGAGCTAAGTGCTGTCATGTCGCTAATACTAGCAGGTAATTCTGCAATAAAATTGTTCGTCATATCCAGCTCTTCCAGCGCCGTAAGTTTCGTGATCTCTGCAGGAAAGACGGTAAACTCATTCGCAATGAGATTCAAACGCTTGAGCGTGAGCAGTTGAGGAAATTTTGCAGGCAGTGTTTTAAGGTAGTTCGAGCTTGCGTCTAAATTTTCCAAACTCGCCATTTCGCCGATGCTTGCAGGCAATTCGGAAAGGCGGTTTTTGCTCACATCCAAATCGCGCAAAAGCAGGAACCATTGAAGGCTGTCGGGTAAAACTTTGAGGCGATTTTTTGAAAGAACGAGCGTCCGCAATTTGGGAAGTTGCCCGATATTGGCAGGTAGCGACGTGAGTTTGTTATTCCGCAGCGTGAGCGTATGCAGTTTCGCCAATTTCACAATGTCTTCAGGGAGAGACTGCAATTGGTTAGAGCCTACTTCCAAGACCTGTAATTTCGTCAGATTGCCAATTTCCGGCGGCAATCCACTAATTTGATTACTGCCAATATCCAATGACATCAGATTAGTAAGTTTGCCAATTTCCGAGGGAAGCATTGTCAGTTTATTGCTGCTCATACTCAGGTCTTGCAGTTCAGTCAGGGCAAAAAGTTCAACGGGGACGCTGGTAAAGGCATTTCCGGCAATATCTAGCAATTGTAAGCCCGACAGCTGCGTAACAACAGTGGGGAATGTCTCGAATTTATTATTGGCGATATTGAGCGAGCGCAATTTTTTCAGCGTTCCCAAGCTATCGGGGAGTTTTTTGAGTTGGTTGAAAAGCAGGGTAACGGTTTCAAGGTTTTGCAAGCGGCAGAGTTCCGGCGGCAAAGAATCAAGCTGATTAAAGCTCAAATCAAGCCATTGGAGATTTTTAAGTTTCACAATCTCCGGTGGAACTTCCGTGAGCATAAGTCCGCTCAGGTTCAGACGATACACTTTTTCGGGGGTGAGCAATGCCCGCTCAAGCGAGCGGTATTCTGTCTGTGCCGTTGTTTTTGCTGACGGCAGTGCAACTTGCGCCGCCATAGGCAAGACAGCAAAGAGACAGATTACAAACACGAATATAACTAGAGGTATAGCTAGTATGCTCGTAGTAAGTTGTTGGCGTTTCATGGCAGTTATCCGTTCAAAAATGAGGAAAAGTCGTATCAACCATTGTCAAGAGTACAGTACAAAAATAATCAAAAAACATGCCAAGACCTTCATACTTGCTTGGGAGTGAGTTTTTATCAGCACTGCTTGGCAATATCCATTTTTGGCGTGTCAGACAAAATGATACGAAAGTGTCAGAATTTGAGCACAGTAATCATCGTGGCGTGTGTCAATCTGACAATTTTACCACGAAACTGTAAGGAAACTGGGCAAAAACCGCTATATTTGCCGCAAAGACTAACGACCAATCGCACTCTTTCAATTATTCTGATTGCACTATGCCGCATATTACTCTCGAACACTCGACCAACATTGTCGAAAAGCCTGATTTTGAGCAGCTTTTTAGCCGTATGCACTGGGTATTAACCGAGCTTGGCGCATTCAAACTCGCCGACCTCAAAAGCCGTGTCTATCCCTGCCCGACATACTATATTGCTGATGGGGACGCAAACCATGCCTTTGTCCATCTGCGATTGGAAATTGTGGAAGGACGAACATCGGACATCAAGAAGCAAGCGGGAGAGAGGCTTCTGGCTCTTCTCAAAGAAACCTTTCATGAATCTCTGAAGCAGCACTCGTGTCAGATTACCGTTGAACTGCGTGATATGGCGCGAGACGGTTATTTCAGAAACTAGCTTGGCGGACGATCTGCGCGGCATTGAAGCAAAAAGTCTGGCATTGCAAAAAGCACCTGCCAGACTTTAAAGGGACTCACTGCTACAATACTTCAGATTATTCTGACTGTTGAGTTGCTAATGCCGCTTTGCTTGTAAGTGATTTAGGAGAACTCGTCGGCGCTTGACTTGTCGTTGTTAGGCGCTTTGCCAGTCCTAGCACGGCGTTGACATATGCATCGCTGTGGTTGTAGTGATAGACAGCTTTGTGCTGCGATTTTTTATTCTTATTCCAGCCTGCATTGCTGAGGTAATTCCCGATGCTGTGTGCCGCATCGCGGACATCGAAAAGATTTATGGTACCATCATGGTTGCCATCTACGCCGAGTTTCAGGTAGCTGGAAGGCAAAAACTGGGACAATCCAAATGCACCCGCCCACGAACCGCGTAAGTCCATTACTTGCTTCGGATTCGCCTTATACATGGCTTGCAGCGCAAGAAGTTCGTTGATTGCCCACGATGCTTTTCGCTGCGACTTCTCTTCAATTTTCTTTTCAATCACTGCCCATTCCTCTTCCGTGCCGTCAAATTCTGCTTGCAAGCGCTCTTTGTTCTTTTGGAGGTACTCCGGCTGCGTAACAAGCGCAAAACTGAGATACACGCTCGGCACATGGTAGTTGCCCAAGAAGTCACCAAATCGTGTCTCTACCCACATAATGGACGTAATAGCTTCTTTGGGAACATTGTACCGACGCTCGGCAGCACTCAGAAGCGAATCGTTTGCCGTCAAAAATTCCTCTGATTTTCGGAGTGCTAGTGCATTGTAAGCGTAATCATAGCCCTTAGGCGGCGTTTTTGAGGGTGGTGCGGGCTTGAGAGCAACATTCACTTTGGTCAATTTTTCGTAGAACGTTGCATTTGCGTTATTGACAAGTTGTTTGACGAACTGCGGGTCTGCGCCTTGCGCCAAAAGCTGCTCCATGACCGGCAGAAATACTTTCTCATTCGCGCTCATTTTGCTTGTGTCCGCCGCGACAATACTTGTCAGCGTTGCTGTTCCTCGCGTGGAAGCGACGGTTTCACGGGCAGTAAACGGCTCAAAGACTACCATAAGTGTCCCTGCTGCCAGAGCGGTACATGTTGCGCCCAGAGCGGCATATGTGCGCCAATGCCAGAAGCGAGTAGGGGAGGAAGTAGGTTGCATTTGCGTCGTCCTTTCTGCTTTCAAGTATGGTGTGCAAACGGCAGTTTACACAAATTGTTCATCACGATTGTTCAACAAAAGTATGAATCCGGCGAATAAACGTTTCTGTTATGGTTCTTACAGTAAGCCGTTGCGTATTTCGAGTGCTTTTCGGTGCAGTGTCTCCGGGTATAATTCGTGTTCCCATGCAAGGACACGTTCACCAAGACTTTCCGGCGTATCGGCAGGTAGAACGGGTATAGACTTCTGAGCAATTATCGTGCCAGTGTCGTAGTCGCCATCGACTTCGTGAACGGTGCAGCCGCTCTGAGATTCTCCGGCTGCAAGAACGGCTTTGTGGACGTTCATTCCGTACATTTCATGTCCGCCAAATTTGGGCAAAAGTGACGGGTGGATATTAAATACTCGGCTATGTCCTTTGGGGGAGAATATCTGTACGATTTCTTGCGGTAGTTTTTTCATAAATCCTGCCAGTGCTATCATCTCAATCTGATGCTCCTGCAAAGCATTTGCCAGTGCATTTGTGTATTCGTGCCAGTCGGGGTGCGTCGTGCTGCTGAGGTGAACGGTCGGGATATTGAACATCAGCGCTCGCTGCATTGCGCCACAGCGTGAGTTGTTGCTCACCAGAAGCGCCACGCGGAAAGCCGATGCGGTGCGCAAAGCATAATGAATAATGGCTTCTGCATTAGAGCCGCCGCCGGAGGCAAAGACGGCAAGGTTGACAGGGTTTGCCGCCGCCGTTGTATCGGGCTTATCGTTTTGGTGCGTCATTGGGGGCAGTTGTTTCACAATGGAGCAGTATGTTTTCCATCAAGAGGAGGACTGCTTGGTAAGAAAGATACGGAGAAAATCACAAAAAACAATGGGCGTACTGCGTCAAAACACCTTCGACCGCAGCACGCCCATCGGGATGGATAAAGAATGCAACATACAATTTACAAAACCCGTACCAAAGAATGACGAACAAAAAAGTCGGTGTTTTGTTTGTCATTGATTTAGAAGGTTTATTCTTCGGGATTGATACCCAAAGCACGAAGTTGAGTAGCAAGTTTTTCTGCACGAAGATGAGCCTCTTGTGCTTCATTGCGAGCTTCTTGTAGCAATTCAAACGCAGTTCCCGCTGCTTCCGCTCCTGTTGGAATAAGGATGCCGTCGGGGTGCGTCCAGCGCAGCCACGTACCGTACATTCCGGCATATTCACCTTCCCACAAGGTGCAGCCTAAACGCAACATCTCAAAATATGGTTTGTCTAGTCGGCGATATTCACTGCCCTCGCGCACAAAGAGACGAAGCGTGTCTGCTCCGTACTGCTCCGAAGGGTCATAGACGACGTAGTAGGTAATTCCTGCTTGCGCGTAGAGGTCAAATTTTTTATCCAGTTCATTGCCGACAAGATTCGAGACAATCTCAACGGCAAGTTCCGGCGCTTTGCCAAACTCCCACACAAAATAGGTGCGATGACGCTTTTCCCAATATTTTTCGGGATATTCTACTCCCAAACTCAGCATGAAATCAGGAACAATCGGAGGTTGCTGCACGGCATAGAATAGTCCGACATTGCTCACGGCAATAAACGGCTGCCCGTCGGGGGAACGCCAATATTCATGGATACCATCGCCCAGCAAGCGCTGCTGGTGTTCGGAAAAAAGATTATCCACAGGCTCGTTGTCCTCCGTCGTAATATGGCTAATGTCGGGTTCGTAGCCGGCAAGAATTTCACTGTATCGCATGGCTGCTCTTTCCTTGTAGTGTACGGCAAATACGTAATGGAAAAATTGCTCTCCGATGATGCTTGATGGAATATACAAGATTTCGTGCATTTTTCCTTACAAAAAAGCCTCCTTTGGAACCGTGTACAAGAATGAATCCAATGGGCGATACAAAAAATTCTGTATCCTGCATTATCCCAGTGGCGACAAACAAAAAGCCGCTCCAATTAGTATTGAAACGGCTTTGACCTTCTATTGTCATTGAATTACAGAGATAGCATCATTATCTCAAGTGATTAATGCTCTCTCGACTTGTTAATTCGTACCACCGCCATCGGTTAGTGGAACAGGGAATGCTGTCGGTACAACATCGCCCGCACGGTCAAGTGGCAGACGATTCAATCGCATGAAGCGACGCATATCTATCCAGCGATGACCTTCGCCAAAGAGGGAGTAGCGACGTTCATACAGCAGTCTGTCAACAGCGTTTTGTGCGTTGAAGGTAGTGGTGGTATATTCCGGTACACCGGCTGCGCGACGGATAATGTTCAAATCTGCACGTGCTGCATCAATATTGGGGCTTGCGCTCCGAATGTTGACTTATGCACGCATGAGTAAAAGCTCTTCATTGCGGATAATTGGGATGTTGTCGGTGTTGCTTTTATATTTCGCAAACGGACGTGTAACACTGATATTCGCTTGTGAGAACGCTGCACGAGCAGTTGCCACATTATTCAAGAAGCGTCGGTCTGCCGTTGGGTTCTCACATTCGCTTTCAAACGTCGGATGTGCCCAGAAACGAATGACGGCAGCTGTCGGTGGCTCGTACACACCATTGGCAATATCGCCGCTGCCCGTGCCAAATGGCAAATAACATCCTAGATTCATTTGTGCAGAATCCGCCACTATAAACGACTGTTGAAGTGCTGTGTTCGCAGCTGCGAAATCACCCTGCCACAACGCCAGACGTGCACGAAGAGCACGATTGAAACGGGCAAAGGTTGCCGGAGTATTAAAACCACTAAAACCACGTGACATCGTAAAGCCGTTCGCATTACCGGTAAACCTTGCTCCCGCACTTTGCAACGCCTGATAGCCTGCATCTAAGCGGCGAGCCGCCTCAATATAACCTTCACTTGGTGAGACCAACTGGACATCTTTTGGATTGTCTGGGGCTGGAATCTGAATTGTCAAGCGTTGGAAGACGGATGCGACAATCATCAACTGGTAGCCAATCATCGTATTAGCTACGCCTTCTACTCGTGCTTTGTCGGTAGCAGGGAATGTTTGTGCCCGCTTGATAAGCAGGTCTGCGGCAACGATAGCGCCCCCAGAAAGGATTGACAAAGGGTCCCGTTGGGTCGAGTTGTCCGGCGATATACTCGCTTATCCATCGCGGGTCGCTCAGACCGTCAAGGTAGTAAGCTTCGCGCCCTAAACCGGAAAGTCCCCACACAAAATTATTATGCCCAATTCGGGTACTACCTTCGATACCCGTTACCAATGCTTGCACCGAAGCAGTCGAAGCAGCCGGGGCGTTCGGGTCGATAAAATCTAAACTTTGGCAAGCACTAAGGGCAAGTATTCTTGATGCCAAGAGCGCTACCAATGGACGTTTAAGAGATATAAATTTCATAACAATTCCTTTATACATTTGAAATGGTCGTAAAAGTGAAATAAGAATTACAGACCAAACTGCAACGTGAAAAATACGCTGCGTGTGGAGGGGAATGGTGTTACTTCGACGTTACCATCTACGGCGACGTTGCCAAAGTTGCTCACTTCAGGATCAAAACCACTATAATTGCTGATAAGGAACAAATTTCTGCCGGTAACACCCACACGGATATACGACATTGAGCCGCCTAAAAAGTTTTCCAATGCCTCGCGGCTAAAAGTGTACATGAGGCTTGCTTCGCGCAAACGTATATTGGTGGTATTTTTCACCCACTGCGTTGCCGTAAGATTGCGACGCTGACGGTCGCGAATGGCAAACAAACCATCGGGAGTAGTCGAACCCAAGTCCATCAAGAAACGGGTAAGATTGATACCCAAACCGCCATTTTGGTGGTCAACTAAGAAATAGAAGCTCAAGCCACCAACACGAACGGTATTGGAAAAAGCAAGGTTAAAGTTTGCTTGACCATCGCCAATAACGGTCGAAGGATCGGTAATGTTGTTGACAATACGAGTCTCGCGTCCAATAACCGTTGTCGGTGGTAAACCAGCTTCGATGCGATAGGTGCCGAGATTCTGACCAAAGCCGCCACGACTAAATGCCGGCACACCACCCATGTCTTCTACAAGCTGGCGAGCACGAAGAAAATTAAATCGCATACTCCAGTCAACGGACTCACTGCGCACCGGATTGATATTCAGACTTGCTTCAATACCATTTGCTGTCATGCGAGCAGCGTTCGCAAACTGATTGGTATAGCCAGATGAGCGCGGCAAATCTTGGAGCACAACAAGGTCGGTGATATTTCGATTGTAATAGGTGAGTTCTACGCCTAAAAGACCGCCTAACATTGCTGCGTCAATACCCACTTCGAGTTCTGTCGTGCGCTCAGGGCGAATATCGGGGTTGCCGCGCGTAATCGGCGTTACCAAGCCTACACCGGTGCCGCCGCCAATGATGTTGTTCTGCACCAGTCCACCAAATTTTGCTAATGCATTGGGTTGGTTGCCCGATTGACCCCATGCAGCGCGAAGTTTGAACTCCTCGAAAGTACCTTTCATGTCCTTCCAAAAGTCAAATTGCGAAAGGCGCACCGACGCTGCGGCTTTGGGGAAAAGATAGAGTTGGGTCGTATTTCCGAAAGCAGAACTTTGGTCGCCGCGAATACCGGCAGTAAAGAAGATTTTTCCGTCCCAGTCGATTTCTTCTTGGGCGTAAAAGCCTCTGTCGTAGAGCAGTGTGATTTGCTGGCTGATTTCCTGACGTTGCGAGTTCGTAACATAATCCTGAATTGCTACCAAGCCTTCGGAAAGAATGCTGACAGAATTGACGTTACGGTTTTCAAACTGCGCACCAAGCGTTGTTGTGAAAGACAAACGGGAATCGGTAGTATAGTTGTGAATAAGATTCAGGAAGATATTCGAGAACGAGCTGTTTGCGCGCGTATTCACCACTCTACCAGGAAGAGCACGCACACGCTCGTGCTGAGTGTTAATGGGGGATGTCAGGTTGTTCTGCTGGCTGAAAAAGTCCGCCCCACCTTGGGCAACAAAGCGCAAACTTTGTTCATCCGTTTTGAAGAGCGCCCAGTCGAGTTTACCGGAGACAATCACACGATTGACGTATTCGTAATTGCGCAGAATATCAATAATCTCTGCGGGATTGGATCCTGCTTGTGCATAGACAGGATACGTCCCGTCTGCACGGCGGCGGATATTCAAAAAGCTCGGCAAACCGGCGGCTGCATATGGAACGCTGGTATTAGTTTGATTCGAGTTTCCGGTAAATCCACGCTGCGAATTGGAATTGGTATAACCAAGATTGACATCTGCTTTGAAATTATCCGAAAATTCATGCGTTACGTTCAGACGTGCATTATAGCGCGTATAACCCGTGTTCGGCATAATTGCTTGGTCGCCGCGGGCTGTGCCGGAAAGGAAAAATTGCGTCTTGTCAGAGCCGCCACTGGCGCTGATAGTGGTTTCGTTGGTCAAGCCTTGCTGACCGTAGAATACGTCCTCATAATCAATAAAGCCATTTGCCGTAACGAGTGAGTCTAGCTGCGACCCAGTGAACAAACGTCCGTCGAAAGTAACTCCGCGCGGAAATGCTGCTCGCACACCATTATTAGCGGAGTCCGAGCCGACGTTATAGCGAAGAGTTCCTTGCTTGCGAAGGAGCGAATTAAAGCCAATCTGTTGGGATACATCAATTTTTGTTTTACCGGCTTGTCCTTTTTTTGTTGTAATGAGAATTACGCCTGCTGCTGCTTTCGAGCCATAAACCGCAGCAGCGGAGCCGCCTTTGAGCACTTGAATATCCTCAATGTCGTTCGGATTCAAGTCTGCAATACGGTTGGAGGGCTGCCCCTGTGGACTTGCCGAGCCAAATCCTGTCGCATTGGTGATAACGTCCAGACCGACTTGCAAGGCATCGTTGCTCATAATTACACCGTCAATAATGTACAGTGGCTGACCTGTACCGGTGATGGTTGTTACGCCGCGCAGATTCACACTCATACCGCCGCCCGGCGCGCCACTATTTTGACGAATCGTCACGCCGGCAAACTTTCCTGCAAACGCCTAATCGACCGTTTGGGCAGGAGCAGGCAGGAGTTCTTTTGCGGAAATTGTTCCAACGGCATTAGGAACGACGGCACGCTTCACACCTCTCGCCACGCCCGTTACAACGATTTCTGATGTTTTCAGAACGTCTTCTTCTAAGCGCACCACAATATCGGATTTATTTTCGGTTGCTTTAAGCTCAAATGGCTTAAAACCAATATAGCTAAAAACCAATGTCGCTCCGTTGGCATTAGGAATGCGCACACGCCAAAGACCCTTGCTGTCGGAAAAAGCACCGGCGCTTACGCCTTTAGCTTTGATAGAAACACCCGCCACGGCTTTGCCGCGATCGTCGAGAACAGAGCCGGAAACCACAACTTCTTGGGCAAATGCCGGAACAAATGTTCCGAAGATGCACACAAAGAGTGTCGCTGCGGCAACAGAGAGTCGCCATGTTTTCATGAAAACCTCGCACACAAAAAGGTAAAATAAATACGTCTTTAGTTCGCTCGCCACTGGAGAAGGTACGAGCACGCAACCACTGACGCAGTAGTTTAGACTAGAGTTGCAATAAATAAAAAAAATTCTTTTCCATGATGTGAAGACTGAACGCTGCACGAAGAATAGGCATAATGCAATCGTTATCTCCATCAGGACACATTTCGCATTTTTTAAGACGGCGAAAATATACAAAAAATATTTTCGATAGCAATCTTTCAATTTGTGATGAAAAATGACTTCTGTACGAGACCATATTTGGAGCAAAAACACCAAATTGACCACGCCAATTATTTTTCAGGTACTCCGATCAGTCTGAAAGCCTCTTATTCACTTGCTTAGAATGCATTTTTTAGAATATTGTCCATCAGACAACAAAACCATGGAAGATTGTCATTGTCCTGCGTGCGGGGCTTTTTATTTAAAAAGATGCGTTGAGAGCTCATCAGAACTCATATTTTGCGTTGCCTTTGGCTTTGTTCTTTGATAAATAGAACTTTATCGGCGAGCATTGAAAATATGCGTTTAAAGAACAAAAAAAAACCGCCTCAATTATTATTGAAGCGGCTTTTGAAATTCTAGCGACTATGAGAGTATGTCGTCCGTTTGATTATTGCGGAATTTCGTTAGCGGGTTTTGGCCAGCCTGCTGTAATCAAGCGATCAATAGAACGCTCGACTGGAAGCTCAGAAAGACGGTTGAAGCGTTTGTGGTCAACCCAGCGGAAGCCTTCAAAGAAGAGCGAGTAACGGCGCTCGTAGAGCAAGCGCGTTGTTTGTGCTGCACGGTCAGCACCAACAGTCGTAAGTGCAGGAGCATTGGCAGCAGCACGGACACGGTTGATGTCGGCAAGTGCACCAGCAAGGTCGGGCGCCGCACCAAACATACGAGCTTCAGCGCGAAGAAGAAGAAGCTCTTCATTGCGAATGATGCTCGTCATTGAATTTTGGGTCGGATAGAGGTTGACAGCACGTGGTGAGGTCAGACCAGGACCGCTACCGATAGCAGCTGGAACAGCAACAACGGTAGGAATAGCAGATTTGTTGAGAACGCGTAAATCAACCGTTGCATCAGGATTGTCAGACACAAAATCTTTCTGAACCCACCAGCGAAGGCTTGGTGCAGCGAGGTTTTGGAAGTACGGGTTACCACCGACGCCGCCACGGCCACGCGGCGGAACGTCGCCCGGCTGTGTGGAGTATGCGTGGTTGATGCCGATTGCCATATCAGCAGCTGTGTTACTTTCTTTGAGGAATGAAGCGCTGAGCGCCGTTAAGCACGCAGCATAATCACCTTGATAAGCAGCTACACGAGCACGAAGAGCGCGATTGACGCGTGCGAACTGTGCGGGAGTGTCAAAACCGACGAATCCGGCACCAAGGGCAAACGAGAATGTTGCGCCGGCTGCTGCAAGTGCTGTATTTGCTTCATCAAGCAATCGTGCCGCTTCAGCGAGCGATTGTGCGCGAGGAACAAACGGAGCATTACGGTCGAGGCGATATTCGATTTTGATACCTTCGTCGTACCAAATGCCGGATAAGCGAACAAGTTCATGCGCTTGGAGCGTTTTTGCAAAGCCTTCTACGCCTGCTTTTTGTGCTGCAGGAAGTTTTGCGGCATAATCCACAAGATTGCGGAAGTTCGCAATGTTGTAATACATCTGGTTCCAAGGGATATTCACCACAAATGCTGTATTATCCAGAGCATTTACCCCGATAGGTTGTTGCAAAATGCGTGGGTCGTCTGCGGCAGCCGTATAAATTTCACGACCGGCAATACCGATAAACTCGTTGATTTCCGTATAGCGGAAGTTTGCGATAGTCCCGGTAATCAGCGTTTGAAGGCTTGCCGTTGCCGGTGTGGGCGAGTTCGGATCAGGAGCTGTAAAGTTCTGGTCGCAGCTTCCAAGCCCCACTACAAGTGCCGCTATCGCAACAGCCGTGCTCATTGCGCGACGGACGGATGCGAAACGATTCAAAAATTGTGTTTTCATGGATAAGAAAAATTGATAGTTCAAGAAAAATAAAGCTAAAAAGCAAATACGAAGAAGTAGGTGCTTAGAAACCAACAGCGATATTAAAGAAGAATGAGCGTGACGATGGGAATGGCGCAACGTCTTGACCACCGGAGGTGATGATATTTCCGAAGTTACTTACCTCAGGATCATAACCTGTGTACGGTGTAATGGTCAACAAATTACGTCCGCTTACGCCAATGCGCAAGAACTCAAACGTATCGCCACCAAGCGCTTGCTTGTCGAAGGTGTAGTTGAGACTTGCTTCGCGGAACTTTACAAACGATGCATCTTGGATATACGGAGTTGTACCACCTTGAGAAGCGGGTTTCGCTGCTTCTGCAAGAATTCGTGCTTGCTCGGCTTGATCTCTGAACAATCCACCTTCAGTGTAGAGAGCCTGTGTAAGGTTCACTACACTACCACCTTGACGCCAGTCAATGAGGAAGTAGAAATTCAAATTACCAATGTTCAGGCTGTTAGCGAAGCCCACTTGGAACATCGGGTTTGCGTCGCCTGCGGGTTTGGACAGATTATATACGCCAGTTGCAACACCAGGGGTGCTAGGCGTAGTACCGAGGTTCTGACGACCAAAAATTGCGGTCGGCGAAACACCTTCTTGAATACGGTTTGCACCGTAGCCCGCGCCAAAACCACCGGAGTTGTACGGAGGAACACCAAGTTTGGTGATTTTTGCGGTATTACTAAAGAAATTGACGCGCGGCTGCCACGTAACTAGTTCAGTACGAACAGCATTGAACGACAACGATACTTCCAAACCAAGATTCTCCATCTCACCGGCATTCTCAAAGATAGAGCTGAAACCGGAGGAGGTCGGCAGGGCACGGGAGAGAATCAAGTCGGTAATATATTTGCGGTATCCGGTAATTTCTACCGCAATAAGGTTGTTTTCGCCAACCGTGAAATCGAAGCCAGCTTCAATTTCCGAAGCCCGCTCAGGACGAATATCCGGATTGCCTTTTCTTGCGGCAAGCGCAAGACCGCTACCCAAACCGGCAAAGTTGTTCTGTGAAGAAGAAAGCAAATTGTATTTTGCCGAAATACTGTTCACAGGTGTTCCTGCCTCGCCATATGCAGCACGGAATTTGAATTGCGGGAAAATGCTTTTTACGCCATCCCAGAAGTCAAATGATGCCAACTGAACAGAACCAGCTACCTTCGGGAATAAGAAGAAACGGGTCGGATCACCGTTCGCGCTTGCGGCATCGCCACGAAGGCTAGCTGTTACGAAGAACTTACCAAAGATATCCACATCTTCTTGGAGATAGAAGCCACGGTCATAACGATTGATAATCGTTTGTACGCTCGTTTGGCTCGCAGCACCAGTGATGTTTTCTAAATCTGACGGGAAGCCGTTAGAGACGTTTACAACGGAGTTCGACTGCTGGTTCTCAAATTGCGCACCTGCTTGGGTCGTGAATGATAGACCTGCACTTGGCTCATAGCGGTGTACAAGGGTGAGAAACATATTAGAAAATAAATTCTGTGCGTCTGATACCCCAAACAAGCCCGGCTGCGGTTTTACGCGCTGATGCAGTGTGGTGGAAGGGTCAACAATGACGTTACGCTGAGATGCAAAGTCCGCGCCGCCTTGGAATACAAATTCCAATGATGACTCTTCTGCTTTGTAGATTTCCCATTGAAGATTCGCTGTGGCGATAATACGGCTTACGTATTCCGTATTTTTTACGCGGTCAGCTACTTCATATGGATTTGATGGGTTGAGCAGAAGTGCAGGATAGGTTCCGTCGGCACGTTTGCGATAATCAACAAAGGTTGGCATAACCGAAACGCCATAGATAATGCTTACGTTGTCGTTATTGGAGTTACCGCTAAAGCCACGGTCAGAACGACTGCGTGTGTAGTTAATACCGATTTTTGCTCTAAGTTTATCACTAAAATTGTGATTAAGGTTCAAGCGTGCGCCGAGTCGCTCAAAGCCAGTGTTTTTAATAATACCTTGGTCGCTGCGGAAGGTGCCACCGATGTTGAATTGAGTCATTTCATTGCCGCCTTTAGCGTTAACATCAGTTTCGTTCACGAATCCAACATTACCGTAAAGAAATTCTTCGTGGTCAAAGAACGCACCATTAGATGCCTTGTAGGCATCAACAAAATCGGGGTTCCAGTCACGCACTTCTTGCTCAGAGCTGAATTTGCGGAGACCAAGTTTGCGCTGAAGCGTGTTAATACCAATTTGCTGGTTAACGGTAATGCTCGTTTTACCAGCACGACCCTGTTTGGTCTTGATAATAATTACACCCGAAGCAGCTTTTGAGCCGTACGCAGCGGCAGCCGATGGACCTTTCAATACCTGAACGTCTTCGATGTCGTTCGGATTGAGGTCGGCAATACGATTGACAGATTGTTCTTGCGAAGCACCACCTGTTGCGCCACCTGCACCAGCAGCCGTCACAGTATTTTGACCACCGGAATTTGTGTTGTTGTTGATAATAACACCGTCCACAATATACAGAGGCTGTGAGCCGCCAAGCAGCGTTGTAGCGCCACGAAGCGTAACGCTCATGCCACCGCCCGGAGCGCCGGAGTTCTGCCGAATCGAAACACCCGCAAACTTACCTGCGAATGCTTGATCAACCGTTTGAGCAGGAGCCGGAAGAAGTTCTTTTTCAGAAATAGTGCCAATCGAAGTAGGCGAGTTTGCTTTTTTAATGCTGGAAGCAACGCCCGTTACCACGATTTCAGAGGTTTTGAGGACGTCTTCCTGGAGACGGACAACGATGTCGGATTTGCTTTCGGTCGCTTTGAGTTCAAAAGGCTTGAACCCAATATAATTGAACACCAAGGTTGCGCCATTTGCATTCGGAATGCGAACGCGCCAAAGACCTTTGCTGTCGGAGAAACCACCGGCTTGAATGCCTTTGGCTTTGATACTTACACCCGCGACGGCTTTGCCGCGGTCGTCGAGAACGCTGCCCGAAACGATAATTTCTTGTGCAAAAGCAGTCGCAAAAGCGCCTACGAAGCAGAAGAATACCGTCGTGAGGGCAACAGAGAGTCGCCATTTGTTCATTATGAACCTCAAGAATGAAATGATAAAAAAGAAGTGCGCTGTTTGTGCCGGCATTTCTATGACGATATGCTCAGGCGAAGCGCAGGGGTTGAACGATGTAAAAGGTATTTATCGCGTTTCAAGGAAATTGGCAGTACCGCCCCGATAGATAAAAAATATGCAGATTATTAGCTTGGGTTGTTGCTACGCCTAGACATCAAGGCACAGCTTCGGTTGAGCAGGTAGGGATGTTGTATTCGCTTGCTATATGCAATGTGAATAAGATTTAATACACTAAAGTCGCTATAACAGCGCCGAATATACAAAATTTATTCACCAATGCAATCTTTCAATTTGTGGTTAAAAAGTAGGCTTCGTAGGCTGCACGAAGGAGACGGTGTTTATCGGCTACCAGAGATGAGATATTTCCTCACTTCCGAGCTGGTTCCAAGGGTGAGAGCTTCTGCGGAGAGAATTTTGGTGTTTGAAAAATTAACTTTTCGGATGCGTTTTTTTATGTCTAAAAGACTCGTATGCGCCACGCTGAGTTCGCTAACACCCATGCCAATGAGCAATTCTGTTGCCGCCGCGTGGCTGGCAAATTCGCCACACACCGCCACGGGTATGTTTCTATGCTGGGCGGCTTCAATTGTCATACTCAGAAGGCGAAGGATAGCCGGATGGAATGTGTCAAAAATTGTCGTTACGCCTGCATTCATGCGATCTGCGGCAAGAGTATATTGCGTCAAGTCGTTCGTACCAATGCTGAAAAAATCTGCCATAGCACTTAGCTCGCGGGCAATCAGGGCAGCCGCAGGCGTTTCAATCATTGCCCCGATGGGGATATTCTCATCGAAATCTTCACCATTCCCGCGAAGAGTAGCCTTGCAGCCCTCAATAAGACTAAGTGCCTTTTGGAATTCTTGCACCGTCGTTATCATTGGCAACATCACGCGCACGTTGCGATGGCAAGAAGCACGCAAAATCGCACGGATTTGTGCCGTAAAAAGCGCCCGGTTTTTCAACAAAAACCGTAATCCACGTAGTCCTAACGCAGGGTTGGGTTCGTGACCAATAAGACCGAACGATTTATCACTGCCAATATCGAAGGCGCGAAGCGTGATGGGAAGCGGATACGCACGTTCTGCAAGGTCTTTGTAGAAAGCAGTCTGTTCATCTTCGCTGGGCATGATTTGGCGCTCTAAGAGCTGCAGTTCTGTGCGAATAAGACCGATACCCTCTGCACCGGATGCCCGCGCCATTTCTATTTCTTCCGGCGAATCTGCATTGGCAAAAAGATGCACCTTGCGACCATCCAGCGTCTCCGACGGCAGAAAAGCGTACTTGCCGAGCTTGCGGAGTTTGTTTTCGAGGTCTTGTTGTCTCCGTTCGTAGCGCTCCAGTGTTTCTGCTTGCGGATGGGTAATAATAATGCCCGCAAAGCCGTCTATAATAAGCTGCGTGCCGGTATGGATACGCTTGCAGACATTCGCCAGACCCACGACAGAGGGCATTGCCATAGAACGCGCCAAAATAGCCGCGTGCGAGGTGATGCCACTTGATTCCGTTGCAAATGCCGCCATACCACTTTTGCGAAAAAACATCACCTCCGAAGGCGTAAGCGACTCGCTGATAACGATACTTCCTTCAGCAATTTCCGGCGTGGCGAGATTGCGATTGGCGAGAAAATTCAAAAGACGTTGCTTGACGTGTTCCAAATCAGCCGCTCGTTCCCGCAAGTAAGCATCACTTGCATGGCGCATGATGGCTTGCTGGCTGTCAAAAACATCTTGCACGGCGTGGTCGGCACTGTATTGCCTCTGAATGTATTCCGTAACCATTGCCCCGACACTGGGATCGTTCAGCATGAATAGTTGCGCCTCAAGGATTGGTGCGGCGACTGGCGCTTCGTCGTTTGCCATCGTTATCGTGCGATGTAGCTCGGCGGTACATTCTTCGACGGCATGATGAAATCGCCCTATTTCCGCCGGAATCCGCTCCGGCTCTATCAACGTCTGTTTAATCGTTATCGGCTCCACAACAAATGTCACAGCCTGACCAATAACAATGCCGGGCGAAGCAGGAATCCCCTTAAAGCGCTTTTCTTTGTGCGGAGTTTTTCGGAACGAGGGCTGCGACTGCACCGACGGAGGCTTGCCGCTATCACGCTCCTCCAAGACTTCTTCTAGCACATGCGACGTTAAGGGAGCATAAACGCCATTATGTAAGGGCGGGGGGTGTACGCTAATATGTATGTTCGTCTGACTGTCCATAATCTGTATCTATACAGGTCGTTGTAGATTCGCGTTGAAATTGTTTCTTCGCCCTTTTGCTACTCCAAGTCTGCCACCGCTCTCTCGCACGAATAGTACAGCATTCCGAATGAGGCTTGATTATTGTGTGATGTCCGTTCATGCGTGAAGCAGGGTGTCTCTTAGGCAACTTTTATCGTATCATCGCTTCTCCCAAGAATTTGCTGTTTTTTTTAACAAACTGCAAGGAAAAAGTGTAGAATTACACCCATAAAAAAGCCTCGCAGCGCTTTTACGCTGCAAGGCTACAATTCTAGTGTGCTCGAAATTCGTACTTCGTACTTTTCAATTCCTAAGGAATCGTTCAAAAACGAGTGAAAAATCTTTCTTAGTAGCACAGTTCATTCTTGTCTGTGTAGTCCTTGAAAGCCGCTTCAAACCTCACAGA
>JACVZY010000103.1 GCA_014654705.1 Ignavibacteria bacterium
TATTTCTTCTATCACGATTATCTGGGCAATCCAGTTTTAACTTTTAATTGGCATCTCTACTGAGAGTTACCTCTCCCAACATTCCACTTTCTTCCGATAACACCATGAAAACTCGCGCATTTGCTCTCGCATTGCTTCTTCCTCTCGCTTTTATTCTGAACGCTTGCCCACAGTCGAGCACTACGCAGCCAACAACGGGCAATACCGCAAAACAATGGTTCCAAGACGGCAGAATTACGGACATTTATAGTAATACTAGCGCTGCCGACCTTGATATAGCACCGTTTCTTTATCTTGGTATGCAGGATATTTACTATTGGCGCAGTCGTGTTCCGGCAAATCTTGTAGTATCTTCATTCCCAACGCCGGATTCACTCATGAAATTTGCGAAAATTCAGCCCGAAGACCGCTTCAGTGCTGTCATTCAAGATGGTGTTGGCTATTACAATCGTCTGACGATGGGAACATCCTCGCCCATTTTTGGTTTTTCGTCAGCATGGGTAAGTGCCGGAGAGGTGCGCGTGGTACGTGTTTTGAGTGGCTCCAGTGCTGCACAAGCGGGTCTGAAGCGCGGGCAACGTATTATTTCACTGGATGGGAGACCGATACCGAATACGCTAAGCGCTTGGGAGCAAATGCGTGACAATTTAGGAATGACTACTTCTATCGTTCTCGAAAACAGCGACGGTACGCGCCAAACAGCATCTCTCATGCGTACAGTATTCAATGAACAAGTTGTTCCGATTGTGCGGACATATACCTTTGCGGGCAAAAAAGTGGGGTATTTGCTCTTTACGTCATTTACACAAAGTGCTGTGGGCGAGTTGGAGACTGCTTTTGCGACACTAAAAGGCGAGAATGTAACGGAGTTAGTTCTGGATTTGCGCTATAATGGTGGTGGCTCTGTGGCGACTGTCGGTACGCTCTGCAGCCACATAGCTTCTCAGCTTTCCGGAACGCCTTACGCAAAAATCGTGTACAACGATGGCTACAAAGCTAATAACCAACAGTTTACGATGAATACTCCGCCGAATGGTCTCGCACTCAGTCGTCTTTTTGTGATCACTACGCCTGCTACTGCTTCTGCCAGCGAAATGACCATCAATGCACTGCGTCCTTACATCAGTGTCAAAACAGTTGGTTCAACCTCCTACGGCAAGCCCGTCGGGTCGAACATTGTGATTCATAAAAAATCCGGCTTTATGTTGCTTCCGATTAGCTTTGCCTACACGAATGCTCTTGGGCAAGCAGATTTTGTTAATGGTTTTACACCTGACATTCCGGCTGCTGACGATATTACGCGAGACTTCGGCGACCCACAGGAAACATCACTCAAAGCAGCACTCTTTTTCATCGAAACCGGACGTGCGCCTGTTGCTTTCAAAGAAACAAGTCGAATCACATCTTCTACGGGGTATATTTTTGATGCACAAGCCTCAGAGCCTGTTCCGGCGTATATTTTGCCAAAGAAGCAATAAAAACTTCTCAACGCATACTTGGATATATAGCAAAAACAAAAGCCGCACCAGTAATGATGCGGCTTTTCTGTTGATTGGAGAGTCGGGGCGACATGATTCGAACATGCGACGTCCAGTTCCCAAAACTGGCACTCTACCGGGCTGAGTTACGCCCCGAGCCAAAAGTCAATCTCAACAAGACTTCTAATATACAGCTATTATTCGGATAATGCAACTTTTTCGTTCGTATTTATTTTCGCGCTAGGTTTTATGCCCTCGCGCTTGAAGAAATCTTTTACGTTTTGTGCTGCTTGGCGAATACGTTGCTCATTTTCGATAAATGCAATCCGCACATAGTCATCGCCGTAGGGACCAAAACCAATACCCGGACTAACCGCGATTTGGGCTTCGGTAATAAGTTTTTTTGCAAACTCAAAACTCCCCAAATGGCGAAAATGCTCGGGAATCTTCGCCCACACGAACATACTGGCTTTCGGTTCTTCCATTTCCCAGCCCGCGCGGTTAAACGCTTCCACAAGAACTTTCATGCGTTTTTCGTAGGTCTGGCGAATAATTTCTACGTCTGCGTCGTGATTATTCAGTGCTTCAATGGCAGCCACCTGCAAGGCAGTGTGTACACCATAGTCATAGTAGCTTTTAATTTTTGCCAGCGCGCCCACCAACCGTTCATTCCCGACCATGAAGCCCGTGCGCCAGCCAGCCATATTGTAGCTTTTTGACAATGTAAAGGTCTCCACAGCAACGTCTTTTGCACCTTCGATTTGCATGATGGATGGCGTTTTGTAGCCGTTAAAGCAAATATCAGCGTAAGCAATGTCACTCACTACATAAAATCGCTCTTTTTTCGCCAGTGCAACAAGCTCTTTGTAGAAATCCAATTCGACGGTGATGGTCGTAGGATTATTAGGAAAATTGACAACCACAAATTTTGGTTTCGGAATGGCTTCGCGTATGGCTTTGTGAAGATTGTTGAAAAAATCTTCATCGGGCGAAAGTTTCACGCGGTTGACATTGCCGCCCGCAATAACTACGCCGTACGTGTGAATTGGGTAGCTGGGGTCGGGTACAATCACAAGGTCGCCCGGGTCAACGGTTGCCAGCATAAAGTGAGCATACGCATCTTTTGAGCCAATGGAAGAAATCGCCTCGCGCTCATAGTCCAGATGCACGTCGTAGCGGCGTTCGTACCATTTGCAAATTGCTTCACGCAAGCGAACAATTCCCTTAGAAGCCGAGTAACGGTGTGTTTTGGGGCGTTGCAAAACCTCGACAGCTTTTGCTACAACCTCTTGCGGTGGGTCGCCGTCGGGATTACCCATGCTAAAGTCTATGACGTCCTTGCCGTCGTGTCGCTCCTTCATTTTGAGGTCGTTAATCTGTGCAAAGATATACGGCGGTAATCGTTTAATTCGATTAAATTCAATTTCACTAAACATAGAGATATTTGATAAAAATAGAAAAGGTTTCAACGTGGCTTTGCAAGAGCGCGTTAGGCTTCAACGCTCATTTCTGCTACCTGCTCTGCTGTGGCGCAGGGGATTTCTAAGAAAAATGTTGCGCCACTTCCTAATGCACTCTGGCAGCCGATGCGCGCTCCCATAGCCTCTGCGAGCTTTTTGACAATAGACAGCCCCAAGCCCGTGGAATGCTCGCCACCAGTGGGGCGGGCAGAGAGGCGCATAAATTTTCCAAACAACTTCATCTGGTCTTCCTCGCTCAAGCCCGGTCCTTGGTCTTGCACTTCCACGCGGACAACCTGATGTGCGGCTTGCCCATTTGTGTTGTAAGAATTTGTGGTTACTCGCACTGCAATTGCTTTTTCAGCAGGGGAGTATTTGAGGGCGTTTGAGACAAAATTATCGCAAATTTGGTATAATGCGAAATCGTCGGTGTATGCTATTGCGCCGCTTTCAATAACAAGGTTAAAACTGATAGCCTTCGTTTCCGCTTGCTTGCCGTATTGCTGCACTATTTGGCGCATGGTTTCGCCGACACTCACGGGGCGCTTCGTGAATACCACGCCACCGCGTTCAATCGCATTGGCGTTCAAGAGTTCCGCAATGAGCGAGAACATACGGTCGGAAGTGTCGAGAATAGTCTGATTAAATTCTTTGATGTCCTGTACGGGCAGCGTTGTATCGTTCACAAGCGCATCGGCAATACCGCGAATGGCGCTGAGTGGGCTTTTGAGGTCGTGCGCAACAATACCGAGAAGTTCATCTTTGTCGGTATTGAGTTGGTGCAGTTTCTCATTTGCTTCTTGAAGTTCTTGATTGCGCTGTAAAAGTAAGTCTTTGGTGTGCTTTAATTCTAAGTGCGTTCTGAGGCGGGCAAAGAGTTCAGGTGCGTTGTACGGCTTCGTAATATAATCTACGCCCCCCAACTCAAAGCCCTCGACGATTCGCTTTTTATCCGTGAAGGCGGTCAAGAAAATAATGGGGATATCACGGGTGATTGCTGAACTTTTAAGCCGACGTGTTACCTCAAAGCCGTCCATTTCAGGCATCGAAATATCAAGCAAGATAAGGTCAGGTAACTGAATGCCAACCTTCTCGAGCGCGTCTGCGCCGCTCATGCACGAGGTAACAACGAAACCACGCTTTTGTAGCATGATTCCTAAAAGATGAATATTCTCCTGCACATCATCAACAATCAGAATGTGGTTGGGATGTTCCATCGGTATTTCTCCAAATGATGTGTTGGATACAAAGGATTCCGTCGTAAAGGTCGTGCCACTCTTGCCTTGTCTCACTATTCTTCGTTTGTTTTGTGGTTACAATGCCAACGAAAATAGCAAGAAATTCGATGAACCCATAAAAGAAAACGTACCAAAACAGTGGTATTTTGAGAGCAGCGTTATTTGGCGCGAATCACGACCACTGTTACATCGTCGTGCGGCGGTGCTATGATGCCATCGCTCCCTTGTGCCCATGCACCGTTTGCGTCAATAATTGCGTCGATAATTTCTTCAGCAGAAGCACACTTCATGGCAGCACTGCGGCACACTTCGCAAAGCCGTTCCAGCCCATAAAGTTCTTGCTCCGCGCTGAAACGCTCCGTTACTCCATCGCTAACCAGTATGAGAGCGTCGCCCGAGTCCAGTCGTCGTGAGAGTTCCTCATATTTCGCAGAACGTACTGCTCCAAGTGGCAATGCTTTTGAATCAATAATTTCTAAGCTACCGTCCTTTTTAACCAAAAGCGGCTGCGGCATACCCCCATTGCAGAGAGTGAGGGTGCGGTCTTGAAGACGAATGGTGAGAAGCGCCATGAACATCCCGCGCAGATTCATATTCCGCAAACCTTGTGAAATGCTGTGCATCAGTTCCAGCAAGGAGGCGCGGCAAACATTCGATTGGAAATAGCTTTTTGTGGTCGCCACGAAATAACCCGCCTTCGAGCCGTGTCCGGTTGCATCGCCGATAGCCAGCACGAGTGAGCCGTCTTCCGCCTCACAGAAGTCGTAATAATCGCCCCCAACCTCCGTAGCAGTCTGCATAAATGCGGCAATTTCAATGCCGGGCAGCGACGGTAAACGCGAGGGTAGCATCGAAAGTTGGAGTTTGCGTGCTTCTTCCAGTTCGGCGGTTTTGCGGGCGTTGTCCGCTTCTAGGACTGCTCGCTCCATTGTTTGCACGGCGGCAATTCGCTCTTGCTCAATCGCTTTTTCGGAAAGCGTTTGCACTTCTTCCAACTGCGTTGCCAGTTCTGCATTCGTACGAGCAATTCCTTTGGCAAGAGACATAGAGACCGCCGCAATAAAGAACAGAAACGCAAAGGACAAAGGATCGCCGAATACAAAGCGCTGAAGCAAACTGTATGGCATGGAGACATCGGCGTAAGTGCTCAGAAGCTGTAACACATATACGCCCGTTGGGAATAAGCCGCCGATACCGATGATAAGCAGCTCTCCGTCCTGCACAGCCCCGCTTCGTTGCGTCTTGGAGCTAAGGAAAAACGACCGTACAAGTTCTACCGCCATCAACACACCCCAGAATGCCATCACATAACCGGAATTGCGCATATCAAAGGAGGCGTACAGCACCGAAAGGAATGCTCCGGTGAGAATCCACGGTGTGCGCTTGGGAAGATGCTGGTAGGTGGTTTCGTGAATGAAAAAGATTAAACTCATAAACATCACGATATATAGCGGCACGCCGCTTCGCTCATATACTACTGACCAGATGGGATTGGTCGTAAGCGCCATACCGGAATTGCAAAAATATGCCAGCCCGTAGCAGAATACACTTAGCGCATAGTAAAGATTAAAGCGTGATTGCGGATAAAATGCAAAAAGCAAAAAGTGGAGAAGCCCGATTGCTATCGGCACGGCGGCAAATAGAATTCTATATTCCGCGCGGCGCATTTTGCGAGAGAAATTGTCGTGGTTTTGAATGTTAAAATCCTGCCAGACAATCTCAAAACCCGCGTCGAAATAGTTACGGTGGAACCATGCCGCAGAATGATTTGCATAGCGTATCGAAATGCAATTCAGCCCCGGCTTTGCAAAGACAATCGGATAAATGACCATCGGCTGATACACACGCTCTGATGCACCGTTCGGAGCGATTACGCCAAGGGTATAAAGGCGTTTCCCATTCAAAAATATCTCCGATGCGCCCCGATGCTTAGAAAAACTCATTCCCACCTGATGCCCCACCAGTGCCGAATCCACGTCCAACCACAGTCGAAACCAGCCAATGCCCTTCCACTGCTGTGTCTGTGCGCTGTCGGGATTGAGCAGTGTCGTACCCGCAATTGTCCATGATGAATCGGAGATGCTCGGGTCGGCGTAGGAACTCTTATCGTCAAAAGCAACTTTCCACGCCGTCACGAACCGTACGCCAACGGACGCGGTACTACTGAAAATATGACGTGGAGAAAGGCGAGAGAATTTGTCAACGGCTTCTTTTGCTTGCGTCAAAAGTGGCAAAAACGAAACAAAGGCTGCGAAGAAGAGTACCCAAGCGGTGTGCATACACTTTCTCCATGCCGTTGAGGGATGAATCCTCATAGTTTTTCCCGCTTTATCTCGCGCAGACGGCGTAGCGCCTCTTTCCCAAGTTTGCTTTTGGGGTCGCATTTTGCAGCTAGGGTATAGTATTTTATAGCTTCGGGCTTGTTTTTTTGACGCTCATTCAGCCGCGCCAAGCCCATGAGTGCGGAGGTGTGGCGAGGCAAAATAGAAAGCGATTTCTGATACATTGCACTTGCCTCGTCGTAGCGATTTTGCAGCGTGAACACATCGCCCAAGCCTTGCAGAACAAACATATTCGTTGTGTCCAGCGCCAAAGCACGCTCGTAGCACTCAATGGCTTCGTTGTAGCGCTTTTCATTGATGTAGAAGACGGCAAATTCATTCAAAACTTCCACGTTCTTGCGGTCTGACTCAACCGCGCGTCGATACTCGTCTTCAGCTGCTGCGGGTTTTTTCTCAACGCGATAAACACTTGCCAAAATCCGCCGTGCGGTGAGTTCATCGAATGGCATTGCTTCAAGCGCCAAGCGCCGTGCTTCTTTGATGCTGCCGCCTGCGTAGGGTGGTGCTTGCAGGTAGTATTGCGCCATTGCAAAGCGGGCGTTTGCGTGTTTGGGGTTTATTTTGAGTGCTTTTTGGAAGGCATCGCGGAGGCGGCTTGCCACAGCCAATGCGTCGATAAGCTCGCCATTAAGGGCTTGCAGACCATAGACTGCTCCCAGCCAATAGTAATAATCAGCATTCTTGGGGCTGATGTGAATTGCTTTCAAGCAATATTCTTCGGCTTTCTCAAGATTTTTTCCTTGCACAATTTCCATCTGGCACAAGCGGCAATGCGCTTCGCAGTTGAGAGCGTCGAGCTTAACCGCCTCCTCGAATGCCTCCTGTGCGAGCACGTATTTACGCGAGTCCATTTGTCTGATGCCGTATTGAACCAGCGAATCCGGTGTCATGGAAAGTTTGCTCTGAGATAATGCTTTTTCTTCCGGTACGGTCGTAGAATCATTCGGAGAATCGCGGCGGGCTACCTCAATGGCAACGGCAGGAGAAGCCCCATAAAAATACAGCGCAAACCAGAAAATAGATAAACGTAAGAAGCGGTTCATGGGAATAGGACAATTAAAACACACCGAGGCAAAAATTATTCTGCAATTTACGCACAAAGCCGCTCAAAATCACGCCAAAAATGAGGGTAGGACTTTGCAACACAAGAAGGATTTTCAATTTCTACCCCCGCTAAGCGTAAGCCCGCCAGAGCAAAACTCATTGCCATACGATGGTCGTCGAAAGTGGGGATAGAAGCGCCATGTAAGGCAGCAACAGGCTCAACAACAAGAGCATTTCCTTCCACAAACGCCCGTCCGCCCAAACGCCCGATATTTTCTATCACTGCCGCAATGCGGTCGGATTCTTTATAGCGCAGATGTTCTATATTGCGAAAGGTTGAATGTCCCTCGGCAAACATTGCTACCACTGCGACAGTTGGCACAATATCGGGGCAGGAGTTCATATCGCAGTCCACACCGCGCAAATGCTTGCTCCCAATAAGCGTAAGTCCGCGTTCCATCCAGACGGCAGAAGCTCCAAAATTTTGTAAGATTTCGACAATAGCACGGTCACCCTGTGGAGAGTCCGGGGTGAGATTGCTGACGGTTACAGTGCTGCCTGTAATGGCTGCTGCTGCAAGCGGGTACGACGCAGAAGAGTAGTCGCCTTCCACCGTATAGTCGGGCAAGGTGTATGTCTGCTTACCGGCTACCGAATATCCACGCACAAAGCCGTTTTCAATACGCTCTTCCACGTGTACGCCTGCCAAACGCATCTGTGCAATGGTCATATCGGAATAGGATTTGGAGGCAATCTCGCCCGCAACCTCAATACGCAGACCATGCTCCAAGAGCGGTGCAATGAGCAGCAGCGCCGAAAGAAACTGCGAGGATTTCGATGCTTCCACGCGCACCGTTTTCATTTCGTTTGTGTCAGAAATGGGCGTAAGAATGCGGATAGGAAGAAAACCGTTTCGATGCTGAAGGCTAACGCCTACGGCGGAAAGCGGTTCGATAAGCTCTTGCATGGGGCGTTCACGCATCCGCTCGGAGCCGTCAATTTCGATGTAAGCGTTCTCAGCAATAGGCTGCACTGCCGCTACTGCCGTCAGTAGCCGTGCGCTCGTACCCGAATGGTGAATGTTGATATTCACCGCACCGCCTGTCCGGGAGCGCTTTCCGGCAAATTCGACTGTTTCAATATTGTCTTCGTTCTCGGTTACGTTCACCGGATAGCCCATGCGCCGAAGCGCTTCCAGCGTCAGCGTCGTGTCGTCGCTACGGAGCGGATTACGCACAATGGCGGGACTGCCGGAAGCGTCAGATGCGAATGCTGCAATGATAAGCGCCCGGTGCGTAAGGCTTTTGGAAGTCGGCACTGCGAGAGAGCCGTGCACGACTGCGGTTTTGATGAGGCGTTTTTCCATTTTGTAGTAGCTGTTTGGTTAATTGCGCTGCAAGAACATTCTCAAGGGGGCAATTTTATCGTTGGCAAGTGCATGATACCTAACTTGCAATTTCATTCCACACACGGCGTACTTCCTCAATCGGTACATCTACCCCCGTGAAAAGGCGGAATTGGTGCGCCGCCTGACGGATAAACATTTCGTCGCCGGTAATCGTCGTGCAGCCCTCATATTGTGCGGTCTGGATGAATTTTGTGCGAATGGGATTGTAAATAACGTCCAGCACAATCATTCCACGCCGAAACAACTCGCTGCCGTAGGGCATTTCGTCCACGTGCGGTGTCATGCCGACGGATGTGGTTTGAATAATACCGCCGATGTCCAGCATGCCAAAATCAGATTCGGTAACAGCCTTCACGCGGAACTTGCTGGTGATAGCGCCTACGCGGGCGCGATTTCTGCCGATAACATATATTTTTTTGACCCCCAAGCGATTCAGCGCCGCAATGGTACTCTGCGTAGTCGCACCCGTACCGATGATAAGAACGCCGTACTCCAAATCTTTTCCGTGTGGGCGCAAAATGTCTTCCAGTGCCAAAACATCAGTGTTGAAGCCCTTCCAGCGACCATTGATGGGAATAGCAGTATTGCAAACGCCGGAAAGCCTAGCTTCTTCGGAAATATCGTCGAGGAGATTGAAGATTGCTTCTTTGTGCGGAATGGTGATGCTCAGTCCCGAGAGGCTTTCGCGCCAGTCCGACCAAAATTGTTTTGCTTCGGGAGTTGGAAAATTCAAATAGAGAAGTGAATTACTATTCGGAAGCAGCTTGTAGAGGGCGTTGTGCAGATACTTTCCCCTGCTCTGGCGCGTCGGGTAGCCCAGCAAACCGTACACACTAATCTGCATACTTTTTTCATGTAGGAAATAGACATTTTTCGCCTCGCTCAGTGTTATTTGTCCTGAAGCTGTTGGCGCTTCACCGTCTAACGCCAGATATGTCCACGCATTGCCGCGTACTGAACCGAGAATGCGCGACGGTTCACCGAGTTCACCCATGGCATGAATGACGACATTCAGAAAACGTGACTTTGCGTATTCGATGAGGTTCATTGCCACGAGTGCATCGCTAGGGCTATCGGCGGTAAAGATAAGTTTATAGACATCGGCGTAAATATCGGTCATATCGTCCAGTTTGTCGCGCAATTCCTCGAATGTGGCTCCGGTCGTGATAATATGATGCGAGAGGACAATTTTGGTGGGCAAGCCGATGGGGAGATAGGGCAGTAATTCGTCCGCGATGGCGTGTTCCACATCAAGCCACTCCACGCCCGCCAGCATTGCATCGTTGTACATTGCCAAACGTTCTTCGTCCGAACCGATGAAATAGCCGCCTTCTTCGCGGGAGCGGCAGGTAACGAGTAGTGGCTTTTTCGGGGCGTGCTCGCGTATGAACTCCCAGTCCATGAGTTCAAGTTCTTCCATCGGAATCATATCCACACGAAGCTCTATCATATCAGCGTCAGCGGCACGTCCAAGCATCGGTACAATGTCTGTAGCGTACTGCGGCATTACCGACACGCACATCTGGGGCGGCACTGCACCTACAATACTCGCATTCAGCGCCCGCTCAAAGGCATCGCGCTCAACGGGTTGAGAAAGAACATATTCCGTGGGAGAGCGCATGAGTACAAAACGCGGTGCGCCTTCGCGGGATTTTTTGTCCATCGTCAGAGAATGCCACACCGCATCGCGTGAGAAACGATGCGAATAATCATTTTTGAGATGATACCGTTCCAAAAGCGTATCGAAGCGCTGCACAGCCTCTTCGGGGTACCCTAAAAGTTCAGCCGAAAGTCGCATTGCAACGCGCATTCCAGAGGCTACGGCAAATCCATGGGCAATTTGGTACGTGCTTAGTGCTTCAAAAGCGTGTCCGGCGGTATGCCCGAAATTCAAAATTGCCCGAACACCGGCTTCTTTCTCATCTGCACAGACAATGTCCATTTTGAGCTGCGCCGAGCGGGCAATAATATGGCTCAGAACAGCACGGCTACGCAGTTTGATTGCGGCTTCATTTGCCTCCAGATACGTCCATAAGTCGGGGTCGAGTGAAGCGGCATATTTAATCACTTCAGCCATTCCGTTGTAAAATTCTATATCGGACAAGGTTTCCAACGTGGTAATATCGGCAAAGATTGCCTCGGGCTGATAAAATGCACCGATAAGGTTCTTTCCTGCGCTATGGTTGATGCCAGTCTTGCCGCCAATACAGCTGTCCACCTGCGCCAGAAGCGTCGTAGGCAAGTGAATAAGCGGCACTCCACGATGAAATGTCGCTGCAAGATAGCCCGCTAAATCGCCTACCACGCCACCACCAACGGCAACAATAAGCGTGTCGCGTCCCAGTTTTGCCGCAAACAGGCGGTCTTCGAGGTCATCTTTGATAGCGCGGGACTTGCTGGCTTCGCCCGCCGGAAAAACAAATACGCCGGAAAAGCGAGGATGCTCGGAAAATAAGGTTTCCAAACGGTTTTGATAGCGCTCGGCGACATTGGTATCGGTGATAATGGCTACATTATGCTTCGGGAAGCGTTCTAGAATAAATTCAGCAGCCAAGCCCCAAATATCAGCGCCGCAGGTGTAGGGTATAGTGCGTTCTGTGCCGGGAAGTGTGTAGGAAAGAGTCTTGGTGAAAGGCATAAATTCTGGACAAGAGTGAACAGTAGTAGGTCGGCAAATTCTCCTCCTTTTTGTAAGCGCTGCATTCACGAATGGTTCTTCGGTGCTTGTGGCGGACAGCGAAACACACAATGAAAAAATGGGGAGCGAGAAATGTGCTTTGGGAGAAAAATTTGCACAAGCGAAATTTTTTGATTACTTTTCAAAAGTACGGTTACTTGTACTCTCAAATATACACAAAGTTTTCGCAGATGAAAGACCCAATCAACATTTTCCGCAAAAAAGCTACGCCAGAGACCGCTTTTTACCGCATGAACGCTGCTATGCAACCGTTCTACGGCTTCTTTTTTTATAGCTTTTTTGTCTTTTATTTTTATGGTAAAAGCGCGGGACTGTTGATATACTAAAACGCTGATAACATCAAATCTCAACATCCCGCGCTCCGACAAGAGTTTGCGGGATTTTTTTTGCCCATAATTCGAGTTTATTGTTTACTTATTTTCTTCATTTTCAGAGAACGAGGCTAAATTTATGGCGACCCATACCATTGCAATACAAGGCGTTGCAGGTGCATACCACGACATCGCCGCACGGCGTTATTTCGGCGCAGCCAAGGGCGATACCGTTGAAATCGTCGAATGCGACACCTTCGACCAGCTCTGCGAAGCAGTCACGAACAACACTGCCAGCGCGGGCATGATGGCGATTGAGAACACTATCGCCGGTAGTATTTTGCCAAACTACGCGCTCTTGCAGACCTATAATTTGTCGGTCATTGGCGAAACATATGTGCGGATTCAGCATAATTTGCTGGCGCTGCCGGGGCAGAGTATCAAAGACATTCACACCGTGCAAGCGCACCCAATGGCGCTCTTGCAATGCCGCGACTTCTTTGCGAAATACCCCCACATTCACGTCGAAGAAGCGTTTGATACCGCAGGTATTGCAAAAAAGATTCGTAACGAGAATATAAGCGGCTTGGCTGCTATCGCAGGCTATCTGGCTGCTGACCTGTACAAACTTGATACTCTTGCAGAAGGCTTGGAATCGAATAAACAAAATTTCACGCGCTTTCTGGCAATTTCCCGCACGGCAAATCATGTCTCGCGTGAGTTCAATAAAGCATCTATCGGCTTTCGCGTGTCGCATACCTCCGGTACTCTTGCCGATGCACTGGCTATTTTCAAGCGCAACGGCATCAATCTCACCAAAATCCAGTCTATTCCTGTCATCGGCGTTCCCTACGAATACACAATCCACGTGGATATGACGTGGGAGGACACAAGTGATTTTGAGCAGGCGCTCCGCGAATTTAAGCCGGAAGCGCTTGAACTCAAGGTGTTCGGGGTGTATAAGGAAGGTGAGAAAAACATTGACCTTACGACCAAGCATATCATTACCGTCAATGAACCCAACGACCCTGAAGAACCGCAGGAAGTCTTAGAAACCGCTAAAAAGCAAGATTCCGGCGAGATGACGATTCCGGCGTGGCAAAACTGGATTCCGCCGGCGCCAAATACAAAAAGCAACTATTTGCTGATTTCGGGACCTTGTAGTGCCGAAACAGAGGAACAAGTGCTGGAGACCGCACGGCGCATCGCCGCAACGGGCAAAGCAAGTGTCTATCGGGCAGGAGTCTGGAAGCCACGCACCCGCGCCGGTGGATTCGAGGGACACGGCGTGAAAGCGCTCCAATGGCTCAAACGCGCTAAAGAAGAAACAGGTTTGATGATGGCTGTCGAGGTCGCAACGGCGCAGCACGTGGAAGACTGCTTGCGTCATGGTATTGACATCCTTTGGATTGGCGCTCGCACCACGGGTAATCCCTTTTCGGTGCAAGAAATCGCTGATGCCGCGCGAGGTACGGACGTGGGCATGATGGTCAAAAATCCGATTAGCCCCGATTTGGAGTTATGGATGGGCGCAATGGAGCGTGTCTATCGCGTTGGCATTAACAAATTGATCGCGATTCATAGGGGATTCTCCACGCACGAAAAAAGCGTCTATCGTAATAATCCAACGTGGGCGATTCCGATGCAATTCCGCGCTCGTCTGCCCCAAATGCCGCTTATCAACGACCCCAGCCACATCACGGGCAAACGCGCACTGCTCGCAGGCGTAGCACAAAAAGCGATTGATTTGGGTATGGACGGCTTCATTATTGAATCGCATATTGACCCCGACAACGCATGGACAGATGCCGCGCAGCAGGTTACACCGGAAGCGCTTGCCGAAATGCTGAATAGCCTGACGTGGCAGCCCGCCTACGGCTCGGTGACACACGACGACACCAGCAAACTCGACACGCTACGCTCGGCTATAGACCGCTTGGACGCTGAGTTCATGGACTTGCTGGCGGCTCGCATGAACATTGTGCGGGAAATCGGCGAGTACAAGAAGCATAATAACTTGGACGTGTTGCAGCCAGCGCGGTGGGAAGAAATCATCCAGAAGCGCCTCGCGCAAGGTGGCAAGCTGGGGCTGGGTGATGGATTTGTGCGAGAAGTCTTCAGCAATATCCACAAAGAATCGCTTACTATCCAGCAGGGATAAATTTTTTGTACGCCAAAGCGCTGAAAGCGTTGGCAATTAGCGCTTTGGCTTGTTTTGACAAATTTTCTCTATCATTCTTTGCAATACATATGCCCTCAGACCACAATGCTATCCAATCTAGACTGGATGCACTCTACCAAAGCATCTGCTTTCGCAAGGGCGAACAACCCACATTTGAAAGCCTTCGAGCGCTCTTTATTCCTCAAGGCTTGCTTATCAATAACAACAATCCCGCCGCGCCGGAAGTGATGAGCGTGGATGCGTTTATTGAAGTCGTGCAGTCGGCTATTGCTACGGGAGGTCTGGAAGAATTTCACGAGCGCGAAATTGCACGGAGAATCGAAGTCTTTGGCAATATCGCACACGTTTTTAGCACCTACGAAGCCAGATTTGATGCTGACTCCAAAGAGCCTTTCAGCGTCGGTATTAACACAATACAGCTTGTGCGGACGGGTGCAAGTGGCAGTGAAGACTGGCTTGTTTCCTCAATGGCGTGGAACGACGAAACGACGGAGAGACCAATTCCGACACAATACCGCACGGCGCATCAATAATTTTATTCAACAATGACCATTCAAACTATCGGTATTATTGGCTATGGGCGCTTTGGCAAGCTACTTGCCACCTCGCTTGCGCCGGATTTTCAAGTTCTCGTCTTTGACTCTGCCGTGCCGCCCGCACCTTTGCAAGAGCGCATCAATGCTGTTTCACAGGGCGATGTGCTTGGTGCAGACTGCGTTTTTATTTGTGTTCCCATTGTTGCGCTCGAAAGCGTTGTCCGCGAGATTGCGCCGCTTCTATCGAAAGGAACGCCAGTGCTGGATGTGTGCTCAGTGAAATTGCATCCTGCCGGAATCTTGCGCGAGCATTTGCGCCCACGAGCGCCGATTTTGCCAACGCATCCGATGTTTGGTCCTGTGTCAGCAAAAGACGGCTGGGCGAATTTACCCTTTGTTCTTTGTCCCGAAGAAGACGCTACACCTGATGAGCAAAGGCTTCTGGACTTTTGGCATTCGTACATCACCACCAAGCAAGGCGCCCGCGTTATCACCATGAGTGCCGACGAGCACGACCGTACAACCGCCTACAACCTTTGCCTGACGCAGCTTTTGGGGCGAGTGCTAGGGAATATCGGCATACAACCCTCGCCCATAGACGCGCAGAGTTTTAAGCATTTGCTTTCGATGAAAGATATGTCCTACAGCGATTCGATGGAACTTCTTATCGGGATGCACCGCTACAACCCTTATTCCGCCGAGATGCGCGGACGTTTGCTCAGGGAACTGGAGCATATCGAAACCATTATTGCAAGTGCCTCCTAGCGTGTTTTGTTTGCGTTCTACTGTTTTCCCGTTTCATTACTTTGCCACGTGAGAAAGTTTGCCTAATTTTTCCGTGTCGAATAGTGCGTTGCTATTCATTACCACTCACGCTGTCGGTGTGATTTTTTAGAGAGATTTTGTATCCATGGCACGATTTATTTTGCTTACCGTTGTTGTCTTTGTGGCAATTACGTTTGTATCTCTTGCGCTCAAGGGGATTCTGCGGCGCTTCATCGGGGGCGTTGTCTCTCCGGTGGCAGGCAAGAAGGGGCGCGAACAGGATAAGCGCATCCTCTACAAAAAAGATGATGTCGTTGTTCTGCAAGGCGAAGCAAAAGAAAATACAACACCCACATAATGAACAACCCCACCACTATCTGCCAACCGCGCCACCACTACTCACCCCAAACAATACTCAATACCGCCCCAAACCTTTATGAGCAAAAATTTCCGCATTGACGAAACCGCTCTTTCAGCCCCAGCACCTGAATTCGCACTCGAGGGAACTTCTAAGTTCATTTCTGCCGAATCAAGTTCCTCCGAAGCAGTGCCTCACCATGGCTTCATCACGGCGATTGACGTGGGCACAAACTCGTTTCATGCTGTTGTGGCAAGCGTTAGTTCCAAAGGCGTATTCACAATTCAGAGCAGAGACAAAGAAAATGTGCGGCTTGGCGAATCAACCAGCGACATGAAATATATTTCGCCTGAAGCTATGCAGCGTGGTGTGGCAGCAATGAAACGCTTTGCACGTATGTCTGCTCTGGCAAAAGCACCCGTGCGGGCTATCGGCACAAGCGCTATGCGCGAAGCAATCAACCGCGATGAGTTTGTTCGCCTGGTGCAGGAAGAAACGGGCATCACGATTGAAGTGGTCTCCGGCAACGAGGAAGCACGCCTTATCTATCTTGGCGTACTGCAAGCGCTTCCAATTTTGGACACAAAAGCTCTTGTCATTGACATCGGCGGTGGCTCGACCGAGACCATCGTGGGGTATCGCGGTGAAATGCTTTATGGGCATAGCGCAAAACTAGGCGCTATCAGGCTTACACGGCGCTTTTTTAATAGCGACAGGCTTTCCACAAAAGCAATCAAAGACTGCCGTGAATTTATTCGTGGCGAGTGGGCGTTGGTTTTTCGTTCGATTCAGGTCTGCGGCTTTGATAAAGCAGTGGCAAGCTCCGGCACGGCACAAACGATTGCGGCTGTGGCTTTGGCGCAAAAAAATCGCCTTTTTGACGACGATGATGAAGCACTGAACGGCGTTACGCTGACGCAAAGTGAGATTCTATCGGCAATAGATGCTATTTTGAAAGAGAAGACAACCAAAAAACGGAGTGAAATTCCGGGCATGGATCCGAAGCGTGTGGATATTATCGTCGGAGGCGCATTGATTCTGGAACAAGCAATGACGCGGCTGAACATACGCGAGTTGACTATTTCGGATTATGCCCTGCGCGAAGGAATTTTGCTGGATTATTACCAAAAGCAGTTCGATATTGAGCGCTACCACCATCTGAGCCGCCTGCGCTACGAAAGCGTGATGAACCTTTGCGATACCTGCCAGATTGATAAACGCCACGCCGAACATGTGCGTACACTCGCCGTGCAGATATTCGACGAACTCAAGGACGCGGGTTTGCATACCTTCACCGAAAGCGACCGCGAGCTTCTGGAAGCCGCTTCACTGCTGCATGACGTGGGCTATCATATTTCATCCGACCAACACCATAAACACAGTTATTACATTATTCGGAACTCGCCGCTTCTGGGCTTCACCAACGATGAGGAAGAACTTATCGCCAACATTGCCCGCTATCATCGCAAAAGCCATCCGAAGCCTAAGCACGAGAATTTTCAGCGTGTGCCGCCTGCCAAGCGACCGCTTGTGTCCTTGTTTGCAGGGATATTGCGTATTGCCGAAGGGTTGGACAGGCGGCGGCAGGTGATTATTCGCAATGTGTCCATTCACATTCACGGTGCGGAATTGGTGTTTGAACTTCGATGCCGTGAGTGCGACGATACGCCGGAGATTGAGGTTTGGAGCGCCGAGCGACGGACACCGCTTTTGGAAGAGCAGCTTGGAAAAAAGATAGTTTTTCGTTTGGCGTAAAGTTCAATTCAAGCGCCGTGAAAATTTGTACTCCGGCAAAAAAATGATAATTTGACCGAAACCGTAGCGTCATCATTTTTGTCCTTCCCATGAACATAGCGTCATTTCTACCTTTCCGCATTCTTTCTGTTGCGGTTCTTCTGATGATAAGCACTCTTGCGACCTTTGCCAAAGCAGGCGATACCCCTCGCGACGACCAATGGAAAACAGGCAATCGCATTCTCGTGCGAGGTGGTGTGTCGGTGCCGATGTTTGGTTTTGCCGCACTGCCGATAACGATTGCCGATTTTACGCCGCAGGAAGGAAGAATGCCTGCGGGCGCTGCTATGCTGGGCGCAACCTTCGGTGTGGGAACAATGTACCGACTGCATCCGAGTGTGGCGGTTATTGGTGGGCTGGATGTGAATTACAACCCGTACAACACGACCGAAGCAGAGAAAAATTTGCGTACAAGCATTGGTGCAATCAACCTTCTGGGGCTGAATATCAATTTGCTTTCGTCTGCACTGGCGAGTATTCTTCAGTCATCGTCGTCGTTTACTGCGCAGGCACATTGGAACGGTACATTGACCGGTGGCTTGCGTTATGATTTTCAGATTGTTCCGGCGATACTAAGCGCCTATCTGTCCGGTGAAATTGGTGCAATGTATGGGGTGTATCCGCAAACAGAATCGAAGGTAAATCTTACCATTCCGCTCTTCAATATCAACGCCGATATTATCAATACGGTCAAGCAAACAAGCGGCGTGGGGTTCGTGTGGGCTGTTGGTGGTGGTTTGCTCGTCTCGGAGCGTGTGAATTTGGGTGTGCGCTATGTGGCAGCAGCACCGACCTACACAAGCAGCATTGCCACTGTTGTGGATTCGCGCGGCGGTGCGACCGGTACGCTTATTATTCCGGGCATCGGGCGCATTAGTTCGCAGGATATCGTCTCTTCAATTTTGGGTGCATTTCCCGAACGTAATGCACCATTTTCTTTCCCGACAACGATAATCCAATGCACGATTGCATATGCGTTTTGACGTGGTAAGAATGAGTGCTGCTGGTGCGTGTGGTTTATTCGTGCCCTGAGCGCTCTACTGTCGAGGTGTCTTTTTGCGTGCAAAAACTCTTGCTCCTCAGCCAGTAGCGCAGAAAATTGGCGGCTATTCATGAATCCCGCAATCTGATTTCTATACTCTGAGGTGTACCCGATTGGTCGAACTGCGCCTCAACAAAATGCTGCATCTGTCCGTCGGCGCCTTACCTCGACATCGAAGTTCACCCAACCAGCTTGCCTTTTTGATATTCCGCCCAGAAGTCGAACATTTGCGACAGTACCTTGAGAAAAAGAACCCTAATATAGAGTAGAAAGAGTTGTAGCGTAATTTCGGGTAGAAACGAAGTACATATTTCCAGCGGCATTCATTGTCGGAACGCCTTCTAAGTCTTAGTATTTAACCGTCCCATTTCGCCCTTGTACTGAAGACGCTATCATTAATGACCGTTGCCCAATGAAGATTGGTATTTTCGGGAGCAGCATTGAGATTATTGAAGAGCAAGATATTACAGTCTCTGGAAGAGAAATGGCTCCATGATATTACCGCTATACCCCTTCACATCTACCTTCGTGGGTTGCCCAAATTCAAGCGAGGGGTTTGGTGTCACAATCTTATTTTCTTGCTTACAGGCAGTGAGCAAGAGCGCAAGAAGAAGTATAGAGAATAGTTGCATACCGAAGTGTGTATTGCTGAGATTGTAGATTAGTAAATATACTGTTAATTCATCGTAATTCTTTTTGAAGTTTAGAATAATCTTTGGATCTTAAAAAAGCACTTTCAAATGCAACTCTGAAAGTGTTGGTGGTGAGATTGCGTTTGTAAACCAATTCCCCCCCCAGCAATTTGTTGACCTTCGTACGTTTCATCAAACTATTTTTGCGGCAATATGCAAACGGCAAGATGTCGCATTCAACCTCATTGATGCTCTGTTAGAGTGTCCCAAACCGCCCATCCGAACGAGAGGCACAAGTAAGAATAATGGGCATGGAATCAATTCTATAGACATCCGGCATAGTGATTAACCAGCTCTATGAATGAATTATCTGCAAACATAACAATGGCAGAACAAATACAAATAGAACTTAAAAAAAAGTTGGATCTACCCGACCAGCTGTTCAATGTATTTTGATGCCAATTAAAAGTTAAAACTGGATTGCCCAGATAATCGTGATAGAAGAAA
>JACVZY010000104.1 GCA_014654705.1 Ignavibacteria bacterium
TCAAAGTTCGGAGTTCAGGTAAATGGCTCAATTTAATTATGTCCACAACCTTACTTGCACTTACCTTATTAAGGACGTTCTAACTCGTTTCTTTATCAATTGTCATTGTTTCCCCCGTGCAACATTCAGACCGTCAAGACCGCTTTATGCAAGCGCTCACGCCAATTCTGCCAAATTTGGAGCGCTTTGCTCGTGCGCTTGTACGGCGGCGAGCAAACGCTGTGGAAACCACAGAAGCCGCTCGTGACCTTGTTGCCGAGACGATTGCTCAAGCATTTGAGAGCTTTGATACGGTGCGTCGTCCCGAAGCCTTGCTCAGTTTTTGCTTTACAATAGCCACACGGCTGTATGGGCGCGAGCAAGAGAAATCACGGCGATTTACCACATTTGATGCGGTATCGCATGAGGGCGAGTCCAACAACGATGAGCCTAGTAATGATACCGATGTCAGCCTCTTGTATGCGGCATTGGACACACTTCCGGAAAAGCAGCGCGAGGCGGTTATTATGTTTGAAATTCTCGGATTTTCGATGAAGGAAATTCACGAGGTGCAAGGTGGAACACTGATTGCTGTGAAGGTACGTATATCACGCGGGCGAGATGCGCTAAAGAAACTGCTCTGTGAGCCGCAACCACAGTGTATGGAAGAATTTGTCTCGGACTCGAAAATGCTCGGAGGAAGCATGATAGTGCCGAACCGCACGAAAGAAGGCTTTTCCCCAAGAAATTATCATTCCACTGCTATTGTTTGACATTACCATGAAGAGGAAGCATGATAGTGCCGAACCGCACGAAAGAAGGCTTTTCCCCAAGAAATTATCATTCCACTGCTATTGTTTGACATTACCATGAAGTCGAAACCAAATCTTGATGCGCTCTTTGAGCAAGCACGAAAAAAAACTGAGCGCGAAGCTACAACACCACTTCTTTCTGAGCAAGATGTGAAGCGGCTTTTGAATGCCCTGCCTCACTCCGCGTCGCACAAAAAGCAGCAATCTGCATGGAAAATATCGCTCAATCAGCTTTTGATTCCTTCGTTGTTTCCTCAATGGCAGCCTTTGATGCTCGGCGGGCTGGGTATGGCTTTGCTTTTGGTGATTGCGGTTTTGTTATTCACACCGAATGGGGCGGAAGAACAAGTTGCACAAAATCAATCATTTACCAAAGATACGATGAGCCGCAATGAGAATCAGCGTGATGAGGCGCGAGTTACTGCAAGTGCTCCATCACCTGCGTCCGTCAAAGCTCAACCAACGTTGAGCCGTACCGAGCAGAAGGCAAATAAAACGCATATAAAGGCTCAAAAAACAAAGACAGTAGCTTCGATGGCAGTATGGGCTTTACAGGAACTGTATGTGCTTTCGGATGATACTCCTGCCTATAACCCTGAATCAACGCTTTCTCAGGAAGAAAAGATGATACGCGAATTGTGCAAGCTGACCTTCCCGGCTGCGGACGTACAAATTCCTGAAATGTACAACAAACAATAATCAAACCAACGCCTCATGCAGAGAATGCTAGCACTCCGCAAGGCATCAATACTCAATGTTTTTACTATTCTTCACAACTATGAAAACTGTTTGGAAAAGCCTTCTTCTTGCTGCCGCACTTGTGGTAGCTGTTTTATCGGTTACGTTTGCCGTAGAACCACCCGATGACCCCACACTGCCTAAAGGTTGGTTTCGCGCAGGTAGTAAGCCAAAAGAATACGAAATGATGCTTGATAAACAAACGGTACATTCAGGTAAAGCAAGTCTGATGCTCAAATTCAAAGGCAGTGACACAAGTGGCTTTGGAACGGTATTGCAAAATCTAGCACCCGATCGATATGTTGGCAAACGTATTCGTCTTAGCGGCTATATTAAAACTACTGATGCTGAGAAAGCCTCATTCTGGCTTCGTGTGGACGGGAAAGAGCAGAATAGAAGCCTCGCCTTTGATAACATGGATAGTCGTGCTGCAAGCGGAACGCAAGACTGGAAAAAATACGAAATTGTGCTAGACGTTGCACAAGAAGCGACAAACATTGGATTCGGCGTTATGCTGATTGGTAGAGGGCAGATGTGGGCTGATGATTTACAAATAGAAATCGTTGGAAAAGATGTACCTCTAACTGAAATGATAATCAAAAAAACTCCTACGGAGCCGCAAAACCTCGACTTCGAGAAATAATTTCCTCTCCATAACGCTCAAAAGCCCACCACTCCTACTCGGAAGCGGTGGGCTTTTGTTTTGCAATGATGACCAAATGTTTAGTTCTCTGCCAAAAGTTCTGTGATAGCCTTGCGGAGTTTCGGAAGTTCGTTGTCGTCCAAGCCGTCAAAGTAACCACGAATCATACCTCGCTTATCCACCACCACAAAGCGTGTGCTGTGGAGGCTTGGCTCGTTTTCTGCACCTTGCGCAAGCATAAAGCCTTGCACCGCAACGGACTTTACCGAATCCATCGGCATTTGAAGCATCATCCAGCGTGTCGAATCCGCATGATAATGTGCCGCGTAGCTATGTAGAGCCGTAGGCGTATCGGTGTCGGGGTCAACGCTGATGCCCACGAACTTGAGATTAGGTGATGAAAATTCCTTTTGGAGCGCTTCCACGCGGGCGTTCATCGCAGGGCAGGGACCGCCGCAGGAGGTAAAAAAGAAATACGACAGCCATACCGAGCCTTTGAGCGAAGTGCTCTGGAAGGTGCTTGCAAGCTGCGTTGTGCCGGAAAAGGTCGGGGCGGGTTTGATTTCCGGCAGGGACGAGCGCACTTGTGTTTGCTCTGGGGCTTGCTTTTCGGTTTTGTTGCAAGCGCTCAAGCCTGCCGCGCAAGGAATAATGAGGACTGTGAGGAAAGAAACAATGTTCGTCCGCATGAGAATTGGGGGGAAGGTGGAAGAATGAAGTATGAAAATATTTGTATTCGGGTGAAGTGTGCTATTGCACTGACGGTAGGCGAACGCAAAATGTCGCACCATTGCCAAGTTCGGAGTCGCACCAAATCTCGCCGTGCATTGCCTCGACGAGTTTTTTGACAATCGAAAGCCCAAGTCCTGTCGAGTGTTCGCCGCCTGTGGGGCGTGCCGAAAGGCGAGCAAATTTTCCGAAGAGCTTTTCTTTGTCGTCGCCCGACAATCCGGGACCTTCATCTCGAATTGCCAGACAGAGTGCGGGCTTGTGGCTTGTCGGGAGTTCGTCCGTCGTCATTCTCACATATACGTTTTTGTCGTGCGGCGAGAATTTAATAGCATTGGAAAGTAGGTTTTCCACGACTTGAATTGCTCGATTTTTGTCCGCAAGAGCGCATAGGTTCTCATTTTGTACTTCAAAATGCAGCGTGATGTTTTTTGCTGCGGCTTTGGGCATATAATCCTGCACGAGACTGCGCACTTCGCGAACAAGAGCGACCGATTCACTTTTGAGTTCGATGGTACCGGACTCGATAGCGTTTGCGTCTAAAAGTTTTTCGATAATGTCGTGCATCCGGCGCGAGGTTTCCTCCACGCGGTCGAGAAGTTCGTCGCGTTGCTGCTCGCTCATACGCTCGGCATAGCGCCGTATCATGGAGGTATTCATGATGATGGTCTGAAGCGGGTTCTTGAGGTCGTGAGCTGCTACGCCCAGAAATTCATTCTTCTCGCGGTTTAGCCCTTCCAGAAGCAGGTTTTTTTCTTGCAATTCCACATTGGTCATTTCAATTTCAACCGCTTGATCGTTCAGAATGACCATTTGGCGCTGCATCTCGGCATTTGTTTTCGCCAGCTCGTTGGTGCGTTCTTCCACTTTTCCTTCCAATTGTGTTTTTGCTTCTTGCTCAATCCGCAGCGCCTCTTTCTGTGCCGCTTCTTTCTCAATACGAAATTGCCGATAGCGTTCGGCAAGCGCAAAAGCAAAGAGCAAACCTTCGATGGCAAGACCAATTTCGACAATATGATTGGTGAAGATATTGCTTGGCAAAAAACCAATTGTCTTCAGAACAAAGATGATATTGCCTAATAAGAAAAAGGAAGCGGCAATGAAAAAATACCGCGCACTGCTGTTCCCACGCTTCCAGACGAGAGCACCGCTTACAACAACGAGCGTGATGGTGATAAAATTAACCACAACTCCGATTTGTACGCCAAGCTGATAGGGAAGCACAATACCAAGCAAGGCAACCGCCAAGCCGCCAGCCATTGCAACCAAAAGCGCTTTTGCCATCCACGGCGCAAAGCGGCGCAGGCGCAGAAACTCTCGCGCAAATAACGCCAGACTGAAAATTACCATGCCGACCATACCGACATTGAGATAATTGATAAAGCGTGGCGAGTTGCTCCAGATATACTGCTGCGCGTAGCCATTCAAGACTACTAAATACAGCGTTGAAGCAAAAATGTAGAACGTATAGAACGCATAGTAGAGCGACCGCAAACTCACGTACAAAAAGCCATTGTACAGCACCAGTGCCAGCATAATGCCAAAAAAGAGTCCGTACACAAGTTCTGTTCGCGCTGTGGATTCGGCAAACTGAGCACTGTGGCGGATAATCATTGGCATTTGCATCGAACTTTCGGTATTGACCCGAATGATGATGGTGCGAGCAAGCGTATCGTGCAGAGCAAGCGGTATGACGTAGGTGCGAGTTTTGACAGGTCGTTGGGAGAATGGCATCATATCGCCCATGACCACAGACGACCACGTGCCAGCGCTGTCGTGCGTAAAGACTTCGACGCTATCAAGCGGCGGGTAGGCAATTTCGAGCAGCCAGTCGTCCACCGTCGGCGCGGTATTCTGAACGCGAATTACAAACCAATAGGTCGGCTTCACCAGCCCAAAACTGGGGATTGACACAGCGGAGCGCTTAAAACGTGATAGTGTCGTGGGAGAGAGAACGTCGTTTAGGGTAAGCGCTTTTGTGCTATCTGCCAGATAAAAACACGATGTGCCAAGAACAATGCCCGAAACGTTTGGCGTAAGACGAATCGGCGAACTGGCGACGGCTTCCGTCATAGAAAGTGAGGGTGCGCTTATCTGCTTGGCTTTTGCAGGGCGCACCAACACATCATCTGCGCTGCTGAGGCAAAAAGTGCTGCACCACAAAAGAACGACACAAATGACAATGCGCATAAATACTGGGGGGAAGAAGGCATGATAAAAAATCGTGCAGTGGCGATTGCAAAACAATTGCAAAACAACGGTCAAATGATGTTCAAACAATGATACAATCGTTGCAATTCTACGCAAGGTCGGTGAAACTACCAATTACTTTCATTTTTTTTTGTTAAACGTTGATTTGAAGCGCTATGTGGGCGGTGCTGAATGTCTGATCTGTTGATATTGGACTTTAGCTCAACAATTTAAAAGGAGTAATCAACGAAAAAAAATTTGATGAGTGGTGGGAAAACAATAAATTTACTCGTTGCTTTTGCCTATCTGATGAATGTTCGTCATGCTACAATAGACTATGACCGTCCAATCAATTCCCGCGCATCATCCCACACTGCGCCCGCTTGTGCGCTCGTTTATGCTTATGGAAATCGCTGCTTCCGCACGAAATACATATGCTCGTCTCACCGTTCCTGCATCTGATATTACTGCTATGTTGTTTCCACTTTCGGGATGTGGTGCATACACCCTTGATGGCATGACAGGTGAGGTCGTGAAACTAGAGAATGCTTTCATGCACGGACAGATTTCCCGTGCTAATAGTGGTGGTTCTGGATTCAGTGGCGCGGCAGATGAAAATCTGGCAATGTTTGGCATCATTTTCACTCCCATTGGTCTCCAGACATTTGTGCGGAAGGAAATTGGTGCAATGGAAACAATCGAGAACGCTTTTCATGAGTCGAGATATCTCGTCAAGGATAGTGAGTTTTTGCACGAGAAGCTTTCTGCCGTGTACGACCGAAAGCAACGGGAGTCTGGTGTGCCAATTCCGATACCATCTACAAATTTGCAGGGACTTGCCGCGTACGCAGAGCGATTTCTTTTGGAGCAGCTTCGCTGCAAGCCCATTCCGCGTGGTGTAGGTGCTGAACGCAATGTTTTACAGGTACAGTACATTTGCCAGCGTCTCACACAAACACACGGCAACATCAGTATTGAAGCTCTTGCCGGCGAACTCGACCTTTCGGAACGTCACATTTCACGTTTGATGAAGGACTATGTTGGGGTGTCGGGTGAGGTTTTTGGCGAGGTGCAGCGATTTATGTATGCGTCGCAGTCGTTGCTGAGTGCCGTCCGTGCAGTGCCGGAGGGCAGCACCGTATCTTCCGAACGTCTCCACACGATAATTCACGAAGCGGGGTATTACGACCAATCGCACTGCATTCGAGATTTTAAGCGGTTCGCAGGTGCAACGCCGTTTCAGTTTGTGCGGGAGCGGACGGCACTTGCGGAGCGATTGATTGGCGTGGATGAGGAGTCAGGCGAGTTATTCAAAATGTAATACGGTCTTGTGTCGCTCTGCAAAAATGTCCGATTTGTACAATACTTTGGGGGATGTTTTAGGCAAATTGAGCAAGAATTGGTCTTACATCTAATGTACTTATTTGCCATTTTTTTGATAGTGCTATGAAACAGTATGTCTGTTCTTTTTCCGTGCAACATTTGATGAGTGGTCTTCTGTGGTTGTTCGCATTGACCGCAAACGAACTCGCCGCCCAGCCTTCGATACGCTCCTTTACTCCTACCACGACGAGTCCGGGCACAAGTGTTGTCATCACTGGCATACGATTTACAGGAGCCAGCGCCGTCAGTATTGGCGGTACGGCAGCGGCTTCATTTACAGTGGAAAGCGACACACAAATTACTGCTGTCGTTGCTTGCAACAACGTTTCGGGTGAGATTGTTGTTACCACCGCTGCCGGTACAGCACGTTTAGCGGGATTTACTCTTACGTCTGCGTCCTTGCTGGTAACATCGTTTAGCCCAACTTCCGGTCCTCCCGGCACGGTAGTAACCGTGGTAGGTCGTGGGATGCAGTGCGTGAATAGGGTAACAATTGGTGGTGTGGCGGCAACCCAAATTACGACCACTCTCAGTAACCAATCCTCAATGAGTTTTACCGTGCCGAATGGTGCGATAACAGGCGCATTAACGCTGACCTCACCTTTCGGATCGGCAAGCGCAAACGATCGATTCACCGTTACCGTTCCTGCACCCTCGATAACAGGTTTTTCTCCGACATCCGGCGCACCCGGAGCCGTTATTACCGTTACGGGAATGAATCTAGCAGGCGCAACGTCAGTGAGCATCGGTGGTGTATTGGCAAACTACACCGTGAATCGTGATGGAACAGTCAGCATCACCATTCCTGCAAATGCGCCGTCAGGTATCATTAGCATTACCACACCGGGCGGCACAGCCACAAGCGGGCGAGCGACCTTGACCGTTTTACCACCACCACCGACCATAGCAAGTTTCTCACCAACGACGGCTTCTCTTGGGGCAACGATTACTATTACAGGTACAGATCTCTCCGGTGCAAGTTTGGTAACTATTGGTGGCGTTCCTGCTGCATCATTTACCGTCATTTCCCCAACGACCATAACGTTTGTGGTACCGAGCAGAGCTGGAAATGGCGCAATTACTGTTACGACACCCGGCGGACAGGCGACAAGTAGAAGCGTTTTGATTGTTAATCCGGCTTCCGTCCGCATAGCCGAAGAATACGGCATGAGAATCTTTCCCCATCCTGCTTCGGACGCTATCACACTGGAATACTCGCTTGTTACGCCTGCGGTGGTTGAAACGGAAATGGTGAATCTTTTGGGAATGACCATGTTCGCCCTGCCTAAAATCCAGCAATCAAAAGGTATTCAGCGTGTTTCACTCAATGTGCAAGCGCTTCCCGCCGGGATGTATTTTGTGCAGGTGAATATCGGTGGGAAGCGAGCGACGGTACCACTTCAAATCATTCGTTAGCATATCCAATACGCGAGGGTTCCAATTCTTATTGAGGCTCTAGCTATGCCCAACAATAACTGATGCAATGTATGGCGAATACTATTTTTTTGCGCTGCGCAATCCTACTGCTCATTTTTCAAGCAGGAGCAACCATTGCATCCGCACAAACCGATACAAGCCGTGTGAAATCCGACTCCGCAGTAAAACTCACCGTTACACCCTTTCGCGTGAGCGGTGGCGTTACGCTTTCGGGAGATTTTTACACCACAGACGGTATCGAATCTCGTCGCCCCGCAAACAATCTTATGGCGATAGCCCGCATCAACATTGCTCTTTTTGAGCAGGTTAATTTACCTTTTGAAGCGTTTATTGGTACGAATCAAAACGGCTTTCGGCAGCCGTTTAACCAATTTGGTATTTCCCCGACGTTTTTTAACTGGCTCACTCTTCACGCGGGTTGGTTTTCCATGCGTTTCAGCGATTTGACTTTTGGCGACATTCGGATGCTGGGCGGCGGTGTGGAGTTTCGTCCGGGCAATTTCCGCCTCGCTGCGCTCTACGGAAGTACCAATCAAGCCGTTCCCTACGATATCAGTACAGGCGGTGCGGCGGTGGCAGGTGCATTTACCTCGTATTCGCGCCCTGTCGTTGGTCTGAAACTTGGGTATGGCGATGAAAATATCGCGTTCATCAATTTTCAAGCAATTCGCGTCAGCGACGACACCACGTCCCTCCAAACTCCTGCCAATGCTGATATTTCGCGCCTTGCCAGACCGCAGGAAAATACCGTGTTTTCGACAACCTTTGGTTTTGGGGCATTTGATGGAAAACTCCGCTTCACAGCAGAAATTGCCGGTTCGGCATATTCCGCCGACACACGCTCTCAAAGCCTCGCTGCGCTTACAACGACTTCCACCTTTCAATTACCCGCCATTCCCGCCGAAATTTTCACACCGCGCCTTTCCAGCCAAATTGATGCCGCCGCAAAAGCAACACTCACGATTGCCCCGACGCAAGACTTTATGCTGGCTTTGGGTGGTCAGTATGTTGGACCGGGCTTTGTGAGCTTGGGTTATGCGCAGCTTCAAAACGATGTGCTGGACGGCACGATTTCGCCCTCGCTGCGGCTTTTTAACGGCGGTTTGTCGTTGCGCGGTACGGTTGGTATCCGCGTGAATAATCTCATCGCAAACCGCACCGCGCCGCTTCAGCGTCTTATAGCATCGGGTTCGGTGTCCATTCAGCCTGTGCAGGCGTTTGGGCTGGATGTGCAATACTCCAACTACGGCATCCGCTCCACGCCGCGCAACGACACGCTTCGCATCGAAAATGTTTCGCAATCGCTCACGCTCTCGCCGCGCCTGAATTTCGAGGCATTTGGAGGTATGAGTGGTATCTTTGGCTCATATTCGCTGAATAATGTGAATGACCTGAACGTTCTGACCAAAGAAACTAACACCAATCAAACAGAGAGCGTGATGCTCTCGTGGACGCTGGGGCTACCGTCAGGGCTTTCGCTGGCAACAACGGGTTTTTATTCGGACATCGCGCAAAGCATAGGGCGCACGAGCATCCTCAACATCGGGCAGACCGCTTCCTATTCCTTTCTGAGCGGCGCACTTTCTACCTCGCTGACGCTTGGCTACGGGATTGTGGGTTCGGAATTGACGACTGGAAGCATGACAACACGTTCTTCAGACGGGCAGATTACAGGGCAAGTAAGTGTATCGTATTCCATTGGCGAAAGCGGCAAATTCGGTACGCTCTCGCTGAATGTCAATAACAACAACTATGCTTTTGGGAATCCCGCTCGCGGGCGGAATTTTGGTGAATGGACGGCATTGGTGCAGTATTCGATTGGGTTTTGAACTATTTTCAATTTTACATTTATCTCACGAGGCTCTATCATGCGCCACTCTATGTTTCCTTCATCTTTTGCAGTAGTTGTATTGTTGCTTTTTGTACTCTGCAATTTGCCTCACACTGCATATTCGCAACCCGCAAATGCGTCTATCACCCTCATTCTGAACACCCCGCCACAACTGCCTGAGCGGGTAAACGATTGGGAACGTCTCAACGCACTCTTTTCCGTTACCGTTACCAATACCGGTGGAACACCGCTTCAGCGCTTGCGTATAGCCGCTACGGTTACGAACTTAGACAATAACGCCACACTCTTCCGCACCAAAAACGACCTTACGCGGCCCTTTACTGCGCCCGCCAGAATACCGACCACGCTTACCGCTCCGCAGATATTTCCAGCAAATTCTATTGAATACGATGCGTCGCTGCAAACGGCTCTGACTCGCACCAACACACTGCCCGAAGGTGCATACAGGTTATGCGTGAGGGTGATAGACGAGCGCGGCGCGACGCTTGGCATGGAGCAGTGCCGCACCTTCAACGTCATCATACCCGACCCGCCAAGCCTTATTTCACCTGCAAACGGTGATTCTGTGCGCCGTGCTGCGCCAAGTGTGCCGCTTTTGCCACAATTCCAATGGACCCCTGTTTTTGCGCGGTTCGGGCAGCAGTCGCGTTACAAAATCCGTATCGTACCGATATTCGAGGGACAGCAGCCGCGTCAAGCATTGGAGGGCAATCCGGCACTGTTTGAGAAAATTGTGATGACAAGCAGCTACCAATGGCTTCCTTCCGATGCACAATTCAGTAATTATGCCAACGCGAAGGGCTTCGCGTGGCAAGTGCAAGCGGTGGAAGGAGATGTAGTCGCAGCTGCACGAGCAATTGGACGGAATGAGGGAAAAAGTGAGATTTTTACGTTTGCTCTAGGGCAGCAAGGCTCTCGGACAAGTCCCGTTGCGGTTGGTGGTGATAATCGGAAAGAAAAAAGAATCTCTCCTTTTGATAATTCCCCCAAGGGCAACGGGCTTATCGGTAGAAATACTCCTATTCCGATGTCTATGATATCCGGCGCGGTAAAATGGTCGTATCGCACGGCAGCGCTGAGTGGCGGAGATTTGGCAGGTACTTCATCTGTTAGCCCTTCTGCGGTGGTCAGCACGGGCGAAACAGTTTCGGTGAAACAAGGAAATCTCATAGGCTCAAACCCCAACAGCAAAGATATTCTGGCTGTTGCGTCAAATCAGCAATATCCTTTGCCCAAACTTACTGTCAAGGTCATTGCTACGGTATCCAACGACGACGAGCGCAGTGCAGGCAACAATTCAGGGGGAATTCTCAGTAAACTTAAACAGCAGGAAATCTTGCTGGGAACAGCCACAACGGACGCAAATGGAGCGTTTGCCCTTGAATTTGTCAATCCAATTTTTGCCAAACAAGGCGCATACATTGGCGACACAGTTGTCATGGTAACAACGACCCAAAAGACCGCTAATAACAAGACTGTGCAAGTTACAGAGCAGAAAACCGTTCCGATGTACGCAAACACAGGGCAGTTCAAGGAAGTGAAGGTGAGCATCATTGCTGATAATCCACACTTTCTCATTGAGGCAAAAAGCTTTGCGATGACCGCCGACAGCACAAAAAAGAACATCAATGTCGGTACACTTGCTGCGCTTGCCCGCACCTTCCGCTTGAAAGTATCGGTGCTGAAGTGCACCAAATCAAGCGACAATGATGCCACAGCCCCTGCACAGAACGTTGTTGTTGCGGTCTATCGTCCAGAAGAATTTTACAACGATTCTGCAGCATTAGCACTCGTGCCGGAAAAGAAGTTGAAACCTACTATTACACCCTATGAAACGATTGCTGGTGTGCAGTGCGCACGAATTCACCGCGCTGTGGCAGGCGAGGTATGCAGCCCACTTTTCTTGAATCAAGAAGGCTTACACGACCGTTATTACATCAGTGTCAGTGCCGACAAGTGCGAAACCCTGCAAGCATTATTGCAGGTAAAAGCCGTCAATATCGCTAAAGACGGTCTTGCGGACGTGCATTTGCGCGTTGTGCTGAATTCAGCGGGAGGCTCGCTCGTGCATGGCAATATCAAGCGGCTGAATTTGGAAAATCTAGCACCGAGTGCTGCACTTTCAAGTGCGCAGCCAAGCAATCTGGCGGGCGTAAAACTTGCTTTGGTGCCGTTTGTGAGTTTGGGAGATAAAATCGAAGCACGGTTGAATATCCAAACAGATGGTTCGGGTAATTTCACGATTGATTCCGTTCCGAAAGGTGCGTATTTACTGCAAGTTGCCGGAGTAGCGCTCTATTTCAACGAAGACATGGAACTTGCGCGGTGGAAAGCCCAATTCACCGTCGATAATAAACCAACCGTCGCCGAAACAACTGAACTGACCACACCCTTTCAATATGACAGCCCCAGTAGCGTAGGACAGACAAGCGCTCTCGAAGGCGGCACAGCGTTTTCGCCCGGACTCTTAGTCGTGGTCAATGGTCTGGCGGAGGAAGAGTTTATACAAGGGTACGTTGTTACGCCTTTGGCAGTTGTATGCGGGCGAATGACGGACGATTTGGAAAATCTCACAGGTGGCATAGAAATCAACGATAATTCACCCGTTAAGGCTTTTGCGATGACGGACGCTGAAGGGCGCTTTGCTATCAATGTTCCGCCCGGAAGTGGTAAATTGACGCTCAAACGGAAAGGCTTTCCGACAAAAAATATAGACTATAACGTACCACCGCCCGAAAATTTCTTTATTCCTCCGGTGCAGGTTATCAGTTTTGATTCCAAGTCTGCTGCCGACAAAGAACTCGTGGGTAACGGTGGTAACGGAAAAATGGCTACACTGCTGGATAAAATCACGGGGCGCAGTAAAATCAATCCCGGCGATAATGCAAAGACCACACTTGCCGACATCTTCACCAGCGGCATTATGCGTGGCATTGCAGCCGGTTCGATGTCGAAACTTGTCAACAGTCCTTCGATGCTTCCCACAGGGGTAAACAGCAAAGGCTTTACAATGTCTGGCACGGGCTACAAGAGTACAAGCTCTCCCATTAGCGGCATTACCGTGCAGGGCGCTTCGGGAGTGTATAGCACAGCAGAATCCAACCTTTTTGGTGCGTTCACGGCGGACGTTTTTTCTAATGGCAAAGCAGCCGGAAAAACTGCCTTCGGCAAAGATGCGGGATATGAGAACGCAGCGTGGTATGAAGCGTATTACAACAATGCCTTCAAATCTTCACCAAACCTTGCTTCGCTTGCGGCGGAAGAAACTAATTCCGATGCTATTGCCATTCTCGACATAGGTGTTCAAGCGCTTGAGCGCGGCGTAGCACTTGCCGTTACCGTCCGCTCCAACGCAGACAAAAAGCCGCTTTTGAAGGCAAAAGTAAGCGTTGGCGAAAAATCGGCACTGTCCGACGAAAAGAATAAACAGCAAGCTGCCGTGATTACAGGTCTGAAGCCGGGCGCGACAAGCCAAACAACAATCCCCGTGCGCGTGGAAGGTCCCGTAGAAGCAAACTTTATTCCAGCTTGGGTGGATGTTAGCTTGAAATCCAATGCCGACACAACCTTCCAAACGGTAGATTTGAAGCAAGGTGCACGGGTTTCGGGAAAAATTGTTGTCAAAAATGCGAAGGGCGAAACGCTCTCAAACCTTGATAAAAACTTGCTTTCTAAAATTTCTATTCGCCAGCAAGGCAAAGACGACCTTATTTTCACGAGTGTCAATCCCGATGGAACATTCGTGCTGCGTGGCGTGGCAACAGGCGGCGCAACGATTGTTGCCACTGCTCAAGGATATATTGGCACAAAGCAAAAAGTGAATTTGAAAGCAAACGAGAACACCGAAATCACTCTCACGCTCACCGAAAGTGCCACGAAATTGGAAACAATATTTGGTTTCCCTGTTGAGATTACCGCGTTGCAGGACAATGGCGCAACAGCAACCGTGAGCGGCGCATTTATCAACATCCCCGACAACAAGGTCTTTTCGCTTCCCAAAGGAACAAAACTTGCCTTCAGCAACATACCACTTGAGAAGCAAGGAAATACGTGGGTTCCGAAGAATAATGCCGTTTTGACAAATACCACTCAATTGCCAATTTTAGCATGGAGTAGCATCCCGCTTTTGCTCAAGTCTGTCAGCAACGACGGCATCAGTGTTTCCAAAGACGGTAGCAGCAACACCTCCGGCATCATCACGGGAGGCTTAACGCTTGATTACAAGCGCTTTGTCCAGCAGGGTAAAGGTCCTTGGGAGTTTGCCGATATTGGCTCATTGGCACTTGGTAATGTGCCAACGATTTTCAACAGCAGTGACAAAAGTCCTTCGGAAAGCCTCGAACTTGCTATTCCCGATGCCACCAAGTCCGTTACGGTGTATTCGATAGTAACGACCTTTGCGCTCAAAGGCAGCGTTCTCAAAAAAAGCGGCATTCACCTCAAAGGTTTATTAACACTGACAGGTGAGTTTGCCAAAGTGTTCAAAGATAATGGTAAAGATGTGAGCTTTACGGTGAAAGAATTTCACCTAAAGCCCAACGCATCTATCGGTGCGGTGGAAATTGGCAGCGACGAAAAAGGTATAGCTTTCAACAAAGACCTCTTCCAGTTCAACGCAAAAAGTATTGATTTTACCGTCGAAGGCTTGAAAATAAGCGGTACGATGGGTTTTAATCTCAAAGGGCTTGTTACCGCAAAAAATATCGGTTTTCAAGACCTTATCATGTTCACATCGGCATCCAACACCTTTAGTGTGTCTGCGGGTGAGTTTAATTTCAACAGCAACAATGTAGCAATAGCAGGCTTCCCGCTTGGGGGCAAAAACTTCTCCTTTGGCATCGTCCCAAATACTTCTTCGACGTTCTTTTTGCGCGGCGGTGGTGAGATTGAGAATCTGCCCCACATCAAAACACTGGGACTGACGCTGGAGGTGCGCAGCGATGAAACCGCGACAGCGATAGCGAAAACAGATTTTGAGCGCGATTGGGCAGGCGTTGCCCAATTCAGACTATCAGGCATGACGCTCGACACGGAGCAAGGAATTCTGGATGTTGATGGCAGTATTGCGCTGGGTTTGCCGGGCGTGGCGAGTTTGTCTGGCGGAGGCTTTGTCTTTACGCCCAAAGGTCTTGATAAAATCAAGTCATTTGGTGGTGAAATTGATTTGAGAATTGCAAAACTCAAAATAGATTCTCTTTCCTTTGGCGACAATCTGCCCTCTCCACCCAAACTTACAGAGCCAAGCGTGAAGGGGGGTGGACCAAGTTTTGATGCGTGGTCTGAGCCATTGTGGTTGGAAGAGCCACGCAAAGGTTTTTCTGCACAAGGAATTGATGTTACCATTCCGGGCTTGGGATTGAAAGCAACGGCAAATTTTTCTTATTACACCATGAGCGGCGGAAGGGAATTAAATGTTGATTTGATTGTCGGCAACCCGAATATTATTCCGCCCATTCCCGTCGGACCGATTACCATTCAGCCCACAGGCGGTGGTTTTACGGTTAATACAGCCGCAAAAGACCTTGCGTTCCGACTTTTTAGCGATATTTCTATCTTGAATCTTGAAGCGGTCGTGGCGCTCAAACCAACCGTGATGGAACTCAAAGTTGGTGCATCGGCGGGCTTACAAATCAGTGCTTCTGCGCTTTTGGTATTGTATAAACAACAAGCCGGCGCTGCAAAGATGTTTTTTGCTCCCGTTCAAAAGAAATTTCGCGTTACAGCGTCGGCACAATTATCCGATAACCAGTTTTTCGATGTTCCTGCGGTAAGTGCAAAGGGTACGGCAAATATCACTCTTGATTTGGACGGTAAAGAAGGCTATATGTACGCCGGAGTAGGTTTGGCGGCTGATGTGAATGTGCTTAGTCTCATAACGGCAAAAGCAAATGCTGGCATTATTCTCGGCTACAAGGCGCCGCGTACAGCCATGACTCCTGAGCAAGCCGCCGTGCTGCCTGCGAGCTACAACACTTTCTCCGGTGTGGCATTTGCACTGGATACCAAAATCGGTAAAGAAGAGCACGAAGCCCGTACTTACGACATTTGGATTTGTGATGCAAAAGTCTGGGCATACAGCAAAGCCGGAACTAAGTATTTCATGCTCCGCGATGATAATAGTGGGAATTACAGCTTTGGATTTGATATGAATAGCGGCTGGGGCGGTGGCGCACGATGCGGCTGTGCAGGGGCTTCGATTGCTGTCGGTACGCAACTGGGCGGCGGTTATGAAGGCGGCGGACGAGGTTGGTATTTTGGCGGTTCTGCAAGTGGTAGCGCGGAATTGTGTCTTTATTGGTGTGTGGATTTGGATGCAAATATTTCCGTTGGTTATCAGCAGAATCCCAAAAAAGTTGATTTTGATATTGACGTTGATGTGTTTTAAATCACCACATAAAAGCACATTCACAGCCGTATAACCACTGATTTTTCAGCAACAAACTCTCTTTGTATCATGCAAATACCTTCGTTCACTATCAACACCGCGCAGGTTCGCAGAATGACACCTAAGCAGCCTGCAAAGTGCTTGTTTCTACGGTGTACAGCTTTTGTTCTCAGTTTGCTGTGCCTCTCATCAGAAGCATTTTCTCAAGCCAAAGCCCCCGCACCCACGCAAACACAAGCACCCAAGCGACAAAAAATCTCGCTCAAAGACTTCCGTGTTTTTGCCAGATGGTCGCCAAAGGGTGCAGTTATTGGTGTTTCGCCTGTGTCACTGAGTAGCGACGGGAGAAGCGATACCGTTGCGGCGCTCATCATGCGGAAAGGCGCAAATGACGCAGATTTCATGCAAATAGCCCGCGTGGAACGCGCTCCAACGCTTGACGCAGTAAAGGCAATCGCCGGAGAACAATCATGGGAGCTATTTCTAGCAACATCTGGTGCAACATCCGACCAAGAAGCATGGCGGATTATACGCGAAGACCGCAGGCGCACGGCGGCAGCGCTGTTTATTCCCTACCCGTCTATTGGTGCGGCATTGGGCATGGCATACATTGACACTTCGTCCCTCAAAGCACCCGACGGAACACGCTTTCGCTATGCAGTCCGTTACGTCTTGCGCGGCGGCACGAGTGTCAGCGCTGAACCGCAAGCAGGTGTGGAACTGAAAACAGGTCAAACCTACCGTTCTGCGCCACCTCGCTTTGTGGATGCATTGGAATCGGATTCGGTTGTTGCGCTAAAATTTATCATGGAACACGCTTCGGAGCAGGAATTGAGGCTGGCGGCGGTTTATAGACAAGTGGATGGACGCGGCGAATTTGAGCAATTACCGCTCTTTGTATCGCCCGGTAAACTAAACGCAACAAAGGCAAATACGCCCGATGCAAGTAATGAAGCGAGTTCAGACGCAATGATAATTACCTTCGACGACCGCGTAGAGCCGGAGCATATCATTCGGTATTTTGTGCAAATGCAAGACGGTGTGGGCAATATGGGCGCTCGCTCCGATACAGCATCAGTGATTTCCCTCACACAAAGCGCCATTCCTCGTATCACGCAAGCCTCCGCAAAGGACACTATCGGGGGAATTTTCCTGCGTTGGAAGCCCTTAGCGCCAAAGCCGTATTTTCTCGGTGTGCAAATCAGCCGTGCCGACGGACCGGAATCACCCTATACGCCGCTTGATACCGTGAGTTTGCATGATTCCACGTATTTTGACAAAACCGTGTATAGCGGACGCTCGTACTTTTATGCCATCAAAGCAATAATGCTTCGCCTCGCCCAAGAACAGCCTTCTGTCTGGGTTTCAGCGGCACACCGCAACAGTTCCAAGCCGCCGCTTCCCGTGTATGGTTTGGAAGGCGAATGGACAAGGGAACGCTTGTCAACAAAAGACGCAAAACGTAAGGAAATAAGCGGCGTTCGACTACGCTGGCAATCATCAGTCGAGCAGGACGTTGCGAATTATCTGGTGTATCGCGGGCTTCCCGGGCAGCCGATGGGTGTAGTTTCCTTGCCGATTCCTCCCGGACAAACAACATATTTCGATACCGATTCCACATTGAGCGGAACATCGCTCTACGTCTATGCCGTGCGGGCAGTAAATTTCACAGGACAAGAAAGCAGCGACTCCAAACTGTTGCGAGTCCGTCCGGATAAACCTGCTCCAATGCGACCACCTGTTGGGTTTGGTGGCTATGAGGAATATGGTACGGTACGATTGCAATGGCAGCCTGAAGCGCAGGAAGCCTATAGAGTAGCGGGATACAAGGTGTATCGGCGTTTGATTGCGACCGAACCGGGGCGTGAACAGCGTGAAAATATCGAACAAGCACCCAAAACTGCTTTTCTTGCACCTGCGGAAGAAAATGCACCGAAGTTTGGTTTTAAGTCACTTATGAGCAATACCACAACGGCAACATTTTTTCAAGATGCTTCTCTCAAAGAAAACGAACTCTACGAGTATGCTGTTGCTGCGCTTGATGCAAGCGGCAATGAAAGTGGCTTATCGGCGGTATTCCGCTTTGCACTGGCGGAGATGGAACTCATGCCGCCCTCGCGGGTGTATGTACGTGAAGTGGAAAAAGGTGTGGAACTTTCGTGGAGCGAGCAAACACAAAGCAAAGGCAAAAAGATTGTTATTTACCGCCGAACCGAGCAGGAATCAACACCCAAGATCCTTACGGTTTTGGATGCCGATGAAACCTCATTTTTGGACAGCAACGTGAAATCAAACACGCTCTACATCTATTCTCTTCGTATGCAGTTGTCCGACAAGCGAGAATCTATTCTTTCTTACGAGGTGAGCCTACGAAAAGAATAAATCTGGAAAAGAATGAAAGCATTACCCCATTGATCGGACAACATATATCGTCTGCACAGAATACCACGCTCCATGAATGATTCATCATCTATTGCGCCAGTAACGATGCGCCTTTGGAATAGGCTTACTCCGTAATAAGCGTTCAATCTCTCCGAGCGCATCGGCATTCTCCAAAAAATTACTATATTGCGCCCACCTAACAAACCTCACAGAAGATATCGTTCTGTGAGGCTTTTTCTTTCGTTGCAGTTCACCTGCCTTCAAAAGAGCATGAAACCTCACCAAAAAAATCAATCATCAAGCGCACGGCAACAACCCACGAAGCCTGACATTCTCTTTGAGGATGAGCACATTCTCGTTCTGGCAAAGCCTGCCGGACTGCTGACACTACCCGACCGCTTCAATCAGGCGTTACCGAACCTTCGTACGATCCTTGTGGAGCGCTATGGCACAATCTTCGTGGTGCATCGTATTGACCGTGAGACAAGCGGAGTGATGCTCTTCTGCAAGACCGCCGAAGCGCACAAGGCATTGAGCGAGCAGTTTGAAACCCGCTCTGTGCGTAAAATTTATCATGCACTGGCACAAGGGCGCTTTGAGCAGGAAGAACTCGCTATTGATATTCCGCTTCACGCCGACCCCGCACGTCCGGGCTTGATGTCTCCATCGGTGCGCGGTAAAGAATCCCTGACACAAGTGCGGGTGCTGAAGCGCTTCCGCATGGCAACACTACTGGAATGTGAGCTGATTACCGGACGACAGCACCAAATTCGTGTTCACTGCGCGGCAGTAGGTCATCCACTCTTGGTGGACAAGGACTATGGCGGCTTAGATGAGTTTATGCTTTCGTCGGTGAAGCGCAAGTATAACGTCGGCAAGCACGAAGAAGAAAAGCCCTTAATGACCCGCACGACTCTTCACGCCTTCAGTATGACGTTCACGCACCCCGCCACGCAGGAAGCGATGAGTTTTGAAGCGCCGTATCCGAAAGATTTCAAGGCACTCCTGCAAGCACTGGATAAGTATGCTTCCTATAAAAACTTTGCTCTTCCAAGCGCCGCACGATGCGAGGATGTGAGCGATTGGCAGGAGTTTTTGGGGTAACGATGATGACCGATTTGGCATACGATTCGGTCGGAACATACTATTTCCGGTGTCACAACCAACAACACATTTCTCCACCATTCTCTTTTTGCTGCTATGAACCGTTTTGTCTTTTCTTTTTTTGTTTGCATCCTTGCAAGCTCTTTTGCACTTATTGCCCAGACTTCACCCGCTCAAGTAGCTGAAGATTCGGCATTCGTGCGGGAAAATTACGTTAAAACCGAAGTTTCAATACCGATGCGGGACGGTACGAAGCTCTTTACGACTATCTATGCACCCAAAGATGCCTCCGAGACCAATAAATACCCCATCATCATGCAGCGCACCTGTTACAGCGTAGAACCCTACGGTGCGGACAAATACGAAAAACTTCTCTCGCCGAGCCGCACGATGATGCGCGAAAAATACATCGTCGTCTATCAGGACGTGCGCGGGCGCTGGATGTCCGAAGGGACGTGGACAAATATGACGCCGCATCTCCCAAGCAAAAAAGCCAAAACTGAGGTGGATGAAGCATCCGATACCTTCGATACGATTGAATGGCTTTTGAAAAATGTGAAATTCCATAACGGGCGCGTGGGACAGTGGGGCATTTCCTATCCCGGTTATTATGCTATTGCAGGCGCATTGGCGCAGCATCCCGCGCTCAAAGCCTCATCGCCGCAAGCACCTATCGCTGACTTTTTCTTTGATGACTTCCATCACAACGGTGCAATGACGCTGGGCTATTTCATGGCATATCCACTTTTCGGTGTGCAGAAGCCAAAACCAACGTCCGAGCAATGGTATGAATGGCTCAAGCCCGGCACCCGCGACGGGTGGCAGTTCCAAATGGATATTGGTCCGCTCAAAAACGCCACCGAGCGCTATTACAAAGACAATTTCTTCTGGAACGAAATGGTCGAGCACCCGAACTATGATGATTTTTGGAAAAAGCGCAATTTGCTCCCGCACCTGAAAAATATCAAACACGCCGTAATGATTGTTGGCGGCTGGTTCGATGCCGAAGACCTCTACGGACCGCTTAATATCTACAAAACGGTGGAGAAAAATAATCCCGGCACCTACAACACTATCGTCATGGGACCCTTCGGGCACGGCGACTGGGCGCGTGACCAAGCACACCACCTGCATAGCAACATCTACTTTGGCGACAGCATTTCAACGTTTTATCAGCGTGACATTGAAGCCAAGTTTTTCCGCCACTTCCTGAAAGAAGCAGGAGACGGGAAATCGGGCTTGCCGGAAGCATATATGTTCGATACGGGCAAAAAAATATGGCGTACCTTCAATGAGTACCCACTCAAGTCCGCAAAGCAGACGAAACTCTACTTCCACGATGGCGGTAAACTGGCGCAAACTCCGCCGGACAGCACAGCAAAGCAACCTTTTACCGAGTACGTGAGCGACCCTGCTAAACCTGTTCCCTACACCGAAGACCGCACGACGCTGATGGGAATCACCATGCGCAAATACATGAGCGAAGACCAGCGTTTTGCTTCGCAGCGTCCCGACGTGCTCACGTTCCAAACCGACACGCTCACCGAAGACATGACGCTTGGTGGTGAAATCACCGCAGCGTTGAAAGTGGCTACAACGGGCACGGATGCTGATTGGGTGGTGAAGTTGATTGATGTCTATCCGGGCAATGAACCGAATCATGCCTATATGCCGCACAAAAACATCGTTCTGGGCGGGTATCAGCAAATGGTTCGTTCGGAAATCATGCGTTCACGCTTCCGCAAGAGCTTCGAGAAGCCGGAGCCGCTGAAACCGAACGAAATCACGCCGATTACGTTCCGCCTGCAAGACGTTCTGCACACGTTCAAAAAAGGACACCGCATTATGATTCAGGTGCAAAGCACATGGTTCCCCGCTTTCGACCGCAACCCGCAGAAATACGTGGAGAACATTTACAAAGCCAACGCGGAAGATTTCATCAAAGCCACGCACCGCGTCTATCATACGAAGAATGATGCGAGTTATGTGCAGGTAGAAGTGATTGAGTAACAATGCTGGGTTAATAATTTCTTCTCGCCCCGCACGTGTTCTCGCTTGCGGGGCTTTTGTTTGCCTATAAGGTTAGAAAACACTAGATTTGCGGGCGTTACCATTTCAGATACTTTGTTTTCAGACATGACCACACTCCTCCAAACCCCACGCCTCCGCTTACGTGCCTTCACGCCTGAAGACGCTCCACGCCTCGCCGCGCTGGATGCCGACACAGACGTGCTGCGCTACATCGGGCAGCCGATGGCAACGTCGCTTCAAGGCTACGAAGAATTTATCGCAGCGCTGGAGCAAAAATACTATGCGAATAAGGAGTCATCGCCGCTCTACGGCTTTTGGGCGGCAGAAGAGCGCGAAACGGGTACGTTCTTGGGGTGGTATTTGCTGCGTCCAGCGTTGGACTACCGTTTTGCCAAAGAAGCTGAGTACGAAGCGGGGCAAGTCGAGATTGGCTACCGTTTTCATCATGCCGTCTGGGGCAAAGGCTACGCCACCGAAGGCGCACAGGAACTGGTGAGAAGAGCGCTCATGGAAGAGCGCACAAAAGCGATTGTTTCACTGGCACTCGTGGAAAATCGTGCTTCCACGCGGGTAATGGAGAAATGTGGTTTAGTGCCGGACGGTGAGGTTGTTTTGCCGGGCTATGCAATGCGCGGCATTCGGTATAAACTTCTCAAAACCGCATAAAAACTTCAAGGAAGAAATAATGTCCCCCATAGAATTTGCTATCAAACTCGCTGTTGCTTTTGGGCTTGGCGCTGCCATCGGTTTTGAACGGCAGTGGCAGCACCGAAGCGCCGGATTACGCACGAACACACTCGTTGCGCTTGGTTCGGCGGCGTATATTCTCATTTCGGAAGTGATTTTGGGAAAATCCGGCGATCCGACCCGCATTGCGGGACAAATCGTCGTTGGTGTTGGTTTTTTGGGTTCGGGTGTGATTATGCGCGAAGGCTTCAACGTGCAAGGGCTGAACACGGCAGCAACTATATGGTGTTCGGCGGCAGTTGGGTGTTTGTCCGGTTTTGGTTTGTTCGCCGAAGCAGCAATATCGGCATCGGCAGTCATCTTGGCGCACCTTACCTTGCGCCCGCTTGGCAAATTGCTCAATCGCCGCCCTTTGCAGCGCAATGACATGAACACCGCGTATTATCTCATTATCACCGCCGACAAAGCCAGCGAATCCGCCATACGCGAGCAGGTGATAGAACTTGTCAGTAATTCCGAGCAGTTGGCGCTAAATATGCTCAAAAGCGCGGCGAAAAGCGCGGAACAAAGTCTCATCAGCGCAGAGATTCTCACGCGCAAGCCCGAAGAGCGTGTCATTGAGGCAATAACGGGCAAAATGTTGTTGCAGCGCGGCGTGAGCGCGGCGCATTGGGAACTGCGCTCACATGAGCAGGAGTATTGAGCAAGGTTGCCTATTGTCCCGACCATAATTCATGATTTTTCATTCGTACCTTGAAATTCACACCATGACTTTCGGAGACCGCCTCTACACCTTTTACACCACACTCCGCCTCGAATCACCATTGCCAAGCGGTATAGAGGCAATGAATCCCTATCTGCGCCCCGAAACGCAGGCGTGTGTACGTGCCTTTTGCGACAAGTATTTTGCTGACAAAAAGAGTAATCGTGTTTCGGTCTGGGGCATCAATCCCGGTCGCTTCGGCGGTGGCTTGACGGGGTTGTCTTTCACCGACCCCGTGATTTTACGGGAGATTTGCGGTATTCAGAACACATTGGGCACAAAGCACGAGCTTTCGGCAGAATACGTCTGGAGCGTGATTGCGGAGTATGGCGGAGCGGAGCGCTTTTTCGGGGATTTTTTCTTGACTGCACTCTGCCCGCTCGGCTTTGTGAAGCAAAAAGAGGCGAGTGAAATCAACTATAATTTTTACGATGATAAAGCACTATTTCAAGCCGTGAAGTCGTTTATGGTCGAGACGATGCAGCAGCAAATCGCTATGGGATTGCGCCAAGATGTGGCTATTTGCTTCGGCACAGGCAAGCTGCATAGCGCTTTTGAGGCAATCAACGCAGAGTACAGCTTTTTTGAACGGATATTACCGCTTGAGCATCCACGCTTTATCATGCAGTATCGCCGTAAAGAAATAGCACAGTATCGGCAAAAATATATGGATGTGTTGAGCTTGGTGCTAGGGCAGTCGTGAAATAGCCGTTGGTTTTTTGGGAAATTCCTTGTACATTTATTGCCTTCATTCAGAGAGAAGTTACCGCAGCGTGTTTGCTGCTGAGAGTTTGTTTTCCCACACCATGTTTTTTTACTCATGCAAGAATTTGCAACGATTATCATTGATTTTGATTCCACTCTTGTGCAGGTCGAATCCCTTGAAGACCTTGCTGATATTGCTCTGGCGAATGCTGATGACCGCTTGGAGCGCGTTCAGTCTATCGCCGACCTCACCAATCAAGCAATGACCGGCACGATGGGCTTCGATGAAGCACTTGCACGGCGTATTCCGCTTCTGGGCGCACGGCGCGAGCATTTGACGGAATTGGTGGAAGTTTTGAAGCAAAAATATACACCCTCTCTTTTGCGTAATACGGCGTGGTTCCGTGCAAACAGTGAGCGCTTGTACGTGGTGTCGGGTGGCTTTCGGGAGTTTATTGTTCCTGTGATGGAGCCGCTTGGATTCAAGCCCGAGAATATCTTCGCCAATACATTTATCTTTGACGATGCAGGAAATATCACAGCGGCAGACACAGCAAATTTTTTATCGCAAGATGACGGTAAAACAAAACTGCTTCGGCATTTGAACTTACCCAAGCCGCGCCTTATCATTGGCGACGGCTTTAGTGATTACCAACTTCGTGCTAGTGGGGAATGCGAAGCCTTTTATGTGCTGACTGAAAACATCAATCGTTCCGAAGTGGTAAAACGTGCAGACCGCGTGCTGGCGAGTTTTGACGAGCTTTTGGGATGACGCTTTCACGTTACTTTTGCCGTACGCAAAATCCGTGCAAAGAGCGTCGGCACAAAGCGCTTCAGATAAACACCCATTTTCTCGCGTCCTCCGATATACACTTCCAGCTTGTGCGCTCGAACAGCAGTAAGGATGCGCCGTGCGCATTCGTCCGCGCTCATGCCGTTTGCTTGCGCGTCGTCCATAACGTTTTGAGCCGCACCGTCGCCCGTGAGGGCATTGACAGAGACTTGCGTCTTGATAAATCCCGGGCAAATGATGGTCACGTGCAATCCGTCCCCATGCGTCTCAGCGCGGAGTGCATCGAAAAAGCCATGTAATGCGTGTTTTGCGGCGGAATAGCTGGAGCGAAGCGGTGTCCCGAACTTACCCACGAGGCTCGACACCACAACAAAATGTCCTGCTTTCCGCGCCAAAAATGAGGGCAAAAGCGCTTTGGTGAGCGCGACAGTCCCGAAATAATCAATTTCCATAATGCGCCTATCGACAGCAAGCGTGGTGTCCTTTGCCAGTGAGCGCTGCGAAATGCCGCCATTATGCAGCATCACATCCACCGTGCCTTTCCATGCAAGCGCTTCTTGCACTTTGCCGTGAAGTGAATCGCTATCGGCAAGGTCGAGCGGGAGAATAAGAAAATGTTCATCTGAAATGCTTGTAAAGCGCATACATTCTGCCTTCACACGCTCCAATTCATTTTGGCGGCGGGCAGAGAGAATGATGTTTGCGCCTTCTTGAGCAAACGCATGAACAAGCGCCTCGCCGATGCCCGATGAAGCGCCTGTTATCCAGACGGTTTTATTGGAAAAGCTCATGAGTTTATTGGAAATGAAGTTGAGAAAGCCTACCGTTTCTGCTGAAAAAGGCTATCCTTGTGAGATAGCCTTGTCGCTTGATGCTCATAAAGCGCATTGCTGTGCGCTTACTTCTTAATCAATTCAATGTTAATGTCAAGATTTACGTCATTACCTACCAAGAGTTCGCCTGCTGCTAATTTGCCATTCCATGTTAAGCCCCACTGCGTTCTATCAATCACCCCACTAAGTTTGAAGCCGGCTTTGGTATTCTTGTAAGGATCGACGACTGTTCCTTTATAGATAACATCGAGAGTAATTTCTTTGGTGATGCCATGCATCGTGAAATCGCCCGTCAAGATGTACTTTTTTTGACCAGTGGCTTTGAGCGATTTACTTACAAACTGGATAGATGGGTACTTTGCCACATCAAAGAAGTCCGCAGACTTCAAGTGTCCGTCACGTTTTGCATCTTCGGTATTGATACTGCTGGCATCAATCGTGAAATCAATTTTTGCATCAGAGAAATCGGGTTTGTCCGAGAGCACAGTACCGTCAAACTTGACAAATTTTCCTTCTGTTTCGGAAATACCAAAGTGAGCGATGGAGAAGCCTACTTTGGCGTGGGAAGCATCGTAGCCCCATTTTGTAGTTTGTGCGATGACAAAGGTTGTGTTGATAAGCAGTGCTGCAAGAATCAAGAGCGTTTTCATGGCTAAATATAGTAAAAAATATTTCAAAAAAATGAGTTGATAAAATTTTGCCGAACTTTATGCAAATACAGCGCTTTCTGCCACATGTTTCCATGAAGCAATATCTTTTTGAACGCTTTCTAGCTTTGCTGTGAGTGTTCCAAGAGCAATTTTGCCAAGCGGTAAGCGCAAGGGCGGTTCGGCGGCGGCTACGACCTGTATGATTGCTTGGGCTGCTTTGTACGGATCGCCTTCTTGCTTGCCGTTCACGAGCTGCATCCGCTCTCGAAACGCCCCTGCCGTTGCGTCGTAGGCAGTAAGTCGTGCAGACGCTTGACGAAGAGAATCACCCGCGAAATTGGTGCGAAATGGTCCCGGTTCAACGATAGTAAGTCGTATGCCAAGCGGTGCTATTTCCGCCGCCAGAGCCTCGCTAAAACCCTCCAGCGCGAATTTACTTGCATTATACACGCCAAATCCCGGCATTGCCTTGAAGCCACCATGCGAGGAAATCTGCACAATGTGTCCACTTTGCTGTTGGCGGAAGATAGGAAGCACTGCTTGGGTGATTTGCAACGCGCCAAAAACATTTGCCTCAAATACCCCACGTACCTCATCAATACTTGCCTCTTCAATCGCTCCTGCGAACCCGAATCCTGCATTATTGACCAGTACATCCAAACGACCAAAGCGAGACCGTACTATATCGAAGGCGGAGCGTATGTCGTTTGGCTTGGTGAGATCAAGCGTGAGTGCAAAAGCACGGTCGTGATGGGTCTCGTTGAACGCTTCTGTTTGTGCGGGATTACGGAATGTGCCGATAATAAACTCACCTTTCGCTATCACTGCGTCTGCAAGCGCTTTGCCCAAGCCGCTCGAAATACCGGTGATAAACCAAATTTGTTGCTCCGTTCGATGTGCTTCTTCGCTCATGACGCTACCTCCTCTTTGTACATTTGTACCATGACAATATTTTCCTCAAAAAATAGATAAAGTGAAAACTAACGGTACAAAAGTAGCATAGAAACTAGCTTCCTAGGTAGAAGAGAATCTACATTGTTCGGTATTTTTCGGAGATTCGCTCTCTGAATTCTCGTGGAGAAAGCCCTTCAGCGGCTTTGAACTGTTTTGCAAAATAGGAGGAGTCGAAATACCGAAGCCCGGCGGCGATTTCGGAAACAGGGAGGTCGGTAAAAGTGAGCAACCGCTTGGCTTCAAGGAGAATGCGGTCGCGGATAATCTCAGTTGTAGTTTTGTCCGTCACAGACTTGACGATGTGATTGAGGTGATGCTGCGTAATAGCGAGTTTGTCGGCATATTCGCCTGCCGTTAAACCCTCGTGGAAGTGCGCATCCAGAAGATTCTTGAAGGTTTTGTAGAGAATAATGCTGCGCTTAGAAATGGCTTCTTGGTGCTGTGCGCGCCGCTCGGCGTCCACGCATCGTTGGATTTGTCCCAAAACGACGTGCAGAAGCGCTTGAGCAATGGTGGGTGAGTAGTCAGCACGGCTTCGTTCAGCGAAGAGGAGGTCTATTGTATGTTGTATTTCGTGGTATTGCTCTGCATCAGGCTTCAGGTAGGGTTTCGTGTAGAAATTATCCAAAAAACTCAGGGTAAAAAGGGCTTCTTTATTGTGGTGGTGAAAAAGAAAAAAATCTTCGGTAAACATGATGCTGCCGCCCTTGATGTGCTGCCATTCCTCGAAATGGTGCAGTTGTCCGGGAGAGATAAAGTACAGCGTGTTCGGCTCAATCGGATACTCCTTGTAGTCAATGACGTGCGAACTCACACCTTCGGACATCCATAAAATTTCGTAAAACGAGTGTTTGTGAGGATCTTCAATATCCGGCTCTTCCATTTCCTCAAAGCGCGTAATTTCAAACGTGGTAGGATTCAGAGGCTCATTGATAAAATGTCCGATGGTGTAAAACGGGAAAAGGCTTGTTCGCATGGCGCTCGTACAGGAAAAGTGTGATAAAATAGTCGTGCACGGGGGGATGTTGCCTTTACTTCTTCCAGCACTTCACACGAACATACGGAATGTTTTTGCGCAGGGAAAAATCCTCTTGATCAGTTCGTTGTATAAGCCCCCAGGACGCATCATCAGGACACTCTTCAAAGTCAAACACATCGTGCTGCCTGAGCGTTTCGCGCTGATAGGCGTCCACATCCGGCACATCGGTCATCAGGTAGAACGTACCTTCGGGCTTGAGCACACGCGCACATTCGTCCAGAAATGCAGGCGTGAAGGCACGACGATAATGATGCCGCTTTTTGAACCACGGGTCGGGGAAGAAGTAAAAAATCTTTTCCACGGAAGCATCGGTAATAAAGGGCAAACCATTGGCGACGCTGTACCAGAGCGTTTCGGCATTCCCCAGCACACCGTGCGGGCGTTCACCCTGAATGACGCTCCGAATCCAGTTTGCCGCATACTCGCGCACTTCTAAGCCCAGAATATTCTTCTTCGGCTCTGCAAGTGCCGTTTCAAGTAGGAAACGTCCCATGCCGCAGCCAATATCAAGGTACTGCGGCGCTTGTGCATTCAAAAAATGCTCGTTCCACGCAATGCTTGGAATCAAGGGCGGATAATACTCCAAATCAATCCGAATGCGGTCTTTCGGTAGGTATTGATTAGGGCTGACGTGCCGACGGGAGCGGGGTTTGGGGTATTTGGTGAAGTCAATGGTGGTCATTGTGGAGTTTGCGTTGTGGTATGGATGCAGACGGTTTGTATTCTGCTTCAGTGCGAAACACCCCGTCTTTACTATTATTTGGTATAGACCAAATACGAAGGACTTTAGCAAAATAGTAGCTTACAAAGTTACGAAAAACGCTCTTGACTTATTCCATTGTTGTTGGCAAAAAGCACATACAAGCCTCTTTTTCACACTTTTTTGCAGATAAGTGCATAAACGTCATGGTGTGCGAAAAATCTGGCACGTAAATTGAATAAATAGAATTTGATATAAAAACCAAATTCGATGCCCGCACCCTGTCAAAGACCTACACTGCGTTGTAACGGTTGATGTAATGCGGGGAAGGAGAGACGTACGCTCATTATTGTGTGCGCAGTGCGCCTATTATTGGGTGAATACTTTCTTCATCAAGCATCATTTTGAAACAAGTGTTCTGGAGAGCAAATGCTTTCCGAACAAACGCTTGGCGCTTTGGACGCATCAAACAGTTGCTTGTTTGTCATATAAATTTTGTAACCTAAGTCGTTGTTTATCAAGTCAATTACCAACAACATTTTCATTCATTGTATTTACTGTATGGAGACGCTATGATCTACGCACGCTTTCTCCGGTTCGTGAGCAGCGCCGCGCTGGTGGCGGGGACGCTCGTAATGACCATTCATTACGACGGCTTTGCGCAGCGCAAGCAAAGCTCCAAAGAACTGAGCGCCCGCTTTATCAAACTCGGTATGTCCTATCGAGAAGGTGGCGACGCTGACAACGCACTATATTTTCTGAACAAGGGACTGAGCCTTGCGCGGCAGACCAAAAGCCGCTACTGGGAAGCAGCAGCCCACGAGATGATGGGGCTGGTCTATAAAGACCTCCGCGACAAAGACCGCTCAGTTGCCAATCTGCTGACTGCTCGGCGAATATATGACAACATTATTCGCACGCCCGGCGGTAGCCAAATAGCCATTGAGCGCGAAATTGAGCAGGCGCAAATGATGGACATGAATCCTCCTCCTGCATTTGCAAACGAAAATCTTCTTGCACAAGAAGTAGAGGTATTGCGTAATCAAGTGGATTTGCTCAAGACAGAAAACGACGCGCTCCGTGAGGAAATAGCAATGCTGCGTGGCGATGTTCCCGGCTCAAGCCTTGACCGCATGAACGATGCCCGCAACAATGACATTCGCAATAACGGTCCGTTCAACAGCGCTTTCAACGTCTCGCCCGTCGGGATGCTGGATGAAGACGCGCTGGAGAATATGCAAGGCGTTACCTCGATTGAGGAGGGGTTGAAAAATCCTGATGCTGTTGTGAAACTGGATTTGCAAAATAATGGTATGAAGAAACTGCCACCCGAAATTGGTCGCTTCCGCAATTTGCAATACCTGAACGTCAGTCGTAATCAGCTTTCCGAGCTTCCCCGCGAAATCAGTAATCTGACCAAACTGCAAGTGCTGAACGCAAGCGGCAATCAAATAGACATTCTTCCGCCTGAACTGAGCCGACTGCAAAGCCTGAAGCAGCTTAATCTGGCAACAAATTTGCTCAAGAAATTACCGCCCGAAATTGGTAAACTCACACGACTCGAATTTCTTGATGCAAGCGAAAACCGTCTTTCACAAATTCCGGCTGCGCTTGGCTTGGCAACGAATCTTCGCACAGTGTATTTACGCACAAACTCGCTTGCTAATCTCCCACTCGAAATTGGTAAACTCAAGCGTCTGCGCGATTTGGACATAGACGACAATTTCTTTACCGACGACGAATTGAATAATGTGTACAGCATCTTGCCCGACACCAATGTCATTACGCAGACCCAGCAAGGCGCACAAACAGGCGGTCAACAGCCTGCAGCCGAAGACCAGCAATAAAAAAGATAGTAACCAAACAACAAGCAATTATTCAATCAATCACCTCGGAGACGCAGGTATGAATCGTTCAGTCTTCTTCTGTATGGCGCTGCTCTGCCTTGCGTCGTACACTTCGTGGAGCCAACAGCAGCAACGCCGACCACCCACGACAACCAACAGAACTACCAATAATCGCACAACAACAGCACGTCCGGCAACCACACAGCAAGCTGCGCCCGCACCTGCTGTGGCAAATGACCCGCCACAAGGCACAACACGTATCAATACAGCACAGACGCGCCCCGCAACGACCAATCGTCCGGGAGCGCCTCGCACCAATGCGACTGCTGCACGACCTGTCGTGACCGCGCCACGTCCGGTGGCACGCCCAACGCAGCCACCAATTGACTACTGCACACTCTGCATCAGCACCCTTGCCTCGATTGAGCATCCGCTCCAAGTCGGTTCGCTGGCACGCCACGCGGCACTTGGCGGTGGAGGTTACGGTATGGGCGGAGATATTCGCACCTACGCGGCGAATCCCTTTATTGTGGATTCGTACTCGCTTACCATCAATCCCGCGTACGCAGACCGCTTCCGCAATAGCATTTTCGTTAATGCAGGTTCGGTGGCAGGCTCTAGCTCGCAGCCACTCAGTAACTTTGGCGGACCTTTTATCGGTGCAATTTTCGACATCAGCCCCCGCGTTACTGTTGGCGGTATGGTTTCGTTTGAATCATTTCCGGGTATAACGGCAGTGAATACCGACGTTGTAAATGCTATTGCTCTCAGTAGTATTCTGGGGCTGGCAAGCCAGTATCCGGGCGGTATTGCGGCGCTCCCAGGCTTCACACAGCTCAAGGCACGCAATAACGGACAATTACAAGTAACCTATAATACCGGTGATGGCAAAGGTGGCGGTGTGGTAATGGGAGCAGGCGTTTCCTTCACAACGACATCACTTGCGCCACTGGCAAATGCACCTCGCTCGCAGCCAACGGCAAATATCACACAAATTGGCTTCAATGCCGGTGTGCTTATTACCACCGGCACTCAGTCCATGTTGGACTTGTCGGCGACAATCTTACTGCCTCGTGTATCGCTTCCGGTACCGGGTTCGACCAGTGCCTCGTTGAGTTTTGCTAATACGGTGATTGGTGTTAATGCACGGTATATCGCACGAATTTCGCGTCAATTTACGCTTATTCCGATGGCAAACATCTACAACATCCAAAGTGCTTCGCCGTATTTTGGTAATGTTACCAGTGTTGATGTTGGCATGGGCTTTAACTATGCCGTTGGTCCACTCTTTTTTGTGGGTGGTCTGAGCTTATCGAATAATAGTGGCGGCAATCTGCCGAGTCAAAGCGTCCCGGGTGCATCATCGGTTTCTTCGGAACTGATTCTGCCCAGATGGAATATCGGTGTTGAGTATTCCGTTATTGACTGGCTGCGCCTTCGCGCTGGTTATGCCGGATATAGTTCTTCTGCACGGAGTAACGATGTTGTCTATCCGTCCTACTTTGGATATGCGCTTTCAGAAGGCGTATCGCTTGGTTTCGGATTAGTCTTTGGTGGCTTTACGTTAGATGTAACGACCGACACCCGCATTTTGCGGCAAGGCTTGGGAAATATCGGTAGTGGTCAGCCCACATTTGGTTTTGTCTCGGCGAATTTCCGCTTCTAAGAAAAGAGCACTCAACCGCTTGAGACAGTTTAGAATACAATCTATCCTTAAGGAATGTCGAAAACACATCTGTTGACGACATTCCTTTCGGTGCTTGACTGAATGTTTTTCGTAACCGATTTCGGTGAAATGAATATAGATAGTCTTCTGAAGCGGAGATAATCTTTCTTCATTCGTTCAATCCGAAGCCTCCGCATTCCTTTGCACACGGCGACCCGAACCCGTTACTATTTCTCTCTTGAATATCTCAACAAACCAACTGTTTGTCATGGTACTATTCATCCTATTACTGCTCATTTTTTAAGGAAACTCCTCTATGCGAATCAATGTCTTTGAGGAAAAACCTCATGCAGAGGGAAAACCTCATCTCTATCGCCCACATCGGAATGCCGGCAGCACTGGTCAGCTTCTTAGAACAGCACTGCTGATGGCAATCTTGTGGGCTGTCTTGCTGTTTTTTGCGCTCGGCAGACTTTCGGCGCAGCAGTTGAGCATTACGCAGCTCGGCGACCAAACAACGCCTCTGAATACACCTATCTCGGTGCAGCTTACCATTGCCGATGTGAACCCCGGTTCGGTGGCGCTGTTGGGGCTGTCCGATAACCAAAGTCTGATTTCGGATAATAACATTGTCGTCGCGCAAGGCACGACATCTCGTCAGATGACCATTACCCCAACGACGGGGCAAAGCGGCACGACGCAAATCACTATCATCGGCACGAACGCGATGGGACAAAATACGTCCATGAGCTTTCGTATTACGGTCGGTGGTGCGAGTTTTGGTCCGACTATCAGTCCGATTTCGCCCGTAACAACACCAGCAAATACACCTTTGAATGTCCCCTTCACGATTACCGACGCCAGTCCGGGAACGGTTACGGTCGTAACAAGTATTGATAACACCATTCTTGTTGCGCCCAATGCCTTGGTTGTCAGTGGTTTCGGTTCTTCGCGCTCGCTTGCCATTACGCCCAATGCGGGGCAGTTTGGGTCGGCGGTTATCACAATTGTAGCGACCAACCAAAGCGGCTTCTCGGCACGAACGTCTTTCACGCTTACTGTTACTGAGCCACCACCGGCTCAAGCGCCGACGATAACTGTCGTGCCTGACCTTGCTACAGCGGTCGGCGTGTCGGTCTCGGCATTGTTCAATGTCTTCGACCAAAGCGGCGCTCAGAATGTCAATGTCTTCGCTAATTCATCGAATCCGAGTTTGCTGCCGGACGCGAATATCGCTATTACCGGCACTGCGTCCTCACGGCAAATTACCTTGCGTCCGGTGGCGAATGTAAAAGGACGGGCAACGGTATTCCTCCGAGCGTTGAATCCGTCAGGGCTGGGGGCAAACGCTGCTTTTACGCTCTACGTCGCTGCTATCAATGACCCGCCTGTGGTTGAAGGGCTGCGTGATACAGTTTTGCCACAAAATACGATAGTTACAATTCCTTTTCGGGTATTCGACGCGAACCCGAATATGCTGTTTATTACGCCAACCTCTGCAAACCCTGATGTGGTACCGAATGCAAACATTAGCATCGGCGGAACCGGCATTAACCGTACGCTGACCTTCACGCCCGCACAAAATCGTTTTGGTGAGGTGGCTATCAATGTCGGGGTACGGAATCAAAATAACATTCTGACCTTTGGGCTTTTGAGAGCCACGTTTGTTGCGCCACCACGTGTGGGGCAGATACCGCCGCTTACAACGCCCATCAATACGTCTGTTCGGGCTTCCTTCACGCTGGAGGATATCAATACTTCCACACTGAGATTTGCATTCTCATCATCGAATCCGGGGCTTATTCCCACGAGTAACATCGCTGTTAGTCAGCAAGGAACAGAAGGGCGCTCGCTCACAATCACCCCTGCGCCGAACCAAATCGGTACGGCGACGATTACCATGACCGTAACAAATCAAAATGGGCTTTCGACGGTAATAAGTTTTCCTGTTACGGTCTTTCAAAACCAGACACCGCCAAGCATCAGCAGCATTGCGGGAGTTTCTACCGCACGAAATGTGCCTGTGGCAACGATGTTCACGGTGAGCGATGCGGATGTGAACAACCTGCGTTTTTCAATTGCGTCGTCGAACCCGAACGTGTTTCCGTCGAACAATATCATTGTGAGCGGTTCCGGCACAACGCGCATCATCACGCTTGCGCCCGCACCGAACCAGATTGGCACATCACTTATCACCATTACGGTTACGAATGCAGCTGGACTGAGCGCCTCGACAAGTTTTGCCGCAAGCGTTATTCCACCGCCGTCTACCCCGACACTGCGAGCGATTATCAACCTCACGACCCCGCGCAACACGCCTATTTCCTTGCAGTTTGTGGCGAGCGACGAAAACCTTGCCACGCTTCAGCTTTCGGCTTCGTCGTCTAATCAAACGCTGTTCCCGAATGGTAATCTTGCGCTTTTCGGCGCAGGAACTCTTCGTACAATCACGATGACTCCGGCTTTTAATCAGCTTGGCGTGTCCACGATTACCATTGTCGCCGTGAATCAGCAAGGGCAAAGCACCACGCTGGATTTCACCGTTACTGTCACGCCGCCGCTTTTGCCGCCTGTCGTTGCGCCCATCGGTAACATTATCATTGGTCAAAACCAAGTCGCCACGCGGCAACTGAATGTGAACGACCCGTTTGATATCACATCATTGCGTTTTGCATTCGAGTCCACCAACCCAACGCTTCAGCCCACGAGCGGGCTGCAAGTAGCAGGTGGCGGCACGGCGCGAACGCTCACCGTTGCGCCCGCGCTGAACCAATCAGGCTCAAGCGACATTACGCTCACCGTAACGAACCAACAAGGACTCAGTGCAAACACAAGTTTCCGCCTGACGGTGATTCCGCCGCCATCGGCATCGGAATTTTTCCCGCCAAGCCTTGTAACGCGCCCTGAGACCAGCACCTCGTCCGTTATCACCATCAACGACGGGAGCGGCTTTCCGCTTACGTTCTCTATCCAAAGTTCCAACGAAAATCTTGTCCCTGTGGGTAATGTGCGCATAGAAGACATCGGCAACAGCCAATACCGCATCATCGCTACGCCTCTTGCGGGGCGCACAGGGCGGGCACGCATAACAGTTACCATCTCGAACGGCTATTCGTCGGTCGTGCGGGTGCTGGATGTGGAAGTGATAGCGCCGCTTGTGATTCCGACCATTCCGTTCTTGATAGCGCCGCCCAACGGTTCGACGGGCTTGCAGCCGAATAGCATCCGCTTTTTGTGGTCGAGTGTGCCGGGTGCGTTTCTCTATCAGGTGCAAGTGGCAAACGATTCGCTCTTCGACCTCATCTACCTCAATAACGACCAGCTAACCGACACAACATGGCTTGTAACGGACTTCGGCGTGAACCGTCAGTATTTCTGGCGTGTTCGGGCGCGGTTTGGCTTGACCAATGGCGGTTGGTCGGAAACGTGGACATTCACAACGGGGCGCGTTCGCCAGGGTGGATTGCTGACAAGCGGCGAAAGTTTGTTGACAAGAAACGCAAGCAATAGTACCGGCGGCATCAGCACCACACGGCTTTTGGCAAATATCCCGAACCCCTTCAGCGAGGGTACGCGCATCGAATACGAACTCACGGAAGAAACGCCTGTCCGACTTGAAATCACTGATGCTCTGGGCAAAACTGTGGCGGAACTGGTGAGCGCCGTACAATCGAAAGGCGCATACAGTCTGGAGTTCCAAGCGAAGAATTTGGCAAGTGGTGTGTATTGGTGCGTCCTGCATACGCCACGCGAGGTGTTTCGGCAGAAGATGGTTGTGCAGAAGTAAAGAGATATTTCATCTGTAACGAACACTGCCGCTTGAGTCAGAAGGATTCAAGCGGCAGTGTTGTTTTTTTTGATGTCGGCGGCAATCATCGTTTCAAACAATGCAACCCGCGCAAAGTGTCTTTGCATCTGCTCCGGCGACTGAATGCCCAAAATCAAGCAAGAAAGCCTCGTGTCGTAAAAATAGAACTTCGGCGCTTTGATAAGCCGTTTGTTAAAATTCTGATGATATGAAGGAAACGTACGGCAGTTCACTAAATGCCGCACGAACAGGGGTCTTTTTCCCGGATTGACGCGGACCCAAACACGCCAGCACAGGAAAATGCGATGCGGCATGGTGAAGATACGTGCTTAAGGTGCGTGGTATCATTGTTGTGAAAGGGTTTACATAAAATCGCAACAACAAATATCGTACGGTGAACTTGCAAGGGAGTATTGTGTGGTCAGGTACGAATTGACCTTGACGGTACAAAAAAAGCGATAGCAGGGCTATACGCCGCACTATCGCTTTCCTGATTCGCTTGAAATTTCTTAACTCGTCAGTTCGATAAACACTTCTTCCAGCGATTGCCGTGCTTCCGAAAGGTGCGACACATACACGCCCTGTCCGGCAAGATGACGGTTCAGGTCGGACAGATTGCCGCCCTTGAGCGCTACGAATACCGCACCATCACGCACGTCTGCTGAAAGCGCACCGTCGTAGGAGCGGACTGCCGTGCGGAGCATATCGGTATTGTCTGCTTCCAAGCGAGCAATATTGCGGCTTGTGAGTTCTTGCACGGAGCCTTGCTTGACGAGTTTGCCGTTTTTGATGACCGCCACGTGGGTACAGGTTTGCTCCACCTCGTCCAGAAGGTGACTGGAGAGAAACACCGTTTTGCCTTCGCGCCCAAGTGCTTTGATGATTTCGCGGATTTCGCGGATGCCTTCGGGGTCGAGACCGTTAGCGGGTTCGTCGAGGATGATAATGTCAGGGTCGGAAAGCATCGCCGAGGCAAGCGAGAGTCGCTGCTTCATACCGAGCGAATACGCTTTGAAAGCATCTTTCTGGCGGTCGGCGAGCTTGACGATACCTAAAATTTCTTGTACTCGCGCTTCGCCGATATTTTTGATTTTTGCTACGATGCGCAGGTTATCATACCCCGATAGGTATGGATAAAAATTCGGTGTTTCCAGCGTTGCGCCGATGCGCTTGCGGGCGGCGTTCAGATGTGTGTCGCCAAAAAGCCTGATGTCGCCGCTGGTGCGATTGATGATATCCAAAAGCATCCCGATAGTGGTCGTCTTGCCGCTACCGTTCGGTCCCAAAAAACCGAAAATTTGCCCTTGCTCCACGCTAAAGGAAATATTGTCCACAGCGCGTTTTTGCTTGCGTGAGATGAGGTTTGTGTAAACCTTCGTGAGGTTATTAACTTCGATAATTGGCATAATAATTTTTTCTATTGTTGAGTGTTGAGTTTTGAATGAAAGATGTCGCAGAGCCGGTTTTAAGCGGTTTTGAAGCCCTCAAGCGAAAACTGCTTTGTCATTTCATCGTTCAATCTTCCATGTCTCGTAATTCTTGGTTGCCTCGTAATTCCTCATTCGTCATTGATTCTTAGAGGTCGGTTCGCTTCAAAAGCAGATAGGATGCTCCGCTGAGAAGAATGATGTAGAGCGCTGCACACGCCCAAACGGTCTGCGTGGTGAGGTCGAAGGTAACAGCTTGACCGGACATTTTTGCCATTTTTGCCGCAAAGAAGTCGGCATCATAGCGACCGGGCTTCACGACTTCGCGGAAAATGTTGATAGGCAGATAATGGAAATAATCGGCAAAGGGGCGAAGGGATTCTTTCAAGCGCAGAAGATTAGGCGCTATCTGCTCCACGACGGTCGAGTAAAAGAAAAAGAGACCGATGGCGGTGCCGGTATTGCGCGAGGCAATGCCGAAGAGCGTCGCAATTAAGCCAAAGCCAATGAGCATGACGAAAAATGCACCCATCATTTGCAAGTCCACGCCGCGAATAATTGCACCTGTAATCTCACTTTTATCGACAATGATATAGCCGAAAATCATCACCAGCAGAAAGTAAATCACAAAAAACACCACTGCCATAAAGAGGACAAACACCATTTTCGCAAGGAAAAACTGCTCGCGCGCGAGTCCGTCAATGATATTCTGGCGCGAGGTTTTGAAGACAAATTCGCTCCCCACAAAAATACAAACTATCACGGGCAAAAACAGACGCGCCATCGAAGCCACGTCCAGCCCTTGCAGGTCGAGCATCAGCCCCCAGCCTTGCGGAACGGCAATAGATACGAGCTTTTGGTCGTTCACCGTGATAGCGCCGCCATGACCGAAGGCAGCCGCCATGATGGGTATGAAAAAGAGCAGGAATAACCCTAGCGACACCCAGAAGGCGCGTCGTTTCAGGGTTTTGATAAGTTCAATTTGGAGAAGTGCAAGCATATTGCCGAACAATGAGTGAAAAAAATACAGTTGTGGTCAAATATACAGACTTTGCAGAATTTTGTTGCAGCCATACCGAAAAATCTTCGTGCAGATGGCGTTTGGTTTCCAGTAGAAAAGCGTGTATTTTCGGCACAAAACGGAAGTGTTTTTCTTAACCAAGCCTTACCGTACGCCAACATCGAACCATAAAGCGCCTTATGAAAACCCCTGCAAAAAAGCCATCACTGACAACTCTTCGCAAAGCTGTGTTTGAGCAGACTGCCGCCGGGATTGTGATTGTCTCCGTTGGTGAGGTTGTTCCGTCTCAGGAAGGCTCCGGTCTGTACGAGAAAGATGCAGCACGATTGCCATTGTGCCAGATTAGTACTGCTAATCCCGCCTTTGCTTCTATGCTGGGCGAAGGTCAAAAAACAATCGTTGGCTCAAACCTTTTAGACTATGTTGACGAAAAAGACAAAGACGTGGTTGCCGATGTTTTGTCGTTGGGGGTCGCGCAACTGCTGACTGCAAAGCACATTCACACGGACGGTACGCCTTTTTATGCGCAAGTGCAGACAACGCCCCTAAGCAATATTGATGCGCCCCAGAAGTACGTGCTCTGTACCTACACTGATATTACCGACCTCATTCAAACGAATGAATCGCTCACCGAAGATAATGAGCGGCTTGCGGGCGACGTAAAGCAAAAAACGCAGGATTTGCAGGAGTTCATTGATGAAATCCGCGTGGAATTGAATAAGCGGAGTGAACTAGAAGCTGAGCTTTGGCAAGCTGAGAAGCGCTATCGGTCGCTGGCACAAAATTTCCCGAATGGCGCGGTTATTCTCTTGGATAAAAAATTGCATTGTATTCTTGCTGAAGGCACGCAAGCAGAGAAGCTGCCTCTTCATGATGACGGTACCGTGCGCACTCTCGCCGAGCCGCTTGCGTCCGCTGCCGAAGCTGCAATTATGCAAGCATTCGAGGGGAAATCGCACTCATTTGAGATTGCGCTGGGTGGTGAGCCGTATCTGGTGTATTCGGTGCCGATTACGGCTGCTCGGAAGATGGTTGATGCGGTGATGCTCGTTTGTCAAAATATCACCGATTTCAAGACCCGCCAAATGCTGGAGCAGGAGCGCGAAATGACCGCGCTCAAATACGGCTTCGTAACGATTGCCTCGCATGAGCTTCGCACGCCGCTCGCCGGAATGATGCTGGCTTCGGGAATTCTACGCCGTTATTGGCATACTACTACCAACGAGGACAAATGGGAATCCGTGCAAGATATTATCACAGGTTTGGAGCGGATGGCAAGTTTGCTGGATAATATTCTGCTGGTTGGGAAATCGGATTCGGGTAAATTGCCGTTTGAGCCGACGGATATTGACCTCGTGTTTTTTTGTCGCGAGTTAGTGCGCGAGCACGAAAAAAGTCTAGGGCAGACGCATATCACACACGCCGAGTACGCCGTCGAAACATTGCCATTTTATGCCGATCCCAAGCTCTTACGGCTTATTTTCGGCAATTTACTTTCCAATGCGTACAAGTATTCTCCTTTCAACACCGAAGTACGCTTTGCCGTCGAAGCTAAGCCGGAAGCAGCCATCATCACGATTCAAGATTCCGGCATCGGCATCACGCCGGAGGATTTGCCCAAGCTCTTTGCCACCTTTCACAGGGGAAAAAATGTGGGCGAAATTCAGGGAAGCGGCTTGGGGCTTGCTATTGTGGAACGCGCCGTGAATATGCACAACGGCACGATTGAGGTGGAAAGCACGGTAAACGTCGGTACTACCTTCCGCGTGATTCTGCCGTATACCTCGCCTACGGATGTAGCTGTGCAACCTTGAGCGATATTTTTCGTCCTTAGTTTTCTACCTACCTCAGGAAATGGAAATTCGGCTATGATGCTTGCATTAAGTGGATTTGCTATTCCTCTCTTCTCATTTTTATTGTTGTTCATGTCAATACCGCATCAATCGCCACTCAAAACACATTTCCTCCGCTACGCATCGCATTACCGCACGACGATTGCCCTTGCTGTGCCAGTGATGTTCACCCAAATCGGGCATATGATTGTTCAAATCACTGACAATATCATGGTCGGGCGCATCGGTACGATACCGCTCGCAGCCTCGTCGTTTGGGCATAATGTCTTTATTGCTGGTTTGCTTTTTTGCATCGGTTTTTCGGCTGCTATGACCCCCTTCGTCGGCGCTGCTTCCGGCAAAGGCGACATCCGCAAAACAGCATCGTGGCTCAAGAACGGCTTCATTGCTAATGTTCTGATGGGCTTGTTGGTAACGTCGGTGATGCTTGTTGTTGGTTTTTTCTTAGAAAATATGGGGCAAAAGCCTGAAGTGGCAAGGCTTGCAAGACCATTCTACTTTTTGATGATTTTTTCTATTCCGCCCGTGATGCTGTTCCAATCGCTGAAGCAATTCTCCGAAGGCATAGGAAACACAAGGGTCGCAGCTATTATCACCGTGCAGGAAATCATCATCAACATCGGGTTGAACTACGTTCTGATAAACGGTAAACTTGGGTTTCCTGCGCTTGGTATCACGGGTTCGGGCATTGCGACGCTTATTGCACGGTGCTCTATGATTACGACCTTTGCACTTATTTTCCGATGGAGCGAATTTTATGCACCATACCGCGCCGCACTCCGCGAGGTGCGTGTTGACAGGGCAAGCGTCATTCGTTACATTCGGCTTGGTGTACCGCTTGGCGGGCAGACGATTCTGGAAGTAGCAGCCTTTGCAATGGGCGCGATTATGATGGGCTGGCTGGGCGCAATTGAACTGGCAGCTCACCAAATTGCAATGGGAGCAGCAGCTCTAACGTTCATGGGCGCAACAGGTATTTCGGCTGCTGCTACCATCCGCGTTAGCCAGTTCTATGGCGCAGGCGACCGAGCAAATATGCGCTCTGCGGGCTTTGCAGCGTCGCACGTGGTCTTGGCATATATGTCGCTGACGGCGTTGGCGTTTGTGCTGCTTCGCTTCTGGATACCGACGGTTTATATTACTGACCCCGCCGTGATAGCAATGGCAGCCGGTTTGCTGATGATAGCTGCGCTTTTTCAGCTGTTCGACGGCATCCAAACGGTGATGCTCGGCACACTCCGCGCTCTTGCCGATGCAAAAGTACCGACGATTATTGCCTTTGTGGCGTATATCCTTGTGTCGCTGCCCATTAGCTATATGGCGGCGTTTATCTGGCAATGGCGTGAAATTGGCATTTGGACGGGGTATCTGGCGGGCTTGAGCGTCGCTTCGACTTTCTTCTACGTGCGCTTCTTCCGCAGAAGCCGCACGATTCCTTTTGCGTAAAAGGTTTTACTACGAAAAAAAATGTAAAAAAAAAAACCTCACAAGAACTGGTCTTGTGAGGTTTTCTTTGATGCACCGAACCACCAAACAAACGTGATTCTATGCTCTTCAAAGATGGAGTGTGTGTGAATTTCCCCTAAAAAATTGTCGTGTTCTTTCTCCTATGTTTATTGCGAATGGCTATGAATCTGCTTCTTCCGATACTAACGTGCGAACTTTCTCCATCAAAGTTTCGTCGTCGCTATCTATCATACTTTCACCGTGCTGGCTCATGTCGAGACCCATTTCTTCTTGGTCTTCGCTAACGCGGAGTGGCGTAATCAAGTCCACCAGTTTGTAGAGTAGGAACGAGCCGCCAAAAGCAAACGTGCTGACAATGAGTAGTGCCGCGAGGTGCATGAGAAAGGTATGTGTCTGTCCTGTCATCAATCCCACGCCCGAAGCAAATACGCCTGTGGCAAGCATACCAAATGCCCCACCGATGCCGTGGCAAGGGAATACGTCCAGCGTGTCATCCAGCGTAGATTTTGATTTGAAATAGACGGCAATATTGCTCACCACTGCTGCCAAGGCGCCAATGATAATACTTGCGCCCACGCTCACATAGCCTGCCGCCGGCGTGATTGCGACCAAGCCCACAACAGCGCCAATACACGCGCCAAGTGCCGACGGCTTGCGCCCACGCATGCCGTCGAAAAATACCCATGCCAGAGCTGCTGCGCCCGAAGCGGTGTTTGTTGTAGTGAATGCCATAGCGGCTGTTTCATTTGCGGCAAGTGCCGAGCCTGCATTGAAGCCAAACCAGCCGAACCAAAGCATTCCCGTACCCAAAAGCACAAACGGGATATTGGCGGGGGAGTGTGTCTCGCTGTTCACGTGGACTTTTCGGCGACCAAGCACCATTGCGCCCGCCAATGCTGCAAAACCTGCGGACATATGGACAACGGTACCGCCCGCGAAATCCAGAACCCCCCATTTGCGGAGAAAGCCGTCAGGGTGCCATGTCCAGTGTGCAAGAGGCGCATAAATGAACAAACAAAACAGGCACATGAAAAGTAAGTAGCTCGAAAAGCGCACCCGCTCTGCAAACGAACCCGTAATGAGCGCCGGGGTAATAATGGCAAACTTGAGCTGGAACATGGCAAAAAGCACAAGCGGAATCGTTGGTGACAAGGCGGGATGCGTACCGCCGCCGACGTGGTTAAACATGAAGAACGTCATGGGATTGCCAATAACGCCGCCAATACTGTCGCCGAAGGACATACTGAAGCCCACCACCACCCACAGAACGCTAATCACGCCCATCGCAATAAAACTCTGGAGCATGGTCGAAATCACGTTCTGACGGCGAACCATACCGCCGTAGAAAAACGACAAGCCGGGGGTCATAAATAATACCAACCCTGATGCAGCCAGCATCCATGCTACGTCGCCGGTATTGATTGGACCGCCCTGCACAAGTGGTGCGGAAGGCGGAGTAAAAACTCCCATAATGCTTACAAGCATCAGCAAGGCGAAAGGGACAAGCCACTTTTTATTGAACGATGTTACCATGACAAAATCCTAAAAAAATGAAACAATTTGAACATATCTCTGAAGAAAATTCTGAATAACTCTCTTGAAAAGCTATTTATTGATGTAAAATTTGCTGTTGGGTACAAATAACGTAAAAAAACAAACTAATGTCAATAGAAAAGTAAAAATATAATGTTTTTGACTAAAATACTTAAAATTTTAATTCGCTTGCAGCGAAGAATTGACAAAATGTGGTGGGAAAGAGGGTAAATTACCATAGTTTGTTTGCTCGTTGTACCTCATGCGGGTTCTTGAAGGAGAGGTAAAATAGTGCTTGGGTAGTACCAAATGAAAATTTCGCTGGTAAAACCAAACACCTTTTGTATTTTCGCAAGTTATTTTTCTTCAATAAGCAATACACGTCTTTCGGCACATTTCACAATTTCAAATAAGCGAAAATATGATTATCATTTTCTTTGGCGCTCCGGGTGTTGGCAAGGGTACGCAAGCTGCGTTGCTGGCTGAACGCATGGGTTACGGTCATCTTTCTACGGGGGAGGCGCTTCGCACTGCCATTGCTGCGCAGACGGACATCGGCAAGATTGCCAAGCAGGTTGTGGATGCAGGCGGTCTTGTCTCCGATGATATTGTAACGAAGATAGTCGAAGAAACCCTGATGTTGCCGAAGTTTCAAGCCGGCACAATTTTAGACGGTTATCCCCGCACGATTGGTCAGGCAACGGCTTTAGAAGAAATTCTTCGTGCCACAGGAAAAAAAGTCGCCGTCGTTATCAACATCACCGTTGACCAAGAAACACTCGTGCAGCGCCTTCTGCTGCGAGGGCGCAAGGACGACAACGAAGAAACAATTCGCGCTCGCTTCGCGGTGTACGAAAAAGAAACCGCACCATTGCTGGATTTTTATGCAAAAATGCCAAATCTGATTCATACGCTTGATGGCAATGCAGAAGTCGAAACGGTCTATACCCGCGTGAAGGCTGCTGTGGAGAGTATCTAGGGATTGCACAAAAAAAATAAAGTGTCGAAGTTTTTTGGCTTCGGTAGCACAGACATTCCTGTCTGTGAGGTTTGAAGCGGCTTTCAAGGACTACACAGACAAGATGAGCGCGGTGCTCAGTCTGTGCCACTATTAAAGAAATATTCACTTATTTTTGAACGATTCCTAGGTAGTTTTGAGTGCCGAATGTGGAGTTCCAAAGCCTACAAAACTAACAATAGAAAGCCTCTAGCATGATTTGCTCGAAATGGGGCACTACCCGAAAGAACTGTGGCGTGAAAGAAAACAAAAAAGCCGCTTGAAATAATTCAAGCGGCTTTTTTCGTTATTTCCTTTGATAAACCTCACGTTGATGAATCTCAGACTCCGGCTTTGACAATAATCGGTTTTTGCTTTAGTCCGAGCGACTGGCGGTTTTTCCAGAGTGTTCCTTCAATCGTGGATCTCGCAAGCGATGGGTCAATGTAGGAGCCGGAGCGCAGGCGGTAGTACGATTGCCCGAATCTATCGACATACACTTCCACGCGGGCATCGCGCACACCGTTGCGCATCAGGAACGACCTGGCTTGCAAGGCATCGTCTTGGCTTTTCAGCGAGCAGTATTGAATGACGTAGTAGTTCGGATTGGACAGATTATTGCCAAGATTGGGCAGGGAGCCGTATTTTGACGGTCGTGCGGGCATATCCGAAGGAGCAGGGGTTTTTGTTACCATGCCGCCCGATAAAGGAATGCTTTTGCCCATTTCTCGCTGCGAAGCAGCTCCTGCGGCTGAACCCGGACGGCTATTCAATACAAATTTTCGTTCAAACATAACATCATCATCGCCCGCGCTCTTGGGAGTGCGAATAATCTGCGTTTGCTGTCCGGCAAGGCGAGTAGTCATGCCGTAGCTTTGTGGCACTTCGGAGAGCACAATGTAATATGTTCGGCGAGCTTGCAAGGGTACGGTTTCGCCGGAACGCACAGTGTTGGAACGGTTTGTGGCGCTGTCAATGACTTGTAGGTCAATATCGGAGCGGTATTTCTCCTTGCCCACCTCATTACCAGAGCTGTTGTACTGATGCTCAACCACATCCAGCGAAAGCCAAATTTTGCCCTCCTGCATTTTACTGATAGCGTTTGCAGCAGGGGTGGCAGTGGATTTTTTCACGGTTGCGTTCGTCGGCTTTTGTGCAAAAAGCGTCATGCAATTAAGCGCGAGTAAAGCGGACAGCGCAGAAAGCGAGTGTCGGCGGACTGAACGGCGGACTATTGTTGAATTCATAGCAGTGTAAAAAACAACACGGTAAAATTCGTTTGTGGGACGCACATTACCGCATTCTACTGAAAATTTCCACAGCAAAATGCGTATATTGGGCGTTCAAATCTATTCATTCAATTTCGGTGCCAATTTTCTCAATGTAGCCTTTTACTGGCTCTTTTTCATGAATCCTCAATATCTTACCATCTCTCAGCGGCTTTTTTTTGCAGCCTTAGCGATTTCATTCGTTGCGGTAGGAACGGTCTTGTTCTTCTATGACCGAGAGGCGGAAGCTGCTATTGTGCAACGGTCTTTCGACCAGCTCGCTTCGGTGCGTACACTCAAGCAAAGTAAAGTGGAGGAATACTTTGAGTCCCTGAGCGCCATGCTTGGAGTGCTTGCGTCGCATCCCGCTACCGTGTTGACATCTGCCCGTGAGATGCGCTTACGCTACGACGTAGAAGATATTTTTATTCTCTCGCAGCAAGGTGAAATAGCCTATACCGAGCATGATTCCTCGCTTCTAGGCTCTTATATGGCGGATAGTGTGTGGAGTGCTGTCCGAAACGCTTTGCAGCTTTCTGAAAAGCCCTCAACGAAGACTTCACCTGTACGGTTCACTGATTTTATGAGGTTTCGGGGCAAGATTGTTGCTTTTGGAATAGTACGCATTGACACTCTCGCAGCAAAAGAAGAAGCTCTTGTGCCGCAGTCCGGTGCTATTATTGTAGTACAAATCTCACTCCATGCGCTGAACAGTATTATGACGGAGCGCACTGGATTGGGACAGACCGGCGAAAGTTATATTGTTGGCTCCGATAGTCTGATGCGCACGGAGTCACGGTTTGTGTCACTGCCGACAATACTTCACTTGCCCGTACGCACCGAACCTGTTCGGCAAGCGCTTGCCGGAAAAACAGCTTTTTTGGAAACGAAGGACTACCGTAATGTTGATGTCCTCAGCGCTTGTGCGCCCTTGTGCATTGGTGCGCTGCGATGGGCAATTATTGCAGAATTGGACGTGAAAGAAATCACCATCCCGATTAACGCAACGCGAAAAAAAATTATCGTGCTGGGACTAAGCCTTACGTTGCTCATGGCGATTATTAGCTGGTATGGAGCGCGAACAATTTCAGAGCCGATTGTGCGTTTGCAGCAATCTTTGTCGGTGATTGCGGAAGGGAAGTTACCTGAAAAGCCTCTGCCTATCATGCGCCGTGATGAAATCGGTGCGATGACGGAGGAACTGAACACGATGACCGCATCACTCAGGCGGGCGACACTTTTTGCTCGTGATATTGGGGCTGGTAAATTCGATGCGGAATGTCCGCCGCGCAGCGAAAGTGATATGCTGGTGATTGCGCTGAACGATATGAAACTCGAGCTGCAGCGGCTTCTTGCCGACAAGCAGTCAAGTGCTCTTCAGCGCACGTTGGCGTTGCTCGAAGGCGAAGAGCGTGAGCGCACAAGGCTTGCGAGAGATGTGCACGACGGTATCGGGCAGATTCTTACTGCTTTACGATTTAATCTTGCCCGCGTCGCCGATGAAGAAATGCGTAGCGAACTATTCGATTTGTTAGATGATGCTATTGCTGAGGTTCGTGCTATCGCTTATAATCTTATGCCCGGCGTGCTTTTGGATTTCGGCTTGAGCGCTGCGCTGGAACAGCTTTGCGCGAATGTTGCCAATGCTGCAACAATCAATATCCAACGAGAAATTACTCCGCTACCCAAACGACTGGATGCGGCGCGAGAAATTGCTATTTATCGTATTGCGCAAGAAGTATTCACGAATGCGTTGCGGTATTCCGGGGCAGACGTGATTGCGCTTACTTTTAGCATTAGGGCTGATAATTCCTCCGTCCAACTAGACATTCACGATAACGGCATTGGGTTCGATACGGCGGAGCAGATGCGTGGCAACGGGCTGGCGAATATGCGTGAACGTGCGATGCTTTTTGGCGGTGAGGTTCGTATTACTTCTCAGCCGCAACAAGGAACACATATTATTGTCGAAATGCCCATTGGGTAAATATCTTTTCCTGTTTTCTCAATCGTTATTGCACAACAGCTTATGGCAAATACTATTCGCCTTGTTCTCGCCGACGATCATCGTCTTGTCCGCGACGGTATTCGCTCTTTGCTGTCGGATGCCCCCAGCATTAGTATTCTTGCCGATGTTGCCAGTGGCGATGCGCTCTTGGAGGTAATGAGTCACTATGCCGCAATGGGGGCGCTTCCCGATGTCGTGCTTTTGGATGTGTCTATGCCCGTAGCTGAGAGCCGCATACAATCAGGCTTAGAGGCGGCAGCAATCCTTGTCAAAACATATCCTTCGGTGCAGATACTTTTTCTCTCTATGCACGAGGAAGCCGAGTACATTATCAACGCCATGAAGACGGGGGCACGAGGATATGTCCTCAAAAACGCAGAGAAATCGGAATTACTCGAAGCCATTAGCACGGTTGCCGAAGGTAGGCGATACTTTAGCAATGAAGTCGCAGAGCGTGTGATGGGAAGTTTTGCACCACCCCAGCCTACTGCCAATAAAACCGACGTTCTCCCGGCTCCCACGCTCACGCACAGGGAACACGAGATTTTGCAGCTTGTTGCTAGCGGGCTTTCGACAAAGATTATTGCCGAGCGTCTTGTCATCAGCCCACGCACGGTGGAGACACATCGCACGAACATCATGCACAAACTTCACGCTGCCAATACGGCTGAACTGGTTCGTATTGCGCTTCAATACGGCTTGCTCAAAATGACTCCCTGAAGAGATGCGACCATACCCGTAGAAATACGGAGACACTGCATCATGACAAAATACCAATTTTCGCCGATTGAATCCCATGCGAGAAATCCATAGTTTTGCTCTTGTGATAACCACGTACTCTCGTTCATTATTTAGGAGCAAATATCATGAAATTTAGCATCATCACCATCGTTTCTGCACTCTGGGCGCTTGCTGCTGTGCCGATGGCTGCACAACAAGCAACTTCCGCTCCAGTAGTATCTGCTCCCGCAGTGTCTTCTCCGGCAGTACCCGCCCTTGAAAAAGTTCGCACTATTCCCACAAAAGAAGAACGCAACGAAACATCCGTATTGTACACCGTTCCGGCAGAGGAACTGAATGCGATTGCGCCGGAGTTCGTGCAAAAGCGTACGGAGTTACTACCAAGTCCTCATGCCCGTATGCCGCATATGACACAGCAAAAAATTGTTCACAGTGTGGATTACTCCGCAATGATGCCACTTCTTATTAAAGCCATGCAAGAACAGCAAGCAGAAATTGAGCGTTTACGGAATGAAATCAGCAGTTTACGAGCACAAGCCAGAAAATAAGCGATATGCCTCTTTCTGCTAGGTTACGAGAACCTACAAATACAACGCGAAAGCCGAGAAGGAAAACCTTTCTCGGCTTTTGTGTGTTGAGAAGTTCTACCGTCAAAATGAACTCGGAACACCGTGGCAAAAAGAAAACAGTAGTCTTTTGTTAGCGTCGTAGTATCTTTGTAGGATAATTTTTCAGGGAGTAGATACACTCGGAATCATGTCTTCCGAGCTAAATTCCCTGCCCTGTCTGTTGATTCAACACACTGCGAACGACTATGAGCGACACACTCGGTTTGGATTGGGATGGCGTCATTTCGCATTTCCCAGAAGAGATGAAAATTTTGGCAGCAAAGTTTACCAATGTTGTTATCATCACACTGAACAAGAGTATTACAAGGCAGAAAGCCGAAGAAACCTTGCAGCGCACGGTCGTTGTCGAGATTTGCCCTGACGATGAGCGGGATAATCACGGCGCATGGAAAGCCGCAATGTGCCGCAAACACGGCGTTGCGCTGATGATTGATGATGATGGTTTTGTCGTGGCGGAGTGCCGGTCACTTGATATTCCTACGCTCGCAGTGAACGCTATGTTTTTTCAGTCTCTTTTGCATGAGTTTTGAAATGCTTTTTCGTATCATTCCAACCAAAACTTCACCTGCTTGTGTCCGAAAATTCGCATGAGTTCTTCGATTGCCGTGTCGTTTGGCTGAAAGCGAATGTCGCGTGAAAGATATTGTGCTACGGGTTTGGTGGGGTCGTTTGCTGTTTCATCGTAAATGCTGAAAAAGACTTGTGCTTTGCCCGGTGGCTGTGCTGCCACGAGGGTGTGCGCCTTGCGGATGTGTTCCGGTGTGGTTTTTTGGCGCATTGCCGTGATGCGTACTCCTTTGGCAAATTTCTCCGCCGCATCGCTCACGGGAAACACGTCGTCCACCACGATTTTAAGCGAGTCCGAGCCGTCTATCTGCGATTTTCCCGATACCATCAGTATGGCATCTTCCACAAGCAAATGGCGGAATTTCGCAAAGGATTCGCTCCAGAAAATACACTCTGCTTTGCCCGAAAAATCCTCAATCTGCACAAAAGCAATCATCTGTTCTTTTTTGTCAAGTTTCGTCCGAACACCAGCAACAATGCCGCACGCACGAACATTCTTCCCAATAAGCGGGCTGTTTTTTTGTCCAAGTTGCAATGTCGCAAACGCCTCCACGTGCGGACGGTAGCGCTCAAGCGGGTGTCCGCTCACGTAAAAGTTCAAAAATTCTTTTTCGTGCTTGAGCTGCTCAAAGTAGCTCCATTGCGGTACTGTGGGCAGTTTTGGTTCGGTTACGGCAGTCGTTTCCGATGCCCCGAAAAGGCTGTCCATGCCGTTGTCTTCTTGATTGCTTTGCGCATTGCCGAAGCGAATCGCGTCGTCAATGGCGGTAAAAAGCTGTGCGCGGTGTCCCAAATTCAAGGATTCAAAGCCGCCCGCGCAAACCAATGCTTCCAGAGCACGCTTATTTACTGCCTTTGTATCGACACGCTTTGCAAAATCGAAAAACGATGCAAACGGCGCTTCATTTCGTGCTTTGATGATACTTTCCACTGCACTTTCGCCAACGTTTTTGATAGCGGCGAGACCGAAGCGGATTTTGCCTTTGGTTTCTTGCTCATTGGTGGTTGCTTTGTTCGTTTTAGGCGGAATAGCCGTAAAACTCGCAAACGATTCGTTCACATCCGGCGGCAAAACTTCAATACCAAAGTATTTCGCTTCGTCAATGAGGCCCACGATTTTATCAAGGTTGCCAAGCTCCGCCGTCATGTTCGCTGCCAAAAATTCTGCGGGATAATGCGCTTTCAACCACGCCGTTTGGAACGCCAAGTACGAGTACGCCAGCGCGTGTGATTTGTTGAAACCATAACTTGCGAACTTCAGAATCAAATCAAATATTTCGCCCGCCAATTTCTCGCCGATGTCGTTTTTCTGCGCTCCCTCGATGAACAAGACTTTTTGCTCTTGCATGAGCTTTGCATCTTTTTTGCCCATCGCACGGCGCATGATGTCTGCTTGCGCGAGGCTGAATCCCGCAAGGTCGCGCACAAGCTGCATCACCTGTTCCTGATAGACGATAATGCCGTAGGTCGGGCGCAGAGACGGCTCCATGAGCGGGTGCAGGAGCGTGATGGCTTGTTTGCCTTGCTTGCGGTCGCAGAAGTCGGGGATATTATCCATTGGACCCGGACGGTAGAGCGCGTTCATAGCGGTCAAATCCTCAAGGCTTGTAGGCTTGAGCATTTTCAAATACTTCTGCATCGGCTCGGATTCAAACTGGAACACGCCTGTTGTCTTGCCCGCACTGAGCATGGCGTAGGTTTTTTTGTCGAACAAATCCAGCGCGTCCACATCTATTTTCTCGCCGTGATTGCGTTCAATCATTTCAACGGTATTATCAATAATCGAAAGTGTTCTCAGACCCAAAAAGTCCATTTTAAGCAGTCCCGCGTCTTCCAAATCTTTCATGTTGTACTGCGTTGCCAAGCCGGAATCAGACTTGTAGAGCGGCACGTATTGCGAAATATCGCCCGGCGCAATCACCACGCCTGCCGCATGAATAGACGAGTTGCGGGCAAAACCTTCCAGCACTGAGGCGTACTCAATGAGTTGCTTTAGTTTCGGGTCGTCGGACTCCTTCACCCAGCGCAGTTCGGGCAGTTCCAGTGCTTCTTTGAGCGGCGTTACTTTGCCTAAAATCGTGGGAATGGGTTTCGTGATTTGGTCAACGGTCGCCAGTGGAATCCCCAGCACCCGCGCCACGTCTTTGATAACGGCTTTGGTGGAAAGCGTTCCGAAGGTGATAATTTGCGCAACGGAGTTTTCGCCGTATTTGTCGCGGACATACTGAATGACCTGTTCGCGTTTTTCGTCGTTGAAATCCACGTCAATATCGGGCATGGACACGCGGTCGGGATTCAAAAAGCGTTCAAAAAGAAGGTCGTATTGAAGCGGGTCAACGTTGGTGATGCCCAGCGCGTAAGCGACCAGCGAACCAGCAGCAGAGCCACGTCCGGGACCCACACTCACGCCCATATTCCGCGCAGCATTGATGAAATCTTGCACAATGAGAAAATATCCTGCAAAACCCATGTTCTTAATAACACCCAATTCAAACTCCGTACGTTCCCGCACTGTTTCGGGCGCGTCAGCATATCCTGAGACGCGATACCGCTTTTCAATACCTTTGAACGTCAGTTCTTCCATGTATTCGTCAAGGTTCGTCGCGGCGGATTCGCTTGGAATGGGGAATTCCGGCATAAACAAGCCGCTTTTTAAATTCACCTCGCATTTTTCGGCAATTTCGAGCGTATTTTCAATCGCACCCGGCAGATGCCCCAGCAAATCCACCATTTGGTCGGCAGTTTTGAAGTAGTATTCGGGTGTGCCGTAGCGAAGTTTGAGTACGTCGAGTGTTCCGGCGTTTGCTTGGCTTGCGTCCTTGATGTAGAGGTGGACATTATGCGCGGTGGCGTGTTCTTTTTTGATGTAGTGGCAGTCATTCGTCGCCACGAGCTTCAAACCAAGTTCTGAAGCTAACTTTGGAGCATATTCCAGAACGGGTTTGTCCAGTTCGATGCCGTGATCTTGGACTTCCACGTAAAAATCATCGCCGAAGCGTTCTTTGTACCATATCGCTTCTTCGCGTGCTCGGTCGTAGTCGTGATTGACAAAATGCGCTCCCAAGACGCCGCCAACACAAGCGGAGGTGATAATTAAGCCTTCGCTATGCTGCTCCAGCACTTCCTTGTCAATGCGCGGCTTGTAGTAAAAACCTTCGGTATGACCGATAGAACTCAATTTCATCAGGTTTTGATAGCCGATGTTGTTTTTTGCGAGCGCTATGAGGTGGTAATAATTTTTGGTCTTAGTTTTGCCGGAGGTTTTGTCAAAACGGCTTCCGGCAGCGATATAGAGCTCGCAGCCCAGAATCGGCTTCACGCCTGCCTTCTGTGCTTTTTTGTAAAACTCAAACGTGCCAAACATCACACCGTGGTCGGTGAGCGCGACGGCGGAGTGTCCCTGTGCGGCGGCAGCTTTGGCAAGGGTTTCGGGCGTGGCTGCGCCATCCAAGAGGGAGTAGTGGGTGTGGTTGTGGAGGTGAATGAATTGGGGCATAATTTTTTTTAATGTGTTGTAAAGTTCAATGTCGTCATTCCTGCTACTTCTTTCCCAACCGTACCGAAAACTCCGAATAGCAACCAATAATATTTGACCGCATATAACTTCCTTTCGAGTTTGATTTCATCAAGCCTTTCTCAACGCTATACCTTCTGACACGTCGAATGCCCTTTCGCGCCGCAGCACTTCTTAAATTTCTTGATGCCGTCCACTGGGCAGGGGGCGTTGCGTTCTATTTTCGGTTCCTTGCGCACAAGCGTTGTACTCGTAGAATCCTTTTTCGCCAAGCCGCCTGGAACGCCGTCTGGTCTGAACTTATGGGAATATTTATGAACTTGATAAAATGTTTTGTCAATCCATGCATATACGGCAGAAAGCGGTTCTCCGGGTAAAAGTGCTATCTTCTCAACATTAGATGGCTCATCAAAGCCTTTTTGAATCTGCGATAGTTCCGTTATCCCCGGAAACGCTTTCCCCTCTGCCCAAAACCATTCGATGTCTTCCCGCAACTCATGGTAGCCAAGATTTTCCAGTGTGATACAGATAAAAACAGGAAAATCTTCATTGTTGCGTGCCATTGGAAATCCACCGTACGGTCGGGATTCCATCTGTTCCGGTAAAATCGGTTTATGAATATCAGAACGAAGATAGTTGCGGAATATCCCCACAATGCGCTCGCGCTTCTCAGGAAACAGTTTGCCAATCCACGCAAGAGCATCACCAATATACTGGTGATGAGTGCGGGTAAGGGTCGTGTCGTAAAACATCGCAAGAAGTTTATCTACGGCATTACTTCCACAATACGCCAGAATTCTCGGCAAAATCGTAAAATTCGTATCACCCACCCAAAAATCTATGTCTTCTTCTGACTGCCGGATAAATTTCTCGATTGTCGGGAAAGCAGATGTTGCGCGGAGTTCCGACAATATGAGCAGCGCATGAGAAACAGCACTGTTGTAATCATCGTCGGTGAAATCATCAATATGCTCTATGCCAAAGTTAACGACTACTTCCAAATCAGGAATTAGCGCCTCGCCAATGGTCAAAATTTCTTGAATGGTTGCAAACTCAGCCTCTGTGTATTTGAGCGTGTAGAGTTTGGAAACTATTTCCTTGCTGAAGGTGGGAAGCGAAAAAGCCATAGCTTTCGATAGAATTGATACAATGAAGAAAATGATTTATGAACGATACCGCTCCGAACGAAGCTCCTCCAAATGCCTCTTTACATCTTGCTCTTTACCCATCGTCGTAGGTTCGTAATAACGCCGCTCGTGGTCGGGAAAATAAGTCTCTTCGACAAAATGACCGTCGAAATCATGCGGATACTTGTAGCCGCTGCCGTAGCCTTCTTGTTTCATAAATTTTGTGGGAGCATTGCGCAAATGAAGCGGAACGGTCGTGTCTGCGCCCGATCGCACATCCGCAAGCGCCCGCTCAATGGCAAGATAGGAAGCGTTCGACTTCGGGCACGACGCAAGAAACGTCACGCCCTGCGCAAGATTAATGCGGCACTCCGGCATACCAATAACATCCACCGCTTGAAATACCGCTAGTGCCAGTGGTAATGCTTCTGGCGCTGCATTGCCAATGTCCTCGCTTGCAAATATAAGCATTCGCCGCGCAATAAACCGCGCGTCTTCACCCGATTCCAGCATTACAGCCAGCCAAAACAGTGCTGCATCGGGGTCGGAACCACGCAAGGACTTGATAAAAGCAGAAATGGTATCGTAATGACCTTCGCCCTTTTTGTCATAGCGTGGTGTTTTTTGCTGCAACGCCGCTTCAATACTTTCTTGCGAAATAACAAGCGGCTCATTCGTCTCCGTGTTTTCTTGTGTTGCCACAAGATGTACTGCGCTTTCTAGCGCATTCAGTACGCCACGTGCATCGCCGCTTGTCAGTCGAAAGAGTAGTGGTGCAAGGTTTGCGCCTTCTGCTTCGACGACAGTTCTACCAACATCTTCCGAAAGTCGCTTCAGTGCACGCTCCATGAGAATTGCTGTGTGCTTTTCTTCAAGCGGACGCAGCGTATAGACGCGCGAACGAGAGAGCAGAGCAGAGTTTACTTCAAAGGATGGATTCTCGGTCGTTGCGCCGATGAGCGTGATAATTCCTTGCTCCACGGCATGAAGCAGCGCGTCTTGCTGGTTTTTATTGAAACGGTGAATTTCGTCAATAAAAAGCAGCGAATTTTTGCCGCGTTTTTGGCGTTTCTCTGCACCAGCGATAATTTCACGCACCTCCTTCACACCGGCTTCCACCGCCGAGAGTCTGATAAAATCTGCATTTGCTCGCTTGGCAATAATGAGCGCCAGTGTCGTTTTGCCTATTCCGGGCGCACCCCACAGAATCATAGACGGAAAAACACCGTGTTCTGCAAATACTCGGAGCGGCGCACCTTCGCCCAAAAGATGTTCCTGCCCGAGTACATCGTCAAAAGTGCGAGGGCGCATCCGCTCGGCGAGTGGTGCGTTATTGAGCACGTTGAACGTTTCTGCTTTGTGCGTTTCGGTCGCGCCGCGTGAATCTTCGAGGTCTGGAAAGAGTGTGTCCATTAGTTTTGGGGTAAGTTTCATCGGGATGCCGTACCATTGAAATTATCGAAAAAATCGCTTGTCTGCTCAATATTTTTACGCTTGTTGTATTCCGTGCTCATATTTTATCTTTTATGTTGCAAAGCTGCACGGCGAAATGTATCTTTACGCCCCCGTTTGCTATTGTTGTTTTTACCACTGTTGTTTCACCTTCACCGAAATTCTCACTATGAACTTTTTTACTATGTGCATTACTGCCGTTGTGATTGCCTTGGGTGCTTTCCAGCTTTTTGCGTTCCAGCTTTCTGCTCAGCAGGTCTCTACGACCGCAAGCATGGTGTCGCTCAGTGTCTCTTCCCCTGTTGCCGAGCGTCGTGCGCTGTCCAGCACGATGCCTACGCCGGTTTTTATTATTGCGACTCGTTCCCAAACAAATGGTGCAGCTTTGGTGCTTTTGGATATTCAATATCGTAGCATGGCTGGGCATCCGTTCTCCAATGCAGAATTACAGGAAGATTGGGGGACGACATCGCTCTCATTGGAGAATATGGGTTCATTTACCAATTTTATTCTGCTCGACCAAGGGCAGGCACAAGGCTCTCTTGTGCTCTATCCGGGACGTGTCAATTTTAGGCGGAATCCCGACAGAATTTTATCTGCACGGATTTTGCCACCGCGTCCGCTCACGGGGCAGCAGTATGTTATCAATCCATCCACGACTCAAAACACAGTTACCATCACGCTTCGTGATAATTCTACCGCTCCGACGCAGCCATTTATCATCAATAGTATTCAGAACATGGCAATGACCTCCGGCTCGGTCAGTTTAATTGAAATTGAAACGCCAAGCCTGCGCTCTGACGGTCTGCCAAGCCGTGTATTTGCCAATGAGCGCGGCATTCCGCTTTTTTATTCCACGACTTCATTTCAGCCCAATATCTGCCGGGCGGAGATTTTGACGGGCGATATGCGCCCAAGTGGCTTGTCTGCCTTGCGCCTGACAGGTGTGATGCCGGGGCGAGCGACGGTGATTTTAGTGGCGGTAGATTCCTCGAACCGCGCAGCGACGGCATCGTTTGAGGTGTTGGTGCAGCAAGACCCCCGAACCGTATCTGTCCGTGGCACCGACGAGCAAGAGCTTGAGTGTTCGCCTAATCCTACGTCGGACGTGATGACAGTGCGCGGAGTGCGCTTGGGAGCTGAATGCCGATTATATTCCACCGACGGACGTGAACTGCGGCGCTGGACTGCAACCTCTTCGGATGAACGGTTCTCGCTGGAGGATTTGCCCAAGGGCTCATATTTGCTTGCGGTGGAGCACAATGGTCGGCGTATTGTCCGCTCTCTTCTTCACCAATAAACCAAAGGGACGGCATGAAATCAGTCATTATCATTGGTGCATCCACCGGCATAGGGCGTGAACTGGCGTTAGAATTTGCTCGTGCGGGCTTTGCTGTCGGCATCACGGCTCGCCGTGGTGAGCTTTTACGGCAATTAGCACAGGAAATTGAGGCGCAGGGCGGCAGAGCATTTACTCAGGTGATGGACATCGCTGAAACGCAAGTTTCAATGCAGCTTTTGGAGGGATTATTAGAAACGATGGACGGCGCAGATGTGATTGTCGTTAATGCTGCTATCGGAGAAAATAGCAAGGATTTGAACTGGGAAAAAGAGGCGCAGACGATTGCGGTAAACGTTACTGGCTTTACGGCAATGGCTACCGTCGCAATGCAGCATTTTCTTAATCGTCGGCAGGGACACTTCGTCGGGATTTCTTCGATTGCAGGTGAGCGTGGTAATCGCCTTGCACCTGCATATGCGGCATCGAAGGCATTTGTGTCGAATTATCTACAGGGCTTGCGGAATTTGGTTGTCAAAAATGACGCAAATATCACGATTACAGTCATTAAGCCGGGCTTTGTCAAAACGCCCATGACCGCCAACAATGACCGCATGTTCTGGGCGGCGAGTGCAGAAAAAGCTGCGCGGCAGATATTTGCTGCGATTCAGCGTAAGCGCCCGCACGCCTATATCACCCGTCGTTGGGGCATTATGGCGTGGGTGCTACGACGTATTCCCGATTGGCTCTACAACAGGATTGTGTAGGTATCGCAGCGTTTACTTGTTCTTTTCGTAGGTCATCTGCACAACGCCTGTTTCCATCCAATGTTGAGCATTGGTGAGTCGAAATTGTGTTTCTCTGCCGCCACGTGCAAAAAGCGGAATCCCGCCACCTAGCACCGTCGGAATCACGGCAAGAATAATGCGGTCAATGAGGTCGTAGTTCAGAAACAGCGTGTTCAGGTCGCCACCGCCCACGAGCCATATATCTTTGCCCTGCTGCGCTTTGAGCGATTGAGTAAAACTAATAACATCACCCGAAACAAACTCAATATCGCCGGTGGAAAGATGTCGTGCCGAGCGCGTGAAAACGTAGTTTTTCTTGTCGGGGTAGGGGTTCTCTACGCCGTGCTGGCGCACGATGTCGTAGGTGCGTTTGCCCATGATGGTTGTGTCGATAGAATCGAAAAACTCGGTGTAGCCGTAATCAAGATTTTGTGCTGCATCGGGCGTAGGCAGCCAGTCAAGACTATGGTCGTCTCTGGCAATGTAGCCGTCGAGCGAGGCGGCGATGTAGAGAACTATATTGCGCATAAAGTAGAATTTTGCCAAATAGAAGAAATGAGTGATTGCCGATAGAGTTTTTACCAGCCCTCTGAACCCGCTTCGCCCTTGAAGGGACCGACGATGTTCGATGTAATCCATCCGCCGTAGAATCCCCCTGGCTGCGGTTTTACCTGCTCACCGTTAACGGTACATTCTTCAAGTGCTGATGCGTAGAAGGCGATATGATTTTTGAGCGCAGCAAAAGCAGGCGAGGGGTTGGGATAATACCACGCAGCTTTTTCCGCTATGTTGTTCTCGATGGCAAGCGAGTAATACTGAGCCGTACCTTTCCATTCGCAGTAAGATTCGCCCGTTGCCTTGCGGAGGTATTTTGCGGCAACGTCCTGCAAAGGGATGTAGTATGTGGGCGGATGACTTGTTTCCAAGACGCGCTTGGCATTGCGGGTTTCCGCAATAAGAATGCCGCCAAAGCGCAGACGAATGACTCCGCGAAAGTCCTCCAAGCGTGGCGGACGAGGGTAATCCCAGACAGATTCTTGTCCGGTAGCTGGTTTGATAATGACCGGTGCTGACATAGACGGTTATGAAAACGGATAAAAAAACTGTTTTTTGTTCTTGCTTCAAAGAATGTGCCAAAACCTTTCATTGCAGCAGATAGCTTTATTTTTTTTCTCAAAAAAAGATGCTGAACGATGCAGAGATTAGAGTAGATTTTGTCATATCATCGTGTTATATTCACGCCCAATTGATATAGACATACTCATGGCGACTTTCAGGAGAACAACAATTATGCACCCCAACGCACAACTGATTGCGCGATTCTACGAGGCATTTGCGCGGCTTGATGCTTCCGAAATGGCAAAATGCTATCACCCGGAAGCCACGTTTACCGATGAGGCATTTGTCAATCTGAACCATGAGCAAACCATTGCTATGTGGGCGATGCTATGCTCTCGTGCGAAGAATTTTAATCTGACATTCTCGGATATTCAAGCCGATGACCTACGTGGGAAAGCACATTGGGAGCCGATTTATACATTCACGAGCACTGGTCGTCTGGTGCATAATGTGATTGATTCGGAATTTGAATTCAAAGACGGTAAAATTTGGAAGCAGCGCGACCGATTTGATTTCTATCGCTGGTCGCGGCAGGCGTTTGGAATGACGGGGGTATTGCTTGGGTGGACTGGCTTTTTGCGAGGTAAAGTTCAGACAGAAGCGGCAAAAGGCTTGGCAATATTTATGGCAAAGCAGAAACCCTAACAATAGATTCTGATAGCGAAGTTAATTTGTTCGTAATCCTAATTATACAGAAAAATCTATGGCTTCGATTGCGTCACCACATATGCGGGCAGCAATTATTTTGATGAGTTGCCCCGACCAAACCGGTATCATTACAGCGATTACCGAATTTGTCTACCGTCATCAAGGCAATATCATTGATCTCGATGAGCACGTGGATTTTGAAAATCATACGTTTTTCATGCGTATTGAATTTGACTTGCAGAATTTTACGCTAAACGACGACGAACTTCGTGCATATTTTCAGCGCTATCTTGCCACGCCATACCAGATGAACTGGTCGCTGTATTTTTCGGATGCCAAGCCTATTATTGCGCTTTTTGTCTCGCAGCATCTACACTGTCTCTATGATATTCTGGCGCGATGCGAATCGAAAGAATGGGACGTGAAAGTACCGGTTATTTTCGGTAACCACGAAGTAGCACGCCCCGTAGCAGAACGCTTCGGAGCGGAATTTCATCTCCTTCATATTACTAAAGAAAATAAACGCGAGCAGGAGCAAAAGCAAATTGAAATACTCAGACAGCATAATGTAGAACTTGTCGTACTGACACGCTATATGCAGACCCTTAGCGATGAATTTGTGAACGAGTTCCCAACGCGGATTATCAACATCCACCATTCGTTACTTCCGGCGTTTGTTGGCGCCAAGCCGTATCACCAAGCACACGCACGGGGCGTGAAGATTATCGGCGCAACAAGTCACTACGTAACTGCCGAATTGGATGCGGGTCCGATTATTGAACAAGATATAGTTAGGATTACACACAAAGATTCAATACAAGACATGATTCGTAAAGGGCGCGACATTGAGAAAGTTATTCTCGCCCGTGCTGTGAGGCTCCATATGCAGCGCAAAATCTTGGTTCATCATAATAAGACGGTGGTGTTCGTCTGATTTTTGTGAGCTTTGATGTACTCCATCTCAATCTGTCGCATTGGTATTATAGGAATAAAATCAAAAAAGCCTCAAACCGATATTCTACAGTGTTTTGAGGCTTTTTCATTGTAAATGTGTTCCCACTTACTATGGCTTAAAACCTACATCTCCGCTTTTTTGCCCCGCCTTGCCCCACGAATCCAAAAGTTTCATGCGCCCTGCAAGCAATTTTTCTGCATTCGGAAGGCTCATCACCAGTGTTTCGAGTTGCTTCAAATACGTGTCGCGGTACATTTTCTGCACCTCTGCCAGATAAGGGTGAATTTTTGCGAGAATAGCGATATGCTCTGTATTAGCATCCAGAAAGACCGTGCGGTCAATTGCACCATTGTTCACTAGTGACGCAGCCATGTCCCAATAGCTCGTTACCATGCGGTAGTAGCGGCTTCCCTCGAAACTTTCCATCAAAAGTTTCACTATATCTTCCGCGCTTTTGGGATTAAATTTCGTAAGATACCATTCACGGGCTTCGCGCATTTCGGGGTCGCGGCGGAGTTCGTAAAGTTTCAGAACAACGCTTGCGCTGTCTGTTTTGTTCGGTGTAGTGCCAGATTCCATGCGGTTTGTGCTTTCCAGAATAGTAGTGAAAAAGTATAATTACCGTTGTTCGTTTGCTATGATCGTTCACTTTCGGACGAATTTATTTTGCTTATATTTTTTCCTCGTTGTAAGTTTCTCGCTACACGCTTGCTATGTGCATTTGTGTTTGAATATGAATTTACAACAATAAACTTTCAACACCTCATCGAAGATTTTGCTATGAATCCAAACGAATGGAATGCTCTGCTTGCCACGCTTCCCGTGCGCACTGTCAACTCAATGCTGAACGACCTAGCTATGCTGCGTGGGCAGTACAATGCAGGTCGTAAAGTTTCGCTGCCGCTTGTGCATATTGCCCTCGCAAGTGGGCAGATATTTGAAGGCTACGTCGTGGCGGTGGATTCCCCGCGTAACGAGGAAACGCTTGTGCTGCACTCACCGCGTGGCGAACACCGTTCTCCGCACAAAGACCTTGTGTACGTCCGAACAAGCGCCATTGTGAGCGTTACGGTGCTGGATGCGCACACACTTGGTAAATTCCTGAATGACAAGGCGAATATCTCTGCCGAGCAGGAAGTGGTAACAAAGATAGATGTGAAGCGGTTTATAGCGCAGTACATGGACGATTTCAATACGCTCAAGAAACTCACACTCGACTGCGATGTAGATTGGGACAGTATTCCGCAAGGCGCATCAGCACTACGCAATCTCAAAGACGAAGTTGCTGCTGTGCTGGATGCTCTTGGCGAAATTATGGATGAAGAAGACACCGGTTATGAAACTATTACCAGTTCGGTCAAAGAAATTATTTTGCAAGCAGACTCCAGAGCTGGAGCCGAACTCAACGATGGAAAACTGACGATTCTGTGCCCATATCTGGACGCACCGCGCCGTATCAGTGACAGAGAAAGTATCAAGCGTAGTATCGAAGAAGTGCTGTAAGGATATTACGATTGGCAAGCAGAAATCCCAACTATGTATAAGAAGCATCAAGACAAATGCGCAGCTTTCCCGCGATAAAAAAAGATGGTGATTGTGCAGAAAGTTCCGTCATGCGCATACTTATTGTTTTCGTTGTCGTCGGATTTTTGGGCTGTCTTGTGACAGGATGTTCGTTGCTTTGGAAGGGTACGAGTACAAAATCGCTCGGTGAATGGACACCGAGCGAACGTCAGATGTTGACGATGCGGAAGGAGCACGGTATCGGTACTGTGCAAAAAATAATCCCACCCAATGTCCGGGCATTGCTCGTTACCCTAGATGATACGCTCTTGGTAGAGCCAATTATTGCAACGCTGCCTGGTAACGACAATAATCCGCAAACGCTTGATAAATCAGACTCCTCGTTCACCTTTTTTGCCCACAACTATTTTGGTGACGCGCCCACACGTGGGAAAGAAGACGCATTTCGAGTGTGGGACAGCCATTTCGACGTGGATGCAATTACCATTCCCTTCAAATATCGTTTTCGGCAGGGCACAACACTACCCGGCGGGTTTGTTTCCAATGCAAATGTGGGACTTTATGCCGGCTGGCGAGTGGACGTGCTAACGCACCGTATCATGTACACCCAAAACACTTGCCTGAGCGAACTCACATCTGTTGCCTACGGTTTTGGTGTTTTTTCTAGCGTCAATCCAGTGACGGTTAATCCGTGGAACACCGATTATCGCTTGGATGTAGAGTACGATGGCTTGGGTGTCAATTATGGTATTGCCGCTATTGCAGCATACCAACAAATGACCGTAGGACTACTGCTGGGGTTTGAGATGCTTCTGGATGAAAACGCACGGTATTGGGTCTTTCACCATAAGCCGTGGATTGGTGTGTCGCTTGGGTTGAATCTCAATTAGGCGTGCCACGCTATTGTCTCTTTTCCCCTTGCACTCCTGCAAGGCGCTCGTAGGCAAAGCGGTAGTCCACGCCCCAGCGCTCAATCAAGCGTAAAAGCGCAATCTTGTATTCTTCGGTTTCCGGTGCAAGGCGCAGTGCTTCGCGGTACGCAAAAAAAGCAGGCAAAGGGCAGCGATTGCGCTCGTAGATAACGCCTGCTGCAGCGTAAGCAAGCGGTGTAGAGCGCCCAATTTCACGTTGTAGAGTTGCTACCGAATCTCGAACATCCTTTTCGCGGTCGTCGTACATCTGCGATAAACAGTACTCTTTCGGATTCACTTCGGGCGAAAAGCCTTGTACTTGCACACTCCATCGGTAGCATTGGGATTGGTCTGTGGCAAGAGCGCGAGCATTCAGGCGTACGGTGGAATCTTGCGTGGTCTGCTCAAACATCACCGCGCCAAATGGCGAGACCACGCGCACGATAAACGTTTGCCCGGGGCGCTCGCACGACCAGTACAGTTGCACGGTGGAATCAATCAAGTACGTGTCGTGCGGGAAAAGCAGATTCACGCGCGGCGCACGGGCAGACGCTCCGGCAGAGGCGCTTGCTGAATCTGTTACCGCTCCGCCAAATAACCCTCCCAAGCCGAAAGCATTCAGTGCCGTTTTCGTAGCTGTTTTCGCAATCCCCTCATCAGCGCTTGTTTTTGACGTGCTTTCGCCCGTGCGTGAAGTTTCTCCCGAAGCGATGCCGAAAAGTTCATTTCCGGTGTCTTTGTTGGCGGCTTTGGTGGTGCGCTCTGCCATTGCCGTTGCTGCCATACCTTGTTGGTAATCCTTTACGCTTGGTACAGAGTTCTTGAGTTCGCCAAAAATATAACTGGCTACCTTTCCGCTCATTGTGCCGCTCACCGACTTTAGCTTTGCGTTCAGTTCGCTGGCGCTGACACTTGTCGTGGTGCGAATTTCCACTGTTTTCCCTTCGGCAGAACTAATAACCACATAGCAGGGAGCTTTGGCGCTCAAAACGTCTTTATCACGGAATTTTGCGCCGGTGCTTGCTGCTTGCACAGTGCTTCCATGCTTGATAGTCACGGTTCCCTTGGCACTCAGGATAGTCAATTCTTGCGCGACTAAGGCGTTTTCTGCAAGGCTAAGAATTGCCAAGGCAAGTAAGAATGAGCTTGTGCGAATAAAAAAGCTGATTCGTTTCATGGCTATTAAAAAAGGAATGGTTAAATGGGGAGATGAATACGGCTGATTGTTGGCTCTACTCCGTCGTTGCAGGAAGGTCGCCGGATGAAGTTTCGGCGGAGATGTTCTTTCGCTGTGATGTGCGCAAGGTATGATAAATTTCGTGAATGGTTGGCGCAATCGCCACTACTGCCACTAGGAGCGTAACATCCAGTTTTAAGCGAAACCAGTGGAATGCTGCTGTGAATGCCACAAGCAGCGCCACACTTTCGGCAAATTGCAAAGCTAGTTGCAAGGTATCATAAGCTCTGGGATGGCGGTAATAGAGATACGACAAAAACGAAATGTTCGCAAAGCAAAGCAGTGCAGCAAGTACGTACGCAACAGCATCGGGAAGCGCCGTGATGTAATCGCCGGAAAGAATCATCGAAGCGATATTAGCGTGAATAACAGCGCCGTACATATCGGGAAACGTTCTGCCTGCGTACTGCTTGTTCATCGGGGTAAAGAAAATATCTTCTGCCGAAGGGCGACCAAATGTTTCGCCGAGAAAGCCGAAAATAACAATTTTTCCATGCAGGAACGCAAGATTGGCGCTGTCCGAAAGCACATCGCCGACATCAAGTGTGTAGAATTTGTCGGTATTACCGCGATAGTTAATCGTTTCGGTGCCATTTTTCCTTGCCAAGAGGCGATTGACGGCGTTGGAGTCCATATACCATGCGACTTTCACGGCGAAAGCCCATTCTTTATCTTTTTGCCTCGCGCTTTGTATGGCTCCGCTATCCGACAGTGTTTCGTGCGGGCTGAAGAGGCGAATCATATCGGTAGGAAGCGCATCGGGAGCGTCTTCATCGCTGGAAGAAACCATATTGGCAAAGCCCATTCCGGCGTAGGTATGGAATATCGGGTACGAGGTTTGGCGCGTGGCAAATGTTTCGGAAGCGTGGTTGTAATCGGCAAGTTTTGATACCATCACCGTGCGCGGGCAGAACTGGAGCGCTTCCGAAAGGGCAGCATCACCCGCAGAATCTTTCGGAGCGCGAAACATCACATCCACCCCGATAACACGTGGCTTCTGAGCCGCTACACGCTTGATTTCTTCGGCAATACCGGCACGGTTCAAGGTGCCGATGTTCACCAGCACAATGTTTGTATCGGCATGTGAAGCTGAGTCGTCGCGGAGGCGTGAAAAAACGAGGTCGGAAAGCTCAATATCGGAAAAAGCCTTTGCAAGCGGGTCTAAAATTGCTAACGACGACGGCACGTAATATAACAGCCACAACGCGCAAAAAACCAAGGCTGTCGCGGCAACATTGTCTATGCTGCGGCTCAGAAAGCCTGTGCTGAAAAGGCGCATTGAGGCTTGTCGGATGGAATGAAGAAATTGATTCATGCGTCAATCAATGTGAAAAATCTATTGCATAAAATACAAAGTTCTTTGCGTGTATCGGAGAGCAAATACATCGTCGGATTCGTACCATTTTTACCAAGAAAGTTCGTGTTGAACACCGTTGGCAAATTACGGAAATATGTGTAATATGAGCGTCGAAATTGCAACAATACGTGCTATTTCTCCGTTTTTAATCACGACTAATTCACAGGCGTTTTTTTACCTTCAGTTTTCTCCTGTTATGAAAAAATGGATTGTTTCCGTGTTCTTGATGTGTGTCGCCGCCGCTTCCACAAGCGCTCCGTCGGATGCTCAAACCAAAGATGTATTTTTTGCCACCACTCCCGCCGTCAGTCCTGATGGGAAAACGGTCGTTTTTAGCTACGAAGGCGATTTGTGGAAGGTTGGCGTTGAGGGCGGTGCTGCCGTTCGCTTGACTGCTATGCAAGGCAGAGAGACCTTCCCACGCATTTCGCCCGACGGCAAATGGCTTGCGTTCTCGTCCACGCAGTACGGTAATAACGATGTCTTTGTCATGCCGATTGATGGCGGTGCTATCAAGCAACTCACCTTCCACGAGGCGGGAGACCAAGTAGATTCGTGGTCGTGGGATTCCGAGCGTATTTATTTCACCTCGAACCGTTACAACAACTTTGCCAGCTACACAGTCAATGTCTCCGGCGGCACTCCAAAGCGGGTGTTTGAGCATTTTTTTAACACGGTGCATGGTATTGCGGAGCATCCCACAAGTGGCGAACTTTTTTTTACTGACACCTGGGAAAGCCGCCAGTTCGCTAATCGCAAGCGGTATAAAGGCGATTACAACCCCGATATAAAGTCGTATAATCCCAAAACCCGCGAGTACAAGGAATACACCAATTATCGGGGCAAAGACTTCGGAACAACCATTGACAAGTCGGGAACGCTCTATTTTGTGTCCGACGAAGCAAATGGCGAGTTCAATCTTTATACCTTCAATGCCGGACAGAAAGCGCAACTCACGACATTTCCTACTTCCATAAAATACCCGTGCGTGAGTGCAAACGGCTCGGTGGTAGTTTTTGAACGAGATTATCAACTCTGGGCGTATGATGTGGTTGCCAAAGCCGCACGAAAACTGCCCGTCACAGTATTTAACAACCAAACTCTGGAGCGCGAACAGGATTTCAGCACCAAAGGCGCAATCACGGATTTCAGCGTCTCGCCGGACAATAAAAAAATTGCCTTTGTCTCACGGGGCGAATTGTTTGTGTCGGACGTGAAAGGAAAATTTGTGCGCAATATCTCCGCAAACCCGCAAGAGCGCGTCGTGGAGGTCTATTGGACGGATAATAAAACGTTGCTCTTTAGCCGCACGGTGACATCGCTGGGTGGGTACACGAATTGGTTCACGGTAGCTGCTGACGGCATGGGTGCTGAAAAGCAGATAACAAGCGATGCGCGGAACAATCAAGCGCTGACGCTGAACAAAGACCGTACTAAAGCCGTCTATCAAAGCGGGCGCGAGGAAATACGCCTGCTCGACCTGAAAACGCAGCAGAGCCGCACCCTTGCCAAAGACGAGTTTTGGGCGCTTTATCCACAAACAGCGCGGTTTTCGCCCGATGATAAATATGTGGTCTTCACGGCGTATCGCAATTTCGAGCAAGATATTTTTGTGCACAACATTGCTGAGAATAAAACCCTGAACCTCACCAATACAGGCGTGAGCGAGACAAGTCCATTTTGGTCGCCCGACGGCAAGTACATTTATTTTGAAGCAAGCCGCACTAAACCTTCGTATCCCTTTGGTGCGCCGGATGTTCACATTTGGCGAATGCCGTTAGAGAAAATCGAACGCGGTTACAAATCGGATAAGTTTGCAGAATTATTCAAGGAAGAAGCGAAAAAAGATGACAAAAAAGACGATAAAAAAGACGACGACAAAAAAGATGATAAAAAGGACGATAAAAAAGCAGAATCCAAGCCTGCCGTCACAGTGAGCATCAATGCCGAAGGACTGATGCGGCGTTTGGAGCGTATTAGCCCTGAGTTTGGCTCGCAGTCGAACTCTTGGGTGATTCAGAAAGATGATAAAACAACGGTTTTGTATGTTTCTGACCACGCAGAAGGCAAAAACAACCTCTGGAAAACAGTGCTTACGCCCTTTGAAGCAAACAAAACCGAAAAAATAGCGGGCGCGGAGGTTGGCGGTTTTGACCTACGGGAAGCAGACGGCAAGTATTATTTGCTTGTGGCGGGGAATATCCACAAACTCGACCTTGAGGGCAATAAAACGGAGTTGATTGATATTTCAACCACATTCCGGCGCGACCTGCAAAGCGAGTTCCGGCAAATGTTCCATGAACTTTGGGCAAATGTGGAAGAAAATTTTTATTCCGATGATTTTCACGGACTGGATTGGAAGGCAACGCGCACGCGTTATGCGGCACTGCTTCCGATGCTTAATTCTCGTGCGGATTTGCGAACACTGCTTGGCGATATGCTTGGTGAACTGAACTCTTCGCATCTTGGTTTCAATAGCTCAGGACGCGAAGAAACCCAGTATTTCGGCACACGCACTCATGCGACAGGCATCATATTCGACAACGACAAGCCATACACAGTGAAGTCTGTCGTGAAGCGCTCTCCGGCTGATGTGGCGGGCAAAGATATACGCCCCGGCGATGTGCTTGTGAAAGTAAACGGCGTGGCAGTAAACACCGCTCAGAATCGTGAGTTTTACTTTGTCAAACCCTCGCTGGATGACGAAATCGAACTGACTTTCGACCGTGCGGGCAAACAGATGAATGTCAAGCTGCATCCGCAGCCGTATTTTGCAATCAATGATTTGCTATACGACGAGTGGTTGGACGAGAACCAGCGCCGCGTGGACGCTGCCAGCAAAGAGCGCATTGCCTACGCGCAGATGAAAAATATGGGACAAGGCGCGCTGGAGCAGTTTTTGATTGAAATGAATTCCGAACTGCACTACAAGGATGCTCTCATCCTCGATTTGCGCTATAACACCGGTGGAAACGTACACGACGAGGTACTGAGATTTCTGTCACAAAAGCCTTACTTGCAGTGGAAATATCGTGGAGGCAAGTTCACGCCACAATCAAATTTTGCTCCGGCAGCAAAACCAATTGTCTTACTTATCAACGAGCAGACATTGAGCGATGGTGAGATGACCGCCACAGGATTCAAAGAACTGAAACTCGGCACGGTGATTGGCACAGAGACGTATCGGTGGATTATTTTTACAAGCGGCAAGGGATTGGTGGACGGCTCGTTCTATCGGCTGCCGTCGTGGGGATGCTACACGTTGGACGGAAAAAACATCGAAAAAGAGGGCGTAAAACCGGATATGTACGTCAAAACAACGTTCAAAGACCGACTGGAAGGCGCAGATCCACAGCTTGACCGCGCCATTGAGCATATTATGAAACAACTGAAATAACGTTGTTCGATTTCGTTGATACATGGCTACAAACAAGAATGGCGGTGCACGACGCACCAAATCATGGTTGTAGCCATTTGTATTTCTTGTTTGTTATGCTTCTTGTCCACTCTCGCGGAAATACTTGCGCAAACGCGAACAATTTTCCATATTCGCGGCACTTCCGCCTGCAGCGTAAGTAATGCCCTCTCTTTATTTTTTTTGTCAACTTCTATTCAAAACTCGCATGAAATGGGATTCTTCGCTTTATGACCGCCAACACTCGTTTGTTTTCAATTTTGGCAAAGACCTCTTGGGATTGCTCAATGCTCAAGCTGGTGAGCGCATACTCGACCTCGGCTGTGGTACGGCGCACCTGACGCAGCAAATCGCTGAAACGGGCGCGATAGCTGTTGGTATGGACGCTTCGGCGGAAATGCTTCAAGATGGACGGCGTTTGTATCCGACATTGCCACTCTATGAGGCAGATGCGGCAAAGTTCTCTTTGGCGGATGTTGGTGCAGACGTGCCATTTGATGAGGTTTTCAGCAATGCTACGCTGCATTGGATTCCGAACGCGGAAGGCGTTGTGCGAAGCGTATATGCTGCCTTGAAGCCGCAGGGCAGATTTATTGCGGAGTTTGGCGGCAAAGGCAATGTGGCTCTCCTTCGCAAGGCAGCACGGGCGGCGCTGCTGGAACTGACGGGGCGCGATATTCCTGACACGTTTTATTTCCCTTCGCCTGCGGAATATGCCACGCTTTTAGAAAAAAATGGTTTTCGTGTGGAAGCACTATGGCATTTCGACCGCCCAACACCACTTGAAGGTGCAGACGGTGCAGCAAACTGGCTACGAATGTTCGGCGGGGCGATATTTCACGGCGTTGAGAGCGACGTTCGCGAGGCAGCGTGCCTGCGGGCGCAAGAACTCTTGCGGTCATCAGTGCTGTATAGTGAAGGCGCATGGACGGCGGATTATGTGCGCTTGCGCGTGGTGGCGCGGCGGATGAGCCAGTAAGCATATTGCGAGGGAATCTATAGGGAAAAACAATCAACAAAATTATGATGGAATATCTTTATCAGAGTAATTCATTTATGGTACGGGCGGAGCTTCCTTTGTTGTTAAAAATATTAAAGTTAAAGCGGCAAAACGTGGTTGTTTTGTCTGCACTCATGTTGGTTTTTATTATGAGTCTTGCCGTGCTTCAAGATTGGATGTACTCCCTCCGCAATAGCAGTGCGTTCTATGTGACCGAATCCCTTCTTTTCAGGATTTTCTGGGTCTTGTTTTTGCCGATTTCGTATGGTGCGCTTTGGATGATGAGCAAGTACGGTGCTCGGTGGCAAGCAGAATCTGTCTTCATGAAGGTTGTGTGTTTTGTGATCTTGGCTGTTGTTGCTCATGCGTTGCTGTTTTCTGTGCTTGTTTATGGCTTGTCTGCCGTTCTTTTTGACCATACATATTCTATTATCGGCAATTTAAGTTATACGCTTACGACTGATGTTGTTATCTATTTCCTTCTGTACGGACTGATTGGTGTGCTGTACTTTCGGCTGCGAGATTCTCAAGAGCCGCTTCCTCTTAAGGAAAATATTGCAGAGCAACATGGCTCTACGACTGCCGTTGAGCGAATTGTTATTAGTACGGCAAAAAGCTACGTCGCCGTATCGGTGGATGATATTTGCTGCATAACCGCCGCCGCGCCGTACATTGCTATTCACACCCACGACAAAGAATATCTTCACTCCGACACATTAAAAGCACTACACGCCACCTTACCTCACCAGTACTTTGTACGAATACATAAATCAACCGTTGTCAATATTCGGAAGGTTGTTTCCTACACCTCAAGGCTCAATGGCGATTACGATATTCTCCTTGCCAATAACCGCGAGGTGCGCTTGAGCAGGAATTATGCCAAAGAATTTAAGACGCGCCTTGAGAAAATATCCTCAGCATGACAAACGGTATGACGAGTTCATAATGGATGCACCTCATCTTGCCATACAATTTCATCAGGACACCGCAGACGAGTTGCAAAGCCTCTGATAGCGGCGGTATATTGTGCGAAAACATTTTTTACCACAAAAATCTTTTCGTCATGAGTACCCAAATGATTACCAAAAAAATCTACTTCCACGTGTTCGTCATTCTCCTTTTTGTGTGCACTTCTGCGACGATTGGAAACGCTCAGATTGGAAACGTTCAGATTGGAAGTGCTCAACATCGTACATCGGTCGTTGGCGAGGGCTGCGACGGGTGCGAATTGATGTACGTTGGGATGCCAAAACACATTAAAGCCGTTGATACAAGCGCAGGTTGGCGGGAATCTGGAACGAAGCTGCTCTTGACCGGAAAAGTCTATCAAGCAGACGGTAGAACACCGGCGGCAAATGTCATTCTTTATTATTGGCATACGGATAATAACGGTTATTATTCACCTCGCGCCGGCATGGATGAACGCGCAAAGCAGCACGGTCACATACGAGGATGGATAAAAACCGATGCCGAAGGGAACTACGCGCTGTACACGATTCGCCCTAAAGCCTATCCCAATCGCACCATTCCGCAGCATATCCATTTTGCTATCAAAGAACCCACCATTGCCAACGAATACTATATTGACGATATCGTCTTTGATGACGACCCGCTCCTTCTTCCTGATCTGAAGCGTCATCCACCCCAAAAACGAGGCGGTAGCGGTATTGTGAGGATTGTGCTGGCGGGGAATCTCCATGTAGCGGAGCATCCAATCGTTTTGGGGATGAACATACCGAATTATCCTACCCTTGCCCTGAAAAACACTCGCTCAGGGTTGCAGAATGGAGATGACAGTCCTTCCTTTATGCCATTTCATGCGTGGGGACCCGATGCAGGAACAAGAGCCTGTCCGGTCTGCAAATACGGGCGTTTTCACGGTATTTTATACTTTGTGGGCAATAAACCGAATTGGGAAGAAATCAAGCAATGGCTGGTATTTCTGGAAGACGAAAGCCTAAAACGCGGCAACGAGTTAAAGGTCTATTTCATCTACGGTAATGAAATTGGCTATTCTGCCGAGCAACGAAAAGGAGCGCTGGCGAGTATAGGAAAAGAACTGCGCTTATCAAAAATCGCACTTACCTTTGTACCCTCTCTGAGCGATGCAGAAAGCGAAGTTCATCTGAACAAGATAAATCCTGATGCAGAAAACACGTTTATCATATACAACCATCGAAAAATTGTGGACACCTTCACTAACCTCAAACCCTCGGCTGCCAGTTTTACTCAGATTCGCCAAACGTTGGAGAGAACCAAAGGGAAGTATTTTCACTTATTGGCACCATCGCATAGTCGATAACGCGGCTATATTATTTGCCAATTTTTTCCAGTATCTCCAGCGAGATCAGCCGTTGTTGTGTTGTGATATCTTCGTTGCTAGATTGCTCTTTGGCGGCATCGGAAGGAATGAAGACAATTGCTGCGGGCGGCATACCAAGTTTTGTCGCAAGTTGTGATTGCAAGCGTGTTGTCCAGAGTGCAGGTGAGCCAATAACTCGTACTTGTGCGTCGGGTTGGCGTGATGAGTATTCCGCAAATACGGTGTTTTCGAGATTGTCTTCAAGAATTATCCTATATTTTTCGAGACGATACCGCGGAGAGCTTGATTGCGTGAAATCTCTATCCACACTCACTTCCACAGGGACAGCATCAATAGTGCGATTCGCAATATCTGTTGCTTCTACATGGATATTGATTGGATTGCCAGCGCCTGGCAAAGAGCCGCTTTCTTCGTTCATATTCCACCGAATGCTGCGGGGGAAATCCTTGCTGCCCTTGAACAAGCCGAGCGTCCGAATTTCGCGGTCTTCAAACTGCGAAATTTCTAACATCCATTCTTTTAAGCCTTGCCCTGAGCGAATATCCATTTCAATGATGAGCAAAGCAATATTGGGGAGAAGTACAATGGATTCGCTGCGGAGGGGCTGCAAAATTTCGGGCGAGTTGGACTGGAAGACGATTGTTCGTGCCAGCAATGGTGATGCTTGGGATGATTGTTCGCTTGGTGATAAGCGGACTTCTTTGCCTTGAATACGTTCCGGTGCGACGTTCCAGACGGCTTGTAAATACTCGCGTACAGAACGTATGCGAGCCTCTGCAACCGGAGAAATGCTGGTCGTGGGTGTATCCTCTTGTAAAGAGCAGATAACAGTAAGGCTTGCGGCGGGATATTCCGTAAGGCGTTTACCTACAATGTTGAGCGTCTGCGATGCGATAATTGGAGCGGATTGCGTACACAGCTGCTCTGTCGAAAAGCCTTTTGTGGCTTGCGCTGAAATCCGTTTGTAGGCTGCCGGAATAATGCTGGAGGCATCATTGAAGGTTATCGAAGGCTGCCATTGAATAATGCGAGAAACGAGTGTTTTTTCTACGGTAATGCGCGGATTGCTGATGGTTTTGCCGGAAAAAGTTGTTCCGCTTACACCGACAATTGATGCTGAAAGACCGCTTTGTTTCAATTCTTTGAGTTCTTCTTGTATTTTTGTCCGTTCGCTTACAACGGCTTTTTCTATTTCTTGTATTCGCTGCAAACGTGATTCTATTTCGCTCAAAGCCTTCTCGCGTTCAGGATAATAGCGGACTGCCAGCCCTGCTTTTAGGCTGTTCACACGCCACCACTCATCGTCAGGTCTGTCCATGCGTTGAAACACATTGAATGCGCCCACATCACCCAAAACACGTAGTTCCACCGAGAAAGCCCGAGTATTGCCAAGAGCGAACTCCACACCGAAACCTCCAGTCAGCGCTGCGTTGAAGTTCGCAATGCCAAGATTCCTTACTTCTGGCAATTCTCCGCGCAGTTCATTACGCACCCGTAAGCCGTTTTCAAATGCGCCGTCAGTTTCGGGTTGCATTTCCTCGCGCTGGTAATAGTTTTTTTGGAATGCAAAATCACCTCGCAAGCCAGCATACAAGTTGAGTCCTTGAATTGGTGTAATGCCAAAAATCAATTCCGGTCCGATAGTTTGCAAAAAAGCATCCATTTTGCGGGACGAAAATAATGTTGTTTCCGTACCGTCGGAACGACCTGCGGGAGTAGCAATAATGGGAGATTCCAAAAGTCCGCTTTTGTCGTAGAAATTCAAATGTACGCCAAGATTTAACCACGAGAGCAATGGAAATTCTGCAAATACACCGCCGTTTCCATGGAAGCCAACACCAGCAACATAGCTATAATCAAGGTTTGCAGCTCCGTTATCAATCGTTTCTCGGATGCCGCCCGGCATAGACAGAAAGCGTACAGTATGCAGGTTGACGCCCACATTACCGCTCAAACCATACCGCACACCGCCCTGCAAAGCTGATGTTTCCTGTGCTTTGGCAGCCAAAAGCGCGAAAAAAAGTATGAAGCAGAAGGAAGGAATAATACGCATTGTACGAAATGATGAAGAGTGAAGATTATCGTCTATCCCAACGATGAAGGATAATGATTTTTGGGGATTAACGAATGACGGAAATAGTACGAATGGTGCGGCTCTGAGATGTTGCAAGAACAAGAAAATACGTGCCTGTCGGAACGCCACTCAGCGAAAAATTCGTTTGATAACGTCCTTTTGCTTGTGCCTCAGTGAATATTTCTTTGACCGTTTGACCAAAGATATTCGTGAGTGAAAGCGTGATTTCTGCTTGTTCGGCAAGTTCGTACTCAATGAAAGCCTCTTGTGGTGCGGGGTTTGGAGTAAGTGTAAGAATTGTCGGTGCACCCTGCGAACGGTAGAGGCGCGTTCCATTGCCTGTAAACAAGCCCTGCGCCGTAAATACACCGCTTTCAGGCATAACAACTATTGCATCGCTCGGTGTGGACTGGATATTGGTGAGCATAAGCGGCGTAGCAGCGTTATTCCCCAGAACAACGCGAAAACGTGCGGTTGCGAGCGCCTGCCCGGGCGAATTTGTGAGTGAAAAGCGTATCGGAAGCTGCCGCTCACCGTTGGAAACCGATGAAATCTGCCGCTCTTGTTCGGTAAGCGGCATTAACATCGAAGCATTAAACCGTAGAAAGCCGCTTACAGACTTGCGCTCACGAAGATTACCAGCCAAAGACCGCAAAATTATCGGCACTTCTACCGTATCGCCAATGCGGGCTTTGAGCGTGTCGGGAATGGAGAGAATAGCGCGGGGCGCATCGGAAGGAAGCTGAAGCGAAGTCGAAATTACCGCACCGCCGCGCAATCCGGCATAGAGGTCGGTTCCATTTGCCGAAAATAGCGAATATACCTGCGCTTCCTCGCCGACAATTCCGTCGTTCACAGCCTGCCACGTATCGCCATTGTCCGCCGTGCGCCAGACACCATTGCCGTCTGTCGCCACGTACAGCACACCATCAATACTCTGCATGGAGGTTGGTTTTTCCGAGAGAGCAGGAAATGCGAGTAGTTCCCAGCTTGAACCATTATTGCGACTGCGAAAGAGTCCGGCAAATGTGCCCACAAAAATCGCATTATTGTTGGTGAAAATACTGTATGCATCTTGTGAAGCGGCATTGGAGGTGGGAAGATTCATCAGAGTCCACGTTCTGCCGTCATCATCGGAGCGAAACGTGCCACTGCCTCGTGTTGCCGCAAAAATACTTGTTCCCAAGCCTTCTGTAATCGCCGCAACGGGCTTGGAAGCACCCGCAATCCTGAGTAAGCGCCACGCAAAACCGTTTTGCGATTGCCATATGTGTCCGCTGTCGGCACCTGCATACAGAGCGCGTTCCGTGCTTATCAGCCCGAAAAACGGGTTGCGGTCATTATCTAGTCCTACGCTGTCTTCCAGCACCTTCGACCACGTCAAACCGTTATCGGCTGAGCGGTACACACCTGGAGTGATGCCGTTTCCGGGATTGTAACTGTCAAATGATGTTGCATAGACGATTCCTGCGCGACTGACGAGATTGAACAGCGACCGCGCCGAAAGACCGCTATTAGCGAGTTGCCACGTTACGCCATTATCCACAGACCTGTACACACCGCTTCCAAGTGTGCCCGCCAGCAAAAAACCACGTATTTCCTTGATTGCCGTAACAACTGCACCCGTAAGACCTGTACTAACGGGCTGCCACGCTTCGCCGCCGTTGGTGGAGCGAAAAATTCCTGCTGTTGTTCCCGCATACAATTCCGCTTCGCTTGCCGCAAGCGTTTGGACGGTTTGTTCGGTCAAGCCGCGAATAAGTCTGCGCCACGTTTGTCCGGCATCGTCGGAGCGATAGACGCCATCGAAGGTTGAGGCGAAAACAGATGTGCGACTTACAACAATTTGCGAGACGGTATCTCGAATAAGCTCATTGGTGGATTGTGATTTTTGTACTTGCTCCCACGCAATTTGTGGCGGGCGTTTGAGGAAGATTCCGCGTCCTGCTGTGGCGGCGAAAATAGTTGCGCCTTGATTTCTGTCGCGCAAAACGGCAAAACCGAGTATTGGTGAGCTTCCTACGCTGAAGTTTTGTTCTCGTAGCCATGTTTGACCGTTATCCTGCGACGTGATAATGACACTTGCTTGCGAAGTCGTATCCGTCGCGCTAAGAAGTAGAAGCGGAATAGCAATACTCTGCGGGGTTGGTTCGGCAAAAACAATGTTTAATTTCAAGCCCGCAAAGGCAGGGCTTGTCAAGCGTTCCCATGTATCGCCGCTGCTGCGTGAGAGCCAAAGTTCGCCGTTGGCGCAAGCGTAGATAGTATTGCGTGTCGAACTCAAGCCTGAAATATTGGCATTTGCAAGTTGAGCCGCATTTTTACGCCATGTTCTACCGTTGTCCTGCGTGCGAAAGAGACCTTCATCTGTTCCTGCAAAGGCAGCATTTTCTGTTGCTGTAAGAGCGCGAATGACAAGAGAGCTGTTCGCATCTAATCCGCTTGAAGCCTGCAACCATGCGGCTCCAGCAGCGCTCGACCGATAGACACCCGTGAGTGTTCCGGCAAAAATTGTTTGGTTGGGCGCAATAGCAAGGCTTTGAACGCTTGCGCTGAAGGGACCACTTGCTGGCTTCCAGAAAATAGCCGGCAATGCCGTTGCTGAAAGCGGAAGTATTACTTCCCGTGCACCACTGAGTGCTGTGAGTGTTCCCGAAAGTTTTCCTGTTCCAGTAGGAATACAACGAACCAGAACAGAGATGCGACCACTACTGGCTTGGAGTTGTGTCGGTGAAATGATGAGGTTATCTGAGAACGAAGGCAAAGATACTTGCGCCAGAGCACATTGAAAACCGCCGGATGCAGACAAAACTAATGGAGTAGAAGTTTCCGAGACAGTGAAGACGCACGTGGCAACGGTAGATTCACCAAAAAGGACAGGCGGAAACGTCAGCATTGATGGACTTGCTGCGATGGTTTGCCCCGAGGTGGATGAGGTGTAAGAAGCCGTCCAACCACGTTCTTGTACATTGCTGTTGGTGCGGAAACGCAGCAGTAATGAGCCTCCTGAACTGGTAATTGGTTGCGGAAGAGCCTGACCGCTTAATCGCGCACGGACGGGAGCAAGCGTGTCTGCGCCGTCATACACCGTCAGCACGTCGGCATTGATTTCGGTGGAGAATTGGGTGAACGTCAGCCGGAGTATTTGTCCGTTGGTGGGCTGAATAAGCCAGTAACAATCAAGACTTGGTTCGTAGAATCCTTGTCGGCTAACGCGGTCGGAAAAGGTCGCAGACGCGGCAGTAAAGCGCTGCAGGTCGCATGAAGTCTGCGATTGCACTGGTCCCGACACCGTGCACACTGCTGCAAAAACACAGATACAAATAATTGCAGACTGCATAATGACACGACATTTTCTCAATACGAATATTGCAGTGAACATAAACAAAGCACAGAAAATTGGTTAGCAGTGGTGATTTAGACAGCGTTCTATCGGTGGGGACGAAATGCGTGAGGAATTATTGAACTAAGCACCTGGAGAATGATTCTTGGAACACAGACAAGTGAGCGTGGCGCTCAGTTTGTGCCACTGAAACCAGTTCTCATGCCGTAGCACAGATGCCGTAGCATAGACACTCTTGATCTGTACAGATATCTGTGCAAATAGTTCACGATGATTTCGTTCAACACCTTGATTTATGCCATGTATATTTTTCATGTGAAAGCCCTGTACGGTGTGTGCCAAATCTTGTTTTTCATGCCGAATGTGTTGTATATTGCCGCTTCGCTTCGGTTTATACCGTAATCTTTTTTTTCTTCTTTTGCCGAGAAACCAGATGAAACGTTTCGCTCAATGGATACTTCTTCTCGCGCTTTGCTGTGCAGAATATATAGTTGCTACGCCAGTGCCACTGTTTTCGCAATCGCTTGTGCAGCCTTCGGATAAGACTACGCCTACCTTTACAGTACAAATGCTATCGTCCTCCACAGTGACACTCAGCGAATTACAATGGTGTTATCATGCCGGAGATGACGCAAATCAACGCTCCGCATGGGTCAGCCGCGAGTTTGCCGATAGTGCATGGAAATGTGTGAAGGGTACAGCGTGGAATTTGAAGGAACTGACAGAGCAGGACTGGAACGGTATCGGTTGGTATCGCTTCCATTTTCGGGTAGATTCTGCGGCGTATTTGGAGGAATTGTGCTTGGATATTGGTCACCGAGGCGCATCAGAAGTCTATTTGGACGGTAAGCGTATAGGAGTGTTCGGCACACCTGCTGCCACTCGCGCCGGAGAGCAAACAATGCGCCCTTACGGTGAGCGCTCGGTGATGCGCTTTCATCTCGCCAAAACTGCCAATGGTGAACACGTTATTGCCGTGCGCTATTCCGATTCGTGGGCGTGGGAGCGGTTCCGGAGATTCTTTGCCAGCCGCAGCGTCGTCGGGTTTGACCTTAGTTTGGCGACCACTAATAACCTCAACAAAAGTCTTCGCGGTGAGGAAATGTGGGCGACGTTGATGATGCTGATTGTCGGCGGTATGGCGATATTATGTCTCTTGCACGTCAATTTGCTTATCTTTACCGGTGGGCGTGAACACTTGTTGTACAGCTTGTTTACGGGCGGGATTGCGTGGCATTTCGCAACGCGAGTGCTGGAAAAATGGTTGGAGTACCATGTCGAATTGCTGACGTGGATGCTGGCGTTTAATCAGTATGTGCTCGTGATGGCATTTATCTCGTGTGTGGGCTTTTTTTACGCGACGTTTTATACCAAACGTCCTATTGGTATTTTTATCGTGAGCTTTTCGCCTATTGTGGTCTTTTGGGGTGGAAGTCTTATTCCGTTTTTGCGGGAAAGTAATCGGTCGTTTCTGCTGTTCATGGGCATCATCTTTTTTGACATCATGCGGATTGTCATTCTTAGCATTATACGCAAGCGGAAAGGTGCATGGTTGTTGGGTGCGGGCGGACTTTCTTTTGCTCTGCTTCTGGGAGCACAAATATTGGCAGAGAATAATATCATTGCGCTTCCCTTAAATCAGATGGGCGGCGTACTGGTGGTGGGGAGCTTCTTTAGTATTCCACTAGCCATGTCGGTTTTTCTTTCGCAAAAAATTGCTTCTACGAATAAAGAACTGGCGCAAAAACTCGTTGAAGTGCAAGAGCTTACCGATAAAGCAATCACGCGAGAAGTTGAACGAAAGGTGCTTCAAGCAGACAATGAGCGGAAAACCGCCGAACTGGAAGACGCACGAAAACTCCAGCTTTCAATGCTACCTCAGACCATGCCGCAAGTGCAGGGCTTGGATATTGCAATGTTTATGCAGACCGCAAGCGAGGTAGGTGGCGATTATTACGATTATTTCACCGGTTCGGACGGAACGCTCACCATTGCTATCGGCGACGCAACTGGGCATGGCGTGAAAGCCGGAACAATGGTCGCTGCCACGAAAAGCCTCTTGGCAGCAATGGTGCAAGTACAGGACGATAAAACAATCGGCTCTGCATCTGATGTTCTGAAGCCCACCTCGCCAATTCTGAAACGAATGAATCTGCGCTCAATGTTCATGGCGCTCATGGTCGCTCGCATCAAAACGGATGCTGAAGGTGTGAAGGTATTGATTGCAAATGCAGGAATGCCTTCGGCACTGGTGTATCGGGCGGAGCATGGATTGGTGGAAGAAATTCTGATGAAATCTATGCCGCTCGGCACAATGGCAAATTTTCCCTACGAGGAGCGCCATATCACGCTTTCGCGGGGTGATGCGCTGATACTGATGAGTGATGGCTTCCCGGAACGCTTTAATCACAATGACGACATCTTGGGTTATGACGTCGCGCAGGCTGCTTGCGCAAGTGTTGGCGGCATGACGGCACACGAAATCATCCGTCATTGTGTGCGCAAGGCGGAAGAGTGGGCTGAGGGCGCACTTTTGAACGACGATATGACGTTTGTGGTGGTGCGCGTGGTGTGAAACTTCTTTTCCTCTTTGTAGATACCGTCTGAACAAATAATTCGTTTCCATTTCATTCAATACTTGCCGTTATGAATTTCGTACGTGGTCTTTTGGGGGCAGCATTTATACTGGTTTGCATAGTTTTTCTGTACGCTAATGCCACAGCGCAGACAAAGCCATCACTCGCCGAAGCAAAGGTTCTTTTTGCCGATGGGCGCTATGGCGAAGCCAATGAGATAGTGCGGAAATACTTAGAACGCGATTCTTCTTCCGCCGAGGCGTGGCGCTTGCTGGGGCTTTCGCTTTTTGCCAGTGCGGATTATGCGCAATCTGCTGCCGCATTGGAAGCATCGCTCAAGCGCGATTCCGCCTCCGCGTCTGCGTGGCGCTCTTTGGGGCAATGCTATCGTTTCTTGGGTAATGTCGAACCCGCACGAACGGCTTTTGAAGCAGCACTGGCGCGGGATTCCTCCAATACTGCCACTCTTTCCACATACGCCGCATTTTGCGATGAAAACCGTTTGTTTCCCGTTTCCATTCGATTGTATAACCGTTTGTGTGCGCAGGAGCCAAAAAATCCTTTGTGGTATGTTCGGACTGCGCGGGCGTATGCCGAATCGTCTTTGCCGGGCGCACAGGAACGTGCCTCCGCACACTATCTGACAGCGTTGGACCTTCTACCAAAAAATCTTCAATACCGCTTGGAATTAGTTACGTTCTTGGCTAATATCGACAATAATCGGTCAGTGATTGACGTTGCCGGACGGGGGTTGGTATTTTACCCTGATGAATTACAGCTATGGCGAAGAAAAGCAGCCGCACACAATAAACTGGAACAATACCGTGAAGCACAGACGGCGTATTTGCAGTGTTTGCGATTGGGTGATTCTTCTTTAAGCGTTTTGCGCGAACTCGGTGTAATGTATTTTCAACTCAAACGCCCTGATTCTGCGGCTTTCTTTCTCCGGCTTGCATTCGGAAGGATGCAGGAAATTGATATACGGCTTACCTCATTTCTGGCGTTTGCCGAGCGCGAAGTGAAACAATATAACGACGCAGTGATATTGTTTAATGTTACTTTGCAAGGCATGAAACGAAAACAATTCGCCAGTATGTTTGTGCAACTCGGTATGACCTATAATGCAATGAAAAATACCGACAGAGCGCTTGAATACTATCGTCAAGCACTATTGGTTGATAGCGCAAGCGCCGAAGCACGCTATGCACTGGCAATACTTTATGACCAGATGCATCAAGAGCGTGCTGCCGTAGCTAAAGCAGGAGAGAACAAGAGCGGCGATGCCAAACTGCGACAACAGGCGGTTGTGTATTTCAAAGAATTTCTCATGCGTTCAGGAAATACAGCGCTTGCAACGGTTCGATATGCCGTACAAAAACTGAAAGAATATGGCGAGACGCTTCCGCCGATGCCATCGCCAGCCTCGGCGCCAGCGCCTGTGCTGTCAACGTCGGAAACGCTCTCGGTAACAATCGATACCGTTACTTCTGCAACCGGAGGTACTTCAAGTGGGTCGGCAGGTGATTCCGCGAAAATACGTCTGCCCTCTACAGCTGAGGATTCAAGCGCTGCAAAGCGGCGTGATTCCACCAATCGCAATATGCAAAAATAGCTGACTTTGAATAAATAAACCTGACACAACACCCTTGTTTACTTTTTATCCTTTTTACATTATGAACCGTTTTCCTCTTTTCGCTGCCTTCGCCGCAGCACTCATCCTCATTTTTCAGCCTGCTATGGCTCAAACGCCCGCTCAAACTAAACGCTCTCTGGAGGTCGAAGACCTCTTCCGCTTGAAGCGTCTTTCCGACCCGGCAATCTCGCCCGATGGCAAGTTTGTTGCGTATGTCGTCGGCACAGTGGACAAAGCCGCAAACCGCACCAATACTGATATTTGGCTCGTTGCGCTTGGTGCGAATGGTGTTGCAAGCGGTGAACCGCGCCTGATTGTCGCTTCGCCGAAGTCCGATAATCACCCGCGTTGGTCGCCGGATAGCAAGACTCTTTCCTACGTTTCGACCAGTTCAGGCACGTCGCAAGTATATCTCTATGACGTTGCCACAGGCGCACAGCGTCAGCTTACAAGCCATTTTACGGGTGCTTCGCAGCAGATGTTTTCGCCGGACGGCACGATGATGGCGTTTGTGTCGTCGGTGTATCCTGAGTATTCCACGAAGAGCTTTTTGGAATGTCAAAAACTCACGCAAGAGCGCGACGAGGCATTCGAGAACGGCAAGATGAAGGGCTTGGTGATTGATAAATTGCTCTATCGTCATTGGGATTCGTGGACGGATTTCAAACGGATGCACATTTTCGTTGTACCTGTTTCCGGCGGCGAGCCGCGCAATATCACGCCCGGCGACCGCGATGCTGTGCCGAGTTCGTCCACATTTTCAGCAGGAGATGACTTCCACTGGTCGCCGGATAGCAAAGAAATTGCGTTCACGGCAAGCGTTCTGCCCGCACGGGAAGAGGCGTGGCGGACAAATTCTGAAATCGTTACGGTGGACGTGAAAACAGGCGTACAAAAAACACTCACCGAAAGCAATCCCGCTGCCGATGCCTATCCGCGCTATTCGCCCGACGGAAAATGGCTTGCCTACCGCGCTCAGACACGCGCCGGATTCGAGGCGGACAAATGGGATATTGTGCTGCTCGACCGCGCAAAAGGTACGTCCTCGCGTATAACCGCAAAATGGGATTACAGCGCCGACCAGTTCGAGTGGACGCAGGACAGCAAAACGGTTGTGCTTGAAACGCAAGACAACGCCGAAGCCGTCTTGTACGCCCTTGCCGTTGACGGAAAAACTGCTCCCAAAAAGCTCACTGAAGCGGGCGCTGCGTCATCCATTTCGATTGCGAATAATGGCGTGGTTGCTTTTGCTCATGCCGTACTTACCCGTCCCAGCGAAGTCTTTACGGTTAATCTGAAAGATAAAAACCCTGCACCGAAGCAAATAAGCGATGTGAACGGAAAAGCGCTGTCGGAAATTGTGTTCGGTAAAGTTGAGAAAATCTCCTACATGGGCGCAAAAGTGAAGAATCAAGCGTGGATGATACTGCCGCCGAATTTTGACGCAACGAAAAAGCATCCTGTCGTGTTTCTCATTCACGGTGGACCGCAAAGCGCGTGGCTCAATTCGTGGTCGAATCGCTGGAATATGCAGGTTTGGGCAGCACAGGGATACGTCATTATTGCGCCGAATCCCACGGGCAGCACAGGCTTCGGGCAGGAATTTGTGGACGGCGTGTCGCATGATTGGGGCGGCAAGGCGTACACGGACATTATGAATGGTGTTGACTATGCTCTCAAAACCTATCCGTTCTTGGACGAAAGCAAAATGGCGGCTGCCGGAGCGAGTTACGGCGGTTACATGGTGAACTGGATGAACACGCAGACGAACCGTTTCAAGACGTTTGTGTCGCATTGCGGCGTGTATAATTTTAGTTCTATGTACGGCACGACCGATGAAATCTGGTTTGACGAGTGGGAAAAAGGGTTGCCGTGGGAGACACCCGACTTTGAGAAATTCTCGCCGCACAAATATATCCAAAATGCAAAAACACCGACGCTCATTATTCACGACGGCAACGATTTCCGCGTACCGCTTCAAGAGGGAATGCAGTATTTCTCGGCATTGCAGCGCCGGGGCGTACCGTCGCGTTTGGTGTATATTCCCGACGAAGGGCATTGGGTCTTGAAGCCACAGAATAGCGCGTTTTGGCACAAAAATATATTTGAGTGGCTGGCGGGCTACTTGAAAAAGTAATAAAAATTGAGGCTTTCGCAAATAACAGAAACGAGCATTGATGGAGTGCGGGATTTATTTCGCATAGGTCGGTTTTATGCTGCTTCTGAGGCAGCATACATTCCGCACTCCGGTTTTTTCGTAAGTTCTAAAATTTTGTATTTTGTGCTATCTACTTTCGTTTTCTTGCGTTGAACACGCACACTTGCATAACCTGAAACAGCATGAATACTTCTCGTTCTCTTGTTTTTCGCAGCCTTGTAGGAAGCGGTCTGGCGGTAGTTTTTTTGTCGGGACTCTTTGCGACGGGCTGCAAAGCACCGGAGCAAGCGCTCAAGGACGCTGCACGCCCTGATTCCACGCTCGCTCAACTCACTCCCCAAGACAGCCTCTTATTTGTGACGATACTCCTGAAAAAAGATACCGCCACAAAAGTTGTTACCGCCAGTTTGAAAGATATGATGCTCGTCGCCGGAACGATGAAAAAGCAGCGCGTGGGCGGTGCGGGGCATTCGGCATCGCTGCTCTTGGTTTCGTATCTGAACGCGCAAGGAAACGTGGTGGACAGCACCTTTGAGGATAATCCTCTGGAGTCGGTGTACGAATTTACAAACGACCAAAATAACTACGAAAAACGGCACGTTCCTACTGCGGAGGCATACTTACCCTTGCGCATACAGCGCCGTGAAGCGATAGCCGCCGTGCGTCTTGAACACTGGGTGCAGGCTGATACTCGGACTCCTCCGCTCCAAGAAGCACCGCACAGGCGGTCATTAATCGCGCTTATTCCTCTTCGCAAATAATGAATTTTATGTTTTTAATTTCATCTCCTTGTCGTTATGAATACTCCATCTCGTTTTTCGCTTTTCCTTGCACATTGTGTTGCAGGATGTATTTCAGCATTATCTGCAACAATACTTCTTCTGCAATCGGCATCAGCACAGAGCTTTCCGACAGAAAATTTTATGAATAACGGTCCTCGCTCGAACCGTGTCAATCTTGTCTATCTTTCGGATGGCTATACCTCGTCGGAACTTTCCACCTTCAGCGTTCATGCGCGAGACATGAATACCGCACTCTTTGCGACATCGCCGTTTAAGGAATATCGTACTTTTTTTAATACCTCACTTGTTCATGTGCCTTCGGCTCAGTCCGGCGTGTTGCATCCCAAAACAGCACCCGATTGTCCTGCTACGATGCCTGTCATACGCCCCACCACATATTTTGAGACGACATTCGATTACGGCAATATCCATCGTCTCGTTGTGCCCAGACGCACCGATAAAATCAACACCGTGCTGGCGGCATCGGTGCCGGATTACGACCAAGCATTTGTCGTTGCCAATACCACCGAGTATGGCGGTTCGGGCGGAACATATCCTGCTGCTACGGGCGGCAACACGAGTTCGTTTGAGGTGATGATACATGAGCTAGGTCATAGCTTTGCTTATCTTGCCGATGAATACTGGGCTGGACCACAATATGCCATTGAAAAACCGAACATGACGGCTAACGCGAACACGACTACCAATAAGTGGAGTTATTGGCTTGGGCGCGGTAATATCGGGATTTTTCCATATAGCGGAAGCAATGCATGGTTTCGCCCGACGCAGGGCGGTCAATGCAAAATGGAGGCGCTCGGTCGCCCGTTTTGCTCGGTTTGCGCTGAAGCAATCGTGCTAAAAATTCATACCCTCGTGGATGTGATTCAAGCAGTTTCGCCTACAAATTTCAATGCGCTCACAGCTCCCGCAAGCGGTACAATTGTTTTCAGGCTGACACTGCTAAAGCCCGACCCGAACACGCTGACGGTGCGCTGGCTTCTGAACGGCACGCCGTGGGGAAGTGCTAATGCGGAATCTGTGACGATTCCGGTGCAAAATCTTGTCGTAGGAGCCAATTCGCTTACTGCCGAAGTGGTGGATGCGACGGCGATGATTCGCCCAGCGAACCAGCCCAAGCGTACGCTGACATGGACGATTAACCGTACAGCGCCGACGAGCGTTGTGGCTGATGCTTCTGCGGGCGGACTTTCCATTTTTCCGAATCCGGCAGAAGCAAGTTTTGCTGTGCAATACGAGTCTTCATGCGCTTCGGCAAATGGTGTGGTCGAAATCGTGGATATGGCGGGAAAGCAACTTTTTACGAAAGCTCTCGGTGCGCAGCGCGTGGGACAAAACCGTGTGGCGCTGGACATCGTGGAAGCGCATTTGCCTGAGGGTGCGTACTTGGTAAGCATCACGACGGACTGCACACGGCAGACAGGAAAAATGCTTGTTTCCCGTAAGCGATAACCGAAAAATTTTGTAGATTAGCCGCCGCTCAATTGTATCAATTCTTTTTCATTGCTTACCCATTATGACCAAAGCTACTGCCGCTCAAATAATTGCCCGCCATAATCGTCGTGAACGCCGCAAGGCAAGTGCCGGTGCGCTCTCTGTGGATATAGTGCTCGGGATTTATCTGGTGATGCTCCTGCATCGCACGTTGTGGTTCGGCGTGGTTCATGCCAGCGATGGCGCTCCGGCGATGACTCTTGCGTGGTATGCCTTGTATGCGGTTGTCGGTGCCATTGTAGGGCTTGTGGGTAATCTGCTGAATGCGTCGCCCGGGCGTATGGTCTTTGGTTTTTTCGATAATCCCGAAGCCGTCAAAGTACGCGGCACGTGGCGCGAAGCGCTGGCGCAGCACGTGTCGTGGGTGCTGGTGGTGCTGACGGTCGTTGCCGGATGGCTGGTGACGAAGATTTCGCTTGCCGATATATTTTCCAGCGAGGGTTTGGCGGGTGCACGGCGTATTTTTGCGGCGCTTTTTACGCCGGAATTTTCCATTTTCGAGCAAGCACTTTTTGCGATTATTGAGACGATTTATCTCGCACTGATGGCGACGCTGCTTGCGCTGCCGTTTTCGTTTGCGCTCAGTTTCTTTTGTGCCAAAAATTGTGTTGAGGATATTTTTGGCGGTCATCCGGCTGCGTGCTCTGCCTACTACGCCATCCGTTTTGTGGCGAATCTTGCGCGTTCGATTGAACCGCTCATCTGGGCGATTGTCTTTTCGGTGTGGGTGGGGATTGGTCCTTTTGCGGGAATGTTGGCACTTGCCGTGCATACGGTCGCTTCGCTCGTGAAGCAGTATTCCGAGCAGATTGAGGAAATTGACCACGGGACGGTTGAAGCGCTGGAATCAGTAGGTGCTGCGCCATTACAAGTGATTTGGTTCGCGGTAGTGCCACAGATTATTTTGCCTTTTCTCAGCTTTACGATTTATCGCTGGGATATCAACGTTCGCATGGCGACGGTGATTGGTCTTGTCGGTGGTGGTGGTATCGGGACGCTGCTAGTGCAATATCAAGGTTTGGCGCGGTGGCACGAAGTTGGGTTAATTATTTTGCTCATTGCAGCGGTGGTGTGGATTATGGATTATCTGTCCTCGAAAATTCGTGCGGCTATTCGATGATGATTTTTGGGGCACGGATTTTCAGGATTGCACAGATTTCACCGCTAAAAAAAATTCTGAACGCACCCCACGAACAATCCGTGTTATCTGTGAAATCATTTTCAAATCCGTGTCAAAAAATCTAAGCACAAAACTGATTCAAACCCAAGATTCCATCAGGGTCGGGGCAATTTGCAAGGTAACGCTCTCGCTCGGAGAGGCGGCATACGCCCGCGTAGTCGCCCCAGGCATCTTCCATATCGCATATAACCTGAAAGTGTAGATGCGGCGACCAATTCCCGTTTTCATGCGGTTCTCCAAACTCTGCCAAGCGCTCACCCGTACCTATCGTTTTTCCTTCGTATAATCCTTCCAAACTTCTGAGTGCCAAATGCCCGTAGAGCGTGTGAAATGAAGCGCCGTCCAGTTCGTGGTGCAAAATAATTGTGCCGCCGTAATCCCCGAAGGCAGCGTTGTTCTTGAAGCTATGCACACGTCCTCCGAGCGGAGCAAAGACGGGCGTTCCGGCGCTGCCCCAAATATCAATACCCAGATGCAAGCGGCGTGGTTCCTCGTGCCTGCTACCAAAATTTGGATATTGATCGTAGAGATTACGATGCTCTGCATAACCGCCAATCGCATACCGTGTGCCTGTGCGCTCTAGCTCACGTTGAATGAACGCTGTCATTGCACTGGCATTATCCAAAATCTCCCGCGTGAGTGCAGTATGAGCGGTGGTGAGGTCGAGAGCGTAGAGTTTGTCACTTGTTTCCAAGGGTACTATTTGCGCAAAGGTATGCTGGTGCTTGCGGAAGAGTGCTGCGAAGTTCATGGAGCGACGTAAAAATGAAGGTGAAAATCAAAGGATGGAAGCAACGAAGAATGGTTGTTGCCCACGCAGTACGAATTTACTAAATTGTTCCGCCTTTTGGACATTTCGGCACAACCTTTTCCCCAAAAGAATGATTCGTTTTCTCTTTCTTGCTTGTTGGTGGTGTTTTGTACTCTTGCACGAAGCACAAAGCGCAAGCCATGATAGTTTGCGGAGTGTCATCATGCGAGATACTGCGCCGCGTGGTGTTGTCAGCGCCGGAACGGTGAAAGCATTGAATGAGTACGCTATGCTCTTGCACGAAACATTTCCCGATAGCACGCGGATGCTGGCTTTGCGGGCGCTTACCCTTGCCGATTCGCTCCAAGATTGGAAGGGGAAAGCACAGAGTTTGAATGTGATTGGTGTCTCGTATTTTATCCAAAACAATTACGAAAAAGCGCTTGAATACTACCTGCAAGCACTGACTTTGCGAGAAAAGGTAAGTGATATGTCGGGCGTGGCAGGAACGCTCAATAACGTCGGGATGGTCTATCGGGATATGAAAGAATACAGCACAGCTCTCACCTATTATTTCCGGGCGCTCAGGCTGAATGATTCGTTGAAAAATTTGCAATTTTATGTGCGGAACTTGAATAATATCGGTGTGGCATATGAGAATATAAACGCCTTTGATTCAGCGCTTGTCTTTCATCGCCGTTCGATTGAGATGAAGCGGGAGATTGGCGATAAAGCCGGAATTGCTTCGTCGCTTCGCAATATTGGCAAAGTATATTTGCGCATGAAGCGCTATGGCGAGGCACTCGAAACATTGCGCGAAGGCTTGCTCATCAAGGAAACGGGTAAGCAAGTGCGGGCGCTCATTCTCCTAGATATGGCGCAAGTCTATGAAGAAACCGACCAAGCCAAGCCTGCTGTCAACAACGCCAATGCCGCTATGCTGCTGGGGCGTGAGTTGGGCGCAGCGCTGATTGAGCAAAATGCACACGAGCTTTTGGCACGGCTCTACAAGCGCACCGGCGACCACAAAAGTGCTTTGGACAATTATCAGCGCTTCATTGCCATACGCGATTCGCTATTCAACGACAAAAGCGCCCGCCGTCTCGCCGCGCTTCAAACCAACTACGAAATAGACCGCCAGCGCATTCAAATCGAACTTCTCACCAAAGAGAAAGCGCTGCAAAGCACCGTGCGCAACGGTCTTGTGGGTGGATTTATTCTGGCGCTGGGGCTGCTTGCGGCAATCGGGGTGGCGTACCGCAATAAACGCCGTTCCGAGAAAGAACTTCGCGCTACTAATGCTGAAATTTTGCGTCAGCAGGAACTTTTAGAGCATCAAGCGCAAGAAATTCAGGTTTCCAACACAGCGCTTTCCGAAAAAAATCTTGAGCTTGGTGCAGCAAATGAGCGCCTCACAGCACTCAATACCGAAAAAGACGAGATAATGAGTATTGTATCGCACGACCTCAAAAATCCTATCGCGGCACTCAGCGGGTTTACGGAGATTCTACGCGATGAAAATCTTACTATATCCAGTAGAAACGCCATTCTTGACCAGTTGTCCGTGGTTGGGAATCGGATGTTGGAATTGGTGAAAAACGTTCTAGATTCGTACCGCGTGGAGTCCGGCGGCTTTGAAATGCACATTGTTACGCTGGATGTTGCGCCCGTGGTGGGTATGACGGTCGAAATCTACCGTGAACGCGCTGCGGCAAAAGAGATTACGCTGCATTGGGCGGCTCCACGAGGTGAGTTTCTTGTTGCTGCCGATGAGCAAGTTTTTAATCAAGTGCTGGACAATCTTCTTTCCAATGCGGTCAAATACTCCCCGCCCAAGAGAAATGTATTTGTGCGCCTCAAAGCAGACGTTGCAAGCGCATCCATTCGCCTCGAAATTCAAGACGAAGGTCCGGGCTTGAGCGCGGATGACATGAAAAAACTCTTCGGAAAATTTGCCCGCCTTTCAGCGCGTCCCACGGGCGGCGAGCACAGTACGGGACTGGGACTCAGCATCGTCAAAAGGATGGTCGAGGCAATGCAGGGGCGTGTCTGGTGCGTATCGGAGTTGGGCAAGGGCGCGACGTTTATTGTGGAATTGCCCGTATCGCGCGGTAATAGTGATTCTGTTTCTTTTTCGCAAACTCCATGACCAGTATCCGCTCCATTTTTACCCGCAATAGTGCTGAAGCTATTCCTGAGCAGCATCGCGCGGAATTTTGGCAAGAAATTACCTTTGCCAATTTCAAGCGTATGCGGTCATTATTGCTTTTTGCTATCGGGGTGTGTGGACTGTTAATCTATGGGGTCAATATATTGAATGTGCTGAATCTCTCGCCGGGGGACAACCGTGTTGTGTTGTGGATGCACCTTCTATTACTTGGTTTATCATTGTTTTGTGCCGCACTGGTCTTCGCCCGTCCTTTGCGTACGCAGCACGACATAACGCAATACCACACAAGGGTACTGCAATTTTTTACTGTCGGGGTCATACTGGGACCGCAATCATTGATATATGCAGTGATTGTTACAAAAGGGCATCCGATTTTTATCTTTGCCGGTGTTGCTATTTGGTACTCCTCCCTGCGGCTTTCGCCGCGTGTATCAGCATCGGTGCTGCTCCTTTTATTGGCAGGATTATGGGCGCAGCTTTTGCTTCTTTCACCACCGTTTGGCGATAGTCAATTTCGGGCAGCAGCCTATTTTACGTCCGTTGTGGTTACTATTGTCCTTATTCTCTCCAGCGCTTTTCTTTTTCGCAGTGCTGTGGAGAGTTTTCGGCAGCGTAAGGCTTTGGAAGAGGAGCGGAATACGGTCGCTGAATTAAACACCGAACTGAGTGCAGCGTATTTGGAAGCCGATACTCTCAACCAAGAACTGCACAGCCGCCAAGAAATATTGGAGCATCAAGCAACGGAAATTGAAATCATCAATACCCAGCTTCACGAGCAAAATGAAATGCTTATGGCGCTGGATATTGAAAAAAATGAACTTCTTGCTATTGTATCCCACGACCTGAAAAATCCTATTACTGCGGTGCTTGGGCTTGCGGAAATGTTGCAAAGTGAAGTAGCGCCTCAATCGAATCACGCAGCTGCCATTACAGGGCAAATTATTGTGGCTGCGAATCAAATGTTGTCATTGGTGAAAAATCTGCTGGATGTTAATCGTTTGGAAGCCGGAGTTATGCCGTTCCACGTGGAGGCGTTTGACCTCATACCGTTTGTGGCAAGTGCTGTTCAGCAATATGCACCAATTGCTGAGGCAAAACAGATTGCTATTCATTATACTCCGAGAGTTTCATTGGGTCTTGTTTCTGCCGATAAACAAGCAGTGGTGCAGATTCTGGATAATCTTCTTTCCAATGCCGTCAAATACTCGCCGTATGGTCAAAGTGTGTATGTCCGTGTCGATAATCGTCCCGCCTGCGTCAGGATTGAGATTCAGGACGAAGGCGAAGGGATTTCTGAGGACGATATGCAAAAGCTCTTTGGTAAATTTGTTCGTCTTTCGGCTCGCCCGACTGGCGGCGAGCACAGCACGGGTCTGGGCTTGAGTATCGTCAAAAAAATGGTAGAAGCCATGAACGGGCGCGTCTGGTGCGAATCGAAAGTGGGCGACGGCATTTCGACGGGCGCGACGTTTATTGTAGAATTACCAGTGCCAAAGGAAAAAAATCCGTAGGTGGTGTGATTTTTCCGTATTTCGATATGTCCGATGTTGATATTGAGTACTGTGTTCTGAGGCTCTTGCTCTCTGGGAGAGGATTGGAGGAGGGAGGTGATGAAACACTTGTATGTACTCTGTTTCTCTCCATTTCTTTCCTTTATGCAGGAAGAATGCACAATGCTTGACCACCAGCCAATACGACACATTTTTTGGAATAGAATGATGCTTGTTTTGGAATAGAATGATGCTTGCGGCAACAAGAAAAATTATATCTTGCGTTCTAGCCACATCTGCTTTTGTTGTCTGTTCGTAATCATGACTATTTTCTTCGTCATTCTTTTTGTTTGTTGTTCTCATTTGGCAATGTACTCGCAAAGCGTGGACAGTGCTGCAATACCTCTTTCTCAAAAAAATGCCCTGCCGCTTCCGCAAACGACATCTATAACGCTTCGCATCGGTAACGACATTGCTGCACTGCCTGAATTTGCCATTGTGGAAGATTCGACGCGCGGCCTGACCATTGAAGACATTATTCAGCAGAGCAATCGTTTTCTACCCGCAGATAAGAGCCGCTCTTTACAATTTCCGCCAACCGATAATGCCCGATGGATATGCTTCAAGCTGCAGAATTATAGCGGGCAGACTCCCTGTTTGCTTATTGACGACACGGGTATAGACACCACGCAAACATTTACAGTTCGTCTATACGACACTTCAATAACACGCCGCACAGCAGGTCTCACTTTTTCGTCGAGCCACCTTAGGGGCTTGCCGCTTCGCGTTATTCCGCTTCTTGATGCTGCTCAAAATGCAGACACAAGCCAATATATTGTTTATGTGCGAATAGTGAGTCGTGAATTACTAGGGTTATTTTGCTCTATCGGTAGTACTCAAGCAATAATGTCCAAAACGCGCGAGCAGGATCTATTCAATACGTTTTGTATCGGTGTAATGGTGGCATTGGTATTGTATAATTTGTTCCTGAGCGTCTTTCTTCGCAGTATGCTTTACGCGGTCTATGTTTGTTATGGAAGTACGGCAGTACTCTATACACTCTATACCACAGGGCTGATTGTACCTTTTGTGGGAGAGCGCTTTACGGAGACTTTTGTGCAGGGGCAAGCAGTACCGATTGCCATGTTGGTTTTGGTCTATAGTCTGCTCTTTACGATTTTTTTCTTGGAGATGCGTACCAAAATCCGCGTTTTCTGGATACCGTCGCTTGTGGTTTTAGGGTCACTTCTGAGTATTATCGTCTTTTGGTTTCTCGGGTTTCAGGGTTTTGTGTACTACGCATTGAATTTTGCGACTATGTCGGTGGTCATTATCTGTGTTGGTGCAGCAATCGTATCTGCCTGGCGTGGCAATCGCGGTGCCTTGATTTATCTGGCTGCGTGGAGTATATTGTTGTTGGTTTTTGTATTCGTTGGGCTGCTTGTGGGTGGTTTTCTTCCGCTCGAGCCGATCGTATTTGTGCTACCCCAAATAGGTTTTTCCAGTGAACTTTTATTGATGTCGCTTGCGCTTGCCTATCGTATTCGCATCTTGGAGAATGCGCGTCGGTCGGCATTGCTGGAAAATGAACGGATAATGCGCGAGCAAAACACACTGCTGGAACGTACTGTTCGGGAACGCACGTTGGAATTGGAGGATAACAATCATCAGCTTTCGGCGGCAAATGAAGAAATACAGCGCCAACTGGAAATACAGACCGAGCAAGCTCGTGCTATCGAAATGGCGAACGCTGAACTACAAGTTGTGTCTGATAACCTTGCATCAGCCAATCAAGAACTTATTGGGAGTAATAAAGCGCAGGATATAGTGAACGCTCAACTGGCACAAAAAAATCAGGAACTTGCTACCGCGGAGCAGTTCCGCCTAAATATGCTGAGTATTGTCTCCCACGACTTGAAATCACCCATTAGCGGCGTTCTTGGATTGAGTACTGTACTCTTGGATGATACGTCGCTTTCACCTCGCGTCCGTGAGGTGCTTGAGCATATTCACGATGCCGGGTCTCGGATGAACAGACTGGTCGTTGAGCTTCTGGATACCGCCGCACGAGAGATGGGGAAGATACAACTTTTTATGCAGCCTACCGAACTGCGAGAGATTCTTTCCGAGATTGTATCCCGTTATCGTGCCGCCGCCGCAGACAAACAGCAGGCATTTATTTTTCCGGAAACGGGGGAATACTGGACAGTTGGTGATGCGCAGCGTATCGGGCAGGTGTTTGATAATATCATTAGCAATGCTGTCAAATACTCACCTTTAGGGGGGACGATCACGATTACACTTTCTGCATCGCGTGATATGGTGCGAGTGACGGTCAAAGATGAGGGCGTTGGATTCACAGACGATGATAAATCGAAATTATTCGGATTCTTCCAACGTCTATCAGCGCAGCCCACAGGAAATGAGTCTTCAAGCGGTGTCGGGTTGGCTATCGTGAAGCAAATTGTGGATGTGCATCAGGGGCGTGTGTGGGTGGAAAGCGACTATGGGAGCGGTTCAACGTTCATTGTCGAACTGCCGGCAGAAAACGAGAGAACAATGGAACGTAAGCGCACGGGAGAAAAAAAATGAACCGAATGTGGTCATTTCTTCTTCGGAGCAGCGCAGAATCTATTCCTGAACGGTATCGGGATGAATTTTGGAGTGAGGTGATTTTCATTACCGCTCGGCGAATTCGTTCACTGCTGCTAGTGAGCTTAGGCGGGTATTCGTCGCTTATCTACCTTGTGAATATCCGCAATGCCTTTCAGTTACCCGAAAGCGATAATCGGCTGGTGCTTATGATGCACGTTTCTTTGCTTGTCCTCAACATTTTTTCCCTTATTCTCATCTATGCTCGCCCGCTTCGTGCGCCCGCCGATGTCACCCCGTTTCATATTGGCGTACTGCGGTTCTTGGGAGTGGGTATTATAGTGAGTACCCAAGCCTTTACATATGTTATCCTCAAGACAAGCGGGCACCCAATCTTTGTGTTTCTGGCAATTATCGTTTGGTGTTCGTCGTTACTGATGCCGCCCCGACTCTTGGCAGCCATTCTCACGGTGATGGTCGCTGCCTTATGGGTAATCATGATTGTTTTTTCACCTCCCACCGATAATGTGCGCTTCGCAGCGGAGTCCTATTTTACCTCGTTTATGATCGCTGTTATTCTTATCACATCCGGTTCGCTGCTTTTTAGCCGTAATGCCGAAGCATTTCGGCAGCGCAAAATAGTAGAAGAAGAGCGCAACACGATTGCTCGATTGAATGCGGAAGCCTTCTCCCTCAATCAGGAGCTTCAGCGCCGCCAAGACGTGCTGGAACATCAGGCAACGGAAATCGAAATTATTAACACGCAGCTTCAAGAGCAAAATGAGACGCTCCGTGAGCTAGATATGGAGAAGAACGAATTGATGGGCATTGTGGCGCACGACCTCAAAAATCCCATTGGCGCGGTACGGAGCTTCGCAGACCTGATAGAGAGCGGCTTTGTTCCACCGGAAGATATGCCTCAAGCGCTAGGGCAAATTATTACGACAGCCGACCGAATGCTGGAATTGGTCACTAATCTTCTGGATGTCAATCGTCTGGATTCAGGCGGAATGCAGTTTCAAATGGTCGAGTTCGATGTCTCGGCGCTTGTGGAAGGCGTTGTGGAGCATTTCCTGCAGCGAGCCGCCGCGAAGCAGATTGTGCTCCATTACAGCAATGAAGACGCCAATACTCTTATCTATGCCGACGAGCAAGCGATGATGCAAGTGCTGGATAATCTCGTCTCCAATGCCGTCAAATACTCACCGCATGGGAAAAATGTGTTTATTCGTCTGAAAACAAGTGATAGCGCCGTGCGTATGGAAGTTCAGGATGAAGGCGTAGGCATTTCAGCGGAGGACATGAAAAAACTCTTCGGCAAATTTACTCGTCTTGCGGCGCGACCTACGGGTGGCGAACACAGTACAGGTCTGGGCTTGAGCATCGTAAAAAAAATGGTGGAAGCGATGAACGGCAAGGTGTGGTGCGAATCGGAGTTAGGCAAAGGCGCGACGTTTATTGTGGAATTGCCACGTGCTTGATAATCTCGGACTCAAAAAAGAACCTTGAAGAACGCAAGGAGTAAAGTACACTGAAAAAATCTGCCCTCAAGCAACGCCAATCATACAAATTTCGTTGTAGCAATGGTAGAAAAGTTGTAGAATAGAGGTCGTACAAACTCTATCGGTGTCGTTTCCATGATTATCCTGAGAACTCCGAAATTTTTACGCACCTTTGTAATAAAAAGCCCTGAAGATAAGACTACATCTTGTTTGCGTGGTTTTGATATGTGAAGGGCGGTTTTGTCTAAAACGCTTTCTACGCTAGATTCTATCTGAGTTTGAGGTCCGTTAGATGACCTACGATTCTGTCAAATAAAGTTGTCATGTAGGTTAATCGCACTATTACTGCCTTTTTTCACGCCGGTTATTTTGCTATGTTTCATCGTTTTTTGTTTCCTCTCTTGCGCATTGCTGCATACCTTGTATTCTTCAATGCCCCTGTTGTATTGCCTTCCCAAGCACTGCAAACAAATCCTGCTGCTTCACTCAAAACCTTGTATTTTGAACACCTCCCGACACCAAGCGTAGTGCAAAGCGTCGTTTACTCTATTGTGCAGGATTCGCGCGGTTTTATGTGGTTCGGCACAAAAGACGGTTTGTATCGGTATGATGGCTTACAATCAATGGTATTCGTCCATAATCCGCTTGATTCCTTGTCTATCAGCGATAATCGTATCCTTAATGTCTATGAAGACCTCGACGGCGATTTGTGGATTGCGACGCAAGACGGCGGATTAAACCTTTTTCAACGCACAACAGCAACCTTCAAACGATACCAGCCCAAAAGCGGCAGTACAACAGCGATTCGGAGCAACCGTGTAGCCTTTGCTTATCAAGACCGTACAAAAATATTTTGGGTGGGTACAGAAAACGGACTGCATCGTTTTGACAAGAAGCAACAAGCGTTTACGCTGCTTTCATCCAATTTGAATGATTCTACATCGCTTCCGTCCAATTACATTCGGTGTGTTCTGGAAACGCAAAAAGGAGAATTGTGGTTCGGTACGGTTTTGGGTGGATTAGTGAGGTATAATCAGGCTTCCGGGACATTTACCACCTTCAAGCGGAATCCTCGTAATTCTCGCACCATTGCGGACAATACAATTCATGCAATGACCGAAGACGATAAGGGTATTCTTTGGCTCGGAACGGCACGCGGACTTAGCGCATTTAACCCCGCAACGGCTGAAGCGGTGAACTATCTCAATAATCCGACAAATAGCAACAGCCTCAGCGAAAATATTGTCTGGGATGTTGTTTTTACGCGCTCGCGGCAGCTTTGGGTCGGCACACAAAACGGACTCAATCTTTTTCGACCCGAAACGCAAGATTTTATGAGGTTTACGGAGGATATTGTCAATATTGACAATGGCAAACTTCCGAACAGTTATGTCAATGCCTTATACGAAGATGCACGTGGTCGTTTGTGGGTTGGTATGTACGGTGGCGGGGTGAGTATCATTGACCCCTTCAAGCGGAAATTCGATATTGTGCGGCGCAACGTCTTGCAAAACCATCTTCGCACCTTGCCGGACAATAATATCTGGGCTGTGTATCAAGACAATAACTCCCTTGTCTGGATAGGTACTGTTCATGGACTGGCGGCATATAATCCACAAACAAAGGAAATACGAGCTTTTCATACCGATACGGTCAAATTTGGTTCGATGAGTGATAATATCAATTTTCTCACGGGTGATTCCAAAGGCAAGATTTGGTGCAGTACCTACGGCGGTGGGATTAATGTCTTCGATGCTTCCAAAGGGAAATATATTGCACACTATGGCTATGAGGAGGGTAATCCTCGCAGTCTTCCAAATGACCGCGCAACGGTAGTGTATTGTGCAAAAGACAAGCAAATGTGGGTCGGAACAGTCAATGGTGCTTGCCGCTTTGTTCCAAAAACAAATGACTTTGAACCGGAGTACACAGGGCTGAAAGGCTCTTCACGGCTTACGCATCAGACGATTAAGTATTTTTTCGAGGATTCCAAAGGGCGCTTTTGGATTGGGACGGCAAGCGGACTGAATTTGGTTGATCGCGCAACCGGCAATATCACCAGGTTTAAGGGCATTCCTACGGACACGACGACGCTTTCGCACAATAACATTCGGCAGATACTCGAAGATGCAGAGCATCGTATCTGGATTGCAACGTCGGGCGGCTTAAATTTACTCATCGAACCCGTTTCAGGTAAGGCTGAAGATATATCCTTTCGACGTATCACCACCGCCAACGGTCTTCGGAACAATCTTGTTTCCGGTGTGCTTACCGACAGTCGAAATATGCTCTGGATTCCTCACGGTGCGGGCATTTGTTCGTTCGACCCCGTATCATTTCGTGTTGTACGGGAGTTTGATACTGAAGATGGTTTGCAAGGGCAGGAATTTCGTGCAACGGCTATCACGAATCTGCGCGGTGGCGGGATGTTCTTTGGCGGCGCAAACGGTTTTAATCTGTTCACGCCCAGTTCTCTCAGCATGGACTCAACCATTCCGCGTATAGTGCTGACTAATTTTAAGGTACTCAATCAAGACCGACGGTTGCCCGTCCATATCACCGAAGCTCGTGAAATCACACTTTCGTATAAAGATTATATTTTTTCGTTTGAATTTGCCGCACTGGATTTCACCAATTCTACAAAAACCCGCTATGCCTACAAAATGGAAGGGTTCGACCAAGAATGGGTACAAAATGGTAATCTCCGAAGCGCAACCTATACGAATCTGAAGGGCGGCGAATATACTTTTCGTGTCAAAGCGAGCAACCACGACGGTGTGTGGAATGAAGAAGGTATTGCACTGAAGGTCATTATCGTACCGCCGTTTTGGGAAACATGGTGGTTTCGCGGAGCAGGCGTTTGTGTGCTTTTGGGAATAATCGTTGTCGGAATAGGCTTGCGCGAACGAGGTATCAAGCGGCAGAACGTACTTCTGGAAGCAATGGTCGCTGAACGTACATCCGCGCTCAAGGTCAGTAACAATCAGCTTTCTGAGGCAAATGAGCAACTTCGTTTGGCGAACGTAGAAAAAAATGAATTTTTGGGCATTGTTGCGCATGATTTGAAAAATCCGCTTTCGACTATTCAACTTGCGGCAAATTTCATGCACAAAAACACGGACAGTTTGCGGGACAAGGATATTCAGGAAATGTCCGGTGATATTTTGATTACGTCTAATCGAATGTTCGACCTCATTACCAACCTGCTGGATGTCAATAAGTTGGAACAAAATGCGATTACGTTTTTGCCTACGAGCATAGATATTGTGGGGCTTGTACGTCGCTCCGTTATGCAATATACACCTCAGGCGGATGCAAAAGCCTTACACTTCCGCGTAGAATGTGCCGATGAGAGCATCATTGCATATGTTGACGAAAGCGCAACAATGCAAGTGATGGATAATATTATCTCGAATGCCGTCAAATACTCACCAGAAGGAAAAAATATCACTATTCGCTTACAATCACGTGCCGGAGTCGTCCGCATGGAAGTGCAGGACGAAGGCGAAGGAATTTCGCCGGAAGATATGCAAAAACTCTTCGGTAAATTTGTGCGGCTCTCGGCACGTCCCACAGGCGGCGAACACAGCACGGGTCTGGGTTTGAGTATCGTAAAAAAAATGGTCGAAGCCATGCAGGGGCGCGTATGGTGCGAATCGGAACTTGGCAAGGGAGCAACGTTTATCGTGGAATTGCCTTGCGTTTGAAATAGCAGAACAAACTTGTGTTTACAAGCCAATTTTCTTATCTTCCCTTCGGTGTATTGTCCTGCATTCCACCTGCCCCGATTATTCCTTGCTTTGCGACCGTATCGTTTATTCCTATCTAACGAATTCACCAAGAACCACAGTGATTAAATTGCAACAAAAGACATGGTTGTATGCGCCTTTGGTGTGCCTCGTTTTTTTCAAGATAACGATGGTCGTTTCTGCACAATACAAGCAGGAAAATAAGCCCTCCTTCAATGCGGCGTACAGGGCTATTAAGGGAAATACCGTAAAAGCAAGTGTGCCGTCTCTCACGCCGACATTTATTCGGAATTTCAGCGTTGAGCATTTTGCGAGCGCCCAAGGTTTTGCCAACGAGGGCGTAAAAAGTATTCTCCAAGACCGACATGGTTTTTTATGGGTACTCACCGAACGGTCATTGTACCGCTACAACGGGCAAAGTTTTCGGTGCTATCTTTCCAATGCTCAAGATTCTACGGCTCTTTTGCCGCACCCTTATGGCAATGGCGGGCTGTACGAAGACCGCGACGGTACGCTCTGGATAGCGTGCCTCAACGGTTTGCAGCGTTATGATGCACGGCGTGATTGTTTTGTTCGTGTCTCTTTAGGAGCTTCGGCATCTTCATCTCTTACTCCTGCCGATATCACGGCAATCAATGGCGACAAGGCAACAGGAAATCTGTGGCTTGGCGTCGGCGAAGAAGTCTGGTTGTTTCATCCCGCTACACGTCGTGTTTTGAGGCGTTATGTTTTGCCTCGTTCCGGTGGTACGGAGCGACGGAATGTTCACTCGCTTACGGTGGACAGTTTGGGGCGTGTCTGGGCTACACGCTGGGATGACCACATCGTTTCGATGCTGGAAAGTTCCACGCAAGAATTTCATACGGTGCTTCAGTTACCTTTTGAGTCTGTGTCTGGTTCCGTATGTGTGCATCAGGATTCTTTGTGGGTCGGCTCCATCAATGGTGTTCTGCTTTACAGTATTAGGGAGCGCCGAATGCTTACCTCGTATGCACTGTCCAATCATTTTTCCCTGAGCGCCCCTGCGCCTCAAGTGTCGCAAGTGATTCCGTTTGATTTTTGCCGAGACAATGAAGGGCGCATTTGGGTGGCTACGTGGCAGGGGCTAGCGCTGATTCATCCGCGTCGTGAGGGCGTACAATTTTTCCGCCATGAGCCGTTGAACGAGCGAAGTCTCACGACAAACAATATCAATACCATATATCAAGACCGTTCAGGAATCATCTGGATTGGCGAAGCAGTCTATGGGTTGCATAAATACACACCGCTTAAATATAAATTTCAACTTTATCGCCATAATCCTTTCAACGACCAAAGCCTGAGTAATAACTACATTCGTGGAATACTGGAAGACCATCGCGGCAATCTCTGGATTGGTACGCAGTTTGGCGGTTTGAATATGCTGGAGCGCGCCACAGGAAGGTGGACGCATTTTCGCTATGATTCCACGCGCCCACGCAGCCTCACTTCCGACCATGTTCGTGGTTTGTGCGAAGACCGCAATGGCATTCTTTGGGTGGCGCTGCATGAAGGTTGGCTTTGCTCAATAGATACGAGGCATCCTGAGCGGGGATTTACCCATCATATATTTGCAGAACGAAGTTTCAAAGCGCAGTGCTTGTATGAAGACCGCGAGGGATATTTGTGGATTGGCACTTCGACTAGTCAAGCCGCTTTGTACAGGCTCTCGCCCGACCGTAAAGCAGTTGAATTCATGCACAAAACGCACCTCATGCCTTCCGGCATTGCCGAGATGGAACATATCATGGAAGACCGTACTGGTGCTGTTTGTATAGCCACAACCGGTGGTCTGCTTCGTTATGATCGTGGTAAGCGTACTTTTCGTCTCTTTCAGCATAATGTGGGTGATTCGACATCACTGCCGAACAATTTTGTTACGCATATTACCGAAACACGCTCCGGCGAACTCTGGATGGCAACAAAAGGCGGGGGTATTTGCCGCTTTCACCCGACAACAGAGACGTTCAGCACTATATCGGTGCGCGAGGGACTTCCGCATGAGAATTGCTATGCGATAGTGGAGGACGAGCAAGGAAACTTCTGGATAAGTACCGATAATGGCTTATGCCTTTATTCGCCAAGTCGTAAGACGCTTCGCCGCTTTGGTGAGGAAGAAGGCTTGCAGGGCGACGAATTTAACCGTTTTGCACATTTTCGCAGCAAAAGTGGCGAAATGTTTTTTGGTGGTGTTGACGGTTTGAATAGCTTTTTTCCGAGTGATATTCGCATCAACACGATTCCTCCTAAGCCGGCAGTCGAGCGGGTTCAGTCTATCGCTGGTGTGTTGCTGGCAGACAATATATCGCTTCTGGCGCGGCAAACCGTAGAGATTCCACCGCAAACGGGATTTATGGTGGATTTGGCGGCATTGGAATTTACCGTCCCCGAAAAAAATTGGTACTCATGGCATTTGGACGGTGTAGATACGGCATGGTCGCCCGAAAGCACCGCGAGCCATCACCATCAGGCTCTTTACACCAATCTTGCGCCGGGCGAGTACACGTTTCGGCTGCGCGTTGCCAATGCCGATAAGGTCTGGAGCAAAGATGACCTCACGCTTGCGATAGTCGTTCTGCCGGCATGGTGGCAAACGTGGTATGCACGAGTAGGATTTACGCTGGGGCTGGTAGGATCGGTTTTTCTGCTGTTGCGCTGGCGCGTGCGCACGATTGAAGCGCGGTCGAGAGCATTGCAAGCACTCGTTCACCGGCGCACGGAAGAACTACTCGAAAGTAATGAGGAACTGCAAACCACCAACGAGCGCTTATCCACGCTCAATATGGAAATGCAGGAAATTATTGGTATTGTCTCGCATGACCTCAAAAATCCGATTACCGCCATTCGCGGTCTTTCCGAGCTTGTTCATAGCGGATTCTCGGAAGGTGAGCAGATAAAGGAGATTTCGATGCAGATTTCGCGGACTGCCGACCGTATGATGGAACTTGTCAAAAACATTCTGGACATCAATCGCTTGGAATCAGGTTTGATGCACATGAACATCGTTACATTCAGCATTGCGCCAATAATTGAAAACACCCTGTGGGCTTTCATCGAGCCAGCCGCAGCGAAAAATATTACCGTGCACTTCAGTAATGAAGCGCCCGACGCTCTTGTTCGGGCAGATGAACAGGCGATGATACAGGTTTTGGACAATCTTATTTCTAATGCCGTCAAATACTCACCGCAAGGGAAAAATATCACTATTCGCTTACAATCACGTGCCGGAGTCGTCCGCATGGAAGTGCAGGACGAAGGCGAAGGAATTTCGCCGGAAGATATGCAAAAACTCTTCGGTAAATTTGTGCGGCTCTCGGCACGTCCCACAGGCGGCGAACACAGCACGGGTCTGGGTTTGAGTATCGTAAAAAAAATGGTCGAAGCCATGCAGGGGCGCGTATGGTGCGAATCGGAACTTGGCAAGGGAGCAACGTTTATCGTGGAATTGCCAAAGGCATAAATGCGGATGGAGGGAAAATTCAAGACGACGAGAAGATACAATGTTGTAAATTCACGTGTCTATTTCTTTTTCGCTTGGCGTGTCGTATCTTGCAAACGCCACAACAATGCATTTCTCATCCTTCGATTGATGTGCAAACGTACACTTCATTCCTCTCAACGGCTCAGCGTATGAAATCTTTGGTTCTTTTTGGGTTGGTGATTACTTGTCTGATATTCGTGCAATGGGAAAGAGTATATGCACAAACCCCAACGATTGATTCGCTGGAAAAAGAGCTCCGACGCGGTGGAAAGTCGGACTCCGCACGATTATATCTCTTCTTCCATTTGTCGTATCACCTCAATAATCTTAATCCGGTTCGTTCGGAAGAATATGCTCGCTCGGCAATAGAACTGTCTCAAAAACTCCGTTTTCGGAAGGAGCTAGCACGGGCATATCGCTATACAGGCGTGTCGCTACAGATGAGAGCATTCCATCTGCAAGCGCTTAGGTACTACGATTCGTCTCGTAGTATTGCCGAAAGCATTGACGACAAGGAAGCCATATCGGCAGTCTGGACGAATATGGGGCTTCTCTATGAATCGCAGGGCGATTATCCACGAGCCTTAGACTATGCTCTCCGTGCTTTACGAATAGACGAGGACTTGAAAAAAAAGGATGCTATCGCTAACTCTCTGTCCAATATCGGTACGCTTTATTACCATCAAAAGGAATACACAACAGCCTTACATTACTACGAACGCTCAAAAGGCTTCATAAATGCTGCCACCGACCCTGAGCTAGTCTCAGAAATATGTTACGGCGTTGGTCGAATTTACAAAGACCGTACAAATTTTGACCAAGCACTAAGGTATTTCGATACAGCGCTGGTGATTGCCAGAATAAACAGTAACGACAGACTGATAGGTATCATTACGCTTGATATTGGCTCCACCCATTTGCTTCGCGGGGAAATTGCATCTGCAAGAGAGTATTTGCAAGAAGCCTTGAGCGTTCAACAAAAAAGGCAAGATAAAGCCGGTATTGCTAAGGCGATGGCAGTATTTGGTCATTATTATTTATCGCGTGCCGAGCTTTCTAAAGCCGAAGAATACTGTACGGCATCATTGCGACTTGCCGATGAACTGGGCTTAAAAGAAACGCAAATGGAGGTTTGTCGATATTTGGCAGAACTCTACAAACAGCAGGGACAGTTGAAGAAAGCACTGGAGTACAAAGAGCGCGAACTTGCCTGTAGAGATTCGCTGGTGAGCGCTGAGCGAAGCAAGGAAATAGGTCGCTTGGAAATGCGGTATCAATTAGAGCAGAAAGACACCGAGAACCAACTGCTCCTGCGTGACCGTGCATTGCGGGAGGCAAATGAATCTCGTTCACAGCTATTGCTCATTGCGCTCAGTGTAGTGCTTCTTTTAAGTTTGGGTATTACCTTGGTGCTTTGGCAATTTGGCAATAAACAGCGCCATATCAACGCCGAGCTACAGCGCCATCAAAATCCTGTCGAAGAACAGGCACGAAAGATAGAAATGGTGAATACGGAGCTGCAAGACCGGAATATTTTGCTGCTTGATGCCAACAAAGAACTGCAAAGTGCGTACACACAAATTCATCATCAGTCCAAATCTTTACAGGAGCAAAATCTGGCATTAGAACAGCTTGGTAACGAAAAAAATGAAATTGTGGCTATTGTGGCACATGACCTGAAGAACCCTATTATCGCAATACGCGGGCTTTCTGAACTCCTAGACGAGGAGTTTGCCGAAGGTGAGCAGGCGAAGGAACTTAACGCTCAGATTTCCCGAACTGCCGAGCGGATGCTAGGGCTTGTTAAGAATGTCCTCGATATGAACCGTTTGGAGTCAGGAGCAATACAAATGAAAATTGTCGCTTTCGATGTGAAGCCACTCGTTGAAAACGTTCTTTCGACGTTCATGGAGCAGGCTGCGGCGAAAGCAATTACGCTGCATTTTCAGGGTGAATTGCATAATATCCTCGTGCTGGCAGACGGGCAAGCCGTAATGCAAGTTATAGAGAACCTTATCTCCAATGCCCTCAAATACTCGCCGTATGGAAAGAATGTGTTTGTTTGCCTGAAAGCGGTTGATGCCTACGTGCGTATAGAAGTACGCGATGAAGGTCCTGGTATTAGTCAAGACGATATGAAAAAACTTTTTGGGAAATTTGTCCGCCTCTCTGCTCGCCCCACCGGTGGCGAACACAGCACAGGTCTGGGTTTGAGCATTGTCAAGAAAATGGTCGAAGCCATGAACGGCAAAGTATGGTGTGAATCGGAACTTGGCAAGGGAGCGACGTTTATCGTGGAATTGCCTGCGGTAGTGTAAATTATTGGTTACAGGTCAGGTTCCAAGGTATTGTGAACGCGGACAGCGCGTTGGTAGCCGATACGAGCAGGTTTGTGAAGGAGGGACTTTCGCAAACAAACTGGAGTACGAACGGGAGTTCGCATAAATACTGCCTTCGCCTTGTCAACCGAACTTCCGTTCGGACTCTCAAAGAGCATCTTTGCGAAAGCCCTAAGAGTGATGAACAGGCACGGAAGAGTTTGCCAAGCAGAGCATAATGTTGTACATTTGCTTGTCTTTCGTCAAATCATTCTGGGACTGCGAACATCAAATTCCCCGAAGTCCGCTTGCAGAGTCGTGTTGATGAATGTTTTTCATCCAAATTTGTTTGCCATTCTTGGGAAAATCTGCCCGCAACCAAAGGTCAATAACACCCATGCCCAGATACTTCCGATATTTCTGCAACTTAGCTTTCTTCAATAGAACATCATTCCTTACTTCGCTACGGTATGTTCTGCTGTTATGGTTGTGGTGCGTGTCTTTGCAAATAGCGACGGCACAGTCTCCGTCTCCGTCCGTGTCAGTCATTTACCCGCAGATACGCCATAGCAGCCTTGTTGCCTCTACTGAGTATTTGCGCGACCCTTCACGCCATCTTTCCTTATCGGATATTCTTCAGCCCACGTATTCGCGTGCATTTCGGCAAACGACTTCCGAATCGCTTGTATTTGGCTGGACACGTGATGCAGTCTGGTTGCGAACAAGCCTTCGTGCTGTCAATAAAGCAGAAGCGCTTTCGTGGGTCTTGGATGTTGGCTTTATGAGTTTAGATTCCGTATCACTTTTTGTACCCGTAAGCGGCGGAAGCGCAAATGGTGCAGGCGCAGAGAGTGCAAGCGCAGGCGGTGTAGCATGGCGTGAACTGCGTTCGGGCGGAAGTGTTCCGTTTGCCATGCGCGACGAGCGATATGCCAGAGTGATGTTTCCTCTGACTTTGCCATCACAAGACTCCGTGCTAACGGTGTATGTGCGCATAGTGGCGACCAACAGTATGTATTTGAATATGTTTCTTACGGAGCGCCGGACGCTTGAGAACAGCCTAGAAGAACATAATCTCATTATCCTACTGTTGCTTGGCGTTATGGTATCGGCATTACTGTACAATGCAGTCATGTTCGTCTCAATGCGTGATAAACTCTACGGTTATTATATTTTCTACACCGCAAGTGTGATTTGTTCCTATACGACCATTCACGGGCTGGTGATAAAGCACTTTGTTCCTGTACTTGTGCCGTATATCGGTTCTATCATTCCCGTTTCGTTTTTCCTCACCTACATTGGGGCATTGCTTTTTGGTAAGGAATTTCTTCTCACAAGTCGCTTTGCGCCACGTTTTGAGCGCTTCATGGTGTATTCGGCTTGGTGTCTTGGCTTGTGTATTCTGCTGGTGCTGGCGATGCCGTCCGTGGGGTGGATCATACCGATTGCCACCGCGTCGGCGAATGGCGTGTTGCTCGTAGCGGCGTTTCTTTCTGCGCGAAAAGGGTATCGTCAAGCGTGGTTTTATCTGGCTGCGTGGTCTATGTTCTTGTGTGGAGCTACGTATTTTGGTTCTGTTTCCTCGGGACTCATTGTCGCCGACACAACGCCCGTCTTTGCTGTTTTGACAGCAAGCACCGCCTTTGAACTGACAATGTTTTCGTTTGTGCTGGCGTATCGGTTCCGCCATTTACGCGATGATATTCGTGCCGCCGAGCGGGAACGACAATTTGCCGAGCAGCAGCGCGAATGGGAGCATCGGCAAAATCTGGAACTTCTTGCAGAAAAAAATAAAACCGAAGACCTCAATGCCCAACTTCGCGCCAGCAACAGCGAAAAAAGCGAGATTCTGGGTGTTGTCGCGCACGACCTTCAGAATCCTCTGACGAGCATCATGCTCAGTGGGGAAATTCTCACCGACCTTGTTGCTAAACGCCACTACGACAGTGTTCCGCGAGTGGTCGATAATATCAACGTCGTCGCGGTACAAATGTTGGAGATTGTACGAAATTTACTCAATGTAAATCTTCTGGAGTCCGGCGTGCTCACGCTCCGTCAGGAAACCTTCGATATTGTGCCAATACTGCATCGGGCGATTGAGCAGTACGCTCCGGCGGCACGTGCAAAAAATATCACGCTTCATCTTCGCGCCGAAGAAGCACACACTATGGTTCTTGCCGATAGCCAAGCAGTAGCAAGGGTTTTAGACAATCTTCTTTCTAACGCCATTAAGTATTCGCCGCAGAAAAAAAACGTTTATGTTCGCTTACAAGCTGCTCAGAATGCGGTTCGCGTGGAAGTTCAGGACGAAGGCGCAGGTATTTCGCCGGAGGACATGAAAAAACTTTTCGTCAAGTTTGCCCGTCTTTCGGCAGTTCCTACGGGCGGCGAACACAGTACGGGATTGGGACTGAGCATCGTTAAAAAAATGGTCGAGGCAATGAACGGGCGTGTATGGTGTGAGTCGGGAGTGGGAGACGGTCTTTCGTCCGGCGCGACGTTTATTGTCGAACTGCCTGCGGCTGCAACGGTGGGAGCAACAGCATGAGCAATGATATAAAAATATTTCCTGCCGGTGCTGATGCAATGCGCTCTCTGCTTTGGGGGGGGCTTGCTGCTCTTATTTTGCCAATTGCCCTTTACGCCCAAGACCAAGCGCCGCCATACCTGAACCCTGATAAAGACCCCACGCAATATATTCACAAAGTCTGGCAAACCGAACAGGGATTACCCCAAAATTCCGCGTACGCGCTGTGCCAGACCCGCGACGGATACCTATGGATTGGTACTGCCGAAGGCTTAGCTCGCTACGATGGTGTCCGCTTCACTGTATTCGACAAAAATACCACCCCCGCGCTTACAAGCAACTGGATTTCCTCTCTGGCAGAAGGCAGCGACGGTAGGCTGTGGATAGGCACTCGTGCCGGAGTGCTCTCGTATCGTAACGGCGTGTTCAGAAATTATTCTACCGAAGGCAAATTGCCCAAAACTCTGATTCGCTCGCTTCTCGTTGACCGCAATGGCGGGCTGTGGGTGGGAACAAACGGTAGTGGGCTGCATTACCTCAGTACTGAGCAGCAGAAGGCTCCTCAAGGCAGCGACGCAAGGGAATATAAGGGTCGTGAAGGTGTAGAAAAAGGCTTTGAGAAAGGTTTAGAGAGCGGTGTTGTGCTGTCGCTTGCGCAAACCAACGACGGCGCTGTGTGGGTAGGGATGCAGAATGGAGGCTTGTATCGGCTTCATAAGGGCATTACCACTCACTTCGGTGTACAGGAGGGACTGCCCAATGTGGCTGTTCGCGTCGTACTGCCGGATCGCGATGGGCGTTCCGTGTGGATTGGTGCTTTTGACGGTTTGTATTGCCTTCGTGAGGGTGCCGTATCGCGCTTTGTCGGCAAAAATGCGCTTGCCGGAAGTAGTATTCAATGCTTGCTCCAAGAGAGTAATGGTACGCTTTGGATTGGTTCATACGGCGGTGGTCTGCATCGTCTTAGAGACGGCGTTTTTACGGCGTTCACCACTTTGCAGGGCTTATCGAATGATATTGTGCAGAGCCTCATCCAAGACCGTGAGGGCAGTCTGTGGATTGGCACATTTGGCGGTGGGCTGAATAGGTTGCACGATGGCGCATTCACAAGTTATACTCCGAAGCAGGGGCTTTCCAATAAGTTTGTCAATGCCGTGCTGCGTGATGAGCGCGGTGTTCTCTGGGCTGCCACCAATGGCGGTGGTCTGAACCGCATGGAACGTGGCGCTTTTACGAAATACACCAAAGAAAATGGTTTGCTGAATGATGTTGTTGCGTCGCTTCTATCGCACAACGGTACGCTATGGATTGGTACTGCCGGAGGCTTGAACCGCTTGTACAACGGGCGGTTGACGGGGTACAGTATGCGGGATGGCTTATCAAGTAATTCCGTCTGGACGCTCTTGCACGATAGCGATGCCCAAAAAGGTGAAAGCGTGATTTGGTGCGGTACGCAGAACGGTTTGAATCGTTTCCAGAATGGGGTTTTCACAAAATATACCAAAGAAAACGGCTTGTCGAATAATGTTGTGCTGTGTCTCCGAAAAGACCGCCGCTCAAGTATCAGTGCGGTTGCGGGCGCAGATGCAGCCTTGTGGATAGGCACACAAAACGGCTTGAACAAACTGCACAATGGCGTAATTACTCACTACACCACCCGTAACGGTATGGCGAGCGATTTTATTTGGACGATGTATGAGGACGACGAAGGTGCGCTTTGGCTGGGGACGACAGGAGGGCTGCACCGCCTTAAGAATGGTGTATTTACTGCCATTACAACGAAAAATGGTTTATTCGACGACCTCGCCTTTTCGATTGTGGAAGACGATTTCGGGTGGTTCTGGATGTCCTGCAATAAGGGTGTGTACCGTGTGCGTAAAGCAGACTTGAATGCGGTTGCCGATGGGAAACGAGAGCGAATTTCTTGTGAATCATTCGGTACTGCCGATGGTATGGCGAGTGCTGAATGTAACGGCGGTTCGCCGGGCGCGTGGAAGGATGCGGATGGGCGTTTGTGGTTTGCGACCATAGCAGGTGTGGCGATGGTGAATCCTCGAAATTTACACACCAATACGCTTGCGCCCCTCGTGATGGTGGAGAGCATCAAAGTGGACTACAATGAGCGTATTCTCTCGGAGAGCAAAGTGCGTGATGCTTCATATACTGCCAATACTGAGATTGTCGTACCTCCGAACACTGAAAAGTTTGAATTTCGTTACACCGCCACAAGTCTGCTAGTGCCGGAACGTGTACAGTTCAAGTATATGCTCGAAGGTTACGATAAGGATTGGACAGAAGCGGGGACGCGCCGCGTGGCGTATTACAACAATCTTCCGCGCGGACGGCACTACCGTTTCCGTGTGCAAGCCTGTAATAACAGTGGGATTTGGAGTACGACCGACGGAGAAGTATCATTTTCGCTGGAATCATTTTTCTACGAAACATGGTGGTTCCGTATAGCCTGTGGGCTTGCGTTCTTTGGTGTGCTTGTCGCTGCGGTGCGTTCACGGCTGCATATTCTCCAACGGCGGGCAACGTTGCTCGAAAAAGCCATTCAAGAGCGCACAAGTGAGCTTGCATCTTCTAACGAAGAATTGCAAGAAATAAATCGGATGCTGGAAATGCTAAATGCTGAAAAAAATGAACTACTGGGTATTGTGTCGCATGACCTGAAGAATCCTATTGGTGCGGTGCGCGGGCTTGCTGAACTCTTGCAAAGCGGTTTCCTGACCGAAGAACAAGCTCCCGCCATAGTGTCGCAGATTGTAACGACCTCTAATCGTATGTTAGATTTGGTAGAAAACTTGCTGGACATTAACCGACTAGAATCCGGCGGAATACAGTTTGTAATGATGGAACTTGATGTAGAACCCATTCTCCTCGGCGAAATGAATATTCATCGCGCTGCAGCCGACGCAAAAAATATTACGCTGCATTACAGCAAAGAAGCCACGCATACGGTCATTTCTGCCGACGAGAACGCGGTAATGCAAGTGCTGGACAACATCATTTCCAATGCGGTGAAATACTCGCCGCCGGGGAAAAACGTGTATGTGCGTCTCAAATCACAGCCGACACTTGCTTCTGCACAGGGCTTTGTTCGCATTGAAATCCAAGATGAAGGCGAGGGAATTTCGGCAGAGGATATGCCAAAGCTCTTTGGTAAATTTGCCCGTCTTTCGGCACGTCCGACGGGCGGCGAACACAGTACAGGACTCGGCTTGAGCATTGTTAAAAAAATGATGGAGGCGATGAACGGGCGCGTTTGGTGCGAGTCGGAGTTTGGTAACGGTGCGACATTTATTGTAGAGTTTTCGTCAATTTCGTAGTTTTGTGTCTGTTTTGGCTGAAATGTCAGTGCTTCTATCATTTTTGGTCATCATCGTAATTCGCTTATCTCCCTATCTACTTCTATTATGGCACAACGACCCACACCAAATAATAAGGAACGTGTTCTCAATGAGCATGATTTTATCGTGTCAAAAACCGATACGAAAGGTATTATCAAATATGGCAATCAGATATTTATCGAAATGTCAGGGTATTCCGAGAGCGAACTTATCGGTGCAAATCACAATATCATCCGCCATCCCGATATGCCGCGCTGTATTTTTAAGTTTCTTTGGGATACATTGGCGGCAAAGCAAGAAGTCTTTGCTTTTGTCAAGAACCTGAGCAAAGACGGCTCGTATTACTGGGTTTTCGCCAATATTACGCCGTCATTCGACTCAAATGGTGCAGTGGTGGGGTATTTCTCCGTGCGGCGTAAACCCAAGTCTGCTAGTATCAAAGTAATCACCGAACTGTATGCAAGGCTGCTTGCCGAAGAACAGCGCGTCGAAGCAGGGCAAGCATCCCGTAGGAAAGAAGCGATGGCTGCCTCCGTTGCTCTGCTCACAGAATTTCTCCACTCAAAAAAACTCAGCTATGAAGAATACATCCTTAGCCTCTAAATCCTTTGCCTCCACACTGACAACCCTTTTCGGAGCATTTGCTGCTCTGGTTGTTGTAACAAGCGCTAGCGCTGCACTCTTGAGCGGCTATTGGGTGTGGCTTGCCGTGTGCGTGGGGACACTTGCTTCTGCGGGGCTGCTTATGTATGCGCTGCGACTGGTGGAGAGCGAAACCAGCCTCCTGCCTGCTATTGATGCACTGCTTGGCGAAGTTCGCAGGGGTGAGTTTGAAAGCCGACTGACGGGTATTGGCGCAGTCAATCAAGTCGGTGCAATCGCGTGGAAACTCAATGATGCACTCGACCAACTAGAAACATTTTTCCGCGAGCAGAAAACCGCATCGGAATATGTCCGCAATAGAAAATACTTTCGCCCTGCTCTAGCGCAAGGCTTGCATGGCGGCTTTGCTGCTCTTGTTGCCGATGTAAACGATGCACTCCGGCGCACGCAAGATGCAACCGAAAGTGTCATTTCGCGCCAGCAATATCTAGCAGAACAGGTGGAGCGGATAGCGGAGGTACTTTACGCTATTGTGCAAAAAAATCTCTCGCACACCCTTGTCGCGCCAAATCCTGAGGACGAAGTTGGCAAGCTCATTGCGCACGTGAACGATACCACCAAAGGTTTGCGGCGTATCGTTACGACGATGGGAATTGCTGCTGGCACTGTCTCGGCGGCGTCGGAGCAGATTGCTGTTGCTATGCAGGAAATGTCCACAACCTTTGAAGACCAAGCAGACCAGTCCGAACAGATTGCTGCGGCTGCGCTCGAAATGACCCAAACTATCCGCGAAACCTCATCGGGAACATTTCGTGCTGCCCAGCTGACAGAACAAACAGTGCAGTATGCTAATGCCGGACAGAAATCCATGACCAAAACCGTAAGCATGATGAAGGATATTTCGCGGATAGTCCAGGAAGCCGGAACGGTCGTCGAGCAGCTTGGCGACGCATCGGAGCAGATAGGTGCTATTGTGCAGACCATCGAAGAAATTGCCGACCAAACGAACTTGCTGGCGCTCAATGCGGCAATCGAAGCCGCCCGCGCGGGCGAGTCCGGTCGCGGCTTTGCCGTTGTAGCCGATGAAGTACGTAAACTTGCCGAGCGGACACAAAAAGCTACGAAGGAAATTAGCAAGACCATCGCCGTTATTCAGCAAAATACGCAGGAAGCCGTTGCTGCTTCGCGTAATGGCGGCGAGCAGGTGCGAGCAGGCATAACGGTTGCCGAAGAAACCGGGCAATCGCTTTCCATTATCGTTGACGGCATCCGACAACTGAACGATATTATCACGCAAATTGCGGCATCGGCAGAACAGGAATTTGCGGTCTCAGAAGATATTGCGGCTCGCATTGAAGCACTATCAACGGCAAGTGCGCAGAGCAGCAGTGTTGCCAATAGTATCACCCAATCGTCTGATGAATTACAAAAGCAAGCAGCCGGATTGTACCACATCACGACAGAATTTGTTTTTGATAATGCAGCAGCTCACCACAATTCCGACCAACACAATTCAGATCATTACGGTTCCGCAAAAGGTGCATCGCTTGGCGCAGGCAATGGAAAACAGCGCCAATTACGATGACCTGCGAACAATCCGTAACGGACATTGCACAGGGCAAGGCTGCCGCCGTTGCATTGGAACAGCCCTCAAACTGCATCGTGAAATAAAGAAGTCAAAATGTGATTATCTCATCCATATCCGGCAGAATTGTATGACCACATCGCCATCGCCCAACGTACAGCAGCGCACACTGCGTAATGTGATTCTATTTTCCGTCATCGTTCTTGTAAGCGGCTGGCTTGGGTACTGGCTTGACAGGACGATGCAGAATCCCCCAGACCGTCAGTTGGGAAAGCTCTTGTGGCTTGTGCTACCGCTTCTTACGGCACTCGTACTGCGGGCTTTTGCGGGCGATGGCTGGAAGGATTTCGGGCTTGCGCTTGCTTTGAAGGGGAATGGTCGCTGGTACGTGGTGAGTGTACTTTTGTATCCCGTTGTAACTGCATTAGGTCTCGCACTGTCGGGTGCTTTTGGGCTTGTTACCTTCTCTAATTTTTCGATGCCTTTGGTCTTTTCTGCATTTGTGGCGGGTCTTGCACCGTCATTCTTCAAGAACATTTTTGAGGAATTTGCATGGCGTGGCTATCTTGCGCCCAAAGTCAGAATACTTGTTGATAATGATGTGCTGGGGTATTTGATTGTGGGCGTGGTCTGGGGCTGTTGGCATATTCCGTATATATTATTTTATCTGGGAGCTGCAGAAATACAAGCTGCTACGGCGCAAAACATTACGACGTTTCTTCCTATCGGTATTTTGAATCTTGTTGTGGCTTCGATTGCGTACAATGAAATGCGCTTTTTGACAGGTTCGGTCTGGACTGCTGTTCTCATGCACACAGTCTGTAATGCTCTTACGGAAATGCTTGCCGTGCAAGGCTTTATCAGTATAAAAGCAGGTAAGGGTGTGTGGGTCTCGCCGGGGCATAATTCCATACTGACGCTCATTCTGTTTTTGGTAGTGGGAATCGGCTTGCGTCATGCGCGGAGAAAAAAGGAATCGCTTGCTGCGTGAAAATCTTGTGTATATCCTGTGCACGATAGTACCTACGAAAAAGAACGGAAGCGCAAACGGGAGTTCGTATGAATACTGATTGTTAAGTGCCCGCGCGCGCGAACCTCCGTTCGGACTCCAAAAACTTTGCCTCGTAAGTTCTCACCGTTACGATGACAAAATATGCGTCGCTATGCTTTGTAAATCGTTATGAGAATGTTACCTTTGTTGATTACAACCACACAACAAGTGTCGGTGAACTGTATGCGATATTGCTCTCTCAACTTCGCTCATTCTCCTTTCTCAAGAGGCGATTTCTGCACAATTTCATGAATCTTAGCTATTGGCTCAATACAACGGCGTACACACCGCTTGAACTCACGCTTGCCGTAGTGGGAAACTTGTCGTGGGTGCTGGTCTATATCTTGCTCATCCGCAATGCACGGCAGCAGAAGTTTATGGAGATGCCGCTTTTTATTGGTGCCGGCAATCTAGCATGGGAAGCGCTGTACAGCTTCGTTTTCGCGGCGTATATCAATCTTGGTATGGCAATTGTCTGGGGAGTGCGAGCATGGTTTTTTCTGGATTGCTATATTTTTTATCTTTCCGTCAAGACCGCTCCCAACGAGGTTTCTACGCCGCTCATCCGGCGTTATATCATGCCGATAGGTTTGGCACTTTTTCTGGCGTGGTCGGCATTTATTTGGGCAATCGTTTCTGCGGGCTTGGATAATGTTCCGTTTGGCTCTTCCGGCGCGGTCAAGTTGGGTGGTGTTTCGGCGTATATTCTAAATATGGGCATTTCGCTATTGTTTCTTGTCCAGTATTTGCGGCTCTATACCGTGCAATCATTTTCAAAAGCTATTGCATGGGCGAAGATGATTGGCACAGGCGTTACGACGATTTTCTTTGCGCTCATTGATCCCCAGAATCTGCTTTTGCTCACGATGGGTGGGATTGTGTTTGTCGCAGACATGGCGTACATTGTGCTTCAGTACGTGTTGCCCTCCGGTGCCGGGCAATCTTCCGAGAGCCGTGCGGGAGAAAAGGGTTTGCAATCAAAGCGTTTGGACACGTCGCTTTTGAATTTTCCTCCGAATCCTACATTTGATGCACTCTGGGAACAAAATCCCGACTACCTTGAGTTCGAGGGGTATCGTTTACGGAAACTGCAACTTCCACACTGGCACTACACTGATGCGGCCTATCACCGCGAGAGTTTTGTCTTGGAGGGAGCAATTATTTGCAACACCGACATCGGTGATTGCACGGGCGAAGCGGCGCAAAATTGTACGACGCTGGTAAGCGGTATTTTGCAAGAACTACAAATGGACGGCAAGCCATTGTACTTCATCGACAATGCACTTCGCGTCGGGAAGGCAAATGCTGAAGCCCGTCGCAATGCCAACCATAGTTTTACAACGGTGTTTCGCGGTTTGCATCTCTTCTTGGTAACGACTGACCTGATACGCATTGCGTTTCGCCTCACGCGCCCATTTTCACCCGAAACATACCGAAATTGGCGGCTTTTCGGGAGCTTTGATGATGCCTTGAGCGGTATGCTGCGTACGCATTTTTCCTCATCGCCGCCACCGCTGCTTGCGAATGCTGTTGTATTGCCCCAAGAAGAAGAACAAGGTGAGTCGGAGCAAAGCGCCTTGCCCGTATCGTACCACGAAAAGCGCATTGATGAACTCTACACGATCCTTGCCAAAATTGCCTATAATGATTTTCATGATATTCCAATGCCCGTTGTGCCGGAAAACGATCTGTACGCCGATATTTTCAAGGCGCTTGTTATCGTTATGGACGACAAGCGTTTGCAAATGGAGCAGGTGCTGGCACAAAAAGAGCAATTAGAAGAGCAAGCCACACAAATACAATTAGCCAATGTCGAGCTGTCCTTCCAAAATGACAGCCTTGTCGCTCTCAACCGTGAAAAAAGCGAAATCATGGGTATTGTGGCGCACGATCTCAAAAATCCTATCGGTGCAATACGTGGTCTGGCAGACCTGCTGGAAGCGGATTTTGCCGATACACCGAAGTCACGAGAAATAGCCACACAAATTGTGCGGACGGCAAATCGAATGCTGGATTTGGTGAAGAATATTTTGGACATCAATCAACTGGAAGAAGGTGCAATGAGCTTTCATCCGGTACAAATTGACCTTGTGCCCATAGTGGAGAGTACCATTTGGCAATATACTCATGCTGCCGAGCAAAAAAATATCACCATTCATTTCCATCATACCAGTGGCGATAAGCAGCATATAAGCAACGCAGGGACAACGGCTCTTGTTGACGAACAAGCCGTTACGCAAGTCTTTGATAATCTTCTTTCCAATGCCGTGAAATACTCACCGCACCGCAGTGAAATTTTTGTTCGGCTCAAAACGGTTGGCACGACTATTCGCGTTGAAGTGCAGGACAAAGGCGAGGGTATTTCATCAGAAGATATGCCGAAACTTTTTGGCAAATTTGTACGCCTTTCTGCACAGCCCACTGGCGGCGAACATAGTACTGGGCTGGGACTCAGCATTGTCAAAAGAATGGTCGAGGCAATGCAAGGGCGCGTCTGGTGCGAATCCGTCTTGGGAGAAGGAGCAACATTTATTGTGGAATTTCCCACTACTCAGACAGATTCTACAATTATTAGGGCATAAAGCCGTGTTTGGTAAGGCAATACTGAGTTATTCCAAAATTGAAAAATCATCATCCCATGCCGCCGGCATCCATGAAGTATTCACCACGTTTGTGTGTATCATTCGGTCAGTTGTTAGCATTGATGCGTCGTTGTGTCATTGTTTGTGTGGTGCTGAATGTATGTAGTCATGGGGTAGTTTTTACCCAGCGACTTCCTGCGCGAGTGATTCCGCAGCAGGTGCAGTCCGCCGATAGCCTTTTGCAGCGTTTGGCTTCTGCCCGTGATACGGCGCGGGTGGAGATTTTGGATAGTTTGGCGTGGATTTATCGGGGAACGGATTTTGGAAAAGCAATGCAGTATGCACAGCAGGCGGCACGAGAGGTAGCAGTGCTTGGTTATCCCGTCGCTCGTGCCCAAAACAGTAACTATTTGGGTGTTATTTATCGTAATGTGGGGAACTATGCTAAAGCGATGGAGTATTTCGTGGAAGCACGGAGAATTGCTGAAGAGCAGGGATACAAACGCGAAGAAGGGTATGCGCTCAATAACATCGGTGATATTTACAAATATCAACGTCGGTACGACGAGGCAAGAAAGTTTGTGAATCTGGCAATCGGCATCTTTGAGAGCCTGCGCGATAGCGCCGGTCTGTATTATTGCCACATTCGTCTGGGAGAAATTGCCCAAAGTCTGAGTCAGTACCCTCAGGCGCTTCAGTCATTCCGCCAATCCCTCACATACTCTTACGTCTTTGGTGATAAGGTCTGGCAGGCGGGAGCGCTGAATCGTATCGGGCAGGTGTATCATTTGCAAGGTTTGTATGCGGAGGCATTGGATGCATTCTTTCCTGCACTTGCTATTTCGACGGCTGCGCTGAACGATGAAGACGAAAAGGCTTTGATTCTTGTTCAAATCGGTAAAGCCTATCTTGCTCGGCAACAGCAGGACTCGGCGTTGCACTACCTTCATCGCGGCTTTGATTTGGCGGAGCGTATTGGTCTCAAGCAGCATTTGCGAGAAGCCTCTCAAATACTGGCGGAAATTTATACGGCAAAGCGCGATTATGCTCTGGCACTGCGCTTCCGAACGACGCAGATGGCGATGAATGATTCGCTTTTCAGTGAAGCTGGGCGGCGTGAAATTGAGCGACTTGCGGCGAAGTATGACATAGAAAAACAACAACTGGCTCTGGATGCACTCAGCGCTGAGCAAAAGCAAGAACGGCTTATCGGGCTGGCATTGGGGGCGGGAGTGGTGTTTTTGCTTGTGATTGCGGTGCTGCTTTACCGCAATATCCGTTCCGAGCGCCGCGCCAATGCAGAGATTGTACGCCAGCAACGCATTCTGGAAGACCAATCCGCCGAAATTGAGATGACCAATGCGACGCTGCAAGAGCAAAATGAAGAACTGGCGGCGCTCAGTACAGAAAAAACCGAACTCATGGGGATAGTCGCTCACGACTTGAAGAATCCTATTGGTGCGGTACGTGGGCTGGCGGAACTCATCGAAAGCGTTGGAATTTCGGGAGATGACATCAACGACGTTGTGAGGCAAATTGTTGTTACCAGCGACCGTATGCTGGCGCTTGTGACCAACGTGCTGGACAGTAATCGTTTGGAAGTTGGGGGGATGCAGTTTAGCATTGTGGAATTTGATATATTGCCACTGGTCGAGGCAACGTATTGGCAATACACCCCGCTAGCGAATGCTAAACAAATCACTATTCACTACCTTCCTGAGATTCCATCGGCAATCGTCTTCGCCGACGAGCAAGCATTGATGCAGGTGCTGGACAACCTTTTCTCGAATGCGGTGAAATACTCACCACCAGGAAAAAACATCATTGTACGAGTGAAGTATGAAAGCGAAAATATGAAATACGAAAGGGAGAAGAACGGGCAGAGACAAACGGCGGCACAAGGCGCTGAGCTTTCACCGTTTATTCCTTCCTTTGTTCGCATTGAGGTTCAGGACGAAGGCGAAGGAATTTCAGAAGAAGATATGAAGCGGTTATTTGGTAAATTTGCGCGTCTTTCTGCACAGCCCACAGGCGGTGAGCACAGTACAGGACTTGGTTTGAGCATTGTCAAAAGAATGGTCGAAGCAATGAATGGGCGCGTATGGTGTGAATCCGGAGTGCATGACGGTCTGCCTTCCGGCGCTAAGTTTATTGTCAATTTACCAACAACGCAACCCCATTGAATTGGTAGTGTTTTATAGCCAAATCTTAAGCCAAACGTAAAAATCATTATGCCGCATTTTATTCAAGCTGTGTGGAACAAGATTGTAACTGTGAGAGACTCGTTTTCACGCTCTTTCAGTAATCGCATCTATCCTGAAACGTTCTTTGAGGAGATTAACGAACAATGCAGAATATTTTTTGTGCCTTACTCGCCAGTCTTTTTCGTTGTGTGGTTGCCGTATTTGCATCTTGATGCTGCTCTTTTTCCTGAAGAACCTCTTATTTTGGCATTGCGTATCGGATTGACGCTCGTCGGCGTGTTGGCGTGGGTTGCGCGGTATCTTTGGCAGAACCCACAGCGTCATACCATCATTGTCAATGTGATGATTTACTACCTGATTATTGCCACCGGCATCATTACCGGACTCGCCAAGGGTCATCCGAGCTACATTGGGGGCTATTGTTTTGTGATTATTGTCATATCGGCTATGCCGCTTCGCCTGCTGCATCTCTACCTTGGGCTTGCGCTGTCGCTTATTGCCTTTGCGCTTCTTACATGGAATTTTCACGTTTCTTTTGCCGAACCTTCATTGCGCTATAGCCTGCAAGACCTGATAGGCGCTGTCGTTGTGAACGGAGTACTCAGTTCCGGCTGGTTCGTATTGCGGCGAAACAGTTTTCAGAAAGGGCGTGCATTGCAGGAATTAAATGAGCAAATCAGTCGGCAACAAGAAGTGCTTGAGGAGCAAAATAAAGCCTTAGCCCGCACGACGACATTACTAGAGCAAGCAAACACCTATCTTGGCGAGGCAAATCGGGAACTGGAGGAGAGCAATGAGACTTTGCAGCAACTTAACCTTGAAAAGACGGAGTTGATGGCTATTGTCTCGCACGATTTGAAAAATCCTATTACTGTCGTGAGTGGTCTGGCAGAAGTGCTGCGCGATGACACGCTCCCTAAAGAGCATAAAAACACGGTTCTTGACCAGTTGACGTTGGTTGGGAGCAGGATGCTGGAATTGGTCAAAAATCTTTTGGATTTGAATCATCTGGAATCTGGTCTGATGCAGTTTAATGAAGATACGTTTGACGTTGCGTATTTGCTTGAGATGACGGTGGCTCAGTATAAAAATGCTGCCGAGACAAAGCAAATCACCATCCATGTGGGCAAACCAAGCGAGCCAAGCATTGTGGCAGCAGACGAGCAAGCAACCATGCAGGTGCTGGACAATCTTATCTCCAATGCCGTGAAGTATTCGCCCGTAGGAAAGAGCATTTTCATTCGGCTGCGTGTTGTGCCCGATGCGGTGCGCGTGGAAGTGCAAGACGAGGGACCGGGAATTTCTGCAGAAGACATGAAAAAGTTATTCGGCAAATTTGCGCGATTATCGGCGCAACCAACAGGCGGCGAGCACAGCACAGGTCTGGGACTGAGCATTGTCAAAAAAATGGTTGAAGCGATGAACGGGCGCGTTTGGTGTGAGTCGGAAGTGGGTAAGGGCGCGACTTTTATTGTGGAGCTGCCCTCGGTCTCGGTATAAATTTTTAGCCGTGTATTTACTTACCTTTGTTCAATGTATGAATCCAATATCACCTTTGCATATTATCGTTGCCGATGACCACGAGATAGCCCGCTTTGCCTTGATGCAATGGCTACGTGACGAGCAGGAGCGCGATGCTGCTGCTATTGCCGAGGTCGTGGCTGTTGCCTCATGCCAGAAAGCATTGGAAACGATTCGCACGTCGCTTGGCAAGGACAATGCAATTGATATGCTCATTATTGATTTAGACCTTCCCGATATGACAGGTTTGGAAGCTATCAAAATACTTCGCGCCGAGAACTGGCTAAAGCCGATACTGGTGATTTCCGGCTCATACATTGGCACTGCTAAAGATGCGTTAGCGGCAGGCGCAAACGGCTTTCTCTCCAAGCAAGAGCAGCAGGATGTTTTTCTGGAGGGATTTCGCTTTATCGTGCAGAATCCTCATTCCCAATGGGTCAGTCCGCAGACGCATCGCCAAATTATGCACTCCGAGGCGGTTCTTAAAAAAGCTAACCTCACGCCCACCGAAGAAAACGTTCTACGCCATATCAAACTTTCCAACAAAGAAATAGCGGAAAAATTAGGCAGCACTGAAAGTACCGTTAAAAAGCATTTATGGAGCATCTTCCAAAAGCTCGGTATTGCCTCGCGGTACGATGCGATCACGTTCGCCATAGAAGCGGGATTGATTGTCGCGCGGTAAATATCACTTTACCAGATTCATTACTTCATCACCAGATTTGCCGCTGACAAGCGTTGCAGAAAATCATTGATGGCGAGTTGATAAATGCGGGAATCAGCGTATTCATATGCAGCAAAATTGCGGTCTTCGGGTGCAAACGTGTCTTTGGCGGGTGCTTTGGCAAAGATTTTGTCCTGATAGACAACCTTACCGGACTTTGTACTGGTGAGTTGTACCTCAATTTCAATCACTCCACCGGTCGGCATTTCTTTTGCCGCACCGACGATTCCCCGCCCGAGATCACCCAGCAAAACATCGCCCACGACGCTTGTGGCATTTTCATAATAGCCGTAGTAATGCTTCACACGTCCTGTCATCACAAGGTCGGTGGGAAATTTTATCATACCGGAGCTAATAGAAGGAAAAGCGGCGGCAAAGCTGAAATAGCTTGACGTTAAGGTAAGTAAATCTTCTTTGAAGAGCGAGTAATTTTCTCCGTAACTGAAAAAATCAAGTTTGTCGGCGGGAGCAGTTTTTGCCCGTTCGGAGCGTTTCATTTCCTCCGGCGGACGCTCATCGGTGAATTCTTCCAGACGAAGTGAGTAGGGTATTTGCTTCGGCAGAACTTTGATTGTTCGTATGCTAGGATTGCTCCCCGCAAGGCTGATGGAAGAGCCGCCGGAATCTTTCATACGATAAATAGCGCAGGATTGAAGTATGGTGCCCAAAAGCACAATAACGCAGAGAGTGGATGTTATTCGTGAGTGAGTCATACGTTTGGGAAATGGGAGGTGAAAGAAATCAGAATCCGCTTGGTAGTGTATGTACGGATACAAAACGAAAATACGAAATATTTCTACAGACAGAAATAGAGACAACCTCTGCGTTGTCTCTATTTTTGCGGCATCGTTGCGAAATTTTGACGGTATGATTCGTTAATTCCCTGTCCATTGTGTTTCCAACGTCTGCGTTGTGTTAGGTACAGAACCCGTCAAGCGCAGTGTGCTTGAACTCAATTCGGAAACACGCAGTGGGGCTGTGAAAAACGGCGGGACATTGAAGGTAATTTGTGTCTCCCCGGAGTTGAATGCCCATGTTCCGGTATAAGATGTTTCTAAATCAGCTCCTAAGGCTTTCACGGCAGCGACGGCTGCAGGTGTGAGCGTAAGAGTCATTGAGCCTGACGAGGCGAATTTGATGACCATACCCGGATAGGCGACCGCGCCTGCTCCGATGTCGCCGACCGTAAATTTATCAAATTTCCAACCGCCTGCACGAGTCAGAAGCTCTGTTTTTGTTGGTTCGGGAGTTGTTGTGCCGCAGGAACAGAGAATTCCTGCTACGATAATTGCCATCATTACAAAAAGAACAGCAAAGCGATGAGTTGAACGAAAAGTACGCATATAATTGTGGAGAAAAAGTGTAAAAAAGAAAAGGATTGTTACTTTGAAGAGCAAACCAGAGGATATTCCTGAGTATATTTGCCTCATCTGGTGCAAATTTACTTATTTCCATACTGCTCTGTAACCGTCTTGAAGTTCTATATGCCTACTACTAAAAGTTCTATATTCACCTCTAGCTGCCTTGTGGTGCTGATTTTTTGCAGCATGAATGCTTATGCCCAGACAGAGCCGGAAAAACGCCATCAGGATTCGCTGGACGCGCTTATTCGGAGCGTGGGAAACCGTGCCGATACAGCCGCCGCGAAGATATTAGCCGATGCTGCCGTTGGGTATATTAACTTCGACAGCGAGTATGCTCTGAAAATCGCTACCCGTGCTGACAATCTTGTGACCAACGCCTCTGTTACACCGCTCCGCGTTCATGTGAAGATTGCCCTTGCTGATGTTTGCTATGCCGACAATAAATATCCCGAAGCCATCAAATACTACGACAGCGCACTCACAATGGCACGGCGCATTGGTGCGAATGCCGAAATAGCCTACGCACTTATCGGGCAGGCGCTCATTGAACGCGACCAAGGAGCGATGGCAAAAGCATTTGCGAAAAGTTTGGAGGTGATGGAATTTGCCAAACGCCCGGGTGACCACCGCTTGACGGTAACAGCGACCATGAACCTCGGGCTTGGGTACTTCGCAGCACGAGATTTTGTCAGTTCGGATAGCCTCTATGCTGTTGCCTTACAGCAATGCCGAGGCAGAGAAGATGACGACCTGCGAGCGGCAATTTACAACTACAGAGGCATACTGATAGACCAGATGCAGCAGCCTGAACGGGCGATAGAGACATATCGCAATGGACTCACGTTGGAACAACAATTGGGTCGGTCGCGGAGAATTGGGCGTATTAGTAGCAATATTGCACTAGTATTTATGCGGATTGATAAGTTTGATTCGGCGCTGGCGTATCAAAAAGTTTGTCTGCAAAAGTATGAAAAAACCAAGTACGATGCGGGGTTGGCTAATTCTCTCAGTATTATTGGCATGACGCAGGTGAAACTTGGTCAATATCAAGACGCGATTGTCTCCGCGAAGCGGGCAATCAAACTCTCGGAGCCAAGTCATTTTTTTCAGGAAATGAATTATGGCTACTATGTGCTGACCGAGGCGTATTCGGGCTTGGGCGATTACAAAAGTGCACTCGCAATGAATCAACAAATGGCTGCCATTCAGGATTCTATGTACAATGCCGCCAGTGCAGAGAAACTTATCGAACTCGAAACCTCAAAAAAAGAGCAACAAATTCAGCTTCTCCAAAGCCAAAAAGCGCAGGAAAACATCATACGGAATGCTCTTATTGCAGGCGCACTAGCGCTGGCAGTCTTCGTGGTCGTGCTTGTGCGCGGAAACAATCGCCGAAAGCGCGATAATGCTCGACTCGCCGAACTGAACGACAAACTCTTCGATGCAAATGAAGAACTGAGTCTGCTTACGTCGGAAAAAGATGAAATTTTGAATATCGTTTCGCATGGTTTGAAAAGCCAAATTTTTGGCATACGCTCTCTTGCCGATAGCATGACGACAGCCTTAGCACTTAGCGGCGCTCCAATAAATACCGCATCCCTTGCCGAAATGTCCCGAACCATCAGCCAAGCCTCGTCGCAAATGTTTTCGCTTGTGACAAATCTTCTGACCGTGAACACGGCTGAACAAGGCTTGCTGAAGCCAACGCTGTCCAAGACCAACGTCGGAGTAGTATTGAGCGCAGTTTGCGAAGAGTTCAAAGAATTTGCAGCGGTGAAAAATATCACGCTGAGTATTGAAGCGCCGGAGAGCGAAGCCTTAATCGCGATTGCCGATGAGCAAATGCTTCGCGAGGTGCTGGAGAATCTCCTCTCGAATGCTGTCAAATACTCACCGCCGGGTAAAAATGTATTTGTTCGCATGAAAACGAGTAATGATGCGGTAAGACTGGAAGTCCAAGATGAAGGCGAGGGAATTTCGGACGAGGATAGAAAAAAACTTTTTGGCAAATTCGCTCGGCTCTCTGCCCGACCGACAGGCGGCGAGCACAGCACGGGACTGGGCTTGAGCATCGTCAAAACAATGGTGGAAGCGATGCAGGGGCGCGTCTGGTGTGAGTCGGAAGTGGGCAAGGGAGCGACGTTTATAGTGGAGTTGCCGAAAGACCCTGCGCCGGAAAGCCAAATCATTGTCTAAGTCTGCCTATCGCGCACCATTGCGCTTTTTTTCTGTTTTCTTTTCTATCGTTTTTTCGGTTATTTTTGTGGCTTACGTTCGCAAACCCAAGTTCGACTTTTGTGTCGCAACACCATCACCACACACTTGTCCGCCTCACAAGGCTTGATAATGCCCAGACAAAAGCAGCGCACGCTCTCCATGGTCAGTTTTTCCATGGTCAGTTTCTCCATGCTCACTATCGGCGGGGCAGTCTTGCTTGCTCTTCTCTTTCCGTGTACCGCTATTGGCTTTCAGCGCAGTAATCTGTCTGATGCCTCCTTCAATTCATCGTTCGACGCGCCGCCGGTGGAAGTATCCGCTGCACGGCAAACAACCTATTATCTTGGCACATCGGTAGAAATCTTTGCCGATACTTCTCGGAAAGCGGTTTTGTCCGACATTGTGCGCGGTGTGTATCAGGGAAAATTTGTTCGTAGTCAGGAGTTGTATCCGAACTGTTTGAACACCAACGCGGTCTATTGGGTACGAGTGCGATTGCGCCACAGAGAGCCGTCAGTGCGCGGGCAGTGGGTTCTGGATGTTGCCTATCCTGGTATAGATTCGGTACAAGCATTTATTCCTTCCGGCGATACGTTACTGAACAGTGTTGTGGTGCTTGGGACGCGCTATGCGTTCCTCCAAAGCGGTGCAAGTATCGTTCCTGCCATGCGGTCGCTTCGCGCCAGTCGTGCTGCTGTTCCTTTGCCAGAGCATGCTCTTGTCGGCGATGCCTACACGGTCTATTTGCGTATTGTCGCTCAAAACCCCGTACATCTGCATCTCATCATTCATTCCCGTGAAAATTTTGCCCTTCAAGACCAGCGCGAGTATTTTTTCTTTGGCTTGATTTATGGCGTGATGATTTTTGCCTTTGGCTACAATCTCGTTATCTACTTCATCACACGAAATCCAACACTCCTGTATTATCTTGTCTATGTGGCAGTAACAGGCGTGTTGGTGAGCGGACTCAACGGCTTTGTTGCCGATTATCTCTGGCTAAATATTCCCGATTTTTCGGGACGTTTTCTTGCAACGATGAGCGTATTGGCAGGTATTGTCGGGATACTTTTCGGGCAGAATTTTTTGCAGGGTGCCGTAGTCTCGCCAAAGCTCAATCGCGCCTTGAATATCGTTATGCTTCTCCAAGCACTTGCTTTGCCTTTTACTGCACTCAATATTTTGACCTTGCAGCACGTCGGCGCTTCTTCTATGGTGAATTTGTGGCTTTTGGTGGCACTCAGCGTTCTTGCTACCCGACAAGGGCAGACCACAGCACGGTTCTATATGACGGGCTGGATATTCTACGGCGTGATTATCTTTTGGGTATTGCTGTCCGTCTTTGGTGTTACGCCGTATCACAATTTCTGGACGGTCAAGCTCATTTCTATTGGTACGGCTTCGGAAATGGTCTTGTTTTCGTTCGCGTTAGCATCGCGTTTGCGGGCTTTGGAGCGGAGTGTGGAGGACGAGCGGCGGCAGCGCGAAATCGGAGAATTGGAATTTCGATATAAATTGGAAAGAGCCGAACAAGCAAGCGAAATAGAGCATCTGCGCAACGTGGAATTAGCAGAACTGAATGCTGAAATCGAAACGCAACACGCGATATTGCGCCGCCGTACTGCTGACCTTGAAGAGGCAAACACATTCCTAAAAAAACTTAACGAAGAAAAAAACGAACTGATGAATATTGTCTCGCACGACCTGAAAAATCCCATTAGTGTTTTTCGGGGGTTTGCCGAAATGCTGCAAGCAGGCGATACGGGTGCAGCACAAGTACGCCAAATTACCAATCAAATGATTGCAACCGCCGACCGTATGCTGGGGCTGGTGAAAAATTTATTGGACATGAACCGCTTAGAAGCGGGCGCAATGCAGCTGAACACAGTGCGGTTTGCGCTTCATCCTATTGTGGAAAGTACGCTTGCGCAATATCAAGCGTCGGCAGCCGCAAAGCGCCTAACGCTTCATTTTGATAATGCCGCCGTATCGCCCTTTGCCGACGACATGGTTCTTGCCGATGAACAAGCCACAATGCAGGTGGTGGACAATCTCATTTCCAACGCCGTGAAATACTCGCCGCATGGAAAAAATATTTTTGTGCGTCTGCAATCAAGCAGTGAAGCGGTGCGTCTGGAAGTCCAAGATGAAGGCGAGGGAATTTCGGACGAGGATAGAAAAAAACTCTTCGGCAAATTCGCTCGGCTCTCGGCACGCCCCACTGGCGGCGAACATAGCACAGGACTGGGACTGAGCATCGTCAAGAAAATGGTGGAAGCGATGAATGGCAAGGTGTGGTGTGAGTCGGAGTTGGGCAAGGGCGCAACATTTATTGTAGAATTGCCGACTGCTCCGTAATTTCCGCCAAACGGAAACTATCACCTGTTCTGTCTTGGAGGGCAATATGACTTTGCGGTACTTTGTTCAACGACGTGGTTTGCTGCTGTTTGGCTTACTGTTGTTGTGCCTTGTCATGTCATGTCCGACCGATGTACCGTCGCAAAATAGAGCCTCGGATTCTAAGACTACTCAAACATTTTCTATTCCGAAATGCTTAATGCATTCGGTCTGGCAAACCGATGAAGGCTTACCACACCATTCTGTCCTTACACTTCGGCAAACAAGTGATGGATACATCTGGCTTGGAACTCACGAGGGCTTGGCGCGTTTTGATGGTCTTCGCTTTACGGTCTTCAATAATCGTAATACTCCGGCTATTCGTGAAAATTCTATAGGCAAGATTTGGGAGGATTCTAAAGGGCGTTTGTGGGGAAACACTATCGAACATCATTTCTTTTATTGTGACAATGGTGTTTTTCACGATGTCAAATTTGATGCTGCGCCCGCCGAGCAACGGTGGTACATGGGATTTATGGATAGAGCCGATACGCTCTGGGCAACCTCTCCCAGCGGATTATATGCGTATGCCAACGGAACGTCGAGGAAAATCGAATGTCCGGCAGATTTTGCTCACGACAGCATCATGGCAATGGCTCAGGACTCATCAGGGCGAATTTGGCTTGGAGGCAGGCATACCTTAGCAGTCTATTCGCAAGGAACGGTGCGCTCTGTACCGTTGCCTGAGGGTTTGGACAATGTGCCTGTGTACTCAATGATTGTTGCTCGTGATTCGACGCTCTGGATCACGTGCGGGAAAAGCATCGCCTCGCTGCGTGGTGAGACGTGGACAGTCTATGCCTTCGGGCGCAAGACCTATTCCGCGGGAGTGAAGCAATTTCCCGTCGAACCCCGCAGATTCTTGCTTGCCGATTCTAAAGGGCGGGTGTGGCTCAGAACCTTAGCGGGTTTGTATTATGTGCAGCGAGAAGGTGGCAATGACGTTTGGTATCCGCTCACGACGGCAGAAGGGCTTTTAGAAACTGATGCCTTTGTCATGCAGGAAGAGGCAAACGGCGCAATTTGGATTGGGCTTCATAATAGCGGAGTACAGATTTGGCAGAATGGTGCTTTGACGACGCTCACAGCAGAAAACGGCAATTTGTCGCATAATGCTATTCGTTCTCTGTGGCTGGGTCGCGAAGGCGAGTATTGGATTGGTACGAATAATGGCGGCTTAAACAGGCTTCGGCGCGGGTCGGTGGAAATGCTGGACACAGAGAGCGGGCTGGGTATGGACAAAGCCTTTGCCGTCATGCAAAGCCGTGATGGTACGCTCTGGGTGGCAACAGCCGGAGCCGGAGCGTATAAATTTGTCGGCAAAACGGTCGAAGCCATTACGGAAAATCACGGTCTTGGTCACAATATCGTTCGCTCGCTCTATGAAGACCGCGAGGGGCGAATGTGGTTTGGAACAAGTGGCGGCGGAGTGCAGTGCTTCGATGTGCAGCGCAAACGCCTTTTGGAAAGTTTGAATGAGCAGAATGGTTTTTGTAACAACATCGTGTACAGCATTTATGAGGACAAGGCAGGCGGAATGTGGTTTGCCACCGAACGTGGGCTTGCGTATCGTCGCACAAAAGGCGACAGCATCACGACATTCTCCACAGCAAACGGGCTGACCTACAACCGCATACGCTGCCTCGCCCAAGATAGTGCCGGAGTGGTGTGGGTAGGTACGGGGTACGGTCTGAATGGTTTTGTGGATGGTAAATTGACCGTGCGCTACACGGCAGAAAATGGTTTTGCGGGAAACAACCGTGTATTTTCCATGTATGCCGATGCCGATACTGTGCTATGGCTGGGGACGTTCAATTCGGGGCTGTTTCGTCTCAAGCATGGCGTGTTTACACAGTTTACGCAAGCGAATGGGCTGTTTGATGATGTCGTCTATTCGATTGCCGAAGATGCGCGAGGGCAGTTATGGATGTCATGCAATCGCGGTATTTACAAAGTGTCCAAGCAACTCCTCAATGACCTTGCTGATAATGTGGAGCGTGGCGAAGCAATGGGTCGGATTGCCTGCGAAGTGTTCACCAAGCAAGATGGTTTGAACGATAATGAGTGTAATAGTGGCTCTACGCCTTCTGTCTGGGTGTTGCAAGACGGGCGCTTGGCATTCCCAACCTTGGGAGGTGTTGCTTTGCTGCATCCCGACCGTATTCTGCGCAATACTCTTCCACCGAAGGTCATTATCGAAGAGGTTCTTGCCGATACGGTGCGCCTTTTGCCTGCCATCGATGCCAGCAATGACGTTGTCCACGAAGTTGAATACGATAAGAATAACTTTGAATTCCGTTATACCGCCACGAGCTTACTTGCTGCCGAGCGTGTTCGCTTCAAATTTATGCTGGAAGGGTATGATAAAGGCTGGATACACGCCGAAGGTCGCAGAGTGGCGTACTACACGAATTTGCCTTCGGGCAACTATCGGTTTCGTGTGCAAGCCTGCAATAATGATGGCGTTTGGAACGAGCAAGGTGCCATGTACGCATTTCGGATTGCCGTGCCGTGGTGGGCTTCGTGGTGGGCATGGGGAGCGTACACGGTGAGTGTGGGGTCTTTGGGATTTGTGCTTTTGCGCTACCGTGACCGTCGGCAGCGCATGAAAATTCTTGCCACGCAGCGCGAACGCGAGGCAGAAATTGTGCGCCGGAAAAATGAGGAGTTGGAACGTGCAAATCAAGAATTGCGGATATTGAACGACGAAAAAAACGAGTTCTTGGGTATTGCTGCGCATGATTTGAAAAATCCTATTGCTGCTATCACGAGTTTTGTAGAGTTACTGCTAAACGAGGAGTCTTCTCTCTCCGAAGATGATAGGCGAGCCTATCTCAAAACTATTATGTTGTCGTCTGAGCGAATGTTCGACATTATTACCAATCTGCTGGATATTAATGCGATTGAGCGCGGTGCTATTGCCTTGCGTCCAACGAACATACAGATTATGCCCGTCATTACATCGCTTGTTGAAATGTATTGTTCTCGCGCTGAACAAAAGAACATTACACTGCATACAGAAATATCTTCTTCACCCGATACATCGGCGTATGTGGACGAACGGGCATTGGTGCAAATTTTAGACAATCTTATTTCTAATGCGATTAAATACTCGCCATTGGGGAAAAACGTGGTTGTCAGGATAAAAGATAAAGGTGGTGATGTGATGATGCACGGCACAGAGAAAACGGGGACGAACGAGCCTTCTTTGTTCCTTCTTCGTCCTTCGTCGTTTGTCCGAATAGAAGTGCAGGACGAGGGCGAAGGTATTTCTCCCGACGATATGACAAAACTATTCGGGAAATTTGCCCGTTTGTCCGTGCGTCCCACGGGCGGGGAACACAGCACTGGACTGGGACTGAGCATCGTCAAAAAAATGGTCGAAGCGATGAACGGTTACGTCTGGTGCGAATCCGAAGTGGGCAAAGGCGCGACGTTTATCGTGGAGTTGCCGAAAGTCTCCGAACAGTGAGACTGTTTCGTGATGTGCAATGGTGTGTGTCTCCAAAAGTGCAAAATGCTTAACGTGCCAAAACGCTAATCCCTTCGCAAAAAGCATTATTTTTGCTATCTTATCTGTCCTTATTCTCTTGACCGCTCTACACCACCGGAGCAACCAATGCTCACCTACTAGGATGGTAATAATTCTATGAAAATTCTTCAACGTTTTTCACTGCTCGCGCCGTGCAGGATAATGCCCACAGCTTTTGTTGTCCTTGCGCTGTGGTGTTTCGTTGTCGCCGCCGCCGCTGCCGTTGTTGGTTTGAACTCAGTTCACGCCGAAGATGCTCTGGCGAGGCGTTTAGATTCTCTCCGGAGCTTGCTCTCCACAACGCCTCAGAACACCGAGCAACGAATGAACGTGCTCAATGAACTCGCTCGGGCGTATCAATACACCTCCAGTGATTCCTCGCTTCTTTTTGCCGAGCAAGCCGCTCATGTGGCAAATGCTCTTGGTAGCACAAGGGGCAAAGCATGGGCGTTGTATCATCGTAATTACGCGCTCTACAATCAAGGCAAGTACGACGTGGCAATGGAAGTTCTCACCGAGGCACGTCCGCTTTTTGAGCAACTCCGCGACAGCAATGGACTGGCGCATACACTGAACGACATCGGCAATATCTACAAACGCCGTGAGCATTACAGCGATGCGCTGGGGTACTACAATCAAGCGCTGGTCGTCTATGAGCGCACAGGAAATGTGGAAGGCGCCGTGCTGGAACTTTGCAATATGGGCGCAGCATGGCGTATGCAGGGCGATTACGAGCAATCACTCGCCTACAGCATGAAGGGCTTACAACGTGCCGAAGCTATCGGCTACAAATACGGAATTGTGTTCGCTTCCACAAATCTCGGTCAATACTGGATGTATTGGGGCAATTATGATAAAGCCATGACCTATTTCCAACGCGCAATGGCTCTTTCGCAAGAGATCAGGAGCGATAAATATACGGGACAGCTCTATTACTTGATTGGTGGGGTCTATGCGAAGAAAAAAGATTTTGTGCGTGCCATTGAGTACGCTAATCGCGGCGTAGAGATTGCCAGAACATCGCGTTTTGCCGAGCGGGTGAAGGAAGGCTACCAAACATTTGTGGAAATTTACACCGCCGCACGTGATTTTCAGGCGGCGCTTCAGTATCACCATCTTTACACGAATTTGAAAGATTCGCTCTTTTCGGTGGAAGTGCAGGATAACATCAGCGCTCTGCAAACGAAAGTTGCCACAGAGCAAAAAGAGCGTGAGATTCAGCTTTTGCGCAAGGAGCAGGAAATTCAAAGTTTGGTGCGTAACTCGCTCGTCGGCGGTGTGGCGCTGATGCTACTGCTGCTGGGAGTGGCGATAAATCGTTATACCATCAAGCAAAAAGCAGCCCGCGAACTCCGCGACACCAATGCTCAACTGGCGGATGCGAATGCCGAAATTACCCGCCAAATGGTCATCCAAACCGAACAGGCGCGAGAAATTGAACTTGCCAACACGAGTCTTCAGGACATGAACTCCACACTGGAGCGCCAGAATGAGGAACTTACCGAACTGAACAATGAAAAAAATGAATTTCTTGGTATCGTAGCGCACGACCTCAAAAATCCTCTGAGCGGCATTCGTGGGCTGGCGGATATGATTATCACGCTTGACGGATTGACGGAAAAACAAAAACAAGAAATGCTTGCGACGATTGTGCAATCGTCGGAGCGAATGTTTGAACTTATCAATAATCTGCTCGATGTCAATAGTCTTGAGCGCGGTGGGACACATTTTGACGCGACGGATATAGATTTTGCGTTTATCGTGCAATGCGTAACGGCGGATTATCGTGTTCGCGCCGAGCAGAAAAATATTACACTCCATTACAGCAGCACTGCCGATGGTGGTATTGTCATTGCCGACGAAATGGCGACGCATCAGGTTATTGAGAATATTATTTCCAATGCCGTGAAATACTCTCCGCATGGGAAAAACGTGTACATCCACGTAGAGCACAGCCCCAATACACCGAACTTCATTCGTGCCAGTGTGCGCGATGAAGGCGAAGGCATCTCCGAAAAAGATATGCAGCGTCTCTTTGGGAAATTTGCCCGCCTGAGCGCACAACCAACAGGCGGCGAGCACTCGACGGGGCTGGGACTCAGCATCGTCAAAAAAATGGTCGAAGCCATGAACGGGCGCGTGTGGTGCGAGTCTGAAGTTGGCAAAGGCGCGACGTTCATTGTGGAATTGCCCGCAAAGCACTCTTCACTACAAGTATAATTCTCTTTTCCGCGTACCATGACCTTCCCGAATTTTCTTTTGAAGAGTAGTGTTGAATCTATTCCACAGCATTACCACGCTGAGTTTTGGCGTGAGAATCTCATTACAAATGTTCGGCGGATTCGGTTGTTGCTCGTGTTTGCTGTTGGGGGTTTATGTTTTCTGCTCTACATCGTCCATCGTCGGAATATTTTTAACTTGCCGGATGATACTCGTTTTGCAATTCTTACCATGCAGATACTTGTGTTAGTCGTCATTTCCACATTTGCGCTGTTGTTTTTTGCTCGTCCTGTCAACTCTGAGGGCGGCGATAATTTCTATTTCTCCGTATTGACCCGTGTCTTTGCTATCATTGTGATACTAACCGTGCAGGCTTTTGTCTATACATTGCTGAATACAAACGGTCATCCGGTCTTCTTTTTTCAGATAATTGTTTCGTGGTCTGCGGCATTACTGATTACGCCACGCACCGCAATACTTCTTGGGTGTGTGATGTTTGGCACTTTTGCTGTGATTACGATGCAGTTTACACCGCCGCACGAGAATACCCGTTTTGTTTTGGAGTCTATTGTTTCCTCGGCTGCCATTACGTTTATTTCGGTGCTATCAAGCACTATACTGTTTCGCAATGCTGTGAAAAGTTTCCGTCATCGCAAAGCTGTTGAGGAGGAGCGCAATAGGGTTGCTGAACTCAATGAAGAACTGAGCGCTGCGAATGTAGAAGCCGAGCTGATGAATCAAGAACTCAAAAGCCGTCAAGAAGTTCTTGAAGAGCAAGCAATTGAAATTGAAATTATCAATACCGAAATTCACGAGAAAAATGAAACGCTTGTGGAGTTGAATGATGAAAAAAATGAATTTTTAGGAATTGTCTCCCACGATTTGAAAAATCCAATTGCTGCCGTGCGCGGTGTGGCAGAATTATTAAAGGCTGGGTTTCTAGACCCATTACAAGCCGCAAGCGCAGCAGAACAAATTATTCAGACTTCCGATCGTATGCTTGCATTAGTAAACAATCTCTTAGATATCAACCAATTAGAATCGGGCGCTCGGTATTTTCAAAGCGTACAACTGGATATTATACCCTTAGTAACAAAGATTGTCGCACAATATCAAGCACAAGCAGCAGTGAAAAATATCTCGTTGATGTTTACTTCAGCATCGCCTCATTATTTTGTTATCACCGATGAACAAGCTGTTGTGCAGATTCTGGATAATCTTCTTTCCAATGCTATCAAATACTCACCGCTTGGGAAAAATGTGCATATACGGGTGAAATCGTTTCAAAAAGCATTGCGGGTAGAAATACAAGATGAAGGAGAGGGTATTTCTGAAGGAGACAAGAAAAAACTTTTTGGCAAATTTACCCGCCTCTCTGCACAACCAACAGGCGGCGAACACAGTACCGGTCTGGGCTTGAGCATCGTCAAAAAAATGGTGGAAGCCCTGCACGGGCGCGTGTGGTGCGAATCGGAAATCGGCAAAGGCGCGACGTTCATTGTGGAATTGCCTTTCGTTCTCAATGGCACCATGACGTAGAGGCGCGCGGCGCGTTTCCACTACTAGGAATGCGATGCATACCGTCTCTACGTCGAATTTGTATTCTCACAGATTTCATTTTTTGTTTCGTTACTATGAAAAATTTTTCCTTCCGCTTGCCACGTTTTTTTCAATCGGCGCACTTAACCATCAAGTCCAAATTGATGATTGTGCTGATACTGCTCTGCACGGCTTCTATACTCACGCTGGGAATAAAGTCGTATTTAGATTTTCGCAATACCATCACCAAGCGCCTTCTTTCCAAGCTGACCACAAACCGTAATACCAAGCTCAATTACATCAAATTTTACTTTGAAAACATCCGCAAGCAAGTCTCCGTGCTCAGTCAAGACCGCGCCTTTGTGGATGCTATGCGTGATTTTCGCAGCACCTTCCGAGACCTGAATACGGCTCAGAACTTCGCTAGTGACAGCGCACGAGTCCGCGCTTACTACGAAAAGGAATTTTTGCCCCGCATTGGCGGCGCGGAAACGACCAAGAATTTTGTCGTTGATGCTTTCATGCCGCAAAGCCTTCCCGGAATGTACTTGCAGCAGCACTATATCGCCTCCAATCCGAATCCCGTCGGGCAGAAACTTTTGCTGAACGATGCCGGCGATTCCTCCGCCTACACGAGTGTTCATGCGAAGTACCACCCAATGTTTCGGGAGTTCGTCGAAAAATTCAATTACTACGATATGTTTCTCATTGATGCCGAAACGAGCGAGGTACTTTATACGGTCTTCAAGGAAACGGACTTTACCACGAACCTGAGAACCGGACCAAACAAGAGCAGCAGCCTCGCCAAGCTCTTTGCCAATGTGTCGGAATCGAAAGAGCGTGGCTATGTGAAAATCATTGACTTTCTTCCGTATGAGCCTTCCTATGGCGCTCCGGCGGCGTTTATCGGCGCACCGATTTTTGACGAAGGCAAGCTGATTGGCGTTCTGGCGTTTCAGTTGTCCGTAGATGAAATCACTAAAATCACCACCAGCAACAAAGACTGGAAGGGCGATGGGCTGGGAGCCACGGGCGAAACTTACCTTGTGGGAGCGGATTTCACCATGCGCTCGCAGTCACGCTTTTTGCTGGAAGATGCCAAAAACTATGTGGCGGCGCTGAAAGAAACGAATCTGCCCTCGAATACGATTGAGAAAATTCAAAAGCTCAATACATCAATTTTATTGCAAGAAGTTCGCACGGAAGCAAGTATTGAAGCACAAGCTGGAAAAAGTGATGCAAAAATCATTCGAGATTACCGTAATATTCCGGTACTCAGTGCATTTGCACCGCTCCAAATCCCGGATTTGCAATGGGTGCTGCTTTCGGAAATGGACGTGTCGGAAGCATTTGAGCCGGTGTACGAATATGAGCGCTCGCTTTTGGTCTGGACTGCGGTCAGTATTCTCGTGGCGACGCTTGTGGCGCTCATCGTGGCAAACACGCTCACGCGCCCGATTGCAGACTTGACCTTCAACGCACAAAGTATCAGCGAGGGGCGGATGACGGGACTGCGCCGAGTGCGCTCCGGTGACGAGTTTGAGCGGCTTTCCACGTCGTTTGAATCAATGGTGCAAAGTCTCCAAGCGCAGCGCGAGCTGGTCGAATTAAAAAACAAAGATTTTGAGCGCCTCTTGTACAGCGTTTTTCCCGACCCCGTTGCCCGAAGACTGGAAAATAACGAGCGGTATTTTATTGAAAGCGCAACCGGCGTGAGTATCATCGTTTCCGAGGTGATGGGCTTCACAAAGCTGATGCACACTATCGGCAACGAAAAATCGGTTGAGATTCTGAACGACATGATGATTGCTTTCGATGAAGCCGCCGCGCGGCATGGCATTGAGAAAATTAAAACCATCGGCGACACCTACATCGCTGCGGCAGGCTTGTTCAATCCTCAAATAGACCACGCCATTCACGCAGTGGATTTTGCGGACGACATTCGCAGCATCGTGCAGCGCATTGGGGCTGAACGTGGTATTGCGATTGACCTGAGCGCCGGTATTCATGCCGGCGACGTAACGACGTACCTCATCGGCAAGCGGAAATTCACGTTCGATATTATCGGCGAGACATTTATGATAGCCAAAGCGCTGTCGGGAGCAGCAGCAGAGCGGCGTGGAACGCTTGTGGTGTCGCAGTCGGTCTTTGAACTCACGCAGGGCTTGTACGAATTCGACACCGAGCCGCCGCTCAACTACGCAGGGCGCATGATGCTTCCGGTGTGGTCGCTGAAAAGCTCAAAATTGGCGATTCGAGAATAAGCAACGTAGAATGGAGAGTTCTTTTTACGCATAATATTTTGAGCACACTATGACAACAAATGATATTCTCTTCTGGGTAATTCTTCTGAGCGTCGCCTTTCCGGTAACGGTGGTAGCGCTCACGGAGCTACGGGCGCGTACTCACAGCGAATCGGCATTACAGCTTATTCGCATTACGACGAACTCGACCGCACCGCTCATTGCAGCGTGGGTGCTGGTGGAGAAAGTCTTCGGTATTCCGCGCACGGACACCATTTCCAAAGTGGTACAAACGCTCTGCTACGTCAGTGTGCTCAATATGGCGCTGCTTATGCTGAATACGTTTTTGGTGACGCGTCGCCAGCGCGAAGCCGCACGGAAGCAATCCACGACGCAGCAGGGGCAAACGCAGCAGGGTCCCTCAAAAGTGCTGTTAGATTTTTTTCGATTCATTGTCATTTTGGTTGGCACGGGCGTTGTGCTGGCGGTGGTGTGGAATGTGAACTTGGGTGGCGTCATTACGACGCTCGGCGTTGGGTCTATCATCATCGGTTTCGCGTTGCAAGACACGCTGGGAAGCATCGTCTCAGGGTTTGTAACGATGGTGCGTCGTCCGTTTGTGGTGGGCGATAAGGTGCTCATTGGCACAATGGAAGGCACGGTAACGGAAATTACGTGGAACTCCGTTGTTTTGCGCCAGCCCGACCGTTCGCTGGCGATATTACCTCAATCTGATGTTGCCAAGCGGGCGGTGGTGAATCTTACGCATCTGACGGGCAGCGAACATTCGGAGGTTTTTGTGGAATTTTCCAAACAGCACCCGCCGAATAACGTCAAGCGTGTGATGCTCTCGGCGCTAATGAGTACGCCGAGCGTGAGCCACAGCCCCGAACCGCTTATTCGTGTCCGCGACCACACGGACGTAAACATTCGCTATTCGGTGCGCTTCTGGACGCCCGTGGGGGTGTCGCCTTTGGAGACGCGCGACCAGTTTCTGAGCCGCTTGTGGTATATTGCCAAACGGTATGATTTGCACTGGGAATTACCTACGCGAAAAATTGTCCAAACGGCGGCGGAGCATCACGAAAACAGGATACTCACACAATACCGCGACGAATTGGCGACCGTTCCGCTTCTTTTCAAAATGGGTGGCGATGTACTGGAATACGTTGCCAAGGGCGCACTGCTGCACGAATATGCGGCGGGAGAATACATCGTGCGCGAGGGCGAAATGGTTGGTTCGCTCTTTGTCATTGTTGCGGGCGAGGCTCGTGCGCTGGTGAGCGACCGCGCCGGCAAGCAGCATCACGTCTTCACGCTCAAGTACGGAGAATTTTTTGGCGAATCGTCGCTTTTTTCGGGTCGCCCTAGCCCTTACAGCGTTACTGCTTCCAGCGATAGTAGTGTGGTATTGCTGGATAAGCAAATGGTCAATCGTTTGGTAGAAAGTGATGCGATGCTGGTGAAAGAAATCGGGCGTGTGATTTCCGACCGCCGCGAGCGTATTATGGACGTGCAGACGGCACGGTGAGGCGGTACGCCAGTAGAATTGAGAAAGCTATTGAGAAAACTATCACTGAATTGCAGCGCGTGAAACTTTATGATTCGCATCATCACCGTACCGACAATGTGGCTCTATCGCTTGCTTGTGCGATGGGGATTTGTTCTGACTGCGCTGCTTGCAATTATCGGCGGACGCTCTTTGGCGCAAGAAGCAAAGAGTACCGAAAAGGGGGCGGAAGTAAGCGGTCTAAGCGTGATAGACAGTCTGGAAGCAGTGCTGACGGTCTCCGGCGAAAAGCAGCGTGTAGTGATTTTGAACGAACTGACAGTGGAGCATTTCTATGTTTCGTTAGAAAAATCCGGTGCGTTCCAACGCGAGGCGCTTGCTCTTGCGCAGAAACTCCAAGACCGTCACGGAATTGCGGTGGCAGTCATCAATGGTGCTTTCCTTGCACGGCTTTCCGGTAGTTATCAGGTCGCCATTGAGCGCAGCAGTGAAGCGCTTGCACTTTTCCGACAAATGGAGGACAAGCGGGGCATTGCAAGAGCGCTCTACAACTTGGGGCTGGCGCATCAGTCGCGGGGCGATTATTTGCAGTCGCGTTCGTATTATCTACAATCACTTGCCATCTCAGAAGCCATCGGTGATATTTTCCAAACCGCTCGCACACTCAATGCCATTTCGGAAGATTATTTCGGGCAGGGAGACATTGAGAAAGCGCTTGATTATGCGCTGCGTTCGCTGGAACTGCACCGCAAGTATCCGGATAGACGCTGGCTTGCTTTACAGTTGGACAACGTTGGTTATTTGTGCGAATACCACAAAGAACCTGAAAAGGCGCTGAATTTCTACACGGAGGCGTATAACATTTTGACCGCACTCGGCGCAAAAGGTCAACACCGCTTGGCAAACAGCTACAAAAACCTTGCGAACGTTAATCGTGCGTTGAAGCGTTACGACGAGGCGCTTCGCTGGGCGCTGCTCGGGGTGCAGATTGGGGTGTACGAAAAACACGAAAGCCTGAACGGGGAGCGCGGCAATTACAAGGCACTCGCCGATGTGTACGATGCGCTTGGCAACACCGATGCTGCGCTGGAGTGGAACAAACGTATTCTTGCGCTCCCGTCGGTGCCGTCGCCGTACAATGTTGGTGTTTGCAGGGCTATCGTGCAAATCTACATCAAGCGTGGCGATTGCGCACACGCAAAGGAATATGCCACCAAAGGATGGGAACTCGCCGCGCATCTGGACAATCCGAAGGCACTGGAATCTGCCGCAATGCAAATGGCGCAAGCGATGTCTGTGTGTGGCAATTTTGCTGAAGCATACAAGTACCAAGTGCGCTATATGGCACTGCACGACAGCCTGACAAGCGTTGAGAAAACCAAGCAAATAGCGCGGTTGCAGGCAATGTACGAACTGGAGCGCCAGCGCGAGGAGAACGAGCGCTTGCGGAAGGAAAACACCGTGCAAGAATCCGTGATTACGCGCCAGACAATAGCCGTTATCGGTATTGCCGTGCTGCTGGGGGTGGCGCTTGTCCTTGCGCTGCTGTTTTACCGCACCGATGCTCGTAGAAAGCGTGTGAATGCACAGCTTCAGGATGCAAATACTGAACTGGACGCTGCCTTGCAGGATTTGAAAGAAACGCAAGCGCGTCTGGTGCAAAGTGAGCGCATGAATACGACCGGAATGCTGGCTGCGGGCGTGATGCACGAGATTAACAACCCGAATGCGGCAGTGATAGCGGCGCTCTACGACGCACAGAATCGTGTGCAGCGCCTCACGGAATATTTTCTGTCGTTGCTGGATGAAGCCAGTAAATCGTCCAAAAAAGCGGTGCATTTTATGAAGCTGACCGATGACGTGCGGCATACGCTGGATATAGCGGCGAAAGGTGCAGAGCGCATTCGGCATATCGTCTCCAATTTGCAGCACTTTAGTAAACATCAGCGCTCCGGCAGCTATACAAGCTCCCTTTCGTCTGAACTTGCCGCCACAGTGGAGATTTTTCGCTATCAGTTCAAAGATATTGCCATTACGCTGGATGTCGCCTCCGGCGTTATGATTACCGGAAATATTGGCGAGCTGAACCAGGTCTTCTTAAATTTGCTTGTCAATGCCGCGCAAGCAGGCGCTACGGCTATCAATATCACAAGTAAAAGCACAGTAGAAGGCGCTGCCGAAACAAGGCGCGTGGAACTGCGCATCAGCGACAACGGCAGAGGTATGACAGAGGAAGTGCAAGCGCATATCTTTGAGCCGTTCTTCAGTACCAAAGGCGGCGGCAATTCCGGCTTGGGATTGAGTATCTCGAAGCAAATTCTGGAGCGTCATGGCGGCGATTTGCGTGTGGAATCGGAGGTGGGCACAGGAACGATGTTTATTGTGGAGTTGTTTGAGAGTGGGAATTGAATCATTGAGAGTTGTCCGAAAAATTGGAGCGCGGGCTGTATTCCGCATCAGAAGGAGCTTCACACTAACCCGTGCGGAATCAATTCCTCACTTGTTAGTGTTTTTGTCAGCCCGAAAACTCCAAGCCCGCCCGAAACCCATTTTCCGGCGGGCTTTCTACTTGCACTTCAGCGAACAGAAAAACCACGATAATACTGCGAAAAACGTCTTGATGAACATACCGCAAGCAAGAAAATTTCTCTTCTACCAAAAGTTTACTTGAATAATACGCAAGTGCGTATATTGCCGTTATGAAACTGTTTTTTCTTCTTTTGGTTATCGCGCCGTGCCTTGCCCACGCGCAGCACGCGCCCGTGAACATTCCTTCTCCAAAGGCGGGAACGGTTTTGCGCAGCCTTGACCCCAAGAAGGATATTACGCATTATATCCATCGGCTCTGGCAGGCGGAACAGGGATTGCCACAGAACTCCGCGCAGGCGCTCTGCCAGACGCGGGACGGGTACCTCTGGATAGGCACAGAAGAAGGTCTGGTGCGCTTCGACGGTGCGCGGTTCACCATCTTTGACACCAAAAATACTCCGGGGCTAAAAGCAAACGCCATACAAGCATTGCTCGAAGACTGCTCCGGTGCGCTCTGGATAGGCACAAGCGGCGGCGGTGTGAGCAGGTGGAAAGATGGGCACTGCACAGCATACACTACGGCAGAAGGCTTGTCAAGCGATTTCGTGAGTTCACTCATGGAAGACCGCACTGGGGGCGCACACTCGGTGGGCGAAGGCGGCGCAATCTGGGTCGGTACGCTGGGCGGTGGCGTGAGCTATCTCAAAGACGGGAAGTTTACATCGTTGACCACTAAAAACGGTCTCTCGCACAATCTCGTTTTTACGCTGCTCCAAGACCGCACGGGCGATGTCTGGATAGGCACAAACGGCGGCGGCGTGAACAGACTGCATAACGGCGTTTTGACGGCATACACCACGCAAAATGGCTTGTCGCACAATCTCGTCCGGTCACTTCTGGAAGACCGCGACGGAGCGATTTGGATAGGGACGTTTGGCGGCGGGCTGAATCGGTTCAAAGACGGCAAGTTTACCGTCTTCACCACCAAAGACGGGCTTTCGCACAATCTTGTCTGGTCGCTCCGAGAAGACCAATTGGGAACGCTCTGGGTCGGTACCTTCGGCGGCGGGCTAAATCGGTTCCGCAATGGCGTTTTTTCTACATTTTCCACGAAGAATGGGCTTTCAAGCGACCTCGTGCGTGCCATACTGGAAGACCGCGAAGGAACGCTCTGGGTCGGCACCGTCGGCGGGCTGAATTGCTTCAAAGACGGTATATTTACAACGTTCTCCACGCTTGATGGTTTGTCCCATGATGTCGTCCGAACACTCACGGAAAAAAGTGTGGAGGCAACCGCAAAAGGAAGTACGGGCGTGCATAAAGAAATGTGGCTCGGCACGTTTGGCGGCGGCGTGAACTTGCTTCGGGACGGCAGGGCGCAGGCGTGGACAGCTCGCACGGGGCTTTCGAGCGATATCATCTATACACTCTTGGAAGACCGAAGCAGGGGCGACAATGCAGGAGCGCTCTGGATAGGTACAAATGGCGGGGGATTGAATCGGCTTCAGAATGGTACAATTACCACCTACAATACGAAAAATGGTCTGGCGAACGATGTGGTGTATGCCCTTGCGCAGGAATCACGTTCGGGAGCGCTCTGGATAGGCACAAATGGCGGCGGATTGAACCGTTTGTCATCGGGAAAATTCACCAATTACACCACCAAAGACGGTTTATCAAGCAATAACGTGCGGACGCTGCTTCTGGAAAACCGCAGTAATGATGAGCAATCGGAAACGCTGTGGATAGGCACGGTGGGCGGTGGGCTGAATAGGCTCAAAGACGGACAATGTACAGTGTTCACGACCAAAGACGGTTTGTCGCACAACAACGTGCGTTCTCTCTTCCAAGACCGCGAGGGAACGTTATGGATAGGCACGGTGGGTGGCGGGCTGAACAGATTTAAGGACGGCAAATTTACGGCATTTACTACCGCAATCGGTCTTTTCGATGACGTTGTGCATTGTGTCGTAGAAGACGACTACGGCTACCTGTGGATGTCGTGCAACAAAGGCATCTTCCGCGTTCGTAAGGGTGATTTGAACGCTGTTGCCGAAGGGAAATTGTCCAAATTTCCGTGCGAATCCTTCGGTATTACCGACGGTATGCGGAGTGCGGAGTGCAATAGTGGTAATCCGGCAGGCTGGAAAGACCGCGATGGACATTTGTGGTTTGCAACGATGGCAGGCGCTGTAACGGTCAATCCGGGTACGGTGCTTTCTCGCGCCAATAGCATCGCGCCGCCGGTTATTATCGAAAGTATTATTGCCGATAGTGTCCGACTGGACGTATCCTCTCCGGCAACAGCACAAACGGGCGCAGAAAAGTTTGAATTTTACTACACTGCCACAAGCCTTTTTGCACCGGAGCGGGTGAAATTCAAATACCTTCTCGAAGGCTACGATAAACAGTGGGTGGATGCCGGTACGAGGCGCACGGCGTATTACACCAATCTGCAACGCGGACGCGACTACCGCTTTCGCGTCATCGCTTGCAACAACGATGGCGTATGGAACGAGACCGGTGCTACGGTGATGCTCTACCTTACGCCGCTCTTCTGGGAAACTTGGTGGTTCTTGACGCTCTGCGGTCTTGCGTTTGTGTCATTGGGTGTCGTGGCATACCGTGTGCGTGTCCGGCGCTTACACCATCGGGCGGATATGCTGGAGAAAATGGTAGAAGAGCGCACGGCAGAACTGCGCGAGAGCAATGAAGAAATACAGCAGCATCTGGAGGAAATAGACAAACAAGGGTATGAAATTGAGCTTTCTAATTTGGAATTGCGCGAAAAAAACTTGCAATTGGAAACACTGCACAAAGAAAAAGATGAGTTTCTGGGCATTGTGGCGCACGACCTGAAAAACCCTCTTGCCAGTATTTCTCTGACCGCCTCGCTTATTCGCACGTATCGCCAGCGTCATGGAGACGAATGGATAGACGAGCAGGCGAACAAAATTGAAGCAATGACCGGACGGATGACCAGCATCATTATGAATTTGCTGGATGTGAATGCACTGGAATCGGGGAATTATAATTTTCACATTGAAGATTTCGATATTGTGCCCGTGGTGGCTATGGTTGTGCAGGAGTATCAAAGTGAATCTGCTGCAAAAAAGATTCGCATTACTGCCGATTTGCCATCGGAACGCGCCGTGATAGCACGTGCCGACAGCGCGATTGTGCAGGGGATTTTGGATAATCTTCTCTCGAACGCTGTTAAATACTCGCCGCATGGGAAGAATATTTACGTGAGGGTTCGTCATTGGTCGTTGGTCGGTGGTCATTTGGCGAATGACAATGGCGGTGCGACATCGGTACAGACCAACGACCGCGTAAACGATGAGCAATTAACTCATAACCAAAGGCTTCGCATCGAAGTTCAGGACGAGGGTCCGGGCTTGAGTGAGGAAGACAAGAAGCATTTATTCGGTAAATTCGCGCGGCTTTCGGCACGCCCAACGGGTGGCGAGCATAGTACGGGTCTGGGATTGAGCATCGTGAAGAAGATGGTGGAAGCAATGAATGGTAAGGTTTGGTGCGAATCGGAGTTAGGGCAGGGTGCGACGTTTATTGTGGAATTACCAAAGTCACAAATTATTCACAATGACATATCGGCAGAATAGAACAACCAGAATAGAACAACAATGCTACAATATCTCTCCTCGAATATCAAGCATCTGCTCTCTCGGTTGCGTGAAGCACGTGGGCTTTTTTTTCAAACTCTCCGTGACCGTGTGTATCCGGAAACGTTTAGTCAAGAAATCAATGAGCAGTGCCGTATTTTCTTTCCGTTCTATGCCATACCATTTTCGCTTGTCGCCCTGCCATATACCGTTCTTGATAAGATATTACTACCAAATGAACCGCTTGTGGTTTTGCTGCGTTATGGTATGTCCGTTGTTGTTGTTGTTGCGATTTTAGCTCGCTATCTCTGGCGATATGAAGCGCGGCATCGTTTTATTGCTGCGGCAATGATGTACTATCTCATTCTTTCTGCTGGCATCATTACTGGGCTTGCCAAAGCGCATCCGAGTTACTTCGGTGGGTATTGTTATGTGATTGTGCTTTTAGGGGCATTGCCCGTACCACTTTCTCAGTCAATTGTGGGGCTTATTCTATCCTTATTGGTATTTGCCGGACTGAGCATTCATTTGGAGGTAGATTTTACAAATCCGTCTGTACGATATGGCTTGCAAGACCTGATGAGCAGTATTGTTGTTCACGCTTGTCTTAGCTTCGGATGGTCGCTTGCACGGCGGAATGCTTACGAGCAAGGGCGGGCTATACAAGAGCAAAAGAGGCTTTTGGAGCATCAAGCCGAAGAACTTATTGCGCTGAACAACGAAAAAAATGAGATGCTCAGTATTGTCGCCCACGACTTGAAGAATCCTATCACGGCAGTACGCGGTTTGGGAGAGCTTATCAAAAGCGGCTATGCTCGTGGGAAGCAATTAGAAGAAGTAGCTGAACAGATTATGAGTACTGGCGATAGAATGTTGGATTTGGTAAAAAATCTCCTCGCCGAAAATCAATTAGAAGAAGGTAAAATGCCGTTTGCGCTGCGGATACTCAATATTGCGGTACTTGTTGAAGCAAGTATTAAGGAGTATCGGCAGATAGCGGCGCTCAAGGGTATCACACTGCACTATACGAACAAAGCCACCGACACCAGAGTAATCGCCGATGAACAAGCATTTGTGCAGGTAATGGACAACCTACTTTCGAATGCGGTCAAATACTCGCCGCACGGGAAGCAAATTTTTATACGTGTCGTAAGTGCTGACGATGCTGTCCGTATAGAAGTGCAGGACGAGGGACAAGGAATTTCGCCCGACGATATGAAAAAGTTATTCGGTAAATTTGCCCGACTTTCGGCTCGTCCGACAGGCGGCGAGCATAGTACGGGCTTGGGCTTGAGCATTGTCAAGAAAATGGTGGAAGCTATGCACGGCAGCATATGGTGCGAATCGGAGGTAGGCAAAGGAGCGACGTTTATTGTGGAATTGCCGAGCGCAGATGCTGCCACAGCGTAATAGTTATGTTGAGTTCTTAGTTTGTTTCACTACACTACACAAGCACTGATGATATGCGAGTTTTACTCATTGAGGATGATGAACGTTTATCCAAAAGTATTCCGGAAATGCTGCGAGCAGCGGGTCATGCCGTTGATGTAGCACTTGATGGTTTTATTGGGGAAGAGTACGCAGCCGTCAATTTGTACGATGTCATTGTGCTTGATATAATGCTACCGAAGCAAGACGGCTGGACAACGTGCCGTCATCTCCGCCAAAGTGGCATTCTGACCCCAATACTGATGCTTACTGCTCTTGGGGATGTTGACGACCGTATTCGCGGCTTAGATACGGGGGCAGATGACTACCTTACGAAGCCTTTTCATAATGGCGAACTTCTCGCTCGTCTGCGCTCGCTCTCACGGCGAAGTACGCAGCAGCGAGGCTCAACACTCGAAGTCTTTGGTCTTCTCTTAGATTCAGCCACACACCATGCACGGCGCAATGGGCGGGATATTACTCTCAGCACAAAGGAATTTGCCCTTTTAGAATTGTTTATGACGCATCCGCATACAATCGTATCGCGCGAACGTATTTCTGAATATTTGTGGGATATGAATTTTGAACCACGCAGCAACGTCATTGAATCATTCGTGAAATTCCTACGGCAAAAAATTGAATGTAACGGCGAACCCAAGCTCATCCATACCATTCGTGGAGCGGGATATATGTTTTCCGATAAAGAGCCATAGCCAAACTCAGTGCAATAGTTTTTGCGTTTTCCCACCATTTCTTGCACCCAAGAAACTAGACCCCGTCGGAGTGATATATGAGCGATATATTTCGATTGCGAAATCTTTCTACTGTACTCAAGATTACTATTGCCAGTACGTTGGTCGTGGGCGTGGTGATGGTGCTTATCGCAATCGGAGCGTACTATTTTGCCCGAATGTCGCTCTTCTCAGGAATAGATGCTCGTTTGTCGAGTCATTCGGAAAAAGTAGAAACCGAATTAGAGGAGTATTTGGGCGGTCTTAAAAGCACTTCATCACCGCTAAAAATCATGCGCCGTGAGGAAATTGGTGACCTGAGTACGGATGGATTGCAGGACCTCCATGTATGGGTGTGGAATAGTGCGGGGCAGACCGTTATTACCGATACCATTACATCTTTTGAGCCGTTATCGCCCACCCATAATCGCAATACGTTTATTCTCAAACAGCTTCACCACGACACGGTTTGTACTGTTGCACTGGACGCTGCCGTGTTTCAGGCGGCGACGTATCGTCTTTGTCAAAAGACCTATCGTCTTGGGGAGAGCGGAACATACACCGTGGTGCTTACCGTAGCGGTCATGGCAAGTTTACAGGAAACCGAACAAGAACTTATGCGGTTTCGGGGTTTATTAGTGGTGATTGTTCTTGTTGTTCCGTTCATTACAGGGCTGGCAGCCTACTATGCAGCAAGAACCGCCCTACATCCCATCACGACCATGACGGACGCAGCAGCGCGGATGAGTGTAGGAAACTTGCGAGAACGCCTGAGATTACCTGAAGCAAAAGACGAGGTACGCTCTCTCGCCGAAACCTTTAATTCTATGCTTGCCCGCCTGCAAACCTCTTTTGAAGCGCAGCAGCATTTTGTTGCCGATGCGGCACACGAATTGCGCACACCGCTCACCGCCTTGCGCTGTGAACTAGAGCTTGTCTTGCAGACTGCTCTTGATGCGGGAAGCGTTCCACAAACCAGTATCTTTCCCAAAATTGAATACTCATTGAAGGAAATTTCACGGCTGGAACGTTTAACCGAGCATCTGCTAACATTGGCTCGTTTAGATGCTGCCTTGCCTCTGCACGTTGAATTGGTTCGTGTGGATGAAGTCGTGATTGAATGCGTCCAACGGATTATGCCTCTTGCTACTCAAAAATTTATTACTGTTGATTTTTTTATTGAGGAAGCACTGGAAATGAATGCCGATATTCTTTATTTGCGGCGAGCACTCGTCAATCTTGCAGAAAATGCCGTTGTATATGCACCTGAACATACCACCGTTTCTATGCAGTTGCACCGCTCAAGGCGGCAGTTCGCAGAATCACGTGCAGAAGAAGAAATCGCTTTGTTGGTCATCACCAACGCAGGGGAAATTGCTGTCGAAGACCGTGAGCGTATTTTTGAGCGATTTTACCGCGGGGAGCGTGAACGCTCAAAAGCAAACGGAAGTGGATTGGGGTTGGCAATCGCACGAGAAATTATTATTCGGCAAGGGGGAGTTCTGAGCCTTGAAACACAGCATCAAACGGTTGTTTGTACTGTTATGCTCCCGCTCCAAAAAATTCCTACCTAGCGCGTTTTCATCTTCATTTCATCTTGCATTAGTATCTTTGATTACCATATTCGATATTTCACCAATTTTATCAGTTGCACCATGATATACGTTTTGCGTCATTTCATAGTCGTTCTTGCCCTAGTATTACTCCACACGATAACAGTGCTTGCACAAGGCACAACCGTTACGCTTTCGGGCGTTTTGAGGGACAAAACAACCGCCGCACCGCTTTCGTTTGCACGTATTATGCTCCGAACCGCATCGGACAGCACAAACGCTGGTGGCGCTCTCACCACACAAGACGGGCGTTTTCGCATGAGTGGTGTAAAAAGCGGCTTGTATGTGCTTTCGGTCTCATACATCGGCTATCGCACCATTTCACGGAGTATTTTGGTGGGCAAACTGAGTCAATTCCTCGACCTCGGTACAATCGAACTAGAGCCGGAAGCAAAAAAAATTGGTGAAATCACCGTAACAGCAGAGCAAGACGCGGTTTCTCCTAAAATGGACAAAAAAGTTTTTTCTGTCGAAAATAACATTAGCCAAACGGGAGGCTCGGTGCTGCAAGCAATGAAGAATCTTCCGGGCATTACGGTTGACCAAAGCGGTAAGGTGCTTCTTCGCGGGAGCGATAAAGTTGCGGTGCTGATAGACGGCAAACAAACTGCGCTGACGGGCTTTGGTAATCAAGCGGGTTTGGATAATATCCCTGCTTCGGCGATTGAGAAAATCGAAATCATCGCCAACCCGTCCGCAAAGTATGATGCCAACGGTAATGCGGGCATTATCAACATTGTCTATAAACAAAACAAACAAGAAGGTTTTAATGGGAAGGCGGGACTTATCGCGGGTTTGGGGGCACTCATACAAAAGCGCGAAAACTTGCCGGACATCCGACCGCAATATCAAGCCACGTACAAAGTCAATCCCTCGCTGTCACTCAATTACCGCGAAAGCAGCGTTAATGCCTTTTTTCAAGGCGATGCACTTTGGCAGAAGGCATTGAAAAAGAATGAGTTTATCGAGCGAGTGTATGACGACGGAAGGCGCATTAACGAGCAATTTCTGGAAAACAACACGCAAGCGGCTCTGACTTTCAAAGGCGGTTTGGATTGGCAAGTGAGTAACGACGACGCGCTCACGGTGTCGGCACTTTTTTACCGCGAAGGGCATATTGACCGTGGTGACTTGCCCTACGACAATGCAGTGACCGTACAGCGACAGCGTTTGTGGGTGTACTACGAAGATGAAGTCAATACGTCGGTCAATGCCTCCGCGTCGTTCTTGCACAAATTTGAACAGCCCGGACACACGCTCGGCGTGAATTTCAATTACACCTTTCACCGCGAAGACGAAAAGTTCGATTTTTCCAACACGCTCTTCATCAACGGTAGCGCGGGACAAACGCGACGGACAAGTTTCGACACCACAGCGCTCATTGCCGATGAAAATGTGAGCGACCTCAACATTGAGTATGTACGCCCTCTGGAGACGGGGCGTATCGAAGTGGGAACAAAACTACGCTGGCGATATATTCCGACGCGGATGGTGTTTTCGCCCGGCGAAAATTCTACGCTGGACTTGACTGCCGCAGGTTCTGCCACGTACAACGAGATAATATCGGCACTCTACGGCAATTATGTGTTTGAAAGCAAGTTTGTGGAGGTCGAAGCGGGCTTGCGTATGGAATACGTGAATGTTGGCTATGCGATTGACCCGAACCAGCGCATTTACAAAAGCGACGGCTATGCGTATTTGCAGCCGTTCCCCAGTGTTCGTGCGGCATACATCATAGACGAGCGCAATAAAATTTCGCTTTTCTACAATCGTCGTGTTGACCGCCCCGACGAGCCGGATTTGCGTATTTTCCCCAAATATGACGACCCTGAAATTCTCAAAACCGGTAATCCGACGCTTCGTCCACAATTTACCCAGACTATTGAGGCGGGCTATAAAACGACGTGGGAGCAAGGTTACGTCTATGCTGCGGCGTATCACCGCATCACAAACAACATTCTTACGCGCATCCTCACCACCACGCCCGGCAATACACTTATCAATTCAATTACGCAGAATGCCGGCGATGGCTTTAATACAGGCGTTGAGGTGATTTGGAATCAGGATGTTGAAAAATGGCTTTCCTTCAGCATTGCGCTGAACGGCTACCAAAATACGATTAGTGCATTCAGTATTCTGAACACATACCCTTTCAACACGCCATTCAGTACGGACGAAGAAACAGCCTATTCCGGCAATGCCAAATTGAACGCGACATTTCATATTGCCGAAGGTATTGATGTCCAGTTCACGGGCGTATATTTGGCACCGGATGTCATTCCGCAAGGCAGAATTGATGCGCGGTATGCGGTTGATATTGGCGCAAAAGCATCTATCCAAAACGGGAAAGGCGAACTTTTTCTGAATGTGAGTGACCTTTTGAACACGATGCAAATCCGTAAAAATCTTCAAAGCACTGGCTTTCGTGTTCTCAGTGCGGATTTGTATGAAACGCAAGTGATTCGGATTGGGTATAGCTACAAATTTTGAGATAGGTTGTCAGCGCAAGGTTATTGTCTGTTCAGGCGATTACCTACTGGAATCTGAGAGAGTATAACGGTGATGGTTTCCGTCTTTTGTTGTATCTTTGTGCCTTCCGAATGTGCCTTTCTCCCACATTGTCCCCGTTGCAAACGTCTATGCTAAAAATTAAAAAGTCCGAAACGCAAAACCTTGAGCAAAATAGTGAGCAATCTGCCAAAGCGCACGAGCAAGAACGTCGCTTATTGCTTGTAGATGACGAGCCGGGTATTTTGCTGCTTCTGACGAGCCTTTTTGCGCCTCTTTACACGGTGCGTGTTGCCGGATCGGGTGCTGAAGCCTTGAGTATTTTGCATGGAGGCTATGCGCCGCAGGTGATTATTGCCGACCAGCGTATGCCCGGTATGACGGGCGCACAGTTTCTTTCTGAGAGTCTGAAGATTGCGCCAAGTGCCGTGCGCGTTACCCTGACGGGCTATACGGACATCAAAGAAATTGTTGATAGCATCAATAACGGCTCTATTTATCGCTTTGTGGGCAAGCCATGGGAAGATGAGGAACTGCTGGAAACAGTTCGTCTTTGCTTCGAGCAGTACGACCTGATTACCAAAAATGTGGAGCTGGAAGCCGCACTGAATCAAGTAGAGATGCTGAACAAGGAAAAAAATGAAATCATGGGTATTGTCTCGCACGACCTTAAGAATCCGATTAGTGCGATTTTGGGGATGACCGAACTTATGATGCCCAATAACGGATTGCACTTAGGAACGGCAGATTATCAGCAGTTTGCGCAGCACATTCGGCAAACCGGTATGAATATGCTGGAATTAGTCAAGGGGCTTCTGGATGACCATTGGCTAGAATCCGGTACGATGGAACTCTATTCTACACCTCTTGATATCTGCGTTCTGACAAAGTTTGTTGTGGACGATTATCGTCAGCGAGCACAAGATAAAAATATCACGCTGCACTACCACGCACCGAATGATGGAATGATTGCTCTTGCCGATGAGCGCCGACTGCATCAGGTCTTGGATAATCTTGTGTCTAATGCCGTGAAGTATTCGCCGACGGGTACAAATGTTTTTGTGTCTATCACTCAGGACATGGGCACTGTTCGTATCAGTGTCCGCGATGAAGGACCCGGACTCAGCGACGACGACAAAACGAAACTTTTTGGTAAGTTTGCCCGCCTTTCTGCACAGCCGACGGGCGGCGAACACAGTAGTGGTCTCGGCTTGAGTATTGTCAAAAAAATGGTGGAGGCAATGCGCGGGCGCGTATGGTGCGAATCGGAATTTGGCAAAGGCTCAACGTTTATTGTCGAACTTTCTGCACCGTTACCGTGATGCAGAAGAGCAGATTCCATATAGTTTTCGGCTCTGTGCGTCGCTTCTTTCTCAAGTGGTCTCGGTACGGGTTGGTGCTCTTGTGTTTTGTTTGCGGGGTATATGCACAAAATGGGGAAGAGCGCACATTCCGGCGTTTGAGCCACATGGAAGGATTGTCGAACGACGAGGTATATTGTATGACGCAAGACCGCCAAGGTATGATATGGTTCGGCACTGCCGACGGTTTGAATATGTACGACGGTGTGAAGTTCACCGTGTATCGTCACCGCAAAGGCGATACCACGAGTTTGCCTGATAATGGCATCATGAGTATTGTTGAGGACAAAAGTGGAACACTTTGGGTCGGCACAAAAGATTATCTTTGCCGCTTTAATGCAGCTCGTGGGGCATTTTCTTGCTTGCATCTGCCCACGCGGGTATCCAGCATCAATGTTCGTGCTATTCTGGACGGTGGCAAAGGGATGCTGTATATTGTTGTCGGCGTGAGTGTTTTTCAAGTGGACAAGCGTACTTTCGCTATCCGTCCCATCCTTGACGAGCGCAGACTGGGCAATGCCTCGTTTGTGGCATCAAACGCCGCGATGGATGCACGTGGAAACATCTGGATAACAACAACAAACGGGCTGTTTGTTTATGAAACGGCACGTTCGCATCTGCGTCAGGTCAATACGCTCCCCATAAAGAATGCGATGCCCAAACTCGACCACGACGGGCAACTATGGTTTACTGACGGCACAACCTTTTTTCGTTTCGACCCACTTCAAGAGCGCATCACAATAAGCTTTTCCAGCAGTTCCTTTGGCTTGCCGAAGGAACTTCCTACTCAGTGGGGCGGCTATTTCTTGTGCCTATCTGCTGACGGGCTGTTGTGGCTGCATTTTCATCAGCAGTTATTCACGTACAATCCCACCACAGGCTATATGCAGAACCATACCAGTGCAGTTCATCGTGCGTTCAATAGCAATAGCGGCGAATTTATCAGTGGTTTCACCGATAGAACAGGTGTGGTCTGGCTTGGCAATAGTGTCCATGGTATTGCACGGTGGTCGCCCTATAACCCCAAATTTCGCCTTTGGAAACATCAGTCAGGGGAGACGCAAAGCATCAGCAACAACTATATTCGCGGGATATGGGAGGATTCAAGCGGTATTGCATGGGTCTGTACGCAGTATGGCGGACTGAACCGTATCAATCCTCGCACGGGCAAGATTCGTCACTACCCTTCTCAAACCAACTCAGAGCGGAATAGCTCACGAAGCGTCTCCGCAAGCGGTCTTCAGAGTAGTAATCTTTGGGGAATTCTGCCCGCAGAGAACAATAAAATTTGGCTCTATAAAAACACCGCCACGTATGAGATGAACACAGCGACGGAGCGTTTTCGTTCACTGCCAATTCGTCCCATGACAACACTTTTCCAAGACCGCGATGGCATAAAATGGACTTCTGACACCGCCAACGGGCAATCTCACATCGGCACGGTTTCCAATGATGGAATGCGCTTTTTTCCGAAAAAACAGATGGCGATAGATGCCGCGCGACTTGATGCAGCGCTGCACGATAGGCGAGGGCGTATCTGGTTTGCACTCTACCAGCCGCTTCTGCTAAGGTATGACAAAGTATTGCAAATGTGGGATACGATCCAACTTACGCCCGCCCTTCGTCGCACAGATATTTTTTCGTCGTTGTTTCAGGACCACACGAACAACGTCTGGTTAGCCACGAAGGGTGATGGAATTTATTGTTGCGACACCAACGACTGCGTCATCAGCATCACCGAGCAAGACGGGCTGCCAAGCAACAACGTCTATGGAATGTACGAAGACCGCCGAGGTATTCTCTGGATCAGCACCGACAAAGGAGTAGCGGCGTACAACCCAGCAACGAAAACCTTTCGCAACTACACGCCCAATGACGGTTTGCAAGGCTGGGAGTTCAACCGAATGGCATTTCACCAAAATAAGAACGGTGAAATTTATTTCGGTGGCACCGATGGGTTGAATCTTTTTCACCCCGACAGCCTTCGCGATAATCCTCACCCACCACCAGTCAGAATGACTGCAATCTATCTGATGGGCAAGCCGCTCCAGAGCGACACCGCGATTGGTGACCTTCACTCGGTGAATGTGTTGCATCAGAGTAATACACTGAGCTTCGAGTTTGCTGCGTTGGATTTTACTGCGCCGGAGCTGAACAAGTATTCGTGGCGACTGGACGGATTCGATAAAGACTGGACGGAGCCTTCATCCAAGCACGAAACCAAATACACAAACCTTTCGCCGGGCGATTATATCTTTCGCGTCAAAGCCTGCAATAGCGATGGCGTGTGGAATGAGAATGGCATCGTGCTTTTCGTGACCGTGCAGCCCGCATGGTATCAGCGTTGGTGGTTTTTGCTTTTTTGCGGGCTTGCGCTTATTGGCAGTGTGGTGATGATTGTGCGCGTGCGTGTGCGGGCAGTGGAGGTGCAGAACCGTTTGCTGGAAGTGGAAGTCCACAAACGCACGAAAGAACTACGCGAGGCAAACTCAGAAATCAAGCGACAAATGGAGGTGCAAGATGCACAAGCGCGTGAAATTGAGCTTACCAATAGCGAGTTGGATATGACGCTGCAAGACCTGAAAACGACGCAAACACAGCTTGTGCAGTCCGAGCGCATGAATGCTATCGGTATGCTCACAGCAGGCGTGATGCACGAAATCAATAATCCCAATGCGATTGCATACTCTGCCATTACCCAAGCCCGCTCCAAACTTGAGGAGATGGTGAAGTATTTCTTGTCGCTCTTAGACGACGAGAGCAAAGAGTCTGCTGAAGTGAGAAAATATCAAGAATTGAGCAATGATGCACTTTCACGTCTTGAACTCGCCGCTGAGGGGGCGGGGCGCGTCAAAACGATTGTGGCAAACTTGCAAGGTATGACCAAACATCAGGAAGAAGGCGGTAAAACGGGAAATCTTGTCGCTGAATTAGCGTCCACCTTCAGTCTCTTTCGGATGCAATTTCATACCGTTGAAATTGTAGCGGACACGCCGCCCGATATTTTTATCCGTGCGAATTTTGGCGAAATCAATCAAGTGTTTCTGAATCTGCTGGTCAATGCCGCCCAAGCCGGTGCAACACGAATCACGATGACCGCCACACAAACTGATTCGATGGTTGTTTTACGAATGACCGACAACGGCAAAGGAATGTCGGCAAAGACTGCAAGCCACATCTTCGAGCCGTTTTTCACGACCAAAGCTGCCGGCAATAGTGGCTTGGGGCTAAGTATATCCAAGCAAATTATTGAGCGGCATGGTGGCGAGATTGAGTGCGAGTCCGAGCCGGACAAAGGCACAACGTTTATTGTTCGGCTTCCGATAGTCCATGTCTGATGAATGTACCGATTGGTGTTTCTTGATTTGGTAATTGCCTGCACTTGCAGTATTTTGTCTGTTCCGCGCTATATTATCACCAGCAAGAGGCTCATGGAAACGCACACGAGTAGTTCTCCCCAGATTGAACGCGCAACGATTCTGCGAGAATGTGCCCGAATAAATTTCGGACGCGTTCGCTTATTTGCGCTTGTCCTGTTTTTGGTTCATTGTTTTTTACTCTACCGCGATATTACTGTTTTGCGTGTGGAGGGCTATTGGGCGCGGAACATAGGGTATCAGCATTTATGCACGATGCACGTCATTTTGGTCGTAGGCACGGCGCTTTTTCTTATGCTGTCTTTTGCCATGGAGCGCTTGCCGCAGAAACGGGAGCGCTGGCGAGATTTGTACAATGGTACTTTTGCGTGGTTTGTCTTGCTTTGGTGTGCTGTGCTGGCAGGTTGGGTGAATCAGCACGAGCATGGGTTGATTACTGAATATGTGATTGCTATTTTCGGTATTGCTGCCTCCTTTTATTTCCCGCCGATGCAGTCTTTGGTAATGTTCGTCTCGGTGCAAGTGGTCTTTATGCTGGCAGTTGCCTCTATGCTACCCGAACCCAATTATAGTGGGCATTACACGAACACTTTGGCAATGATTATCATTGCTTGGCTGCTGGCGCGAACATCGTTCCTGTTGACGGCGAAGAACATTACCAATCAAGAAATTATTCGTCAGCAAACGGCAATATTAGCGGAGAATAACACCGAACTGACGCTCAAAAACGCCCGCCTTGAAGTTCTTGATTTGGAGAAAACCGAGTTGATGGGCATTGCAGCACACGATTTGAAAAATCCGATAACAGGTATTTTGCTTGCCACAGGTATTATTCGTCATCGCTTACAAGATATGGAGAAGCAGCATGTGCTTGTCGGTATGGAAAAAGCTATCGGTAAGTTGGGCGATATTGACGGAATAGCAGAGCGTATGCTGGACATTATCAATAAACTCCTGAACGTCAACAAAATTGAAAGCGGCACCTTAACGATACAGAATGTGGAATTTAGCTTAGGGACAATCGTTGAAGCTGTGGTGGACTTTTATGCAGAACACGCACGACCGAAAAATATTGTACTGCGTTTGGAGAATCAGGCACCGGATGCACAAATTCATGCAGATCCCCAATTTGTCCAAGAAATTATAGAAAATCTGGTTTCTAATGCAGTGAAGTATTCGCCACCGAACTTACCGATTGATGTTCGTTTGCTCGCACGGGAGAGCACGGTGCGATTCGAGGTGCAGGACTACGGACCGGGGCTGAGCCGTGAGGACAAGACAAGGCTCTTTGGTAAGTTTGCTCGCCTTTCCGCTCGCCCCACTGCCGGAGAGAATAGTACTGGTCTGGGCTTGAGTATCGTTAAAAAACTTACTGAAGCCATGAACGGCAGAGTTTGGTGCGAATCGGAACTGGGCAAGGGCGCAACGTTCATTGTTGAGCTACCAAGCGCCATACAATAGAGAGAGAAAGGGAGAACTTTTACAAAAGCACTCTATGGAGTCCGAACGAAAGTTCGGTTCATAGAAAGAAGTCCGTATCAAAATTTTCAAAAATCTTAGTGGTCTTGTCGTTGGTAATCTCGCATTTGGTCTGCAACAATACGACCCGTTAGTGTTTTGGAGATTACAAAAAAAATTGTAGTTTCTTTCTGCCGAAGATACGATTCAACTATTTGATTCCTTGTGTTGTGCGGTCAAAACTTTTTTGGGTACGGATATGTCAACAGTGGCTTGGAATAGTGTCTATGAAAAACTGTATGCAGAAAACGAGCGTCAAATCCGATTCTACCGTACGTGTACATGGTTAGCGCCGTCGGTATATTTGGTCATCGCTGCCGGTTTGTGGCTTATACCCTTGGACGAGATAAAGCCATTTTCGTATCTGATAGCGGCGGCAAGTGTTGTTTTTGCTTGCACAAACGGCTGGACATGGCTTCAGTATGCCACTCGTCCGTTGGTAATAGTGGAAGGTACTGTTTATGAAAAACTCACCGAGCGCGACGGCGGGAAGGGAAGCACGGCAAAAAATTACTTTCTTCGCTTGCAGGCTTACACCGTGTATGAACTAACTCCGCGGGGGCAAGGTGCAATGCGGTCATCGGGCAAAAAAATAAAAATTCGTTGCAGCAAAGACTTATCTACAGATACAGCAGACGGTGCGGCTGTGCGGCTGCTTTTATTGTCGGGCGGGTTTGCTATCGGTTACATCAAGAATGAAACCGCATTTTATCCGCCATATGCCGTATCATTTGTTCAGTCGGTTCTTTCTGTCTTTTTTCAAATGCGCCAAGAGCGACAATCGTAATCGTCTCCGCTGAGAACAAGCGTCGATTAGAGGCTCGTGGTTGTCATTGCAGATAGCATACCGATCAGATGTAATGCGATATGACGCGTCATACCAACCAACAAAGCCGTTTTTTAGAGTAATCTTCGGAATCAGTATGAGAGTATTATGGATGATGAGTTGTGGGCTTGCAATGTTGTGGGTCGCCGATGGGCTTCAACCGAGCACCGTTGCGGCAATGGTTGTTGAAAAAAAAGAATCCGTTCAAGTAAGTTCTGTAAGGCGAGATTCGCTGTTGCACCTTTTGGAACGCTACGACCAAGAGCACCGTGCTGATACTACCATTGTGAACCTCTTGTGTGATTTGTCCTACGAATTGCTGGGTATGAACCCCGCACAATCGCTTGAGTACGCTCAACGCGCTAAGGTGATAGCGGAATCTCTCAATGACCGACGGGCGCTGGCTCATGCGCTTGAAAGTGTTGGGCGTGCCTATCGCGTGGAAGGTCTTTACACTATTGCCATGGAGTATTTTCTCGCTATGCTGCGCCTAGGGGAGGAATTGCATGATAATCGTGTGCAAATGCTGGCTCTGCGGCGAATCGGGCAGAGTTATTCCAGTGAACGAAACTATGCTGCTGCGCTAGAATATAGTCGTAAATTCCTTGCTCTGAGCACCACACTCGGCGATACGCTTAAGCGTGGACAGGCGCTGAACGATATTGGCTCTATTCAGCGTGAGTTAGGGCAAAGCGATAGTGCGCTCACAAGCCTCCGAACCGCATTGGACATTGCGCGGGCGTACAATCGCCAAGACCAGTACCTGCTTTCAATTGTTTTGCAAAACATCGCTCTTGTGCATAGCAAACGTGGCGAATACGGACAAGCGCGACGATATTTTGGTCAGGCATTAGCAATGGAGCGGTATCTGGATGAATTTGTCGGGATGAGTTATTGCTATCGCGGTCTGGGGCGGATTTTTGTGGAAGAAAAAAAATATTCTGAAGCCCTTGTCTATGCAGAAAAGGCGCTTGCGCTTGCGGATAGCTACAACATTGGGTTAGAAAAGGATGCGACCTTTGCTTTGCTGTCGGATATTCATGCCGGATTGGGCAATGCCGCTCTTGCCTTACAGTACTACAAGCGTTCGGTTGCGCTGAAAGACTCTACCTCCGGTGTAGCATCGGCGCAAAAAGCCGCTACGATGGAACGGGTATTTCAGCAAGAAAAAAATGAAAAAGTACGTGCGCTGCTCGAATCGGCACATCGGCAGGAGATGATTATTCGTAATGCGGTCATTGTGGTTGGGATACTGCTTGTCGGATTGTCGGGCGTTTTGTATAATCGTTATCGCCTCAAAGTTCGCTCGGAAGAACAGCTACGGCAGACGAATGGCGAAATCCAGAAGCAGCAAACACGTTTGGAAGAGCAGGCACGGCGCATTGAGGAGATGAACTCGGAGCTACAGGAAAATAATGCACGGCTGACGGATACGAACATTGAGCTGGACGCTGCCAATATGGAATTACATTCGTACATTGACGAGCTGAGCCGTATCAATAGTGAGTTGGATGCGCGAAATGAAACACTCCGCGAGCTGCACCGCGAGAAAAATGAATTTCTTGGTATTGTGGCACACGACTTGAAAAATCCTCTTGCCTCAATACGGCTTACTGCTGATATGCTACAACGTTTTTCTGCCAAAATGTCTGATGCTGAAAAAGACGAGCGTCTAAAGCATATCTCGCTTATCGTGGAAAGAATGATGGTCATTATCACCAACCTCTTGAATGATAACGCTCTGGAGACCAGATTGCTCGCCGTTTCTATCACAACAGTCAATGTTTCTGAAGTCGTCGCAATGCTTGTGCATGAATACAAGGAACGTGCCACCGCAAAGTCTATCGCCCTACACGCGGCGCTCCCAATGTCTCCTTTATACGCTCAGGCAGACAGCACGATGCTCTATACTGTGCTGGAAAATCTTCTTTCTAATGCGCTCAAGTTCTCGCCGCCTCATACGAGTGTCAGATTGAGTATCGAAGCGGGCGACGAGCAGTGTAGAATCTTGGTAAAAGATGAAGGACCAGGACTAAGCGATGATGACCGAAGGCTCCTCTTTGGCAAGTTTATTCGTCTTTCGGCGCGTCCCACAGGCGGCGAACATTCGACGGGATTGGGCTTGAGCATCGTCAAAAAAATGGTGGGAGCTATGCGAGGGCGCGTCTGGTGCGAGTCGGAGCTTGGGCGTGGAGCGACATTTATTGTGGAATTACCCAAAAATGCGTAACTTCAAGGTCAACAAGCCAAATATCTTCACACTCTGTGTTGCCGCATGAAACTTTTATCCCTTTCCGGCAAAGTAGCTCTATTCTATGTGGTTTTAGGAAGCCTCTGGATTATTATTTCCGACACTATTCTCAGCTATATCGTCTATCCCACTGTTATCACGGGCGTATCACAAACGGTGAAGGGGCTTTTGTTTATTGCTGTAACGGGTGTTGCACTTTTCTGGATGGTGCGCCGTATGGACAGCGTACGCACTAAAGCTGAGGCTGAATATATCAAGGAGAGCGAGCGGTACCACGCACTCTTCGACAATGCACCCGTACCGATGTGGTATTTTGACCCCCAAACGCTTCAATTTCTTGATGTGAATAATGCAGCCGTGCGCCATTACGGTTACTCCAAGCAGGAATTTCTTGCTATGACGTTGAGTAGTATTCGTGTGGAAGAATCAAATCAGAAAGTGCTGACAACAAGAGTTGATGATGAATATGAACAAATTCAAAAACAACACCGACGAAAAGATGGTGTAGTCTTGGACGTGGAGGTGCATCGGCATACAGTAGTCTTGAATGGACAATCGGTTACGCTTGCTATTATTTTGGACAGAACCGAAGAAAAACGCTTGGAGCGCGAGCGCAGTGCAGTTGAATTTGCCTTGCGCGAGAGCGAGCAGGAAGCACTGCTGCTTGCTTCGGTCACTGAAGGCAGTCTGGATATTATTGCTCTGCACGAACCCGACGGACGAATATTGATGCCAATTAAAAGTTAAAACTGGATTGCCCAGATAATCGTGATAGAAGA
>JACVZY010000105.1 GCA_014654705.1 Ignavibacteria bacterium
GCGGCATTCTCATCCTGATTGACGCGCCGTTCTCAGCTTGATTGTCGCGCTGCACCCCGCAAGCTCGCGCTTGCAGGGGCGTTGGTGCAGTTGGGCGTTAGGCCGCTTGCTGATCCCGCTTGGCCCTGGATTCCTTGCGCTCGTTGGAAGCCTTGATCAGCACGCCGTCGAGTTCACCTGTATTCGTCGCCTCGATCAGCTTGGACAGAACGTTGGTCACGTCTTCGAATTTCTTACCCGCCTTCAACACATGCGTCTTGATGTGCGGAAGCGGAAGCGCCTTGTTGCCAAACTTCAATTCAACAACCCAGTCGCCGAAAGCGTTCTTGCCGAACATCGGCCTGAAGCGAACGTTCTTTGTGATCTCTTCGCCACCACGCTTCTTCTGCGTGATCGTCTTCTCAAACGTTCTGTACTTTGCTTCGCCAAGTTTCGAAGCCACCAAATTCGTCGTTAGCTGTTCGACCAACTTGCCACGCAACACCAACTTGGGATCGACAGTCACGCCACGCTCGATGGGTTGGCCAGCGGTCAAGTCCTTCAAGATCGAAGCCATTTGTTTGTTCTCCGTTTTGCGTAAGCTGCACAATTGCGCCTACATCAACGAAGCTAAATTCGTTTAGAAAACAAATCACCTTCAAGGTGTATTATAAGGCTGCTGATTTCCAGCACCTAGGCTAAGGAAATTAGCCGTGGCCCCAAAACGTCAATGATTTGAATACGCCCCAACGAGAGGCGTGCTGGATCGTATATATGTGGGGCTGTCTGCTACTGCGTCGTTGGGAACTGGCCCTTTTCAGCAGCTTCAATATAGCCTTCGCAGCGCTTTACGAGCTTGCTTACCTTCTGCGCCTTCTCAGCTTTACCGTCCCCTGTAGCAGCAACGTCCTTGTCATCGGCAATTTCGTGAAGCTTCTTGTCGCCTTTTTTCTTTAGCTCGAACGCCCTAACTGCCCGCTTGATCGCATCGACTTCAGGGTTCCTGATCGAAACACGGTACCTTGCACGAGTGGGCAACTCGCCGCCTACTTTTCGCTTGCCAAGTTCTTTCTCCAAGATCGTGCGAACACCTGATACGGCAAAGCGGAGCAATACGTCACGAGGGAACGCAACAACGATATCACCCTCAGCGACGACTTCACCTGCGCGCAACTGACGTGGCCGCAAGCTGGTCGGCTCTGCGAATAGGTAAACTGCGCGTGGTGACAACTTGCGAGCCTGAGCATCGCTGTAGAACCATTCAGAAAAATCGACGGAATAAATGTCGCCAAAGTCGGCATACAGCGGAGCCAACTCACCTTTGCCCTTCTTATCGCAAGTCTCACGGTACTTGTCGCTGAGCCTTAGAACCTTGAACCACTGTTCATAAACATCGTGAGGGAAGAACAGCTTTTTACGATCCCAAGGTGTTTCGTCTTCCCAATCAGCAAAGCCCATAGCGTCCTCCGTTATTGCCCTTGTCGTTTTTTTTCAGCTAGGACAGTGCGCTTGTCAAACTCATTTAGATTGGACAAATCGACAGTTGCAAGAAATCTGGTATTCTATTTTCACGCTGAGCACACGACATGGTGTCGGTCGCCAGCGCATATAGAAGAGGTAAGACATGAACAACGTTGTTACTACTACCGCTATCGAGTTCCCCGAGTTCGACGAGGGCGTTGAGCTTCCCGCCGTGCAAGCTAAGCGCGACCCCGTGAAGGTGATGTGCAGCAAGATGCGGATTGTCGAGGTCGGCAATCAGGTGCGCGTGAAGTACGGGAACAGCTACGTGAAGTTTCCGACGGGCAAGGTGCTGGGCTTTGCGCTCGGTAACTTGACCGAAGACGAGGTGCGGATTCGCAAGGCCGCACTCCAGAGCAAGATTGCGCAGGGTGCGTACAAGCACTTGGCGGACGCTACTCGGGCGCGCTTTAGCGAGCACGCTTCGAAGGTGCTGGCGCCGAAGAATCGCAAGCAAGCCGCGTAACGCAACAACTACAGCATAACGCTGCAAGCAATAGCGGAGGGCCTAAACAGCCCTCCGCTGTTACTTTTTATAGTTTAGCACGAAAGTAATTGCCGAGAATTGACTTAGCCAACTTTCTTCGACACGGGCAACGTCCAAGTCAAACAAACCTAGCTTAGCCAATTTTAGGAGGGAAACCGAGAGCGCATAATACGCACACGCTGCAATGGAGCAGCGTTTACATAGGAGAAAAGAACATGGCACAGACGAAGCAACAAAAGCGCACCGCACTGATCACGGCGATCAAGAAGAGCAAGCTGCTGAACAGCATCCACGGTCTGGAATCGCTGTATGGCAAGCCGTATCAAATCAAAAGCATCGTGAGCGGCAAGCTTGCGAACATCGCTTACCATGATGACGTTATCGACACGGACTTGAAGATCCAAGTCACGCTGTCTGCAACTGGCGGAAAGGCTCAACTCAGCGCAGCAGACTCCGCTAAGGCGGCAAACGCGCTTTTCGACGTTATAGCGTCTACGATTTACAGCGACATCTTGCATTACGCGCTCAAGCAGTTTGATCCGCTTGACCCTGTGCAAGTGGCGTTGGTGAATACCTTTATTGGTAAGGGCGCTGCCAAAAAGCATTACGCAATGGTGAGCATTGGTTGGTTCAAGAAAGGCGCTGGTCGTTTCTTGATAGCGAAAGTCTAAGAACAAGCCTGTAGCAGCGGGGGGCCTAACTAGCCCTCCGCCCTACAAACACAGGGAGACAGGAATGACGAAACGACATCTGCCCTACGGCGACTGGCCTGACATGGACAGGCACGAGAATGAAGGCGCACAGCCCTCAGAACGCTCCGATCTCTACAAGCTCGCCAAGCTAATCGAAGCGGCCCTGATATTGGCAGGCTTTGAAGCAAAGGCAAATCAAGATCAGGTTGAGCTATCGGAGCAATCAACAGAAGTACAGCACAAGCTTGCACACGCCAAAGCTAATGAAACGATCACGAAGCTTGGCTTACTTTACCCCCTAATGCGGCAAACGGGTCGCATTCTTTACTGGGGATAACAGAACACAGGGAGACAAACGCATGAGCAAGCCAACGAAGAAAAAACAGCAAAACCTTATCAATACGCTGCAAGGACCTGCCGAACAGGCAAAGCAATGCGTCAAACTGTTAGAAAAGCTCGCCGCAGCAGATGTGCAAATACCAATGCTGCCAGGTTGTGTTTACAGGCTTGGACCGTATTCAGGAAGCGGACAGCGAGAACTATACATTAGCGATTACGTGAACAAAGTTTTGACCGAACAGTCGTGGGAGTTCTACGCCGACGCAGAACCACAAGCGCTTGGTTCAACCGTGTCTCGCATTCACGGGAAAAAGGAACGCAAGGAAATGGTTTTCGAAATGGCGGATCTTGACCATGAATATCTAATAGCAGCCGAGTACGAACTCTCCAAAGCAATCAAGGCATTTATTAGGAAAGAAGCGAAACAGCAAAACATTCCTGCACCTGAAATCACAGTATCTTGGAACGGTGATCCTGCAATCCTGCAAGAAGCTGAAACGCAAGAAATACAGGACCAGTATGGAACGCCAATACGCTGGTTTGGAATAAGTCTGTCGCTTGATCCTGCCGCAAAGAAGCGATCCAAGAAGAAATAGGCCCAAAACGGCCCAGGTCCAAACGATTGAATGACTTCTAGAAAACCACTGCTAAACTAACTGAGATGGGAGACAATCGCATGAAGCAGATGAACAAGAAGCAAGGGCACGACTTTATCAACGACATTCTCGATAGCAATCGCAGTCAAGCAACCGCAGCTATTGCAGCACAGATCGACAAATTGGGGCGATGGGGAACAGTCCAGACCCGCCTGCTATTCGAGGGCTTGATCACGCTAAATGTGAATTTGAAACGAACGGTCAAAAGCGAAACGACGGGCAAGAAGTTCGTGACGCAAGAAACCTCCACACTCGTTGACTACATCCACGTCGATCTATTCGAACAGAGCCATAATAAGGAATCCAACAGGATCAGTGTTGACCTGATCATTTACGTAGAGCCTGCTGACGGTGCAGAAGGTAACTACAGAGACGACAAGGTATATCAAGCATATTGGAGACAACTGAAGGCGCAGCTGAAGCCTGTGATCAAAGCCCTTCACGCTATCTCAGACCCAATAGCACGAGCGCAGGGCAAGAACTTGAGGCTGCCAAAGTGGAAGATCGAGCTTGGCGGTGCGTACGACGAAATGCCCCGTCTTCGTGCCGTACTTGAGTGGAAATGACGCCAAAACTGACAGAAATGAAGCCCTAGACACAGAGCAGAATAGGCACAGCCATATGAGAGCCTGAGAAGGTTATGACGCAGCCTAGTGAGTGCAGGATATGGCTATGGTGCTGAGTGCGAACGGGCTTTTCCGAAACGAAACTCTTGAAAGCAGATTGCCAGCCCGAATATATCCTGAATTACTAGTGCGAAGACATGGAGCAGTCGATGCGTCTAATCGTCAACTTGTTGTGTGTAGCCCAAGCATTTTTCGTAGTCCAAGCGATGTCACGGCATGGTTTTCCAAGTGTCGACGATAATGAGTTTTGGCTTGTCTTAGTTATAACAGCAGTTCCGATTGCTCTGCTCCTAGAGCGCCTTCTCGCCCGCAACTCTGCTGCCGACGCTGCTTCGCTTCTAAGCTTGGAGATAGAAGCGCGAAAGGCGAAGCTCCGTAAGCAGATTGAAGAAACGAAAGGCGACGGAAGACAGTGATCGCAGGGTGACGGCACGATAGCGTTACCTAGACCAACACCTTCCTAGAACCTGAGATGGTTGCGATAGCAGCACCCTGAAACAACCTTGCCCGCCAAAAAGTCACAGCCAAACCGCAGGTAGTGAACACCATATTCAACCATCCCACACCGTCATCACCTGGGCATTCCAACAATTTGCCCTAATATTGCCCACAATCAAGAAGAGTGGCGGCATCGCACCAGTCCCAGGCTGCAAGTCAAGCCAAGAACAACGATACACAGCACTCTTTTCTCATTGGCTGATTTTGGCTGGTGGGAAAAACTCTAGAATATCAATGGGAGCGAATAGCATAATCTTTATTATAAAAAATCATTCGTTACTCTATATGCCATTCTGACCCCATTCTGTGTGGTTTTGAGCACACCGTTGGGGAGAGTAGGCCCATGCTGTGTATAGGTGCGGATTGGCGTTGCGCCTACGGTGTTTGACGGTGCCGCACGGTTGCAAATGGTTCTTGGATAGGCTGGGCACGATGAACGTCAGGTTGCCTAGCGGATTGGTGCCCCTGTCAAGCCTGGGGGTCAAAAATTTGGAGGCATGGTTGGTTAGTGCAGCACAGGGTCAAAACGCAGGTGATTTTGCTACAACGGGCCAATACGATAGGATGAATGAATGATCAAACCAACAGGGCAGCGATCCGCCTTTGCGTTTCCAGTGTATCTCGCTGGAACAGTTCTTTTGGTGCTGATCATCATCGTGATCTTTCCTGAAAAGGAGATCATTGGTGCAATGCTTGGCGCTACCGCTGCTATCAGCATTTGGGCGCTATCGCACATAAACGACAAGTTCAGAGAAGAAGATCGAATCCAGCGTATCGCACGAACGATCTGGATTGAGATAACTATGCTCAGCCTCACTCTTGTTGATGAAGGTAAGTGGTGGCTCGAAACAGAAGGGGCAATTGATAAAGAGCTACAGCAGGTGAATAGCAAAGACTTTGAGGTAAAGAAGACAGCACGACGGCTTTCCTCACACTACAACCTCGTCGTTCTTGAACAGCACATCAACGATATCTCGAACTTTGACTGGATCACTGTGGATTCACTTATTCGTGTGATGGCTCTTCGTGCGGGTATGATCACTACGATGAAGGAGTATTACGAAAATGAAGATCGCATCGTTCAAACAGGCACATTGAATAGAGCGGAAAAGGTTCTATCCCAAAGAACAAATTGTAGCTTGATGGCACTCACTATCATGCGGCTTGCCACTGAATTAAACCACACAGCAAGGCTTATTGATCGTGAGAGTATTCTTCAGCGTGAGTTTGTCGCTAGTCTGAGGCCGCTTGATCGAATCAAATACGACAACGATCTCGAAGTATTGAAACGATGGGAGCAAGCAATCCGACAGAAGATTCAAGAGCGGCGATTGATCGACAAGATGGTCAGAGGCGGTTCAGCCAATCCTGCTAAATAGTGGATGAAGGCGTTTCAGTCCCATACCGTCCACATACCAAACAAGCATGAACTAACCACGCTTATTCTAGCTGGTACGCTAGATCGCACGTTCGCACTCAGTACAGCCGAGTTCATCGCTCAGACGTTTCCTTCTCGCCTTTCGATCAAGATCTACCATCATTCGCCGCACGTGGTTCATACCGAATACTTGGTGCGCGTAAACAAGCGGGAAGAGATCGAGACAGTTGGCGCAGCTTCAATGCCGGCATTTTCTGCCGTTGGTGCAACTGTCAAAGGCGCGATCAAAGGCGCACCAAAGCGATACTTCTATGAAGCGCTCACGTATTGGCGTCGTGCGTGGGGATCGCTTTATCAGCTAACCCATATCGACGTGCAAACAGACGAAGCTGCCTACGCATTTGGCCAGCCCTACGTCGTCCAAGTCAGGTTCACTAGCGGCTAAATACCGCATGAGCGAGGTATTCCAAGAGAAAGAGGGTGATGACGACAACTTTGGCGTAATCATCTCAGCAGAACGTGCAGAGTGGGACAAAGGTGTCCTCAAATTATTCAAGCAGTCAGTTCACAAGCTAGCAAAAGCATATCGCATCACAGTCAAGTTCAAGAAGGGTAGGGCAGAGGATTGAAGAGAGCCAAGTTCAAGCCAAGCAAAGAGCAAGTAGACGAGATCGCAAAGTATATTGAAAGCCGCGGCCGAAACGGCGACACAGAATTAGCCCATTTGACAGTTGGTGAGATCGTACTGCCCAAGAGCGTAGTCAAGAATCTCGACCCCAAAGTTCTCGCGCAAGCATTCAAAGCCGCAAAGCTAGATCAAGACCGCTACACGGTTGGCGGCAATGACGACAGCTTCAATCCTGCCACTGGCCTTCGTGAATACTTTGAAGGTAGCTCAGGCGCAGACAGCCACGGTTCAAACTCCGACGGTACTAGCGGCACAGGCGGCAACGATGGCGGCTATGGTGGCGGCGGTAGCTCAGGCGGTGATGCTGGACCTGGCTCTATTGGTCACGACAGCATGGGCGAAGGCACACCCGACAGCCCTGCTGTTGATACAGGCCCATCCGTAGGCCCTGGCGCTATTGGCAACGACAGCCTAGGGGAAGGAACGCCAGACAGTCCCAGCCCAGTAGGCCCTGGCCCTGTAGGCTTTGATAGCATTGGCGAAGGGTTTGTTGACACAACGCCCACTCCATCCAACGCACCTGTCACAAACACCCTATCGATCGGAACAGACCCATTTGAGGCTATGCAGGGTCCACCAGGACCGCCCGCAATGCCTACCTATGGCGAAACAGCAGGCGCCATGGGACGTGCAGGTGATCGCGTTGCAGCCCATTTCCAAGATATGGCCGCTCGACCAGCTGAGACGGCAATCAACACCGCCTTTGGTTTGCTCGCAGGTCCGTTAGGCTTGGTGAACTCGCTGAGCGGCATATTTGGCGGCCCCACAGTGGGAAGCGTTGCGTTAGGTGCAGTCAATTCGCTCGGCGTTTCAACGCCTGGAATCGGCACAGGCACGCAAAACAACAACATAGGTTTCGCTGACGGCAACTCAGGCTCAGACAGCCCAGCTAGCACCGCTCAAGCTGTAGAAGCAGCCACGGGCCAAGTGGCGACCACAATCAACGGCTCTGACACCGTTGGTCAAGGCACGATCACACGTGAAGTAACTAACCGCAGACGTGCGTTTTCTCGCCTATCGCTTGGACAGAGCGCACGAACGACAGCAAGCGTACTTTGGTAAGGATAAATAGAAAGCATGTTTAGGAACATTTTCAGAGGCATCGGCAACTTCTTCAGCAGCATCTTTGGCGGCACTAAGAAGGAAGAAGCGCCAGCACCACAACCCGATCCAGCAGCCGTAGCCGCACAACGGGACGCCGCTGCAAAAGACGCAGAAGAGAAGTCTCGCACTCAACTAGCCGCCCAAACAGGACGCGGCAAGTTGGTCAATCCATTCTCAGGACTGATGGGCGTTGGTACGCGCACGGACCCGCCATTCAAGAGCTTGTTCTAACCCCTAACGAAAGGACGCATGGAGAAATCAGAAGCACACAAGGCAACATTTGAACACGCCAAGAAGCTGAGAGAGCCACACGAAACCGAAATTCGTGACGCTTACAAATTCAGCTATCCAAGCCGAGCGTTCGACAAACAGCCTGGGGAAAAAATCGACCGCAGCAAGATCTACGACGACACCGCTACGCACTCGGTACGCTCGCTCGTCACCAACGTTATCAAGCTACTCGTCCCACAGAATAGACAGTGGGCACGCATCACCCTCAAGACCGCAAAGCTGAAGGAACAGCTTGAAACGGCACTAGCCGAAAGGGTCATGGGATGGAACGACGCACTCAACAACCATTTCCTTACGTCCAATTTCTACTTGAAGATGGACGAGGCTATGAACGATGCCGTCGTAGCAGGTACGGCGTGCATAGCGTTCTATGACCGAGTAGGCGAACCGCTTACCTACATTTCAGTTCCCGTCGATCAGCTTTACTTCACGCAAGATCACAACGGCAACGTTGACGCCGTATTCCGTGAGCATGAACTAACAGGCCGACAGATGATCGGCCGCTTTGGCAAGAAGCTGCAATCGGAACTAAAGCAAACTTGCACAGACGCCCCCGACAAGCTGCACAAGATTGTTGAATGCGTTGTCCCTGCCAAACAGGGCTACGACTACATCGTCTATTCCAAAGCCGATTGGTCAGAGATCGAATCAAGCGTCACACGCTGGAACCCATTCATCGTATGGCGTTGGGAAAAGTCTCTAAACGAGGCTTGGGGTAATTCGCCTGTACGTGATGCGCTGCCGTCCATTCGTTCACTCAACATGATGGCACGTGACACTCTTGAAGCAGGAAACTTCTCGGCCAAGCCTTGCTATCAAATCACAGGCGACATTCTAAACATCGAACAGCTGAAAACTCAGCTAGTTCCTGGCGGCTTGATCGCCACAGAAGCGCCCTTACAGCCGCTGGCAACTGGTGCAAATTTCCCAATCACGCTGGAACTGATCGAGAAAACACGCGCAAGCGTTCGCTCGCTCCTGTACGGCAATCAAATCATGAACCGAGACATCAGCAAAACGCCGATGTCAGCGACCGAAGCCAGCTTACGCCAAACAGAGTTCTACGCGCAGATTGGTCAGCCAGCTCTCCGACTACAGAAGGAGTTGCTACAGCCAATTGCCGAGCAGGCTGTCCAGCGTTTGATGGAACGTGGCGACCTAGAAGTGTTACCAAACCAGCTAGTAGCCGCACTGAATATTCCAGGCGCAAAGACGCAAGCCGACATTTTCAAGGTCGAGACGAACGCTGCTATCGAACGCGCAATCAAAATGAGCGAAGCGCAGAACGATCTACAAACGCTCGTCACCATGATGCAAAGCCTAGGCGATCCAAACCTAGTGCTAACCCACGTGGACGTAGACGAGTTGATCCGCAACACGCTTGAAGGCTTCTCGTTCTCGCCAGATGCAATCCGCTCACGTGAGGAAGTCAAGCAGATGAAGGAGCAAATGCAGCAGATCGCACTACAACAGCAGGCACTTGGTCTAGCAGCGCAACAGGCTAAGGCACAGGGAGGAATGCAGTAATGCTCTCACAGGAACAACAAGACGGCTTCAAAGCCTTCCTCAACCAGCCAGCAGGCAAGCAATTGATCAAGCATCTTCGACAGAAGGCGCACGTGCGTATCGATCGAGATAATCCAAACCCCAATGCAGCGCTGTATCAGTCAGCGCAAATGGCCCTCGTGCGTCATATCGAAAACCTAGCAGGAGGCAACGCAGATGAGTGAACGGCTAACACCACCTAAACCAACACAAGCTAACGAGCTGAAAGGAACAAATGGAACAGAACTCAACACCAACACAAACCCAGACTTCGCAGGCCGCTTCACCCAACACGGCAACACAGGCAACACCATCGGCCAACTCAACGTCGTCGAGCCAGGAAACGAAGCAACAGACTACGAGCGGATCAAGCTTATTCAAGAACGAAACGCCAAGCTCGAAGACCTCTACGCCCTCAACAGAAAACTCAACGGCGAAGGCTAAGGAAGGCGAACTGATCCTTGGCCGCTTCAAGACGCAAGACGACTTGGTGAAGGCATACAAGGAAATTGAAGCTCAGTATTCAAATCGCCCACCCGTCATTTCCGACGATTTCGACCTCGTAGGCGTCTACAAAGAAGTGGGTTTTCAGGTTGATGAAAGCGACGAGGTAAAGAGCGAGTTTGAAGATTTGCGAAAGCAGCTAAAGGAAGCTGGCTTCACCAAGGAACAGTCAAAGAAGCTGTTTGAGCTACAGAAGAGCTTTGCAGAAGACTTTCTAGAGCAGCACGGTTTGAAGGTTGATACCGAAGCCGAACGCTCAGCACTGATTTCCGAGTGGGGCGACAACGCTGAGAGCAAGTATCAGGCTGTCACAAAGTGGGCGGCTGATCATCTCCCTGCTGAAGTACTCAACAAGCCACTGCGAGTAACCGCAGCAGGCGTGAAGATGCTTGAGCAGTTGATGCAGATGCGTGCTGGTCCAGTGCCAATTACAGGTACAAGCGACGTATCAAGCGAAGAGCAGCTTGCAGATTTGAACTTGCAGTTCTCAGAGTTGATGAAGCGTCCTGACTATTACTCGAACGCTGACATTCAATCAAAGGCACGCACGCTCAGCAACCGTATCGCTGGTCTCTCTCGCCGCTAAATACGGCTGAGAGAGATGCAGCAAGCGAGCCTCAAGTTGCCCGCTGGGGAACTCATTTAGTGAGCCTAGTAAGCACGTGGGGGAACTCCTGTTGAAATTCAATCTCGTATTGAAAATCAAAGGAGATTTATAAAATGAGTTCACAAGCAGATAATGCGTTCGTAACCCAGTTTACCAAAGAGTGGGTCACTCGCTATCAATTGAAAGAAACAAAGCTACTCGGCACAGTTCGTAAGTATACAGGCGTTGGTTCAACGTTCTCTATTCCTCGTATCAATGCAGTAGCTGCCGTGCGTAACAAGCCACGTCACGCTGACCTTGCCCCAGCAAACGCTGAGATGGATCGCATCTCATTCCAGATGCAGACCGTCCACGCTGGCGACGTTATCGACAACCTAGACCAGTTGAGAACAAATGCAGAATATCGTGGTGCTTTGACCGACGTTCTAGTAGCGGGCGTCAATCGTGAGATTGATCGTATCATCACTGAAGCGTTGAACACTGCAACGACCACAGAAATTGCAGGCACAGCTTATACACCTTCAACGATCATCACGGCTGGCAAGCTTCTAAGCAACGCCCTAGTCCCACAGGACGAAAATCGCTTTGCGATCATTTCGCCTGGCGCTTGGGAAGACGCTATCAGCGACAACAAGATTGGTAGCCGTGACTACATCAACCGTGACGACTTCCAATCAGGCATGTTGCGTGGCGCACTTGGTTTCAACCACGTGATGTTCCAGGCACTGCCAGACAGCACATGGACTGGTGGCGCTGCCCCAGCGATTGGTGCAAGCCGTCGTCGTTGCTTCTTCTATCACAAGGAGTCAGTAGCCGTAGGTATTGGTCAAGAACCCAAGATCGAGATCAACTACGTCCCTGAAAAGTTCGGCTGGTTCATCGGTGTAGAAGCAATGGTTGGTGCCGTCCTCGTACAGCCATCCGCCGTATTCCGTGTTCAGATTGACGACTAATTTTTAGGGAGAAGAGATAATGACACAACCATACAAACTCGAAGTTATGTACAACCAAGTTGCTGTACCAGCTTCAACACTTTCGGGAACCGTCTTTACAGCAGGACAGATTCCCGCAGGTATGCGCGTCAAGAACGTAGAGCTTTACAACTCTGCCCTTGGCACAAGCGTTACCTTGTCAGCAGGCGTAACTGGTTCACCAACGTTGTTCGTGAACGCAGGCGCTGCCGCTTCAGCAGGTAAGCTAGCAATGACCGATACACTAGCGGGAAACGTTGGTAATCGTGACGAAGTAAACGCTCGTAACGTGATTCTAACGACTGGCGGTGCCACCACAGCGGCATCTGCTCAGACCGTAGACGTGTATGTCACGCTAGTCCCTGACTATCGATAAGACATAGCGCACAAAGCTTGGGCCCGTAGTTCTTCTACGGGCTCAAGTGCCTTTCGCACGCCGCTAAATACTTGGCAGGCGAAAGGAGCAGGGATTGGCACTAACGAAATTCGACATCATTACACGAGCAACCACGAAGCTTGGCGCAGAGAAGGTAAACAGCTTTGACGACGAAACGGTTGAAGCACAAGTAGCGCAACAGCTCTATGAGCCAACAGTTCAAGCCGAAATGTCTTCGGGATATTGGAACTGTTGCCGCAAGACATTTGAACTAAGCCGAGACGTAACAGCGCCAACGGATGCGAACTGGCAGTACCAGTTTCAGCTTCCAGCCGACTATCTACAGGTCGAGAAAGCTATCAGCGAAACAGGACAAGCGGTCACGTATCAAATCGAGGGCCGCAAGGTACTAAGCAACAGCCAGCGACTATTCCTACAGTACCTAGTTCGCATCGATGAAAACGACTGGCCTATTTATCTACAAGACGTGATCGTATCCCGCTTGACGTGGCAGTTCTCGGAACCGCTCAACGGTGAGGGATCGACCATTGCAAGGGCCCTTGCCGAGTATGAGCGTTCACGTCGAGACGCACGCCGTATCGACAGTCAGCAGACGCCGCCGCAAACCATCATCAACAACGGAACGGCAGTATGGGTAACGAGTAGGGAGGGTTGGTAATGCCGATCCGCCCAATCTCACAGGAGAGCTTTGCGGTAGGTGAGATCGGCCCGTACCTGAGCGCACGAGTAACGCAACCAGTCTACACCCGATCGGCAAAGACGCTTGAAAATTGGATCGTACTTCCACAAGGCCCAATCGAACGCCGACGTGGTTTCAAACGCATTCTAGAGCTGTCAGGTGTATCGGCAGACGCCGTGCGCGCGTCAAAGTTTTCGTTCAATGCGAATGAAGAGTACACGCTTCTATTCAGCCCGCTTCAAGTACAGATCGTCCGTAACGAAACGCTACGCGCAACCGTCGTCACGCCCTATTCGGCAAGTGACGTATTCGACCTTCGCCTAGTGCAAAGCGGCGACAACCTAATTATCGTCCATCCCAACTATTCGCCACGCCAGCTAGTACGCAACGGATCAGATACCGATTGGTCGCTGGCAACGCTGACGTTTCTCAATGTCGCTTGGAACCGCTTCAATCTAACAAGCCTCTGCACGCCATCTGCTACAAGCGGCGCAATCACACTCACGCTGGACAATGCCCCTGGTTGGCGCGCTGGTCACGCAAGCAATGTTCGTGTCCGTATCAATTCAGGCGTAGCGGAGATCACTGGCTTTACAAACCAAGCTTCTGGCGGCACAGCGCTTGCGTCAGCAGGCACTGCAAGCAACGCATATGACAGCAACAACGGCACAGTAACGAACGCAGGTACAAACGGCTGGGTAGGCTATGGTTTTGCCACCGCGCAAACAGTCCGACTAGTAGGCGTCCAGTCCAACAGCACCCAAGTATCAACAATCGTATTTGAGACGGCTAACAACGCCAGCTTTACAGGTGCGGTCAATCGAGGAACCATAGAAGCGTCGCTAGTGGCTGGCACGCTGGTATGGCTAGACGTAACTAGCCCCAGCGCAGATACCCATTTTCGTTTCCGCGTTACGTCAGGCCAAGCCTTAGACGTCCAAGAGGTTCGACTAAGCTTTGGACTAGTAGCGAATGCTACCGTCATCACAAACCTGACAAACACGACGCAGAGCAATAACTGGCAAGAATGGGGATGGTCGCCTGCACGTGGCTTTCCACGCTCAGTAACGTTCTACCAAAACCGCTTGATCTTTGGCGGTGTGCGCGACGCACCCGCTACGATCTTTGGATCGAAGACGGGCGACTTCTTCAATTTTGACAACAGCGCAACCAATGCAGACAACGCATTCGCATTCACGCTCAACACCGATCAGGTCCATATCATTCGGGACATCAAGAGCAAGCGAAACCTCAACATCTTTACCAGCGACGGCGAGCTTGAACTGAGCGGAAGCGATACAGCCCTCACACCAACATCGGTAAAGGTCGCACCACAAAGCACCTACGGCATTTCCGACATTCCAGTTTTAGAGGTAGATGACCAACTGCACTTCGTCACACGAAATTTCAAAGAGGTCCGTTCATTCGTTTATCAGCTTGGCTCAGACAAGTACGTTGCCGACAACAAGACGATTTTAGCGCATCACTTATTCAAGGACGGCAAAGAGCCATTTGGTATGGCGTTTCTTCGTAGCTACAAGGAAACGCAATCAAACCTACTAATCGTATCTCGTGAAGATGGCGAAATTTGCGTTCTGACCACAGACAGTCAGCGCGAAGTGGTCGCATGGTCACGATGGACCACTGACGGACTTTTCCGTGACGTGATCGCAGTAAACGTGAACATCAACAACAAGCTCAAGCAAGCCCTGTTCGCTGTCGTCCAGCGCACCGTAAACGGTGTCAACAAGGTCTTCCTCGAAATGCTGACGGAAGAGGACGCTTGGCTCGATTGCTGGCACGCAGGAACGTCGGGAACGCCGCAGACAACATGGAGCGGCATCACGTCGCTTGCGAATAGCAACGTCATGGTGGTTGCAGACGGCCACGTTGCAGGCACATATGCGGTCAACGGATCTGGTCAGTTTACGCTTCCAAATCCAGCCAGCAGCGTGATTGCAGGGCGTGAGTACAAAAGCACACTTGGTCTTCAGTTCTTGCGCGTCGTCAAGGACGGTCAAGCGCTCAACAGAGTGATGCGCTTAGTGAAGACCAGCGTGACGCTACAGGACACGCTTAGCCTAAAGATCGGAGGACAAGCGGTGCCATTCAGAGGCTTTGGCAACCAGCTCCTAGACGATCCGCTAATTACATATACGGGAACCAAAGAGCGCAAATTGCTCGGCGTTGGAAAAGACCTAACAGTGACATTGACTGTTGAAGAGCCGCTTCCATGCACGATCAACAGCGTGACGACAGAAGTAAAGATAGGAAACTAAGGAGACAATATGACTTGGGCAGCACCAATCGGATGGGGACTAGCGGGATTAGGAACGCTTGGTTCAATCGCAGCAACACAAGACTACGCGCGCTCGCAGAGAGACATGATTGAGCAGATGCAAGGTACAGAGCGCGTGTCTCGAACACTCCGCACGCAAGACAGAAACCGCAAACGTGACCAAATGATCGGCCAGCAAGCCGCAATGTTTGGCGCAAGCGGTGTCACGCTTGAAGGTAGTCCAATGGCGGTAATGGCCGACACGTCTGCCGAAGTTGCACGCGAGCAGTTCAATGACGACTTCAATAGCAACGCAAAACAAGCCGCATGGGACTTGAGCAAGCGTTCGGCGCAGCGAAGCGCCGACATGCGATCAGTCGCAAGCCTATTCAATTTTGGCGCAAATGCGCTGATCAGAGGATAAAAAGTGAGCGTACCAAAATATTCAGCACAGCCTTTTCAAGCACAGCAGCCAAACTGGATTCTTCCGCAGGATAGTTCGCCGCTTTGGCAGAACGTCGCAAACGTTGGCTTCCAGATCATCGAAAACGACGCAGTCAAGCGCGCAACAGAAGCAGGCGCAATCGAGCAAGGCACGCAGACCAATCAAATGGTGCAGCGTGAAGGCTTCCTCGGCATCACTCGTCCTTCCGATAACGCTTTCAACACGGCAGCACAACGAACCTTCCTGCTCAACAAGCGCAACGAGCTAACAGGCAAGATGCGTGAGCTACATGAGAAGAACCGTGTCAATCCCGAAGGCTTTGAGAAGAGCGTTTCAGAGTTCCGTGGTCAGTATTTCACTGGCGTTCCTGAGAACCTCGTACCTGCGTTTCGTGCAGAGTTCGACAACATGGTGGGCGAGACAGGCGAACGTGTTCGTGGTGAGCGCAGGGAGTTAGACCGCCGACAGTATTCAGCAACGTGGGTCAGCACCTTCCAAAGCAAAGTGGGCGAGTTTCGCCGTACCATCGAAGCCAATCCCAACGATCCAAACGCCGAGCGCTTAGGCACAGAGCTAGCAGGTCTGCTCACGTCGGCACTCCAGCCAACAAACGAGGGCTTCTACATTGACCCCTCGACTGTTGAGCAGTTGAAGAATGGCGTTGGTGTAGCCCGCAATCTTGGTCTAGCCGCAAACGAGTACAACGCACTTGGCACAATCGAGGCCAAGCGAAACTACGTTGACGACGTTGTTCAAGGTCGCCGCCTAAAGGAATTGGATGAAGCCGCACGTGACTTGGTGACAAGAGAGCTACGTGAACGCTTCACAAGCGAGTTTCAGCGTTCAAGCGTTGACAGAGCCGTATTGACGCAAGAGATCGCCAACGCTCGTGCGCTTGAAGAAAGCGGCATCGGCAGCAACATGAATATCGCCGCACTACCTCAGCGTATGGCCGCTCTTGGCTTTGCTGGACCTGAGATACAGGCGCAGATGGCCGAACTACGCTCGGCACAACGCATTGGCCAGGAAATCAAGATCAACCAGGGTCGCTCCTTGGTGGACCTACGCCGTGTGGTGGACGAGCAGTATAGGCAAACACAGAACCCAACAGGCAGCGACCAAGATCGCTTGATGAACGCACGACTATTGGAAACGAACCAACGCTTACTAACGCAAATGTCTAGCGCTGTTGCCAGCGACCCATTCAAGGCGCTGCAAACATTCCGTCCTCAGTTAGCTGCTCAGTTTGACTTGAACACGGAAGACGGCGTGATGCGTGCCCGCCTAGCTATCCAAGATCAGTTTGGTATGACGACGCCGCCACCTGTCCCCAAGCAGGTTATCGACCAAGCAAAGGCATCGCTAGATCGAGCACAGAACGCAGACGAGGCGATCCAAGCTGTTGCCCAAATCCAGCAACGCTATCCATCGCTCGCTTCGCAGATTCTTGAAGACGCTGGCTTGAACAGTGAACGCCGACTAGCAGTTCGCTCCTACTTGAGCGGCCGACGTGAAGAGGGCGCACTGATTTGGAACGCTGTCCAGAACTTGGCTAACAACAAGAAGGGCATTGTTGAGTTCAAGCAGTCAATGGTCGAGGCGGATTTCGAGTCCGCATTTGGCCGTGACTTTTTCAAAGCCAACCCAACAGAACGTACCGACTACTTCAAAGCCTTTGAAGCCGTATACGTTGAGGCAATGGCACGCAGGGTCAGCAATCCACGTGACTACGCAAAGCAAGTATTGATGGGAACAGGTCAAGAAGTACGCGCAGGTAATGCCGTCATCATTGGTCCCGTTGGTACAGACACCGCAGCATTACAGCGCACCTTCAACAGCATTGCAGCCGCACCTGAGCTTTATGGTCTGTCGCTTGGTGATCCCAACGACACGATGCGAACGCCAACGCTTGGCGATATCCGCACCATGTTCAAGAACCAAGAGTTCACGCTTGCACGAGACGGTGACCGCTTCTTGATCGTCAACAACCGTGGTCAACCGTTACGACGTGAAACGCCATCAGGCAGTCAGTACCTATACCTCGACAAGCTAGGCAAGGTTGACTTGCCGCAGATGAACGAGAACACGCAGCGCAATCCGCTGTTCGATCAACCGCCAATGACGCCGCCAGCTACAACAAGGCCGTTCCAGCAAGGCAATCCCCGCACTGGCGGAAGCTCTACGAGAATTGAGCAGGTTCCTGCTGAGCAGTTCGTAGCCCAATTAGCCGCACAAGCACGAGAGCGAAACCTTCCAGCTGATCCGCTATCGGCGCAAATCACGATTTCAAGCTTGCAGCGTACCGAATTGAATGCGGTAGGCGCTTTCCTTGCACACAACGAATTGTCGCCGCAGGTCGCAACGTACTTGTCACGCTACGACGAGTTCGCATGGCTGAAGAACGAGGGCTTACGCACAAGAGCACAAGAGATTTGGGCAAACGCAGGCGCACGCCGCATGGTCAATCAATTCTCAGGACGTGAAATGTCGCCGCTACAGCGATTGGCAGAACTTGGCCTAGTGCTGAAGAGCCAGCCAGTTTCGGCAGCAGGTGCAGCCCCTGGCCGTGTTGGTCAGTTCAATTCGCTAAGACCAAATGAAAGTGAGGCACGATAGTGGGAAAGGAGTGGGGTAGAGATTTTATACCTGAAAGCGTAGGGCCACAGTTAGGCCGACCACAGTTAGGTTTCACAGACGGCATTGCAGCAGGCTTCAACCAAGGACTTGAAAGCACGATTCCTGGCCTAGCACTTCGCCACCTAAAAACGCTCCCAGGTGCGCGCATTACGAAAGAAGAGTTCGAGCAATCGGTTTATCCATCGGCAGGTTTGACGTGGAACAACCGCATGACTTGGGCGGAAGCGCAAGCGGCCTACGACGCCAAGATCGACAAACAGCTTTACGACGACGCCGCACAGCGCATGACGACAGGCGGCAAGGTAGGCGAGATCGTCGGTATGTTCGGCGGTGCCGCTTTAGATCCCGTGAACCTATTGCCGCTCGGCACGGTCAACACGTCTCGATCCTTCCTGAGCAACGTTGCCAAGATCGGCGCAATCAATGCCGCCCTAGAAGCTGGCCTGTACCAGCCAATGGAAGGCTTCGTTTCATCACGTGAGCAGCAACTGTAGCGCGACGATCTGGATGAGAGTGGCGCGACGATCTGGATGGGAATGTGGT
>JACVZY010000106.1:0-66942 GCA_014654705.1 Ignavibacteria bacterium
TGATTAGCGTTCCTCTGCTTCATATTTATTGGATTCCTTCATCGGAAGTACTTGTGGATGGGCTTTTGCCAACGCGCCTTGATGTTTGGTACTATCCATCGAAACAATGGGATTTGGGTTTGAGCTTGGTCTTGAACGGCTCACAATTTCAACTCGGACAATCTCCGGGCATTATCGGTATTGACCGCACGGACAAACGCGCCCAAGACATCAATCAAATGTTTTTTGCAAATATGACCTTTGGTCCGAACATCCGATACAACGTTTTTGACAAAACGTACGTTTCCGTTGAAGGTGGTATTACCGCTATTCGCCGCTTCGGATTTGATGCCGGATCGCCTACCGGAGCAGGTCTTGTCCCTGCCCGCAATGCCGCAAATGCAGCTTACGGCGACACCGACTATATTGCAAGCTATCTTCGCGGCTTTGATTTCGGAATTAACACGTGGTTCCTACGCTTTGGCGTACAAATTATGTACTGATCACGGATATTCAATCCAAAGAATTACAACTTCTTTCTACTCGCGGCTAACAAAAAGCCCTTTGCTGCCATATGCAAGCAAAGGGCTTTGTATTTTTCCAGCCGGGTGGTGTGCTCCACAACGTACTTTTACACGTTCGCACGTTCTCTCAAGCATTCCCGCTATTCCTCTTCTTGGTCTTTCAATTTCGATTCCGGTGGCAATTCTTTTTTCGTCGAATCCTTTGGCGTCGCACTTGCCGGAACGGTATTCTCAAGCGGAACTGTACCTTCTGCATCAGCAGATTCACTATCTTTGCTCATACTGCCGGCACCAATGTTCTCTACTCCTTTGAAACGGCGCTTGGCATCATACTGCAAAAGTGGGTCTTTGTACACTTTTTGCATAAATCGCGCCCAGATAGGCGCTGCTGCGCTACCGCCTTGACCATACCATCCGGTGAATTTAATGCGCTGGTCGTCGAATCCCGTCCATACGCCCGCCACAAGCTGCGGCGTATAGCCCACAAACCACGCATCGGCAAAGTCGTTGGTGGTGCCGGTTTTTCCGGCAGCTTCGTAGGGGAACCAATTTCGTACGCGCCCTGCCGTGCCACTATTGACGACGTTGCGCATCATGCCGGTCATCTGCTTTGCCACGCGAGGATTCATAGCATCGCTAATGGTCAAGCCCTGCTTCGCGTGGTCGTAGAGAACGTTCCCAAAGCGGTCTTCGATGCGCTCTATCGCGTACGGTTCGACCGACATTCCTTCATTGGGAAAGACCGTAAAAGCAGTAATCATCTCCATTGGCGAGACCTCACCGGAGCCGAGTGCCAGCGACGGAACTGCCATGAGGTCAGATTTTATACCACAGCGCTTCGCCAAGCGAATCACTGCCGTCGGTGTTACAAAGTCCGTGATAAGCCGTGCGGCGACGGTGTTAATGGAGAACTTCAACGCGGTGGCAAGCGACATCGGACCGCCATCTTTGCTACCCGCTACATCCCACGATTTGCCTGTGGGAAGTTTATAGGACAATGCACCACTCTCAACGGACGAGTACGGCGTAAGCCCAGCATCTAGAGCGGCTGCATAAACAAAGGGCTTAAATGACGAACCCGGTTGACGGCGAATTTGCGTTACGCGGTTCAACGTGTAGCGCGATAATTTGCCAAAGATAGACGAACCCACCATAGAGCGGATTTCACCGGTCGAGGCTTCAATGCTGGCAAATCCCACTTGAATCCTCGTCGCTTCTACTTTCACCGAATCTACAAATGCGGCATTTTTTCGGAGCCGCGTGATAATTTGCTTGCGCCCTTCGGGTTTTGCAGCGATGTAGTCCGGTCTGTTTTTGATAGCTTTGTCTAGCACTTCATTCAAAAGTGATTCTTTGCCCTCCCAACGCCATGACCGCGAGAAATCACGCTGGAACTGCTTGAAGTGCTCTTCCACAGCCTGATTAGCGTACTGCTGCATTCGCGCATTGAGCGTGGTATAAATCACCAAGCCGTCGCGGAAAAGGTCGAAGCGGCGAATAGCGGCAAGCGCCTTGTCGTCATCGCGTGTTAATTGCTGGCGAATCATCTCCACAAAATGTGGGGCGATACTGCGCTCAATCGTTACCTCTTCGGGCTGTGTCAGCACAATCGGTACGGTTTTGAACGTCTCACATTCACCGTCAGAAATATAGTCTTCTTCTGCCATTGCAGAGAGCACCACATTACGCCGATTGAGCGAAGCCTGATAATTTCTGAGATTCTCATGCAAGCCCGGACGCTGCAATATCCCAACCAAAAAAGCACATTCCGGTACATTTAACTCTTGCGGCGATTTATTGAAATACAGTTCTGAAGCTACTTGCAAGCCGTGTGCGCCGCGCCCGAAATAAACGGTGTTGATGTACAGTTCCAAGATTTCATTTTTCGTATAGGTGCGCTCAATCTGAATCGCCGTAACCGCCTCGCGGATTTTGCGGGTGAGCGTCCGTTCCTGCCCGATATTGACGTAGAGATTGCGAGCAAGCTGCTGCGTAATCGTCGAAGCGCCTTGGCTCAGTCGCCCGCGCAGCACGTTTTTCACGGCAGCCTTGACAATACGAAACGCATGAATACCCCAGTGATGGTAGAACTCACGGTCTTCGGTGGCAATAAGCCCGTTCAAAAACGGCTTCGGGATGCTATCGAACCGCATATAGGTGCGGCGTTTAAGGTAAAACTCATCAATCACTTCGCCCTCGGCGGAGAGAACGCGCGTCGCAAGCTCAGGCTTGGGGTTTTCTAACTCTTCTAGCGAGGGCAATCCTTCGGACACCACATAAATACTGAAAATGACAAGGAAAACCGCCAAACCCGCCATGCCGAGAAGGATAGCACGAAAGAGTGTACGCGGTTTGATGGGAAATTCGGCAAGAGTAATTTTTCTCATAGCTTGATGGAATCAAGAATAATAATGCTTTCGGTCAGTTGTGACGAATACTGCGGAAGTATAGTCGTGAACGACCATCGTTCAGAAAATCAAGAACTATCATCGTTTGGATAGCATGGTCGCTCTACGCATTACGAGCATACCAAGAAAGACTTGCCAAGATACGATTTTTGGCAATTTTTTGTACGAAGAAATTTACAAAGGGTCGTCAGCCCTTGACAAATCAGCAGCCATCAAACGCTGAAGATTTTCACAATTCACCCCCACTCTTCTGCATTTCACCCGCCTCTTCCTGCATTTCACCGAAACCCACGCAACAGTGTTCTCCCGAGTGCCGTAGTTTGCACAAACAACAAGCACACAACACAACTCGGAGACAATTCAATGCAAAAGCTACCACTATTCTTCGTCGGTATTATGCTGCTCGCACTTTGCGCCCCCAATATCTCTGCCCAAGCACCCGCAAAGCGCGTTGTAACAGGCATTGTAGTCAATGAGCATGGCGATTCGGTTGGATTTATCAGCGTAAAAATCAAAGGTACAAAAGAAGGCGGCATATCGAACTCACGGGGAGTGTTCACCATTGCAACTACCCTCAAAGGCGCACAAACATTGGTAGTAAAAAATCTTGCCTACGAAACACTAGAAGAAAACACTGTACTCGAAAGCGATACAACCCGCGTCATTCTTCATCTGCTGACCAAAGTGGTGAATCTGAAAGGCGCAACCGTGTCGGCAAGTGCCTTCACCACAGGCGAAGTGGAAGGTGTTACGCTCAAACCACTGGAAATTGTTACCACGCCCGGCGCGGCGGCAGATATTTTCCGCGCTTTGCAGACGTTTCCAGGCGTAACCTCGCTCGATGGCGGTTCGGGGCTGATTGTGCGCGGTGGCGACATCACCGAAACAATCACGCTTATTGACCAAGCAAGCGTCGCTGCGCCCTACCGCGCTCAAGCACCCAACGACGGCACGTTTGGCTTTATCCCACCCTTTTTTGTGAGCGGCACTTTTTTCTCAAGCGGCGGTATGCCTGCTCGCTATGGCAATGCGCTTTCCGGCGTGGTAGCTCTCGAAAGTCAGTCCATGCCGACAGGAAACAGCCTAAATGCAACACTTTCCACAGGCGGTGTATCGCTGGGAGTCGCTTCCGAACTTGTTCCGAGTACGCTTGGTGTGCGTGCATCAGGCAATTACTCCAATACCGACATCCTCTTTCGTCTGAACGGCTTACGTGCCGAGTTCAACGAACCGCCCAGTTCGGTGGACGCAAATGTGAGCCTTGTCTGGAAGTACTCGCCGACGGGCAGAATCAAGGTCTTTAGCTATGGCTCAAGCAATGGTTTATCAACATTCTACGGTTCCGGCACCGAACGCAATCTTTTTTCTACTGCCCAAGTAAACACCATTCACAACATCCAACTGACGGATGTGTGGCAGGACTGGGTGATAAAAAGCAGCCTCTCGGCGAACACTGTGCACAATACAATCTCGCAAACAGATTTTGGCATGACAACGCAGCAACTCAACCTCAAAACCCGCACCGATGCCGAAAAAGACCTCTCCGATTGGGTGCGCGTGCTGGCAGGGGCGGAGGCGGAATATGATGACTTGGCGGCAACAAAAATTATTATCCATCAAAGCACAGAAGTTGGGCGGTATTCCTCCAGAGGAGGTGCGCTGCGCATTGGCGGCTATGTGGAAACGGAACTGAAACTGACGCGGAATTTACTGGCGGGCATCGGGATTCGCAGTGATTATCAGACTCTTGCACAAGATTTGGTCTTCGACCCGCGCGTGTCGCTGAAATACGTTTTTACGCCTAGCTTCAACGTACGCGCTGCGTGGGGGATTTTTCACCAATTCGGTCGCCCCGACCAGCTTAATTCGGCACTCGAAGGCAATCCCAATCTCAAAGCACAGCAAGCAACACACTACATTGTAGGTGCAGAATACAACGAAGGGGATGCACAAATCCGCATGGAAGCGTACAACAAAACCTACGCAAATCTAATTCTGCCCACTTCCGATGGTACACCGCAGAACCTTGGTTACGGCTACGCTCGCGGTCTGGACGTATTTGCCAAGTATGGTGAATACTTGAAGACGGATTGTAACGGCTGGATTTCGTATTCCTACTTGGAGACAAGCCGCTTGCAAGCACGGCGCGGCACAACGGGCATCACCTACGAAGAAGGTGCAACACCTTTCGATATTCGTCATAATATCGTCATCGTTGGCAAAGTGCGCGTTTGGGAAGGTCTGAGCGTTGGGGCGACAGCCCGCTATTCCACAGGACGGGCATTGACACCGATTGTGGGCGGTCTTGCGCGAATGAGCAACGGCTTTACGTGGTTTGACCCGATTGATGGCGCAGTCGGTTCGGAGCGTCTGCCCGACCAAATGCGCTTTGATGCCGATGCGTCCTACTTCTTACCCTTTTCCGATAAAGCATATCTCGTCATTTTTGCATCACTTTCCAATGCCACCGGACGCGCAAACGTGCTGAACTACACGTATTCAAGCGATTATTCGCGCCGCGAACCAAACGTGAGTTTGAGCAGACAGTTTATCTTTTTGGGCGCAACCATGACGTGGCGTTTGTGAGCCGAAATCTATTTTGAACAGAAATCCATTTTGAATAAGCATCTGGACGGTAATATCTTGGAACACAGACAGGAATGTCTGTGCTACCGAAGCCAGATTTTATGCCGTAGCACAGACATTCTTGTCTGTGTAGATAGTTCAAGATAATTTCGTTCAATACCTTAGCAATCCATTTTTTTCAATTCCTTTTCATTTTTTCACGGAGTAATTACCATGCGTACACTTATCGCAACCCTTGTTTTTGTGCTGCTTGCAGGCACGTTTTCTTTTGCTCACAATACACAAAGCGCTCAGAGCAATGACCCGCTCGTCAAAACAAAAGAAGCCGTACAATCTGCCGCTCTCGTCAGTGATGCAGCAGCCCTCAAAGCCGCACGAGACCTTGCACTCAGCACCGTTTCTACAAGCCCACGAAAAGCCGTCGCTCTCTACTACGTCGGGTATGCCAATTACAGCCTGTCGGTACTACCCACCGAGAAAGCCAACAGCGAACAACACGCCGACGCAGGTATCGCCGCAATGGAAGAAGCTATTAAGATCGACCCCACGCTTGCGGATGCTCATGCGCTTCTTGCCAGCCTCTATGGGCGCAAGGCTTCGGGCGGTATGGCAGCCGGCATGAAATACGGCGGGAAATCAAGTTCGGCAATGCAACGCGCAATCACACTTGCCCCCAATAACCCGCGAATCCTGATGTTGCAAGGGATTTCTCTCTACTTCACGCCCGCAATGTGGGGCGGCAGCAAAGAAAAAGCGCTCGCCAATCTCCAAAAAGCCTGCGAACTAGCCGAAGGTGGCGCGTGTACAAGCACGGATACGGCATTACCGGATTGGGGACACGCGGAAGTTTTTGCATGGAAAGGCGTAATGTTCAGCGATAGTGATGATATGGACAATGCCAAAGCGGCATACGACCGTGCATTGCAGCTTGCGCCGAATTATTCGTGGGTGAAATTTGTCCTTCTGCCCAAATTATCAACAACGACAAACACACGATAAGCGCACGAAGGCATACAAGAATGATGAACTACTTTCAAGGACCAAGTACAATGAATCCAATAGCACGATTATCACGCCGTCAAGCCGCTCGAGAGCTTGCTTTGTGGGCAGTTATCGCCATTCTCACATACAGTACGGCATTTGCTGAAACGGCAGACAGTACCAAAATCAATACTAAAGACAGTACCACAAATAACACATCGGATTATTCCGGCAAATTCATTAGTGGTACACGCTGGGCACCCTTTGTATCTTTTGCTCCGGAAACCAGCACAGTGCTGGGCGCACAGGTAACCCATTTCTGGCGACCGCTCTTGCAGGATGACCATGAGCGCCCGTCGAGTGTTTCGATTAGTGGTATTCTCAGCTTCCGGGCGCAGTGGCGTATTATGGCGCAGTACGACACGTATTTCGATAATTTTCGCTGGCGGCTTTTCGGTAGTGTCGGTTTTGAGCGATTTCCGCTTGATTTTTACGGCGTTGGTTCTACCGCGCTCACCACTGAGAGTGAGCGCTTCACGCCGGAGACGTGGCGCGGCGCAGCAAACGTGGCATATCGCCTTGTGCAAACACCGGTGGGCGCGGGATTGAGCGCAGGCATACGCTACGAAGGACGCACAGACCGCATTGTTAGCCGCGTTGGTCAAGGGCGCTTGGAAACAAGCGGTATCGCGGGTGCAAATGGTGGCATCACAAGCGGCGCAGGCGTTTTTCTTGTACTGGATACGCGCGATAATGTTTTTTCGTCGTGGAGTGGGGCGTATATTGAAGCCCGAAGCACTGCTTTTACGCCGCTTCTGGGTTCATCGTTTACATTTGTGCAAAATATGCTGGACGCGCGATATTTTGTACCGATTTCGATTGCCTCAATGACGCATATTCTGGCGCTGCAAGGCGGTGCAACGGCAATCACGGGCGGAGAAGCACCATTTTATGCACTTCCTTCGCTCTCTTCCTTGCGCGGAGTGCTTATCGGGCAATTTGCCGACCGCACCACTGCTTTTGCCCAAGCCGAATATCGCGTGCCGTTTTTGGAGTTGTTCGAGGCAGTTGCTTTTGTGGGCACAGGAGCAAGCGCAGGTCAACTTGCCGACCTCGGCGCAGCGCCATTGCAAACAGTAGTCGGTGGAGGAGTACGGTTCTTTTTTGATCCCAATGAACGAATTGGTATTCGCTTGGACATTGGTGTTCCCGTCAATTCTTCGATTGGCAGTACACCCCGATTTTACTTTACTTTTGGCGAAGCGTTTTGAGAAGTCGTAAGCGAAAATTTGCCAAACCCCAACTTTTCCGTAGATTCCGAATATGATTACCAAACGCACCATAGCTATCATCTGGCTTGCACTGATGCTGTATGCAGCACTTCAGACGGCTCTGATTGTGCGCGGCGGGAACGCGACTTTTATAGGCGTGTTTATCGGCTCTGCTATTAACGAACACATACGGTTGTTTTCATTGCTTGGCTGTATGTGGCTCATCACCTATCGCCTGCACTCGTGGCACTGGTGGTGGCAAGTGCCAATATACTGCCTGATGGCTGCATTACTGAGTGTCATGCTTTGGGGTATGAGCGTTGGGATGTTGTTTGCACTTGGGCAGACACGAAGCGCAGAGAGTGTCTTGGGGCTTTCGCAATGGATTTTACTTCAGCACCTTTTAGAAAACGGTGTCTGCTTGGCAGTGATTGTCCTTGTGCAGTATCGGCGCGAAATCCGGCAGCGCGAAGAGCGCGAGCGGGAGCTACGGCTTTTGAATACGCAAATGGAACTTGCAGCATTACGCGCCCAACTCAATCCGCACTTTCTTTTCAATGCTCTGAACGCTGTGAACTCACTCGTGGGAACAGACCCGGAGCGGGCGCGAACAGTTTTGGAAACGCTTGCCGACCTTTTGCGCTATTCGTTGGAAAGCGACAGGCGAGAAACGGTGCGCCTTGGTGACGAACTTGACTTTGTGCGTAAATACCTGTCTATTGAGCAAGAGCGCTTCGGAAAACGCCTCCAAACAAGTATTGAAGCCAGCGAAGCACTTTGGGACGCACCTATTCCGCCGATACTAATTCAGCCACTGGTGGAAAATGCCGTCAAACATGGCGTTGCGCCCAAAGCCGCAGGCGGCACGGTGTCAGTGATTGTGCGCACAGACGCAGCAGGAAAGAGGCTTTGCGTGGAAATCCACGATGACGGCGTTGGGATGAATCATAGTACAAACCAGCACCAAGCACACTCCACAGGCATTGGTCTTGCAAACACGGATGCCCGCTTACGGAAATTGTTTGGTGAAGATTCCGCGCTAAATGTACAAAGCACCGAAAACGGTACAACGGTCATGTTTTCACTTCCCATTCACAAGCAAGAACCATGATACGACTTCTCCTTGCCGACGACGAGCCGCCCGCGCGGAGGCTTTTGCGCGAATATTTGAGCGGCATTCAGGGTGTGGAACTGATAGCCGAAGTAGAAAATGGCGCTGAAGCCGTCGTTGCAATCAATCACCTGAAGCCGGATGCGGTTATTTTGGACGTAGAAATGCCCGAATTAACAGGCTTTGAGGTTTTGGAGCGTCTGGAAAGCATACCGCACGTTATCTTCTCGACTGCCTACAATCAATTTGCCGTACAGGCGTTTGAAGAAAACGCCGTGGATTACCTCTTAAAACCGTACAGCCGCGACCGCTTCACCCGTGCCATTGCCCGCCTTCAAGAGCGTATCAATACGACATCCGCCGGAATTACGCACCTCGAAACACTTTCCCGCCTTCTGACCAATTTCCCAAGCCAGCAGGCATTAAGCCAACAAGCATTAAACCAGCAAGCGTCAAACGCTCAAGCACCTCTCACTCGGCTCATGGTTCGGAGCGGGAACCGCATTATTCCTATTGCGGCGGCAGATATCGTCTGGATAGAAGCAGCAGAAGATTACGCACTTTTGCACACCGCACAGGGGAAGTTCACGGCAAGCACAGGCATCGGTGAACTGGAAAAACGTCTTGACAGCCAAGTCTTTATGCGGGTTCATCGCTCGGCTATTATCAACGTGCAGTGTATCAAACACGTGGAGACCGACGCGAGCGGCAATCTGACTACAACGATGGTGAACGGGGCAAAAGTAAAAGTAAGCCGCTCCTACACCGCACAAATACGAGGTTTGATTGTGTGAAGCCGACCACACTTCCAAATACGAACAGGATGTTGTAAATTGTCGTATTGATTCACCACAACCACACTGCAAAGGATTTTATATGCTTTACGACATTGACAACTACTGGCTTACATGGTCAATTCTCATTGCTTTCCTGAGCATCCGCTATGGTGTGATTGCCGGAACGATGTTCGTGTGGTGGTATATGATTCGCCGTGAGAGGTGGGCAGCACAAAAAATCCAACCGAAATACCCCGCCGCGCAAGACTACAAGCGCGAGTTTGGCTATTCGGTGATAACGTTTTTTATCTTTTCCACGATTGCTTCTGTCGTCTATTTGCCACAAGTACGACCGCTCACGCAGTTGCACCGCGACGTGAGTGAGATTGCAGGCGCAAACACCGCATGGCAGCTTGCATACTGGATTGGCGGTGTGGTGCTTATGCTCGTCCTCCATGATGCCTACTTCTATTTCATGCACCGCGTCGTCCACAACAAAAAACTCTATGCGCTCATCCACAAGGTGCATCATCTCTCGCATAATCCCTCGCCATGGGCGGCATTTGCATTTCATCCTTTGGAAGCACTCACGGAATTTCTCATTTTTCCCATTATCGCCTTTACCATACCGCATACACTCGGCATGATTGCTACGTGGCTGGGCATTATGACGCTGTACAACGCCTACGGACATTTGGGGTTTGAACTATACCCAAAGGGCTTCAGCACACATTGGCTGGGAAAATGGATAAATACGTCCGTCAATCACAATATGCACCACAAGTACGCCACAAGCAATTACGGACTGTACACGCTTGTCTGGGACAGGCTTTTCGGCACTGTCCACGCCAAGTATGATGAGACGTTTGAAGAAGTTGCCGCAAGAAAGAGCATTGCAGGCTAAAGCGAGTAGAGATTATTCATTACCTCTTGGACGATAAACGTACAGACAGCGTACCCGAATCAACGTATTTTTCTTGCGAAGAGCGCTCTACACCGCGCTCCAACTCTATCATTCCATCGCGCTCCAATCCTCTGAGCAGTTTCAAGAGCCATTCGGCTTGCTCGCTTTCTTCATTGTGAAAAAGCGTAGCAGGAAAAAGTTGTGCTGTAATTTCGCTCACCGTAACGCTTTGCCGCGCATCCACACCGCGCAGAAGTTGAACAATGCGCCCCCGCCAGATTCGATTCGGAACGCCTTGCCATGATGGTTCGGGACGTTTTTCTTTTTGTTGTTCACGCATGGTCTCTGCCGATGCACACAGTTCACGAAGCGGGCAAACGCCGCACTTGGGCGCTCGTGCTGTACAAAACAGCGCTCCAATGTCCATTACCGCCTGATGCCAGCGCGATGCCTTACGGCGCGGATAAATACTCTCCGCAAAATCATACACAATTTTTTCGTCCATCACGTCTGCCGTTGTGGGCATTGGCGCGAGAAGGCGCGAATACACGCGGCGAATGTTCACATCCAGCACAGCGACGTCCTTGTGATAGGCAAATGCAAGTATCGCGGAAGCCGTGTATGCGCCGATGCCCGGCAGCGCCAAAAGTTCGTCGTGCGTGGAAGGAACACTCCCGTTGTGCCGCTCCGTCACTACTCTTGCGCAATCCCTGAGACGCAGCGCTCGGCTATTGTAGCCCATTCCTTCCCATGCTTTGATAATCGTGGCGTTATCCGCCGCAGCCAGCGCTTGTACGGTCGGGAACATCTGCAAAAAAAGTGGAAGTTTTTCCTGAACCCGTGCCGTCTGCGTTTGCTGAAGCATTACCTCCGAAACGAGTACGACGTAGGGGTCGGGTGGAGAATCGCTATCGTGAATCTCTCGCCAGACAAACTGCCGTGCGTGGTGGTCATACCATGCAAGAAGCACTTTTTGCAGGTGTGTTTTTTCACGTGGTGTTTTTGAGGGTGTTTTCAAGATGGTAGAGCGAAACGTGGGCAAAACGATGGGTTCTAAAATACGAAAGTCCGCTTTCTTCTGCTATCAAACAAAGCATAATAAAAAAATCCAGCGAAAATTCGCTGAATTTTTTGTATTTTATCTGCTTCGTGTTTGTTCGGCAATTTTGAGCAAATACGCCCTCTAACATCGCACAAATACTATCGTTTCACATATTTTCAGGTTTCACGAATGGTTGTTCTCAAGTTCGGCGGCTCGTCGGTCGGCACACCGGAGCGCGTCAATAGTGTCATCAGCATATCGGTTCATTCACAAGCAAAACATGGTTCGGTTGCTGTTGTCGTGTCAGCATTTTCCGGCGTTACCGACCAACTTATTAAAACCGCAAAACTCGCCTCCAACGGCGACACCGCATACAGCAACGAATTCGACGACCTCTATCGTCGGCATATCACCGCGCTCGAAACCCTCTTTGCAAGCGGCAATACCGATGGAAATATGCTGGAGACCGCTCGCAAAGAAGTAGAAGCGATGCTCATGGAGCTGCGCGGTTTGCTACACGGAATTTTCCTCATTCGTGAGATTTCCAAGCGCACGATGGATTACGTGTGCAGTTTTGGCGAACGCCTTTCCGCCTTCATCATTGCCCGCACAATGTCGGCGCGGGGCGTTCAGGCTGAGTTTTTGGATGCTCGCTCGGTGGTCAAGACCAACGACGATTTTACGGCAGCGAAAGTAGATTTCCCTGCGACAAATGCTGCGGTGCAACAATACTTTCAAGAACACAGTGCTTTGCAGGTCGTTACGGGCTTCATCGGCTCCACAGCAAATGGGCAAACAACCACGCTGGGACGCGGCGGCTCGGACTACACCGCCGCAATTTTAGGCGCAGCGCTGAACGCTAAGGACATTGAAATATGGACGGATGTGGACGGCGTGATGACCGCCGACCCGCGCAAAGTCAAGAACGCTTGCACATTAGAGCGCCTAACTTACGAAGAAGCAATGGAGCTTTCCCACTTCGGAGCAAAAGTTATTTATCCGCCCACCATCCAGCCTGCACTCGACCTCGGTATTCCGCTCTGGATTAAGAACACGTTCAACCCTGATTTCCCCGGCACACTCATTGACCGCGAAGGCGATACCACCTCCACACTGCCCGTGAAGGGCATTTCGTCTATCAACAACATCACCTTGCTTTCGCTGGAAGGAAGCGGTATGGTGGGCGTGGTGGGCGTGGCGCATCGGCTTTTCAGCGCACTGGCGCGAGAACGTATCAACGTGATTATGATCACGCAAGCCTCGTCCGAACACTCGATTTGTATTGCCGTCGAACCCGGCGCAACCGACGGCGCAGCGCGGGCAATGAACGAGGAATTCAATTACGAAATTGCCGTTTCGCGCCAGATTAACCCCGTCAAAATTGAGCGCAATTTGTCAGTCATTGCCGTCGTTGGCAGCAAAATGCGCCACACGCCCGGCATTGCGGGAAAAGTCTTTCAAGCGCTGGGGCGCAACGGCGTGAACGTGCGAGCAATCGCCCAGGGATCGTCGGAATTAAACATTTCGGTCATTGTGGATGGAGCGCATGAAAGCAAGGCGATCAGCGCCATTCACAATAATTTCTTTTTGGCATCCTCCAAGACACTGCACCTGTTCATCATTGGCGCGGGGCTAATCGGAAAAGAACTTTTGAAGCAGATGCAGCAGCAGCGCGATTTTCTGATGAAGCATCGCGGACTGGAATTGAAAATTGTGGGCATTGCCAACAGCGCAAAAATGCTTATCCGCGAAGACGGCATCCCCGCCGAAACATGGTCAGAAGCGCTTGAAACATCGGGAGAGCAGATGAACTTGCGCTCCTATATTGACACCATGCAAGCGCTCGGTTTGCCAAATAAAGTCCTTGTGGATAACACGACTAGCGAAGACGTTGCTGCCCTGTACGAAGAAATTCTTTCCGGCAGCGTCTCAATTGTAACGCCGAATAAGAAAGCCAATACCGGCTCCTACGCCAGATACAAAGCCATGCGCGAGGCAGCACTCAAAGCGAATGCGGGATTTTTCTACGAAACTAACGTAGGCGGTGGGCTTCCGGTGATAGATGCGCTGCGCGGCTTGGTGGGAAGCGGCGACACGATTCACAAAATTGAGGCGACGTGCTCCGGTACGCTTTCCTACGTCTTCAACACCTTCACTGAGGGAAAGAAGTTTAGCGACGTTATCAAAGAAGCCCGCGAAAAAGGCTTCACCGAGCCAGACCCACGCGACGACTTAGGCGGTACGGACGTTGCGCGAAAATTACTCATTCTCGCCCGTGAAATCGGCTTGCCACTTGAGCTTTCGGATGTGCCGGTGGAAAATCTTGTGCCGCCATCGTGCGCAAAGGCTGCGTCGGTCGAAGAATTTTTCACACTTCTGGAAAAAGAAGATGCCACCTTCGAGAAACGCCGCGCTGAAGCAGCAAAAGCCGGAAAAGCGCTTCGCTACGTGGCAACGCTCGAAAACGGTAAATGCAGTGCCAAGCTGGAAGCCGTTGACCACACGCATCCTTTCTTCAGTCTGAACGCGACGGACAACAAATTTGCTATCACAAGCGATTACTATTCCTCCACGCCTTTGGTCATTCAAGGTCCCGGCGCGGGCGCTAAAGTAACGGCTTCGGGCGTTCTGGCTGATATTCTGCGGACGGCGTAAAACCACATCAAAAGAAATATAACAAAGCGGGCTTCATCTCAGCGATGAAGCCCATTTTTTGTACAATTTTGAAGTTTAGGTAAATTTTGATGTTTTGAAAAAACCTTTCTCTATCAAGGGACGCTTTTCCTTTGCTTGGGATTGATTACTAAGCATTTGCCTTCTACAACACCCGCTCCGAGAATATCGAACAGTATTGCTTGGTCTAGACTTCAATTTATAGCGGCAGTTTACGGTAACACGACGACCTCATCAGGCATAATCGAACGCACGGCTTTCCGACAAAAACCGTTTGGAGCCGGCGATGACAACAGAAGAGTCGTTATTATTTGCGGCTACGTGTAAAAGTGGCAATTCCACAATAAATGTAGCGCCGTTGCCCGGCTCGGACTCGCACCAAACACGACCGCCGTGCAATTCCACGATTTGCTTCACAATCGCCAATCCCACGCCCGTCGAACTCTCGCCGCCCGTTGGCTTTGAGCTTAGGCGCTGAAAAAAACCAAACAATTTTTGTTGGTCTTCTTGCGTTAGTCCCGGTCCTTCATCCTGCACTTCAAATCGCACAATAGAATTGTTGAAGTTTTCTTCTTTGTATAGCCGAACGATAATATTGGATTTCGGGGGAGAATATTTGATGGCATTACTGATGAGGTTATCAAACACTTGGCGAAGTCGGTTTTCGTCGCCATACATTGAGCAGTAATCGGCAATTTCGGTTTGAAGTTGTTGTTGTTTATCCTGAGCGCGGTACTGATATTCATGAATAAGCTCAAGGCATATTTCTTCCAGTTGAAGTTTGTTGGTGCGAATTTCGAGTTGCCCGTGCTCCAGAGCAGCTTGGTCAAGAATTTCGGTGATAAGTTTGTGCATAGTTTCGGCAGAATCACGAATCATCTCGGTCATTTCGAGTGCATCAGTATTGTCTGCTACTTGAACGCGGAGAGATTTAGAAGCAAGAAGTACAGTCGTTAATGGGTTTTTTAAGTCATGCGAGACCATTGACAGCATTTGGGTCTTGAAGCGATTCACCTCATCAAGGGCTTTATTACTGCCTTGTAGATTTTTATTGACATCGTAAAGTTGCACATTCACGAACTCAATTTCACGGGCACGCTCGCTTAATAGCTCAATTTGACGTTTAATCTCCAGATTTGCATCGTTCAAGTCAGCCGTGCGTTCATTGACGACGCGCTCCAGTACTACTGCCTTTTCACGCAGACTATGAACCCGCCAGCGATAGAGCAGAAAGCCCGCCAGAACAAAACCGACGACACACGCCAGATAAAATTTCCATGTTTCATACCAGAAGGGCTTCATAAAAAATGTCGTGCTTGCTCCTACTTCATTCCAGACGCCGTCATTATTACAAGCAATCACCCGAAAACGGTACATTCGGTCGTGGGGCAAATTGGTATAGTAGGCAGCGCGTCGCCCGCCCGCATCCACCCACGTTTTATCGTACCCTTCCAAAATGTATTTGAATTTTGAGCGGTCGGCGGCAGTCAAGCACGTGGCGGTGTAATGGAACTCAAATTTTTCCGTCGTCGGCTCTAGCGTTACAGGAATATATTGATTCTGAGATTGCGCTTGAGCGACGGAAGGTTGGTCGTTACTTTTGTTTTCTACAAATGTACCTTCGGAAGTCGCCTCAAAATTCTTTCCGCCAATTCTGATACCATCTGCCAAAACATTCTCAATAATAACGGTCGGCGGCAAATTATTTTTAACCAAGTTGTTCGGGTTAATCACCACCACACCGGCAATCGTAGGAAACCACAAGCGCCCGTCGCGAGACTTACAGGCTGCCGGCTGCGAGGCTCCGTTACATTCGGGAGATGCCATGCCGTCATCTTTATCGTAGGTGATGCACGCGATTTGGCTTTTTCTTCCCTGTGCTACTTCCTCAAGCTCAGATTTTTTTACACGGAAAATGCCTTTGCTGCAGCTCATCCACAACCAGCCATTTTCATCTTCCAGCACAGAAAAAACGGAGTCGTCAAATAATCCATTTTGTGTGGTGTAGGCATAAAGGGAATCATTTTTGAGGCGATGCAAGCCTCCGTTTGTCGTCCCAATCCAGAAGGTATGTTCTTTGTCTTCATAGAGCCAAATGATGTTATCGCCCGCCATACCGTCCTTGACGGTGTATGACTTTACTACGCGGTCGTTCTCTATGACAAATAATCCCTCGCGTGTGCCGACCCAAATCCTACCTTGTGAGTCTTCGTGCAGAACAGGTGTACGACCATCTACAAGACCTTCGGCTTTGCCATAATTCGCAAATACGCCGTTGGCAAAACAGCTTGCCCCTTTATCCGTACCAATCCACAACCGCCCTTTTCTATCGCGGAGAAAAACTCGCACTCGCTCATTTGGCAAGCCGTCTTTGATACCATAGCTCTTCACAATTTTTCCATTCACCACGTGGCACATTCCCTTATCTCTTGTGCCGAGCCAGACAGAGCCATCGCTGTCTTGCATCATGCCATGAGCGGCATTACTGGGTAAACCGTTCGCCGTCGAAAAATGCTGCACACCGTTTGTTTTGTTATTGATGACGCTCACACCGTTAGCAAACATAGAAAACCACATATTTCCCGTGCTATCCTCCATGATAGACCATGGGTCGGAAAGCCCTAACCGTCTGCTATAAACGGTTACCGAACCATTGCGTAATCGATTCAGCCCGCCGCCGCCGGTTCCAATGTATAGGCTGCCTTCCACATCTTCATACATATCAAAAATATCGGGATGGGTAAGTCCATCCTGAAGGCTAAAAGCAGAAAACACGCCCTTACTGAAACGGCACATTCCCGCGCCAAGTGTCCCTATCCATAGCGTTCCCTTGCTATCACAATAGAGCGTACGGATATGATTGCCGGGTAAACCATTTTTTGTCGTATAGATTGTCCACACACCGCCTTTCAATCGCTGAAGCCCGTTGATAGTTCCAATCCATAGATTGCCTTCTTTATCAGTGGTAATGGATTGAATCACATTGTTCGTTAAGCGCTGACTGCTTTTTAATGCGGGATTGACTATCTGCTGTATTGCATTTGTCTTTGTATTGAGAATGTTAAGCCCATTTTCTGTACCAATCCATAATGTGCTGTCATTGCTAAAAAAAAGTGTATGAACGTTGTCGTTACTCAGCCCTTGCGGCATAGAATAAACGGTAACATGACCGTCTTTCAGACGATTAACACCGCCACCGAGCGTTGCAATCCAGAGAGAATTATCCGCCCCCATAGCTAGTGCTCTGCCATTCTCCGGTGTGAAATTACTGGACAAACCATGACGAGTAGTAAATGTAGTAAACACTCCATTTTGTAACCGAACAATACCTTGCGTTTGTGTTGCTACCCAGATTGTGCCTGATGATTTATCGGTTACCAGTGAATTACAATAGTTCTCCGGTAGTGCAGAATTTTTTTTATTATACACCGTAAAGCGCAATCCATCGAAGCGAACCAATCCTTCTTGTGTTGTAAACCACAGATAGCCATCGGACGTTTGCGCTATGGACTGGACGGAATTTTGGGGTAATCCTTCTCTGATTTGCCAAGACTCGTGGACGTATTGAGTAATGTGCTTATTCGGGTCAAGACCTTGCTGCGATACGTTCTGTCCCCAAAGTAGTGCGCTACTCAGCGAAGAGCACATTAAGCAAATGAGCAAAAATGTAAGACAATAGGCTTGCATATAGGGAAGGTTGTAAGGGTTCGATAAATTTCCACACAAAACTTAAAATTCGACTTTTCCGTAACAGATAGGTGTGCCTATAAAACTGACGTAACCATGTTGCTCAAAAACGAGCATAATTCTCAAGACAGTAAAAAATTACCTTTGAGGAGTTTTACTTTTTGCTCGGAGCGTATAGGTTTCATGCCTTTATTGCTTGATGTACGATATGCTTCTTGAACACTTTCGGGGACGGTAAATTGCTTGACCGTATCGGCGAGATGAGCCGTCAGACAGCAGAGGTCTTCTAAGGCAACACCAATACGCACTGCGTCGCTCGAGGATTCGCGGGCAACTGATTGTATTGCTTGTAGGCTTTTGGAGATTTCGTGCCCGCTTGCTGCTTTTTCTCGGCTGGTGTTGGCGATAAACATAACGCTGTCGGCTACTTGCCCGGTTTTAGCAATGATGGTCTGCAGCGCTTGCTCCGCTTGGTCGGCGAGTGATTTACCAACGCGGGCGTATTCACTGCCTTTGTTGATAGTTGTTACTGCGGTGCCTGTATCGGTGCGGACTTGCCGAATAGTGTGCGTGATTTCTTTGGTAGCGGCAGCTGTTTTTTCGGCGAGTTTGCGCACCTCATCGGCAACAACCGCAAATCCTCGTCCGGCATCACCCGCTCGCGCCGCTTCAATGGCTGCGTTCAGCGCGAGAAGATTTGTTTGGTCGGTAATTTCCTGAATAACCTCCGCGATTTCCCCGATTTTGATGCTGCTGGTATTTAATGTCTCGATACTAGCGGCTGAAGAAAGAACAACATGGACGATGTTTTGAATACTGTCTATTGTTTCTTTTACCACTTTTTCGCCATTTTTAGCACTCTCGCCGGCTTCACGAGCCGTTGCAGCTGCCGATTCGATATGCACAGTATTTGCGGCAATTCCTTCGGCAATCAATGACACCGATTGAGTGATGCCCGTTGTGCGTTCGCTTTGGATGTTCGCACTGGTGGACATAATGCCAATTCGTGCTGCTATTTCATCTGTTGCTTCTATGGTCGAAAGCACTGCTTCTTTGATGCGTTCCAGCATGATGCAGATATTGTCCAGCGCATCGTTAAATCCCCGGTGCAAACGTCCAATTTCGTCGTTTGTAGTAACAGGAAGGCGGACAGTCAAATTACCATGAGAGAAATTTTCCATTTCATACAGGATTTGTTCGACGCTTTCGGCAAGGTAGCGGCGATGCTCTTCGCTTGCACGACGGGATTCTTCGGCAAGGCGGGCTTGCTCTGCATTTTCCAAGCTCTGCCGACGGGTTTCCTCCAGGAGACGGGAGGTATTGTGTGACATGATATTGAATGCTCGCCCTAGACTTCCCAGTTCGTCCTGTGAATCTACCGTTACGAAGATATTTGTTTCTCCGGCGGCAATGCTTGTGGCAGCAGCGTCAAGTTCCCGAATAGGTCGCCCTATCATTCGCGCCAGCATAAATCCCAATATACCCGCCACGGCAAGTGCCATAACAATAAAAAACACTAACTGACGGCGTAAGGTGGTAAACTGCTCAATACTGCTTTGTTTAGCAGTATCGGCGGCTTTAAGTTTGGAAACCGTAAGAGCGTCTAATGCCCTGTACATACCAAATGCAGCCGCAAATCCGGGACCTTTTCGGTAGTGGTACAGAGCTGAATCGCGTAAGCCTTTTTCACCCAAACGCATAACTTCAACATACATTTTTTTGAAATTTGCAAGACTATCGGAATATGCCGCATAGAGTTGTTTTTCTTCAGGGGTGTCTAGTGTAGCCTTGTAGTGCGTGCCGATGCTGTCAAAGTTGTAATAAATTCCCTGTACCGTTTTCTTCATTTTCTTGATTTCGGCGCTATCCGAAATAAGCATAAAACTTTGTGCGTAATTGCGTGTACGCTGATAGTTATTGGTGAACTGAAGTAAGTACGAAAGCGGAACAAATTGGCGGTCATACATTCGTTCCGTTGTTTCCGCCATGGCGGACGTAGCGCGATAACCGAGATAGCCGACGATGGTGACGAAGGCGGACAAGATAAGAAACGTAGCGACAAGTTTTGTTTGGATGGCAAGATTGCGAAAAAATTGAATCATAAACGTGATGGTGGTGCTGAAAGAAAAGAAGAATTGACTGAATTACTCCGCGCTTTTCACATCCAACGTGCTTTCCGACGCGCCATCGGTAATGGGAAACTCTACGATAAATGTTGCACCGTTGCCGTGTGTGCTCTTGCACCAAATATGTCCGTTGAGGGTTTCGACCAGCTTTTTGACAATAGATAGCCCCAATCCTGTGGAGTCTTCCCCGGCGGTCGGCTTGGCAGAAAGGCGTGTGAATTTCTTAAAAAGTTGCTTTTGGTCGTTGAGGGTTAGCCCGGGACCTTGGTCTTGAATTTCGATACGAATAAAATTGTGGGTTGTGTTAGTGGGATCTGTATCTGCTGGTTGGATATTATCGAAGAGGTGCTCGTTGTATGATGAATATGTCGTTCCGAAGATACGCACCCAGATTTCTTTATTGGTCGGCGAGTATTTAACAGCATTGGACAAAAGATTCTCCATTATTTCTCGCAGAATTCCCTTGTGGGACATCGTTATGGTGTCGGTAGTGTAAGTATCAAGGTGAATAATAATATCTTTCTCCGAAGCACGCCCACGATACTCGTGCACGACTGATGCAACCGAACTAAGCATTTCCACAGGCTCAAGAACCGTTGACAATTTCCCCGACTCTACTGCTGAGGTCGTCAGAAGGCGATGAATCATATCTTTCATATGGAAAGCGCTTTCCTGCATTTTCCTGAGCTTGGTCATAATATCCTGCAAGGAAATATCACGCCACCGCTGCTGCAAGAATGACGTTCCCAGCGTGATAGTCGTCAGTGGATTTTGGAGGTCGTGAGCCACCATAAGCAGAAACTCGTCTTGCTCTGCGCTGATTTGCTGGAGCAGCCTATTCTGCTGCCGAAGAAGTACATTTTCTTCTTGTAATTGAGCGATAGTGGCGTGAAGTTCGCCCGACTGTGGAGGCTGCATCCTGCCGAGAGAACGGTATTGTTCTTGCATATAGCGGGGTTTTACTTGAAGTTCGGGCATATAATTGTGAGGTTTGTGCGTGAGAAGTTCGGTGCATATCGGCAAGCTATGGGATTTTTTTTGTTCCAAAAGTCACTCATACTGCGTCCCACCGAGCTATGCGATGTGCTGACGCGTAAGGTGTCGCCCTGAATAATTGCTTGCTTGGGAAGATGGTTACTTTTTTGTTCCCGTTGGTTGTGTTCCTTTTGGTTGTGTTCCCGTTGGTTGCAGATAGCCTTCCGCATTCACAACCTCTACATCAGGTGAAAATTTGAAATAATGATAGAGAAGTGGTAAGTGCCCCGCGCCGAATAAGACCAGAACACGGTCTTCGGGTGATTCGATAATCCGCATGACGTTCATCGCAATTTTCAAGTTGCGCTCATACCAGCCCGCGATAACATTTGCGCCCGTATAGTTTGTGTCCTTGCCGACAGTTGCCATGAGGAGGTATGCGCTGTGTGAATGTTCAGCATTGTGTAAGTTGTTATGGAGGCGGAATTGCTCGATGAGCGACATCGTGGACATTTTTTCGAGTTCCGCTTGAATAAACCCCATTGCTAGTTGGAAGCGACGCAGAAAGTCCGTTTGACCCGACATCTGGGCTGTTTGCATGACCGCATTAAAATCCATATCCTTTTTCATATCTACACAATAAACAGCTTTGTGACCAAGCTCTTTTGCCAGACGAAAGGCAATCTGGTCGATTTCGCTACGTCGCAGAGTGTCTTGCCCCGCAACGTACCGTCCGTATCGTGCATTGATGCGCTCGCCGAATTTTGGCTCGGCTTCAATGGCAATTTTTGTTGGCTTGAAGGCTTTTATATTATCCAACAACTCACGTAATTCCTTTTGTCGTGGTGCCGACAAAATGTCCGATACGGAAGATTTAACATAATCCAAACCGGGGTTGTCAAAATGGAACGCCCCCAATACCATGACTTGCGGTTTTTTACCGTCTTGGTCTATGCCCGGTATTTTTGTTGGTGTTTGTGCACGTGTGCTGCCGGATAGTATAAGAACTATTGCGAGGAAAAGTGCGAGAATGGTAGCGTTTTTCATACTGTGTACCCGAATCATGAATAAATGGTTGTAATGTTTTAGTTCTTAGCCACTGCGGCTGCATCTTTCATTGTCTTGGCAACGAGAGTGTACGCCGATACCCACGCGCTTTTCACGTCCGGCGTCCAGTCCGCACCCAACCCCTGCTCAAGTGCCCATAGTAACGCTGCGCCGACGGTTTCATAATGCTTGTCCTCCACTCTGTAGCGTACATGGCGTTGCCCAAGATCTTGAATTGCCGGAACAATAGTTTCAAGCTGACGCAGACTGAATACAACCGTTTTGAGCGTTGCCATCAATTTTTTCTTTTGCTCGCTTATATCCTCAGCAAACAACGGGCGCACCGAAGGGTCAAGTTCAAAAAGACGGTTATAGAACAAATCAGCTGCGGTATCGGCAATATGAAGAACCTTAGAAAAAGTGGTTTGGACGAGTGTTATTTCGTCGCTTGTCATTGCGGGGGCTGTTGTAACCATATTGAGTCTAACTCCAGAGATAGAAATAAAAGAGAAGATGAATTAATTCCAAGAAAATGCTTGCGTGATGATTTCCTGCTGGGGTGCGGGTGTATGTGCGGCTTGCTGCCGACGGTTTCGGTTTGGTTTGAATTGTCCGGCAGTCAGTTTGACGATATTTTTAATCATTGATTCAATGCCTTGTATTCCCCATGCGGTCTCGCCCATGGTGATAGACGTGTATTCGGTAATGGCAATAATGCTGTTGACGCTTTCGGTCATCGCTTTCATCACACGGGTTTGGTCTTCATTATTCAGCGATATACGCCCAATAACATCTGCCATATAGTTGATGCGCTCAATAATATTCAGCAGCGATTGTTCCGACCGTGCGGCATCGTTCCTGCGTTCGGTGATTTCTGTGTGTACGATTGCTGTTTCTTCGGTTGCCAGCGCAATCTGACTTTGTATCTTTTTAATTGTTTTCGTGATTTCTTTGGTGGCAGATTGGGTACGCTCTGCAAGCTGACGAACTTCGTCTGCGACCACTGCAAACCCTCGACCATGCGCACCTGCTCTAGCGGCTTCAATAGCGGCATTGAGCGCAAGAAGATTGGTTCTGTCCGCCACTTCGGTTATCACAACCGCCATATCTCCTATAGCCGCACTGCTGGCGGTCAGAGCGGTGATGGCATCGGAGGCGCGTCGGACAGCACCTGTAATGCTTTCAATTCCCATCATCATTTCATGTACCGATGCGCCACCTTCCTTAGCTTCCAGCTTTGCCCGTAAGGCTTCTTCTACGGCGGCTTCCACACATTCGGTATTCGTTTCCATGACCAATTTCATCTGCTGTATTGCGGAGCTAATAGATTGCGTTTGCTTCGTTGTATTTTGAAGCATCTCCTCAGAAAGTTCTTCCGTGCGCTGTGCCAGTGCGATTGCGGAGCGGAGAGTCGAGCCGCCCGTGTCCAGAATGGACTGCACGAAATTGTCCATTTTGTGCATGATGCGAGCAAAGGCATTCGAGACGGATTGTACTTGCTCTGTCATTACTTCTTCTTCTACCGGAGCAGCCTGCTCTCCAGCGGCTCTGTAATCCATATTCGAGATAATAATGGCAATGTCATGCTCCAGCGAGCGGCACAGATCCTGAGTTGCTAATAGTAACTCTTTGTCGTTGTCTTTGGCTTCTTTTTGCTCGTTCAAGGCTTGCTGGAATGATTCTTGCGCCAGCGCTGCATTTTTTTTCTCTCTTGCAAGGTGATGTTGAGCTTGCCCACGGCTGATAAAGAGCGCTGCCGCCACAGAGAAGAGAGCAATTTCGATGAGGTAATGGAGTGGAGAAAAAAATGCTGCCACAGCGCTCAGAACAAGTACTATTGCTAATGCGGCGGCAAGTTGTTTGCAAAGCACGTCAAAGGCATTATTGTCAACGGCAAGTTTTGGAACTGCTTGGGAATATATCCAAGCCCTCAAAAGGTGGTACTGTCGGACAAAAGAGTTTTTCCCAATACTCTTTTTAAGCGGCGTGCCGTAAATAATCGCATGGTGTATCGTTTGTTTCATGATTTAGCCCTCCAGCAGACATCAAGAATAAAAAAGAAAAAGTTACTGACTGAGTTTGGGGTGGTGCTCCTCGACGCGGCGTATAAAGTCCGCTTTTTGCGCCCGCGAGACAGGCAGTATCTCGCTATTCGACATTCGTACAATTCCCTCTTTTCCGTCGTGTTCCCACTGAGCAACGTGATGGATATTGATGATGTGCGAGCGGTGAATACGCAAAAAGATATTGTGTGGCAGCCAGTGTTCCCACTCTGCCAGTATATCTATCGAAAGAAGCGCCGGGCGCTCGTGTCGAGCTATTCGGGTATAGCCATAATGCCCAGAGCAGGCAATAATTTCCGTAAAATAGGTATTGATATTACCTCGGGTGGACTTGATGATAACTGAGGTTGGAGCGGTTTTTTGCTGAAGTTCCAAGCGGCTTTTGTAGTCGCGGACTTCTTGCAAGAGACGCAATTTTGCGCGTGCCCGTTCTACAGCTGTGCAGAGTTTTTCGACATCAAATGGTTTCAGCAGATACCCCTTCGAGTCGTAGTCGAATGCCTCAAGCGCAAATTGGCTGTACGAACTCATCATAATCACTGCAAAGTCGTTAGCATCAAAAGCATCAAGTACCTCAAAGCCTGTTGTATCGGTAAGCTGTACGTCCATGAACACAATATCAGGCTTGTGGTCGTAGATATTACGAACAGCATCGTGAAATGATGACGCTTCTCCCACTACTTCTATATCGGGGCAGTATTCTTGAAGCAGCAAAACGAGTGTTTTGCGAATGAGTTCGTCATCGTCAACAATGACGGTGCGCAGTGTGGTGTCTTGTTGGTTCATAATAATAACCGTTCCCTCTTTTTTCGATAGCGTAATAGCGTGTCTTAGCCGAGTACAAATTACGGTATTTCAGCACTTGCGACAAAACTCTCCCGATGAACTGTCCTCTTTTTCCGATGAACTGTCCTGTGAAATGTGTAACGTTTTTACTAAATTGGTATCAGCACCACACTTTGTTAGGCATATCACGCATATTCACTATATCCATGAGTAAGCAATACATTCTATCTTGGGGAAATCTTTCCTTTTGCGCCGTTCAAAAATTCCTTCTCTTGGCGATATGCTCGGTTGTATCTATCGTACCACTATCAGCACAAACGCCTGTTCTGGACTCACTGACAGCCGTTCTTCGCTCAAGCGATGCAGCAAATAGAAACGATACCGGCATGGTCAACCTTCTCAATCAGTTGTCAGTAGAAATCCGTCCGTCCAATGTGGAACAATCCCTTTTGTATGCCCAGCGTGCGGAGGACATTGCATCTAAAATTTCATTTGCAAATGGTCTGGCTATGTCGTACACGAACATGGGTATTGCTTTGTGGAAGCAAGGAAAACTTGCTCCGGCATTGGATTTGCATACCAAAGCCCACAAAATCTATCGAGAAGCAGGTAATAAAAAGGGTATTACCAAAGCATTGAACAATATTGGACTTATTTATGACAATCGGCATCAACCGGATATTGCAATTCGCTATTACGCAGATGCACTCAAGTTAGCCGAAGAAATACAAGATAAAGGCATGCAATCTCTTTTACTGACCAATTTAGGCGCACTCAATGCCGACAGAGGTCAGTACGAGCAGGCATTGGAATATCATTTGAAGGGATTAAAGTTAAAAGAAGAACTTGCAGATACGCGGCGTATGTGGTCGTCCGTCATTGGTATCGCAATAGTCTATGGACAGTTAAAACGCTATGAAGAATCATTGGCGTTTTACCAGCGCGGACGGGAACTTGCTCGCAATATCGGCGACAAAGAAGGGGAAGCAATGGTGCTGGGTAATATTGCCGACCTCTATAACGCTATTGGGAAGAGAAGTGAGGCATTGGAAGCCGCTAGAGCATCACTGGCAATAGGAGAAAAAGAAAAATTTCTGATGGTGCAAGAAGGGGCACTGCGGAGTTTATCGCAGATTCTTGAATCATCGGGGCAAGATAAACAGGCACTCACGTATTACAAACAATTTGCCGCCGTGCGTGATTCTATCTTCTCGCAAGAAAACAACGACAAACTCGCCAAACTCTACACCGAGTATGAGACCCAAAAAAAAGAGCAGCAGATTCAGCTACTCGAACAGTCCCGTAAACTCGATCTCTTCTGGCGCTATGGATTGATGACAGGCGTAGTTTTTCTGACGCTTCTGGTGATTCTCCTTCTGAATCGTTACAGCCTCAAGCAGCGTTCAGAACAAGCACTTACCGAGAAGAATGCCTCACTATCGGAAGCCAATTCTGAAATTCTTCGGCAGCAAGAAATTCTTGTGGAGCAGGCGCAAAGCATCCAGATTGCTAATACCCAATTGCAAGAAACTATCGTTCAGCTCCAGCGCACCAACCAAGACTTAGAGGAGGCAAATGCTGTCAAAATGAAGTTCCTACACCTTGCTACGAATGATCTGGCGAACTTCCTTTCCGCATTAGATAATGCATCGCAATCCTTCGATGATACGAGCAAAGATTCAGAAAACAGGCTGCAACTCTCAACGCTCTTGCAATCAACAAAAAGTATGCACGCAGTGATGATGGACGTACTGCAAACAAACGCTCAGCTGGAGCAGGAAAACGAAATCAAGATTAAACTCCTAAGCATTGTGGCGCACGATCTGCGCAACCCACTCACCTCAATCTTGGGACTCGCTCGGCTCCTGCTCAGTGGTGGTCTTGCCAAGCCGAATGCGTCTGAACTGGTGAATATGATTATTACCTCGTCTGAAAATATGTATCGGCTTATCAGCGACCTATTGGACAACACGGCGCTGCAACTAGGCAAATTGGAGCTGAATCTCCAAGCGATGAACATGACAGAATTATGCCAAGAAATGATCGAGCAATACCGCCCTGGCGCAGAGCGCAAGCGACAGCATATTGAAGCGTCGTGCGAGCCTTCGTGCTTCATCATGGGCGACTGGCGGCGCATCGTGCAGGTGATTGATAATCTGCTGAGCAATGCGGTCAAATACTCACCCTTCGATACGCAAATGTTCGTCCTCTTGCAAAAATCAGGCGATATGATCCGACTGGAAGTCCGCGATGAAGGACCGGGCTTGACCGAAGAGGATAAACAAAAATTATTTGGTTTCTTTCAACGTCTGTCCGCACGCCCCACAGGCGGCGAATCATCAAGCGGTGTTGGCTTGTCCAGCGTCAAGAAAATAGTGGAACTGCACGGCGGTCGTGTTTGGGCTGAGAGTTTATACGGCGACGGCACAACGTTTGTCGTTGAGTTGCCAGCAGTGCCTACTATCGACGACCATGTGATGATTTCTGCGCAAGCGCAAGAACAAACGCAAGAAAACTGAATTGAAGAAGGATAATCAATGCCTAGCATAAACGTTTCCAGCGAAACAACTCTCACCGTCCCCAAAACACAAGGCATCAAGTACGCCGGTTCAAAACTCAAAATTCTGCCTTCTATTTTGGATGTTCTTGCGCCGCTTGGTGCGCGGACGGCGCTGGATGGCTTTAGTGGTTCTACGCGGGTTAGTCAAGCGCTGGCGCAGTGCGGCTTTCACGTTACTTCCAGCGATAGTGCTGTGTGGTCGGAAGTATTTGCAACCTGTTTTCTTCTCAACACTCGCCCTCGTGAGTATTATGCCGATATTATCCGGCATCTCAACTCTTTAGAAGGTTATCACGGCTGGTTCAGTGAGCATTATGGCGGTAGCGCGGATGTACAACCCGACAAGTCGGGCGAAAAAAGACCATTTCAACTTCACAACACCCGAAAACTGGATGCCATCAGGAACGAAATTGACCGTATGGGGTTGGACGAAGTAGAAAAAGCCGTAGCGCTCACAAGTCTTATCTTCGCGCTGGACTCAGTGGACAATACGCTTGGGCACTATGCTGCGTATCTGTCCGATTGGTCGGCGCGGTCGTACAAGACGATGACCTTGCGAATACCGGACGTGCATCTCAATACGGCAGAGCATCGGGTCGTGAAGGGTGATATTTTTGATACCATCGGGCGGTATGAATTTGACGTTGCTTACTTCGACCCGCCCTACGGCTCGAACAATGACAAAATGCCGCCAAGCCGTGTTCGGTATTCGTCGTATTATCACATTTGGACGACCGTCATCAAAAACGACAAGCCTGCGCTTTTTGGCAAGGTAAATAGACGTGTGGACACGCGCGACAGCGTGGCAGCATCGGTCTTTGAAGAATTTCGCAAGGACAGCGAGGGAAGTTTTATCGCCATGCAAGCTATTAAGCGGCTGATTGAGGAAACGGCAGCCCGCCACATTGTGCTGTCGTACAGTTCCGGTGGCAGGGCAACGAAAGAGGAGTTGTACTCTATTTTGAACGCTTCGGGCACAATTCTCAAAGCAATAGAAATTGATTACAAAAAGAACGTCATGGGTGCAATGCGCTGGACAAACGAGTGGATTACCAGCGACGGCGCATACAGCGAATATCTGTTTCTGCTGGAAAAATCCTAAAGGCTGAAAGAACAATCAATACCTCCCCGTGTGAGACAAGTCTTTGCGCGGGTTTTTGCGTTTTTATAGCGAGGATTGGCGGTACAAAAAAAATTGCTCAAAACTGCATCATTGCGTAAGTTGAAGTTTGTTCACCGTCCGATTCACAAACCTGTTTTTGTGCCATTGGAACAGTTCTTACACAAAACATTGAATTCAAGAAGCACTATGTTCAAAAAAATCCTCATTGCCAATCGTGGCGAAATCGCACTGCGCATCATCAAGACGTGCCGCAAAATGGGCATTGCCACTGTCGCTATTTATTCCGATGCCGACCGCCAGTCGCTGCACGTCAAAGAAGCAGACGAAGCTATTGCTATTGGTGGTTTTACGCCACGCGAGAGTTATTTGGTGATGGACAAAGTGCTCGATGCAGCAAAGAAAACGGGTGCCGAAGCGATTCATCCCGGTTACGGATTTCTTTCGGAGAACCACGATTTTGCACAACGTGTCGCCAAAGAAGGCATCGTATTTATCGGACCTTCGCCCGAAGCGATTGACCTTTTGGGCGATAAAACAGCCGCTCGTGCGCTTGCCGAAAAGTCGCACGTCCCCTTTGCGGCGGGTTCTACTCATGCCGTCGCTTCATATGCTGAGGTGCGCGAGTTTGCTGAGAATATCGGCTTTCCGGTGATTCTGAAGGCTGCCGCCGGTGGCGGTGGCAAGGGAATGCGTGTGGTCGAACAGATGGAAGACCTCGAAAGCGCATTAGCAGGCGCTCAGGGCGAAGCACTCACTGCATTTGGCGATGACCGCGTTTTCATCGAAAAATATATTGTTCAGCCGCGCCACATTGAAATTCAAATTCTCGCCGATGAACATGGAACAGTGCTGTACTTCCCCGAACGCGAGTGTTCTATTCAGCGTCGGCATCAGAAAGTAGTGGAGGAATCTCCTTCCACAGCCATTACGCCCGAACTCCGTCAAGCAATGGGTGAAGCCGCTTCCCGCCTTGTACAGGCTGCCAAATATACCAATGCCGGGACGCTGGAATTTTTGCTTGATTCGTCGGGCAAATTTTACTTTATGGAAGTCAATACCCGTTTGCAGGTGGAACACGCTGTAACGGAAATGGTAACAGGACTGGACTTGGTGGAACAGCAACTCCGCATTGCCTCCGGCGAGAAACTGACGCTCACACAGGCAGATATTGTTCCGAAAGGACACGCTATTGAGTGCCGTATTTGCGTTGAGGATGTCTATAACGACTTTTTCCCTGATTCCGGTGTAATTTCGTATTTGTCGTTGCCTGAGGGCGAACACATCCGCAATGATTCAGCAATTTACGTAGGCTACGAAAGCGGGATTCACTACGATTCGATGGCAGCAAAGCTCATCGTCTGGGGGCACACTCGCGAAGAAGCTATTGAGCGGGTACTGTGGGCTTTGGACAATTACCACCTGAGCGGTTTCAATACAACTATTCCCTTTTGTAAATTTGCGATTGATTCCGCACCGTTTCGCACGGGAAAATACTCGACCTTTTTTGTGCAGGAGAATTGGCGCAAACAAGTTCCCGACGATATGCAAAATCTGATTGCCGCTGCCGCCGCTTTTACCCGAAGTGCTCTTGGCAATCGTCGGCAGCCGCGTTTTGCAGAAACAAGCCTTTGGGCGCAGCAGCATAGATAACACAAAACAGCACCACAAAAACACGAAAAGAGTGTCTTACTCGTCTCTTATCTTTCACGGAATGTGAATTTCGTGTAAAATATTTTTCGGTTCAACACTTCTTGGTACGCGACATGATTCGGCTTCTTGACAAGACCTTGCGAGACCCTGTTCTCCCGATGCAGACCAACAACATACGAATAGACAGCATGACAGCAGGATATATTGAACAGTTTCGTCAATTTTGTAAAGACGACGCAGCATTTGAGCGCCTTGCGGCAATCTTACGCGGCGCTGTGGGCGCTACGCTTTTTCCTGCTATGCAACAAGCAACAACAGTTTCTGTCAATGAGCCACTGACAGAGCAGTTTGCTTTTAATCAATGGCTCGTGCAGGTCATTGATACGGTTTTACCCGATGTCATTTATCTCTATGACCCCGAAGAACGGCGGTATCTCTATGCCAACCGTGCAATCGAGCGCTTTGGTTATACGCCCGCGCAGATTGTGAGCGGCAAGGTCGAAATGCTCCAAACGCACTTACATCCTGCCGATCGCGATGCAGTACTGGCATTGCACCATAAGCAATTGGAGATGATGAATCATGGTCTGTCGGGTGTTGAATCGCGGGAGCCGTTTTTTGATGTACAGTGCCGCCTGCGCTGTGCCGACGGGACCTATCGTTGGGTGCAAGACCGCCGATATGTGATGCAACGCGACGAAGATGGGAAGGTGAAAATCGTGCTGGGATATTTGCATGATATTCAGTCCCTGAAGGTCGCTCAAGAAATGCTGGACTATCAGACCACGCTAGAAAAAGCGACTGCCTCAATTTCACGAATGTTCGCCAAAACCGCCGTTGCCGATATTGATGCAACGGTACAGGAAACGCTGAAGCAAATCGGCGAGTTCACCAATGCTGACCGCTCCTATATTTTTCTCAGCCCCCAACCCACCATAGAAGCGGCTTTCAACAAAACTGTGCAGTCGGACATTATGCGCGACGCTTACGATTGGTCAGCGCCCGGCATTTCGCCGATAACAATTCGAGAAATTTCTCCTTCCAGCATCCGATGGGCTTTTGACCGATTGGAGGAACTGCGTTCCTTGCAGATTGCCCGCATTGACAGTATGCCCGATGAAGCCGCAGCCTTCCGCACTGCGCTTGCGGCAGCGGGAACCAAATCGCTCTTGGTCGTACCACTTCATATTGAGGGGCGCGTCATTGGTTTGATTGGCGTGAGCGCTGTCAAAGAGGAACGGGTCTGGACAAAAGAAGAAGTACGGATGCTGCGCCTTGTGGCGGAGACGCTTGTTCACGCATTTGAGCGAAAGTTTGCCGAACAAGCACTTCGCGAGAGCGAAGCACGGTTTCGCACGATTTTCGACCGTGCTCCGGTTTCAATTTCTATTTTGAATCCGCAAGGAAATATTCTCTCTTGCAACGACCAAGTTGAGCGTTTTTTGGGGTATAACGAAGAAGAATTGCGCAATCGTAATTTCCTCGAATTTGTGCGCCCCGAAGACCGCGACCGCAGCGCCGAGCTTTTCTACGAATTGCTCTCCGGTTCGATAGATTCCTACACGCTGGAGCTTCAGTATATGCACAAAGACGGTTCGCCGATGTGGACAAACGTTACTGCCTCGCTCGTGCGCGATACCGCAGGGAAACCTGTGTTTGTGATTCGGATGCTGGAAGACATTAGCGACCGCAAGACGGCTCTTGCGAATATGCAGCACTACAACACGCTTGTCTTTGAGCAGAAAGCAGCGCTGGAGCGCCAGTCCGATATGCTGCTTCAACTCAACGGCGAAATGATGCAGAAGCAGCGCGAGCTGGAAGACCTTAACCGTAGCAAAGATAAGTTTTTCTCTATTGTCTCGCATGACCTGCGCAGCCCGTTTTCTTCGCTTTTGGGCATTTCCAAATTGCTTGCGGAGGGCGCAACTGACCTTGAACGCAGCGATATCAAAGAGCTTGCCGAAGCGCTGAACTCGCAGGCAGTAAACGTCTTCGATTTTATGGAAAATCTGCTCAAATGGGCGCAGGCACACACTGGGCGCATGAAGTACGAGCCGACAGTTCTTGCACTGAGAGAAATCACCATGCCGGTCGAGGCGCTACTTCGCGAAAATGCACACGCTAAAGGTGTTACGCTCAAAGATGATATTTCCGATAGTCTGGCGGTTTATGTGGATGAAAATATGATTCGTTCTGTGGTGCAAAACCTGCTCTCGAACGCGCTTAAATTCACGCCTTCAGGCGGGACGGTTACGTTATCGGCTGCACAGAGTCCGACAAAACCGAAATTTGTCGAAGTGCGAGTAAGCGATACCGGTGTGGGTATGAGCAAAGAGGATGCGCATAAACTCTTCCGAATAGACGTCGTGCATACCACCAGAGGCACAGAGGATGAGACTGGGAGCGGTCTAGGACTGATACTCTGCAAAGAACTTGTCGAAAAAAATGGTGGTACGATTTGGGTAAACAGCACCGAAGGCGTTGGCACAACCTTTATTTTTACCCTGCCATTGGCAAAAGATATCTAAGCCGCAATAATTAGGTTGGCGACGTAAGTGGTCAGGTTCAAGCATAGATTCCACGCGGACGGCACGGATTTGGCGGATACTCGCACATTCATCAAAATAACGATACAGACAGATACTCTACCTATCCGCTCAATCCACTTCATCGTCCGCATTCCTTGTTGGATGACGACCTGTTGGAAATGCTTGTGTAACGACAGGAAAGAATGTATCTTTGCGGCGAGTGGATAGGCTTGCCCTTTTGTAATTCGTAACTTGTTTTTGTAATGCTCTATGACGCAACGCTACTTCAATCTTGAACCCAACGCTACGCCGTATAACCGCACCTTTTTGTCCAAAGCTGAATTGGAAGCACGTCTGAGGGATTATATTGATGTGCTGGACTTACACAAGGTCATTAGCGCCTACGAGCTTGCCGAGAGTGTCCACGAACCGATTGTGCGGAATGACGGAACTCCTTTCTTTTACCATTCCACGCGAGTCTGCAAGATTTTGATTGACGAACTGGAATGTTTCGATGTAGATGTTCTGTCCGCATCACTGCTGCACGACGTTTTGGAAGATTCCACAACGGTAACAAAAGAAGTGCTGGAATATAATTTTGGTCAATATGTCGCCTATATTGTTGAAACCTTGACCAAAGACCTTCAGGAGCAGCGCCAAAAGCCGGACGAAATAGATTTGGCGCACGTAGAAAAACTGCGGAATGCCAGTGAGGATTGTCTTCTTATCCGCCTCACGGCTCGCCTTGATAACTTTCGGTGTCTGGAATTTAACCTCAAGCGCAGCCCGATAAGCTATATCAATAACACAACCGAGCGGTATATTCCCCTTGCCGAAAAGCGCATCAGCAATAAGCGCTTGCAATATATCGTCCGTGAGTTGAAAAAAGAGCGGAATAAGTTTTTGGGATAATTGGGTAATATTCTGCCGACCTTCATTCTTCTCTATCGTGAAATCACTCCGCAACCGTTTGATGACCTCGCTTTTACGTTCCGTAGGCATTATGGCGTATCGCCTTTCGCCTGAGCATCGCGCACGTCTTGGTACGTTTGCAGGAGAGGTCTTGCGCTTACTGAGCGCCTCACGACGGCGTATCACGCTAGAAAATTTGCGCCGTGCCTTTCCCGATAATACTCCCAAATGGCTGGAAGCAACAGCCCGCGCTTCGTATCGCAATCTCGGCACAACGCTTGTCGAGCTTCTTACTTTTCCCCATATCACGCCCAGCGAAGCCCGTGCCATGATTGATATGCACGGCACAGAGCAAATCGAAGAAGAAGTTCGGAAAGGGCGGGGAGTAATACTGGTGTCGGGGCACTTTGGAAATTGGGAGCTGCTGGCGTTTGCTTTTCCGCTGTACACAAACATACCCACGTCGGTAATTGTTGCGCCGCAGTCGAATAAGTATGCCGAGCAGTATCTGCACTGGTATCGGTCGCGCACCGGAAACCGCATGATACCGATGGACAGAGCCGCTCGTGCTATCGTGGAGCGCCTGCGTAGTGCTGAAGCTATCGCACTTCTTGCCGACCAAGCCGCCACTGCCGATAGAGACGTGTTTGTGCCGTTCTTTGGAACGCTTGCCGCCACCTACGAAGCCCCTGCCACACTCACGCTCAAACTCAACGCACCAATGTTCACCGCCTTTGCTGTGCGTGAGGCTGATGGACGGTACTCAGTAGAGTTTCGCCGTATTCCGCATGAAGACTTATCTCCCGACAAAGATGGCATTACCGAACTGACGCGCCGCCATGTCGCCGCGCTGGAGGATGCTATTCGTGAACGCCCCGACCTCTGGGCATGGCAGCACCGGCGTTGGAAGCATATCCACAAAGGGTAAAAATCAAAGAAAAAGTCGCAACCAACGTTACGCATAGATGTCATCAAATGACGCTGTTGGTAATTCGACAATAAATGACGCGCCCCTGCCCAATTCCGATTCGCACCATACCTTGCCGTTCATGGCTTCGACCAGTTTTTTGACAATACTCAAGCCCAAGCCCGTAGAGTGTTCGCCTGCTGTGGGTCTAGCTGAAAGGCGTGCAAACTTTCCAAATAGTTTCTTCATGTCTTCTTCCGACAAGCCCGGTCCTTCGTCGCATATCTCTACCCGTACCGCTCTGTCGCTTGCGCTCAGACGGACAAATATCTTTTTCCCGTGCGGAGAGTATTTGACGGCATTCGAGATAAGATTATCGAGTACCTGCATTACGGCTTGCTCATCGGCAACAACACTTACCGACTTCGAGGCTTCATAATGAAGAACGATATGCTTTTCCGCGGCTCTTGCCGCATAGTCCCTAACAGTGGCAGATAGCTTCGGCGCAATATCGAAAGAGACAATATTCATAGTGAATCCGCCTCGTTCGATGGCATTCACGTCCAAGAGATTGGCAATAATTTCCTGCATCCGCCCAGCTACGACCCCAATACTATGAAATTGCTCTTGAATGTCATTATCGTTCATACGGTCGTAATACCTTGTAGCCGTCCCTGATGCCATAATGATATGTGTTAAGGGGTTTTTGAGGTCATGTGCAGCAATACCGAGAAATTCGTTCTTTTCGTTGTTGAGACTTTCAAGTTCAAAGTTTTTTTCTTGTAGTGCCGTATTAGCAATTTCGATTTCACGGGCTTGTTCTTCTAAAATTTCCTGTTGGTGCTGCAAAGCAAGATTTTTTTCATGCAGTGCCGTATTCACTGTTTGAATATCAGCAGCTTGTGTTTCTAAAAGAAGCTGCTGGCGAAGTATTTCGGCATTATGCTCCTGTAAAGTCCGTTCCGATGATGCCTTCAAACGGTAACGGCTGTAGAGAGCTGCCAGAGCTGCCAGCAGTACCACGCCAAGTGCAATCAGCATTCGGCGCATTGTTTCTTGTAATTCATGGTCTTTGGTCAGTGTCAGTATTTGCTTATCCTTCTTCACGGACTCGTACTGCTCCTGAAGTTGCATAGCTTTTTTTAATGATTCCTCATTAAGGAGGGTGTTACGTAGTTCGCTCAGTTTTCGATACTCTCGAAGTGCCTCCCGATGCCGACCTAGCGAATCATAGACGGTAACTAATGCATTCAATGACTCCTGGAGCAGAGTTTTTGCACCCATTTTCTCAGCGCTATCCACCGAACGCCGTGCGTATACCAAACCTTCTTGTGCCCTCCCCGCCGCTGCCAGCACGGAAGCAATCGTTGCCAGTGAATTGATGATGTACGTAGATTCACCCATTTCTTCTTTGAGTCGAAGAGATTCGGTCATATACTGCAATGCGTCCTTATAGTTTCCTAATATCTGGAGTAGTTCACCAATATCGTTCAGCCGTGCAGCCATGCTGTGTTTATCGCCGACTTCTTGACTAATGTGGTACGATTGTTGTAAAAATATCATTGCCGAATCGTATTGCTTCTGTTGAAAATACATTTGACCAATGTTGCCCGCAGCAACAATGGTGGATTTATTATCATTTTGGGCAACGGCAAGGTTATACGAACGGCGATAGTATTGCATGGCATTATCAAAATGGTGCAGATTTTGGTGGACAATCGCAATGTTGTTCAATGCCCGCGATATGTTTATCGTATCGGCAAGTGTTTCGTAAATGCTCAAAGATTGGAGATAGGTATCCAATGCTTCTTGAAACTTTCCTTGGTCGCCATAGACAATGCCAATACCGTTGTATGCTCGCGCAAGAAGAAAATTGTCGGGTATGCTTTTGGCAACGGCTACACCCCGGAAATGTGCCTCCAGAGCAGCATCGTACAAACCTTTTGTCTCCTTGATGTTGCCGATATTGATGTACGCTCGTGCCTCGCCTCGTTTATCTTTAAGTTTTTCGGCAAGAGAGCACGCTTTTTCAGCGAGAATCATTGCGCTATCAGTTTTGTAGCCGTCATACAAATAGGCAAGTTGGTTTAGTGCTCGTACGGTTGCGGTGTCGGAAAGCGAACGGCTCTCACTCGCACGAATAGTCTTCAAGAGAGAGTCTGCTGCTAGCGGTTGCGACAACAGATGAGGAGTAAATAGGATGTATCCGAAGAAAATCATCATTCTTCTCAAAAAGCATCGCACCTCAAGCTCTGAAAATGCTACGAAAATGTGGTTCATAGAGATAATCTCTCGAAAATTGACTGCCGTAATGTAAGCATAGTGTCGTTCACCAATCTAAAAATATCTTAGCCTTCAACAACAGGCAATTCAACAATAAAGGTCGCACCTTTACCAAGCTCTGATTCGCACCATACCTTACCGTTCATGGCTTCGACCAGTTTTTTAACGATACTCAAGCCCAAACCAGTGCTTTGCTCTCCAGCAGTGGGACGCGCTGAAAGGCGGGCAAATTTTCCGAAAAGCTTTGCCATGTCTTCTTCCGACACTCCTGGTCCTTCGTCGCGGATGCTGATTTGGACGGAGTGCTGCGACGCAGCCTCCGATTGCGTTCCTTTGTTTCGGTTTTTCATGGTGATTGTCATCCAAATTGTTTTACCCAGAGGTGAGTATTTTATTGCATTGGAAAGAAGATTATCCAACACTTCCCACGCTCGAATCGGGTCAACTATTACTCTTGCTGACGATACGTTATCGTAGATAAGTGTTATTCCTTTCGCATCCGCTTGCATACGGTATTGTTCTACAATCGCTTTGAGGGTGTCAGCAATATCACATTCTATTGATTTTAGACTCAATGCTCCCGATTCAATAGCATTAATGTCTAAGAGATTCGTCACTATTTCTTCCATGCGTGTTGCGGTAAATTCAACTTTCTGCATTTGCTTCATCACATCATCGCCGGTAATTTTATCGCGGTATCTCTGCATCATTGAGGCAATGAGCTTGATGCTGGTGATGGGATTTTTGAGGTCATGTGCAACAATTCCTAAAAATTCATTCTTTTCATGATTGAGGTGTTCCAAAAGATGATTTTTTTCATGCAATGTGGTGTTGACCATTTCTATTTCCCGTGCCTGCTCTTCCAAAATTCCGTGCTGCTGGTGAATTTCTCTATTATTTGCCTCCAGCTCAGCAAGAGTTGTTTGAAGCTCTTGTGTACGCACGTGAACTACTTGCTTGAGTTTTCTATTTTGCATTTCCACCACATTTATTCGTACGTAGTACCCTGCTCCCAAACCACCCACAAAGAGAATAACCACCAATCCTCTAAACCACCAAGTAAGCCACCAAGGCGGTAAAATGCGGAGTTCAAGCGTACTGCCTGTTTTGTTCCATACACCATCGTTATTACTTGCTCTAACGCGAAATTGATACGTTCCGGGGTCAAGATTTGTATAGTTAACCGAACGCTGAGTACCGGCTTGAATCCAATCTCTATCAAATCCCTCCAGTTTGTACGCATACTGATTTTTCTGCGGATTCACGTAATTCAGTGCGGCAAATTCAAAGGAGATAAAATTGTCGCTGTGGTAAATTTCTATGACGTGGGCTGCACTTATTGCGGTGTCAAGCAGTACGACCTTGTTAAATTTTTTGAATGCTGTTAGGACGACGGGCGGCAAAAACGGATTATCAAGGACGCGGTTTGGTAGAAACGATACCAAGCCCTCCATAGACCCAAAGAAGAGTTCACCACTGTTCGCTCTGAAATACGCACCCTGATTGAATTCATTACTCGGCAAGCCGTCGCTGAGAGTGTAAGCGCGAAATGTCTGGCTTGTGGGATTGAACTTCGCAAGCCCACGGTTGGTACTGAGCCAGAGATTGCCCGCATCATCGGGCAGAATACCATAGACAACATTATTCGGCAATCCTTCAGCCTCTGTCCAGTGCCGAACCGTACCTGTTTTTATATTAACCAAGAATAAACCGCCGTTTGTTCCTAACCAAAGGATACCTTTCGACGTTGTGTCTTCATACATACAGCGTACATTATTGCTGCCCGTGGCAGCGGAAGTACTTTTATCGTATACAAACTGAACACAGCTGTCCGTTGTTCTATCGAACCGCCACAGACCGCCATCGCTTGTGCCCAACCACAAACCACCGTCACTTCCTTCGACCATAGCACGAACAGCTCCCGCTCCGACACCGCGACTGACGAAACTATCGGCTGCACGGTTGTAGTTATAGAGAAGGCTGCTATTTGTACCAACCCAAAGCTCACCGCCACGATCTTCAAAGATTTTGAATATCACCTTTGTCTGAATACTTGCCGAGTCATTTGTGTTCTGTCTATATTGTTTGAAGGTGTTTTTCTTGAAGTCATATCTGCAGAGTCCGCCACTAAACGTCCCTATCCACAACATTCCACGTCGGTCGCAGTAAAGCGATCGGATATCGTTATCGGGAAGCCCTTTTGCGATATGGATTCCCCTGTGGGTCTGTCTGCGAAAAATACGTTCTGCGCCCGTTGTGCGGTCATAACGCCATAATCCGTTTGCTGTTCCTACCCACAGTGCTTTGTTGCCGAAGTGTTCCTCGCAGACAGCCCGCACAGCATTGTGTGGTAAGCTGAGTGTATCGTAGAGAGTTTGTCGATATACCATAAAATGATTTGCTTCAGGATGGACATAGCTCAGACCATTTCCTCCTGTGCCAAACCACAGCAAACCGGAACGGTCTTCCACAATAGAAGCAATATTATTGATTTTCAAACTTTGGTCGTCTTTTGGGTCATGTTGGAATGTGGTAAAGATTTTTTTCTCTCGGTCGAATCGGCAAAGTCCATTGCGTGTTCCTATCCAGAATTCGCCCCGATGGTCTTCATATAGAGCATTTACCTCATTACCGGAAAGACTCAGTGAGTTTTTTGCCTCGGTGGTATAGGTCGTAAAATCATTCGTTACGTTATTGTATTGGCAAAGCCCGCCACCGAAAGTACCAACCCATAAAGCTCCATGTCGGTCGGTATAGACAACGCGGACGATATTGTGACTCAAACTGCTCGGTTTGGTAGGATGATGTGTATAGCGCGTAAAGGAACCGTTATCGGCGTTAAATCGGCATAGTCCTTCTTCTGTGCCGACCCAAAGATTGCCGTGAGCATCCTCGCAAATACTATACACCTTGTTATTGCTGATACTTTGTGGGTTTTGTGGATTATGTGTAAAGGTAGTGATATTCCCCGTTGTGCGGTCAATTTTTTGCAGCCCATCTCCCAATGTCCCTACCCATAATATTCCCCGTTTATCTTCGTACAGGGCAAATACACCTTTGGGATTTGGTACGTTAGTGGTGTGTATGAAGCTCTCTGAAGCTGCATTGTATTGGCATAACCCAGCGCGTGTGCCTGCCCAAAGTACGCCGGAGCGGTCTTCGTACAGCGTATAGATCAAATTATTTGGCAGCGAAGTTGAATCGTTGGGACGATGACGAAAAGTTGTAAAGGTATATCCATCATATCGGTTCAAGCCATCTTCGGTGCCAATCCACAGGAACCCCTTTGTATCTTGGACAAGACACAATGCACTACCCTGAGATAAACCCTGCTCAATTCCCAAATGTGAGAAATAAAGTTTCTCCTGAGCAATCTTACCTATCGTGCTCTGTTGCGCAAGAAGGTGTAGAACACAAGCGTAATGAAACACCGCAACAATGGCACTGGTTTTGAATATCCGTACGATATTAGTGAGCATAAAGGCTTTCCCTTGAATGTAAGCAGAAGTTGAAACGAACATACGAGATAAACACCCGGTGGTCAAATGTACCGAGCCTTGAAATCGAACTATACTTCTCAAACATATTCAAAGTTTCTGTCATTCTTGCTACGGAATGGATAAATTTATGTTCTTTTCCGAGCACACTTTCTTTATCCTATCAACGACCGCTTTATCAGGTATCAAAAGCGGTAGTTGAATCTGTTCTTTGTTGATATTCCAAAAAAGGTATTCTCCTTGTGCTAAGGAGCATATTGTTTGTTCAAGGTCATCAAGGGAGGTTTTTTGAACAACGACTAACTCCGAATGGTCTTTGAGCCTATTAGTTCCCGGCAGAAGCGCATAATACCAAACGCCGCTCTCAAGCCGCCACGTGTAGAGTTCATAGCCTTTGGTGGACGTGTTCAGTGTGTCGGTCTGTTTTTGGCACCCTGAAAATAGGAAGACACTAAAGCAAAGTATCAACATTGCTTTAGTCTCAATTTTCATGTGTTTAATCATAGTGAGTATTGTAAAAAAAGTGAAAATAAAAGTGAAAAATAACCACACTATTTTTCAAGCATGGTGTGGGCTTCCAAGGCTTCTGCTATGGCGTTTAATACAGTATTTATTTTGAACGGCTTGCCGAAAAAGCTGATACCATTCTTTTGAGCGAAGATTTTTCCCGGGTAACCTGCACTCATGAGCACAATGATTGGTTGAGGGAATTGTTGCTGAATGGCTCGAATCAACTCTTCGCCGTCCATACCCGGCATATCAAAATCTGTCAGAACGACATCAATATTCTGTTCTGACAGAATATTCAGTGCTTCTTTACCACCTTCGGCGGTAAGGACGGTATAGTGCTCAGATAACAAAAGTTGCAATATTTCGCGCATCAAAATATCGTCATCTACAACGAGGATAGTGCTGGAGTGAAATTGTTGGCTCATATCATCTTGGAGAAAAATAGGAAATAATAAGCATTGGTTTGGACAATAAAGACGAGAGGGTAGTTTACATTATCTTTTGAGGATGTACTCTTGGCTCTACAGTGATAATGATGGCGTTTGAGCCGCCGTTTGCATTGAATCTTTCGTCAATGCAGAATCCAGTGTCGCAATAACGTTCTCTGCCCCATATGGCTTTTGAATAAATGATATACCCATTGCATCTGCGCGAACTTGTCCTGATTCGCCGGTACTCATCATTACCAATGCAATGTCCGGATACTGTTCTCTAATGATTGCACAGAGTTCATCGCCGTGCATTCGAGGCATACAGTAATCGGTGAGAACTATCGAAATATCGCTTCTACTTTCAAGCATGGATAATGCTTCATCCGCATTATTTGCTAAGAGTGGATAATAGCTTGCCGAAAGTATTGTTCTGAGGACGAATAAACTAAAACGGTCATCATCCACAAGCAATATGGTCGGTTGAGAAGAGGTTTGCACCATATCCGATATGCTCCGCGTTGTTGGAAGAGAGTTTTTCTATTGGTATGTTTTCTTCTTAATTTCAAATGTATTTTTCCTGTTCGCTGAGGACAGAGAAGCGTGAACAGTCCGACACTGTTTGGCAGCTATCCTCATCTAAAGCACGATAAACAACGTCAAAATTATCAATGAGATGGTGATGATGGCTTTTGAAAATGTCTTCACATTCTCGTCGCTTGCCGATTGCACTTTTATGGGTTTCATGATGAAAGTTGCACGAAATGATGGAAGAAACTACCACAGATTAAATTTACACACATCGGGGCAATTTCTTTGCAATCACAAATTAGAAAAGTTGTCAGGACAAAATTACTGTACAACATTCTACAAAAGAAAAAAGAATGACAAACGTGCTTTTAAGAATGACAAACGTGCTTTTAGGGGTGACGAACATAGTCATCACAAAATTGAGGGCGTTGGTCATAATTGCATAGGAACTTACGGCGGTTATTCCGATTTTTGAAGTGTAAGCAGAATGTAGCAAAGCTAGAATTGAAGAAGTATTGCACTGATTGCTCTTCAACCTTGGGAATCGTATGTTCCATTATTCATCTGTCAACATCATACCGACGATGCAGAGATTTGCTTGGATATGCAGCGTTTATGGCGCTCTACTCTTTTTACATCCGGCGCATGCCCAACAAAGCGACATTGATTCACTTCTGCGTGTTATTCGGCAGCACGAGGCAAGCGGGCTCGTAGATACATCGCTTGTTCGAGCATTGAATGGACTCGCTTTTGACTATGATGGTTACAAGTCAGACAGCGCATTGGCACTGGTGATAAAGGCACACACTCTTGCCGAGCGTTTGGGCTACACCAGAGGAGGAATAATATCGTGGATCTACATGGGCAATATCTATGAGACCCAAGGGCAATATAACAATGCATTATCGGTACTTTTTCAAGCATTAGATCTTGCCACAACTACGAAAGACACATCGCTTATTATCAAAGCACACAATAGCCTAGGGATAGTTTATGCAGACAAAGGTGAGTTCCAATCTGCTCTTACTCATTACTTTTCGTCACTCAAATTAGCCGAAGCTAAGCGCGACTCTTCAATCATGTCCATTTCGGCAAATAATATTGCGGCATCGTATCAGAAACTCAATAGACCAACAGAGTCACTCCGTTATTATCGCTATGCTTTCACCATTGCTGAATTGACCAAGCGCACACGTGAAATTGCTTTTGCCTTAGGAAATATGGGGTTGGTCTATGCGGATGAAAATCAAAATGATTCTGCCCTCCTGATGTTTCGTGAAGCATATCAGAAATTCAAAACAATCGGCGACAGACGTATGGAGGCAACCCAATTGGTGAGCATAGGTGTGGTGTATAGACGACAGGGCGGATATACACAATCTCTTGAAGCATTAGGTGAGGCTCTTGTGATTCAAAAAGATATTGGCGAAAGGATATATCACATAGAAACGCTTTTTTCAATTGCCCAAACGCTTTTGCTTGTGCGCCGGCATACCGAAGCACTTGTATATGCACGTCGTGCGGTGGACAGCGCTGAGGCTACGAGCGCAAAAAAAATAGTTCTGGGCGATGCCCTCGGAGTGTTGTCAATGGTCTATGATTCTCTGGGGAGATATAAAGAAGCATTGGCAGTACATCAACGAATGGCTATCGTGAGGGATTCAATGTTGACTGAAGAATCGCTCAATAAATCCATGCAATTGCAAGCGGAGTATGAAGCAGAAAAGAAAGACGTTCAAATTTTGGCTATGACCAAAGACGGCGAACTGCGGAATAAAGAACGAGTGTGGATGAGCGCTTTGGCTATTGCACTTGCGGTTGTAGTGCTTACCTTGGTGAGTTTTTATAGGCTAAAAATCCGTTCAGAAAAGAAAGCCAAAAAACTTGCGCTCTTTTTGGAAGAAAAGAATGGTGAAATTTTGCGCCAACAGGAGGTTCTGGAGGAGCAAGCCCGTGAAATTGAACAAATAAATAACGAGCTGCAAGGCAAGTATTTGGTTCTGGAACAGCAAATGAATTTACAAACCGATTACACTGAATTGCGTATTCTCAACAAACTTGTGCATCCCCATTTTTTATTTAACACTCTCAATAGCATCTATGCTCTTTCATTAATACAATCACCGAAAACACCCTCGATGATGCTGAAATTAGCAGACCTGATGCGGTATTTGCTTGTCAACTCCGAGAGAGACGAAGTCTCCCTGAAAGACGAGGTGGCTTACTTAGAAAATTATATTACCTTGGAAAAATTACGCCTGAACGAAAATACTGCCCAAGTACGATTTAAGTACCAAATTAATGACCTCCACAGCCCATATGTGCCGCCATTGCTCTTTTTGCCTTTTGTAGAAAACGCATTTAAGCATGGTGCAGCGACCCAAACAGATGACATTCATATTTCCATTGAATTTGTATTACAAGGCAACGAGATATTCTTTTATGTCTATAATACGAAGCCCCTGTCCTTTCAATCGCCCACCTCAACCAACACAGGGCTTGCGAATGTCCGTAAACGTTTACAAATTCTTTTTCCTGAGCGCCACGACCTTCAAATTGAAGAAACTATTTCTACATTCGAGGTACGACTATGGATTCGCCTATAACTTATTCTTGCATTATCGTTGATGATGAGCCGCTTGCACGGCAGGTATTGGAACAGTACATTGCCTCGGTGCCATATCTCCGCCTTGTCCAAAGCTGCTCAACAGCATTGGAAGCATTGGCGGTAATGAACAGAACAAAAATAGACATTCTTTTTGCCGATGTGAATATGCCTGAACTGACCGGCATTCAGCTGGTAAAATTATTAGATATGCCACCAAAAGTCATACTAGTGACTGCCTTCGAGACATTTGCTGTGCAGGGATTTGAAATTGGCGCAGTTGACTATCTGATGAAACCCATTTCATTTGAGAGGTTTGTCAAAGCGGTGCAGCGAGCGATAGATATACCATCGCAACCAAATTCCCTTGAGCGTACGCGAGATGCAGCAAACGAAAATCAAATGCTCTTCTTTAAAACCGATAAGGTTTTTCACAAGGTGTTTGTTAATGACTTACGGTATGTGGAAGCGTATGGTAATTTTGTTAAACTTCACACTATCGAATCAACCCTTTTGATTTCCGATACACTCGCATCGGTACAAATGCTTTTACCGATTAATCGCTTCGTTCGAGTGCATAAATCATTCATCATTGCACTGACGGAAATTATCCGTGTCGAAGGTAATACCGTGTTCCTCAGCAACGAAGAAGCGATACCAATTGGGGCATCTTTCCGCAAGGAATTTGTGGAGAGATTGCAAGAAAAAACATAGGTTTATGCAAAAAGGAATTGCTCGTTTGCTTAGTGCTTTTTCCCACCATCAAGTAATTGCTTCGCTTTGCGGCGAATCCGATAGCCGAGTGTCCACTTGAGTAAATAATCCTGTACATACTTCTCAAACGACATTTCCCGAATAACGTAGGGCGGATGCTGCATGGGGAACTGCATTGCCTCTACAGGTACATTCGCTGTGGGGTGGTCGGCATCAGTGATGTGCGTCGCGCCTTCGCCAAAGCCAATGTTCGTAATAAGATTCGCATTCGGAATAATACCCAACTGTCCTTGCAACCAAACAGCAAAGGTAAGCTGATAATCCCACGTTGATTCGTTGCCGTTGTAAGCGGATTGGAAGACTTTTGTCCAATATTTTACCGAAAAATCATCGCCCAGCATCTCCGCCAGCAAGCCGTTATCGCGCACTTCGGGAAAACGTGCCATATTGACATCGTAATTCTTCCACACGCGCCGCCACGAAGCCCAACCCGTGATAGGGTGAATCCGTGAAAAGTAGTAGCTGTACTGCGTTTCGCGTTTAATACGGAAATTTGCCGCCGAAATAAGACCGATGCGCTCATCATGACGATACCGCTCCAGCATTTCTTGGCAATACTGAAAAAATGTAGGGTGCGGCAAGCAATCATCCTCCAAAATAATCGCTTCCTCCACCGTTTGAAACACCCAATCCAAACCACTGGAAACACGACCACGGCAGCCCAGATTCAAAGGAGAAATATTTGTCAGGACTTCGCAGTCCCAATCCACATTGTTGAGTACAATGCTCCGCGCCTGCTCGCACCGTTCTTGTTCGCCCTCGCGCCCCGTGCGTGCACCATCGGCAATGATAAGCAACTTTGGCGGCTGCGCCTTGCGGACTTCGGCAAAGACTTTTTCGGTGGTGTCGGGGCGATTGAAGATGACCATCGCCACAGGAGTTGTCAGTTTGAAGTTTGTCATAGAGTATTGCTTTGAAGAATAGTTCACGACAAAAATCTTTTCTTGGTAGCACAGACATTCTTGTCTGTGAGGTTTGAAGAAGTGCTCGATGATTCACAGGCAAGAATGTCTGCGCTACCGAAGCCAGTTTTTAAGCTGCTTACGAAGTTTTATCGTGTACCAAGGTTTTGAAGGTAAATCACATCCGCGAGCGCTCAAAATCTATCACGCTCTTCAAAATCTGCTCAAGAGTGTGTGTCGGCTTCCAGCCCGTCAATTCTTGAACGCGCGTGTTGTCGGGCATACGACGCTGCATATCCTCGAATCCGGGCGGATATGCTTCTGCGTAAGGAATCAGAACGATGTCCGACGCGCTACCACTTAGTTCCTTGACCTTTTTTGCCAAGTCCATCATGCTGATTTCTTCACGACTCCCGACGTTGAAGAGTTTGCCGGGCGCTTCGGCGTGAAGTGACAAACTGTAAATTGCTTCCACAACATCGCGCACATCGCAGAAACAACGGCTTTGCGTGCCATCACCAAAAACGCGAATGGGTTCGCCGCGAAGCGCTTGCTGCACGAAGCGTGGAATTACCATGCCGTAACGTCCAGTCTGACGCGCTCCGACGGTGTTGAAAAGGCGGAATGGTACGACTTCCAGTCCATATTCCTGATGATATGCCAAGCCCAAAAACTCGTCAATCATTTTGCTCGCAGCATACGCCCAGCGTGATTTGCTCGTATTGCCCAGAAGCACGTCGTCGTTTTCGTTGAACGGAATTTTTACACCTTTACCATACACTTCCGACGTGCTGGCAAGCATCACGCGGCATCCATAACGTAAGGCGGTCTTAAGAACAACTTCGCTGCCCATAATGTTTGTTTCAATCGTATGCACGGGCTTTTCGACAATAAGCTGTACGCCCACTGCTGCCGCCAAATGCACGACAATATCTACCTGCGAGGTGATGCGGTCGAGTACCATCTCGTTCATAATGTCGTCGCGGACAAAGTGAAATTGCCCCGCAACATCAGGATTGGAGCGGATGTCGTTGATATTGTCTATCGTGCCGGTGGAAAGATTGTCGAGCGCAAAGACGGTGTGCCCGCGCTGCAAGAGATACTTCGACAGATGTGAGCCGATAAAGCCCGCACCGCCGGTGATGAGAAAGGTTTTGGAGGGAGCGTTCAACGTGGGGATTCCTTAAAAAGTAAGCCAAACAATCGTGTTTTGCAAAGACTACAAATTTACGATGTTTATAGCTTCCACAAAACACAAATATCGAAACGGTGTAAGGATAGCGAGAATAGAACTTGTACAAACGATAGGCAACAATGCCATTATGCAAGAATGAGCAAAATTGTTTGTATATTTTCTGTCCAACCCGCTTCACTTGTTCTGCATTTTTCATCGGTATTCCATCCATTATGAGTACTTATTCTACCCACGATTTCATTCGTGAAGCCGAAGCACAACAGAAATTTTACCAAGAGCAAGCTGCACGTTTTGATGCGGTCTTGAACGACCAAGCCGAGCAGATTGCGACGCTTATGAAGAAAAAAGATGCAGCGCTTCGGGCAATGTCGGATATTCTTCTACCTACCTTCACGCACGATGATTGCACTACGCTTGCGAAGCGCCTGCAAAAGCCGATGCTTGAGGGCTTGTATGCTGATTATCTTCGTGAACAAAAAAGTCTGCAAGAGCAGATTGCCAACATTGAACAGAATACGGGGTTTCAGAAACGTGATGCGCTCACCAACCCAAAGTCGGGTGTGCTGACCACGCAAATTGCTGAGCTGGAACCGCTTTACGCGCAGGCGGAAACCATGCTCGAAAAACTGCGCTCCATGCAAGGTTTTGAGCGCTTGCAGGCGAACAAGTATGGTCGTAAAGACTATGTGCATCAAGGAATGATGCGCTTTCTCACACCGGAGTATTATTCCGACAACGCCGATGCTGCCGCGATTGTGAAACAGATGGGCGTGAACGATTTTCTGGACGTGCTCTCTGAGTACAACACCGCTCAAGACCGCATGAATACACTCGCTCCGTCGCTTCAGCGCTTACGCGAGGAATATTCAGCACTGCAAAACCTTGCGCGTGAGCATACGCAAGCCTCTGAGCGCCTTGCAGGATTGGAGAGTATCTACAAACAACGAGTTCAAGAAGCAATCGCGGAATACTGCACGCTCAACGACAAACAAACACTTGCGCGGCTCTTTACGGAGGTTGCCGCCGACGCACCCGATGCGTACGCGCCCTTAGAATCAGCCTTCAAGCAATTCGACGGCACGGAACACCAAATCGATTATCTACGGGCGCTCCGGAGCAAAGTAACGGATGACACCAATGCTCTTGTACAAAAATCTACTGCTCTTGCCGAAGAAACGCGCCGATACACTGCCGACCCGCACCGCTTCCGCAATAAGCGCTGGACAAACGACCAATTTGCAAAAAAATTCAAACGCGACACCACGCGCTACGACCGCTCTCTGCACCGCTACAACCGCACAGGAGCTGTGATTTACGGCTTTGACGATTACAATCGAATTTCGCCATTCGAAGAATTTTTATGGTGGGACGTGATGAGCGACGGACGTTTGGACGGGAATTTTATCCCGGAGGTACAAGAGTATTACGAGACGCATCCCGATTATGAGTACAATCCAAGTGATTATGCGCCTACCGACGGCATAAATACTGATAATTCCGATAATTCGTAATTACTGGGACAACCATATCGCACTATGAAATCTCCCGTCTCGCTTCGCATTATGAACTATGCCGTCAATGGCATAGGACTGGGGCATTTGTCGCGTTTAGTAGCAGTCAATCGCTGGATACGGCGCTACACAGACGTTCTGGGCATTGATGCCGAACTTCTTTTTCTGACCTCCAGCGAAGCCGACGCGCTCTGCTATCACAATGGTTTTCCGGCATTCAAAATTCCTTCCAAAACAATTATTAACGATAACCACGCTTTTTCGGGCGCACGTGTGGCAAGGCTTTCTCGCGTACAGCACCGTCGGCTTGCAAAGCAGTGGGTGTGGAACTCGGTGGGTGTTTTTGCGCCGGATATTCTGGTTGTTGATACGTTCCCCAATGGTTCATTCTATGAGCTTGGCAGTATAGCAGATTTTGGAATGAAGAAAGTGCTCATAAGCCGTGCTGTGCGGACGGAACAAGCGCAAAAGCCAGATTTCCGAGCAGCACTCAGAATGTATGACCGCATTATCACGACCGAAGAACCATTCTCGTCCGTGGGCTATGTGCCTGAAGAAGCTGAAGGGCGTACCGTCAGCGTCGGGACAATCATGCTCCGTGAGCAGGCAGAACTGCTTTCCCGTGAAGAGGCGCGTTTGCGTTTGGGATTGCCCTTAGAAGCGCTTTGCGTCTATATCAGCGCGGGTGGTGGTGGCGATAGCGATGCAGAATCAACATTTACAACGCTTGCAGCAATAGCAGCCTCAGAGCCGCACATTTGCTTTGTTTTCGGAGCGGGTGCGCTCTATCGTGGTCGAGAATTTCATGCCCCCAACGTGCGGTGGCTACAACGTTTTAACGCGATAGAATTCATGCCTGCTTTCGATGCTGCGATTTCTGCGGGCGGGTACAATTCCGTTTATGAATTACTTCTCAGCGGCATCCCAACAGTCTTTATTGCCCAAGAGCGTCTTTTCGATGACCAGAAAGCACGAATCGTGGCGCTTCAGGAACGGGGCTTGTGCGCCGTTGAATCCTCATGGAACAAGGAATCGTGCCGTGCGGCATTGGCAATTATTCAGAATCCTGCATGGCGGCATGGCGTGAGCGCACAGATACAGGCATTTGCGCTTGCCAATGATGCCCAAGCCGCCGCCCGTCTTATTTTGGAAGAAATATTGAACGAAGACGTGTTGCAACGCGCCGATGAATTGCTTTCGGGAGGCACACACTTTGCGCTTGTGCGCGAAGGCTTTGATGAACGCCTTACGTTGCGGACGTTTTTTGCGCTCGATTTCACCTTTCGCAGAGATGCTCAACGCCGCAAAGCATCGCAAACACTTGGTTTGCCATATAACGAACAAACAGAAGACACAGACATTCCCGACCTCGCTGCCGCATTTCTCTGCGAGTGCCGCCAGCGTGGGATTGAGGCACTTGACCGTGTGAATGCTTTGCCCACGTTTCTACCAGAAGTGCAAACGGCTTTGGAAGCCGTCGAGCGGCTTTTGTCAACGAGCTAACGCCACGGTACATTCTCAAAAGCTCTCGTTGTTCGGGGAATTGTTCGTATATTTGCGTCCGAAAAACAACGCTTCATTCTTCATTTTGTTTGTTCAGAAAGGTTGCAACAAGGTTCTATGGAACAGTTCAAGAATTATATCAACGGGAAATGGGTGGCAGCTGCCTCCCAGAAAACATACCAAAACCTCAATCCTGCCGACCAACGCGACGTTATTGGCGAATTTCCTTTGTCGGAAGCGGCAGACATTGATGCAGCCGTCAAAGCCTGCAAAGCCGTAGAACGTGCATGGATGCTGATGCCGGCTCCGAAGCGCGGCGACATCTTGCGCAAAGCAGGTGATATTTTCACACGCCGAAAAGAAGAGCTTTCCCGCATTATGACCCGCGAAATGGGCAAGCCTACCTTCGAGACCGCAGGCGATGTACAAGAAGCAATCGACACCTGCTACTATGCCGCAACCGAAGGTCGCCGCCTGTTCGGCTTCAATGCGCCCAGCGAGATGGAAAACAAAATGAATATGTCGTTCCGTATGCCGATTGGCGTGTGCGGTATCATCACCGCATGGAATTTCCCGATAGCCGTGCCGTCGTGGAAGATTATTCCGGCGCTTGTCTGCGGCAACACGGTCGTTTTCAAGCCGTCAGATGATTCCCCGCACTCTGCCAATATCTTCGCAGAAATTTTGGAAGAAGCGGGTTTACCTGCGGGCGTGTTCAATGTTGTTCATGGCGCAGGTGCAGCAGGTGCGGCGCTGGTGGAACATAACGACGTGCGACTCATTGGCTTCACGGGTTCGACGGAGACGGGCAAAAAAATCGCAGCAAAATGCGGCGAAATGAACAAAAAATGTTCGCTCGAAATGGGCGGCAAAAACGCACTTGCGGTCATGGAAGACGGCGACCAAGACCTCGCACTCGAAGGCGTTCTTTGGGGTGCGTTCGGCACAACGGGGCAGCGCTGCACGGCAACTTCACGGTTGATTCTGCACAAAGACATTTATGACGAATTTACCAACAAACTCATCACTCGCGCTTCTAAATTGCGCTTGGGACCGGGCTTGGATGCTAATACGGAAGTTGGTCCCGTCATTAACGAGCGTCAACTTGCGAAAATCGAGAAATATATCGAAATTGGTCGTGAAGAAGGTGCGAAATTGGCACTGGGCGGCGGACGCGACGACGGTCCGAAACTTGGTATGGGCTGCTTTGTGAAGCCGACCATTTTCCTTGATGTTACGCCAAATATGCGCATCTTCCGCGAGGAAATTTTTGGTCCCGTGCTCTCGGTCACAAAAGCTGAGTCTTTCGACCACGCTATCGAACTCATCAATGATTGCGCCTACGGCTTGTCGTCGAGTATGTTTACCTCCGACGTAAACCGCGCTTTCCGCGCTATCCGTGACATCGAAGCAGGTATCACCTACATTAACGCACCAACCATCGGCGCAGAAGCACATATGCCGTTTGGCGGCGTAAAAGGCACCGGCAATGGACACCGTGAAGGTGGCTGGACGGCATTCGAGATTTTCACCGAGTGGAAATCGGTGTATGTCGATTTCTCCAGCAAGCTCCAGCGTGCACAGATTGACAATTACTAAACCGTACGAGACTAATTTTTTAAGACAGTGATGCAGGGTATCCCTCACCGGATGGGTTTCGGTGGGGGATTTTTTTGCATTCCATTTTCGTTCTATCCGTCTACAAATTTCACAGAACTTGAAAGGCAGATGTTTCCGAATTTTTCATAGATTTGCACTGTTATTGCCGCCCTTATTTGCTATTTACGTTCTACCCCCTTATGCCTCATACTTCCCGTATCACAAGGCTGCTGGCGCTGTTGGTACTGCCGTTAGCGCTATTAGTTGTCTTTGCGCCTGTCCTTTTCATGGACAAAACGCTCCTGCCCACAGACCAGCTCAATACAATGATGCTGCCTTTTTCGGAGAAGCATGATTCGGTGCGGGTCTATAATCACTTCCTCACCGATGCCATTGCGCAAGTCTATCCCTACAAAGTGCGGTGGCGGGCAAATGCGCTCAGGGGCGAATTTGCGTCGTGGAATCCAATGATTTTCGGCGGTCATGCTCAGTATGCCTCCACGTCATTCACACACTTCGACCCCACCAATGTCATCCTTTTGCTGGGCGAGATGCCATCGGCATATCACTGGCAAATGCTGGTAAAATTGCTTCTTGCAGGACTTGGAATGTGGGTGCTGCTAGGCTTTTTTCGTCTGAACGCTGGGGCAGTGGGCATTCATCCGCTTCTGCGGGCAATGTTCGCAGTGGCATATATGCTCAACAGTCTCTTTATCACAACCCTGCAGCACCAGTGGCTTCTGGGTGCATTTTGCTGGACTCCCTTCGCGCTATACTTTCTTCTGCGTTGTTTGAATAATGAAACCGTCGTGCGGAATAGCGTCTTCGCGTCGGCATTTCTCGCCTTCGCTTGCTTCGGCGGTTCGCTCCAAACAAATGCCATCGCGATTCTGGCAGTCGTAATTGTCGCACTCAGCACCGTGCTTCAGCCTCACCGAAATAGCCCGCTTCAAAAACGACTTGGGAAGGGTACGTTACTCGTCTTGGGCATTGGAGCGCTCGCATTTGCACTCTCGGCAATAATGTGGCTGCCGTCCTTAGAACTTTTTCTCTACAACGAAAATACACGCGCCGATGGCAAAGCATTTTCAATCATGAACAGCTTCAAGAGCCTACCCCTGCTGACTTCTTTTGCTATGCCGGAACTTATTGGAACGCCGCGTGGCTTCGACCTTGCAAAAATCGCGCAAGCGGACATGAACGATTTTAATGCTTTCATGGGCTTTGCACCTTTTATTTTCGGTTTGATAGGCTGCTTCACGCTGTGGAGCCGCAGCGCTGTGGAGACACGTTTTCTGCGGGGCTTCATTGTTCTGTGCGCTCTTGGCGTGCTTGTACCGCTTGCCACGCCATTATATAAATTTATTTATCACCGCAGTTTTATTCTCTACGTGCTAGGAATGACGGTCGTGGGGGCTGTTGCTGCGCAGGATATTCTTTTCGGCGAGGGGCGGCGGGTGTCGGCAGAGCGCATCAGGAACATTTTGCGTATCGCCTCAATAGCGCTTGGCATCATCATTCTCGGACTGGTGCTTGGTAACGTCGTTTTAGCGTGGAAATATGATGTTATTCATGCAAAACTCAACGCTTTTGTGCAAAACAACCTGCAAAGCGCACAACTGGCTGCCGGAAGCCGCTCATGGATGCTGGGGCGTATAGATGCCTTTCTTGCCCATTATTCTTGGCGTAATCCATTCCTTTGGTGGGCAGCAGCCTCACCAATGCTTGTTCTTTGGCTTTTGCGGTCGTCCCTGCGGGATACTCTTTCACAGTCACACCGCTTGCTTGCTGTCGGCGCAATGCTGCTTATTACGGTGTGCCAATTATGGAGCAGTGCTGTATTGTGGCTGCCCATGATAGACACAGAGCGTTATCCGCTTTATCCCGCGACGCAGACGACCGATTTTTTACGCCACGACACAACGCTCCATCGTTTTTTGCCACTCTTCGATGCCCAATCGCAGCGTGTTATGCAGCCGAACATCAATGATGTGTACGGTATTGCGTGTGTGCAGGGCTATGAAAGTATTTTCTCGCGCCCCGCAGCACAGTTAGCAGGAGCGCTCTCACAGCCAGCCACCATGCAGCAACTTCGCTTGAGCGCTCTGGCAAATGTGAAATACTATGTCGCCAGCGCAAAAAACCCGTACACTCATCCGGCAATGAAGCTGGTAGATTCAGGCGCAACGCTCATTTATCAAAACTTGCTCGCCGAAGACCGTGCGTATATGCGCTATCGTTACCGCGTGGTCAGCCAGAGAGAGCCGGGAAAGCTCTTCTTCATGCCAGACCGCGAGATCTTTACCAAAATTTTCACTGAAGACTCCACGTTCCCCGCGCACACCGTGCTTCTTAGCGAGGAGCCACGTGAAAAAATTATGCGAGAGACAGGTGCACCTGTGAAGCATTCGATTCGATTTTTGAATTATGAAAACAACCGTGTGCGCTTGGAAGTAGAATCTGACGAGAGTGGTTTTTTGGTACTGGCAGACAGTTATTATGCGGGCTGGAAGGGATTTGTGAATAACCTGGAAGTACCGATAATGCACGCAAATTACGTCTTGCGCTCGGTCGTTGTCCCGAAAGGTAAAAGTATGGTCGAATTTCGATTTGAGCCACCTCTTTTTCGATTTGGCGCATGGATAAGTTTTGGGGCTTGCGTTTTGTGCGTTCTCTTGCTTATCTTGCAGACGCGCAAACGATGATAAGGTGCGCAACGGTTTATTGCTTGTAAAACAGTCATTCTTTCACGTATTGCAACAATTATTATGGCACTCTCCACCGAACTACCTGCGTTCAACCACGAAGACAAGTCAGCTCTTTATGCTGAGATTGTAAGCCGTATAGAAGGCTGCTTGTACAAATGCACAATGGATGAGCACTCGACAATGCTGTACATTTCGGATTCGATAAAGCTGCACACCGGCTACGAAGTCAGTGATTTTACCAAAGGCACCGTGAGCTTTCACTCTATCATCCATCCCGACGAAGCCGAGCAGGTACGAGCAGACATCAAGCAAGCATTACAAAACAAGACCATTTACGATGTGGAATACCGCGTCAAACACCGCGAGGGACATGACGTTTGGCTGCATGAGCGCGGCTACGGTACATTTGATACCAGCGGTAATGCAGAGTATTTGCATGGCTTTATTACCCGCATGAATGCAGGAACAGGCGACTTACTCGCAACTCTCGGCAGTAAGAGTGTCGAAATCGAAGCATCCAGTAATGAAATTGAAAAAATTCTCAAGTCGCTTAATCTCTTGGCGGTCAATGCGACCATCGAAGCAAGCCGTGCCGGGGCACAAGGAGCAGGCTTTGCCGTTGTGGCAAACGAGGTACAGAATTTGGCTATCCGCTCAAAGTCCTCGCTGAGTAAAATTCAAGCACTCATGCGAGAATTCCGCCAGCTTCTCCGTCGACGTTAAGAGCATTTTTGCAAGAGTTTTTTTTGCACACTGTTCAAGAAATTCAGAATCCAATTATGTGCACCGCCCCCTCATACTGGGCTATTCTTACTACGTTCTTTTTGCCTCCAAAGCGAAGAGCGGTTGTGTGCAGTGTGTTTTCTGGAATAGTGTTGTTCATTCTCACCTTTGTTTCTTTCTGCGTTCCGTTTCTTAGTTCTCAAACAACACATATCCCCAACATTGAGCAGTACAAAAAGCCGAGCGGTCTCGACCCAACACGCAAGATTAACCAGTACGTCAGCACCATCTGGAAAGCCGAGCAGGGATTGCCGCAAAACAGCGCACTGGCATTGTGCCAAACCCGCGATGGCTATCTCTGGATAGGCACCGAAGAAGGGGCGGCGCGTTTCGACGGGGCGCAGTTCAAAATCTTTGACCAAGAGATTGTTCCTAATCTTAGCGCGGGCTATATCATTTCGTTTTACGAACAGCGCGACGGGACACTCTGGATGGGAACGCGCGGCGGTGGGCTTATACGCCACCGATACAATCAAGGAGGAAGTGAATTCGTTGCCTTTGACAGCACCAAAGGGCTGAATGCCGCTGATGTCTGGGCAATTATCGAAGACCGTTCGGGAACTCTCTGGATAGGAACGGAGAACGGTTTATTTGCATACATCAACGGGCACTTTCGGCGTTTCACCACCAGCGACGGCTTGCCACACCTGATTGTACAGAGCTTGCACCAAGACCGCATGGGCACACTCTGGGTTGGCACCCAACAAGGTCTTTGCCGTCTGACTGGTTTGCTCAGCTCACACTCCGGTCAGGAAAAAATCTTTGCACGAGAGCCACTGCTCAAAGACACAAGCGATATCCGCGCTATTCTCCACGATAGCAAAGGTGTGCTGCGTGTCGGTTCGCGGAATGGTCTCTGGAGCCGCCCGAGCGGCGGCGAGTGGTCACTTCTAAGCCAAAAAGACGGCTTATCCGGCAATTACATATTTTCTATTCTCGAAGACCGCAACAATAGCATTTGGCTTGCCACATACGACAATGGTATTAGTCGTATTACCGGAAACCGCATAGAAACATTTGACCGCAACGATGGCTTGGCAAACGAAAACACACTTGCGCTCCTGGAAGACCGCGAAGGCGCATTGTGGGTCGGTACCGACGGCGGTGGCGTACAGCGTTTCATCAATGGAAGCTGTCTCACACTGACCACCCGCGAGGGACTGGCGGGGGACGTGGTGCGGAGTTTTTGCCAAGACAGCACCGGCGCACTATGGATAGCCACAAGCAGCACAGGACTTCATCGTCTCCAAGACGGCAAAATCAGTCTTTATGATAAAACCCGAACCCACGTCTTTGCAGGAAATGAAACTCGCGGACTGCTCACTGACGTTGATGGTACTGTATGGGTGGGCGTTCTGGGAGCGGGCGTGTACTACTACAAAGGCGGGCACTGGGGACACTACACCACGAAGGACGGATTGGCAAGCAATGACGTCAACACCATCGTGCGTGACCGCGAGGGCGCTTTGTGGTTCGGCTGTTCACAAAACGGCATAAGCCGTTTCAAGGACGGTCGTTTTACATCATTTGGTATGCGCGAAGGGCTAGCGAATGAAAGTGTGTATGGACTTTTACCGGACAGCGCAGGCGGTATCTGGATAGGCAGTTTTGGCGGTGGGGCGCAGTACTACCGCAATGGCACATTTACCAATTATTCTGTGGCAAACGGACTAATGGGCATGAGCGTGCTGGGATTTTACCAAGATGCCACGGGAGCAGTCTGGGTGGCAGGTGTGGGCGGTATCAGCCGCATCAAAAAAGGTATTGTGCGGTCATTGACCAAAAAAGAAGGCTTATATGACGACGCTTCTTTCACAATTATAGAAGACAATTACGGCTATCTCTGGGCAACTTCTAACAAAGGAGTCTATCGGGTTCGTAAATCCGAAGCGGACTCAGTCGCCGATGGCTTCCTCAAGCGCCTGAACTGCCGGAATTTTGGCACTGCCGATGGTATGCGTAGCGCTGAGTGCAACGGCGGTGCACAGCCCTCAGCACTGAAAACGCGCGATGGACGGTTGTGGTTTTCCACCATCGAAGGTGCGGTTATTATTGACCCGCTTCGCCTTGAGACGAATCCTCTGCCACCGCCCGCTATTCTTGAAAAAATGCTCTCCGGCACAGAAAGAATGCCTTTGATACCCGATGCCTCCATTCCGCCCGGCAATACAGAGTTGGAATTTCACTACACCGCTCCAAGTCTTATCGGAGCTGACCGAGTTCGTTTTCGTTTTTTGCTGGAAGGCTTCGACCACGACTGGACGGATGCCGGGGCACGGCGCATTGCGTATTACACCAATCTTCCACGTGGTCGCTCGTATCGCTTCCGTGTCCAAGCCTGCAATAATGACGGTGTTTGGAACTATGTTGGCGCTTCGTATAGCTTTTCTTTGCAACCGCATTTCTACGAAACGTGGTGGTTTATTCTGCTCTGTGGTGTTGGAATGATTGGTATGGCGCTAGGGGCATATCAAGCACGGACGCGCCAAATGAACGCACGAGCACACGCACTGGAACTCCTTGTGCAAGAGCGAACCAAGAGTTTACAGCAAAGTAATGAAGAACTAGCCGTCGCCAATAGAGAGGTGCAGCGCCAAATCACACTTTCCGACTTACAAGCGCGAGAAATTGAAGTTGCCAATGCACAATTACAAGAGAGCAATGAGCGCCTCCGGCAGCTTGACGTAGAGAAAAATGAGTTCTTGGGCATTGCCGCACATGACCTCAAGAATCCGCTTTCGTCTATCATTATGACTATTTCGATGATGCAGCGCTACAACGAGAAAATCGAATCGCACGAACGCATCACCTATTTGAATCGTATTGAAACTACTGCCGAGCGGATGCTGGGGATTGTAACAGACCTTCTCAATATCAACGAAATTGAATCCGGTGAACTGCGTTTGCAATTTGAATCGATGAATCTTGCTGAAATTGCCGCCGACGCTGCACAACACTACCAAATTATTGCACAACGCAAAAATATTCGTTTCATTTCGGATTTCCCTGACCACGCCTGCATGGTCATGGCGGATAAAGAAAAACTCTGGGAAGTCTTGGAAAACCTTCTTTCCAACGCTATCAAATTCTCCCCGCCCGGGAAGCATGTCTTTATAGGGGTCTCTGAACATGGGACGCTGGCACGGCTGGAAGTACGGGATGAAGGTCCGGGCTTGAGCGCAGAAGATAAAAGCAAGGTATTCCATAAGTTTGCCCGCTTGTCGGCACAGCCCACAGGCGGCGAGCACAGTACAGGTCTGGGTCTTAGCATTGTCAAAAAAATGGTCGAAGCAATGAGCGGCACAGTACATTGCGAATCGGAACTCGGTAAAGGAGCACGGTTTATCGTGGAATTACCAAAAATATGAGACTAAAATTTCCTCAAGTCCCTCATTCTCTATGCCTCAGCGCTTTGCAGCTCAAGAATAAATGTCGCACCCTTACCCGGTTCGCTCTCGCACCACACACGCCCCTCCTGCAACTCAACAAGCCTTTTGACAATTGAAAGCCCCAAGCCCGTCGAGTTCTCTCCGCCTGTTGGCAATGCCGACAAACGGGCAAATTTGCCAAAGACGTGTCGTTGGTCATCTGCTGTCAAGCCCGGACCTTCGTCCTGCACTTCTACACGCACATACTTTTTACCACTTTCCGTGCGGCTCAGACAGCGCACCCACACTTGCTTCCACTGCGGCGAATATTTGACGGCATTCGATACAAGATTATCCAATATCTGCCGCAGAGCCTGTTTATCTGCGCGAGCGGTAAGACGTTGTGAGGCGTGCAGATGAAGAATAATTCCCTTTTGCGTCGCCCGTGCTTGATATTCCTCCACCACACTCGTCACAATTTCCATATCCACCGGCTGAATATCGACACTCACCAGCCCGCTCTCAATGCGGTTTACGTCCAAAATGTTAGCGATAATATCCACCATAGCATCGCAAGCATTCATCATCATGCCCGTAAATCGGTGTACCCTCTCAGCTTCGTACCCCGTTGTAAACATACTTTCAATCATCTCTGCACCGGAGCGAATACCGGCAAGCGGATTTTTGAGGTCGTGCGCAGCAATACCCAAAAATTCGTCTTTTTCGCGGTTCAGTTCCACAAGCTGCTTGGTGCGCTCTTCTACGCGATGTTCCAGCACTTTATTGAGTTGGAGAATTTCTTCTTGCGCTTCTTTCATTACCGTAATGTCTTGCAGAATCCCGTAGAGTTGCTCAATACTGCCACTCCGACCCCGCACACATCTCCCGGCGGCTCGCACCCACAGATGCTTATCGGTCGCGGTGATAAGTTTTAATTCCAAATCAAACGGCTCGCCCGTCGTGAGCAACTGCTGCGATGCCGCTTGTATGATGGGGCGATGTTCAGGATGAAAGAATTGGAACTCGCCTGTTACTGTTGATAAATCCGTATCGTCAGGCACATCGTAGATTCGGTATATTTCTTTCGTCCAGCGCATCTGCCTGTGTGCCACATCAAATTCCCAACCACCAATCCGCGCAATAGCACCAGTGGTGTCCAGCAGTTGATTTTGCTTGTAAATAATAATCTCAGACCGCTTGGCAATGGTGATGTCTAGTGCTGCCATGAGCACCGCCACAACACGCTCGCCGTCAGCATAGACGGGCTTGATTGAATATTGGAACCAGCGTTCTTGCCCCTCGACCATAGCCGGAGCTTCATAGTCAACAGCCACGCCCGAAAATGCTTGCCGGATTTCCTCTATGAATTTTGCGGCTCGGTCAGGCATGAGATACGATGCGATTGATTCACCGACCACTATTTCCTTCTGCAAGGCACGATAGACGCTTTCCTGCGTTAGTTTGTTAAAGGTCAGCACACGTAAATCTTGGTCAATAAGCCATATTGCCTGTGGAGAATTATCCACTACCGTCCGCAGATGCGCCTCTCGGATGTGCAGCATTTCTTCGTTGCGAATACGCTCGGTCAAATCAATTCCGGTACACTGAATTTCCATGTCCCCATGGTATGTATTGCGAATGGCAATAAACTCCCACGTAGTGGTGAGAATACCAAATCGGAGACTTGGCTTCCGCAGAGTAACGCGTATCGGGATTTCAGGCTCGGCGAAGCACTGTTCTACGGCTTTGATAGCAACATCGTGGTCTTCGGGAATGACGAATTTCAACGAAAACGTTCCGATGATAGAGGTACGGTCTTCTTCACACACAAATGCCTCAAGAAAAGTACGATTAACGTAGGTGTAATTGCCCTGCACATCCGTGCGAACCACATAGAGACCGGAGACGTCTAGCATTGACTGAAGATAGGTCTTCTGCGCCTGTACGCTCAGGTGCATGGATTGGTTCAATCGGAAAACACGAAAAAAAATGAGCGTGAGCGGTACGCCCAGCACCACAAAAATAATCGTAGAAAGCGTATTAAATAAGGCGATTTCTGGTGAGGCATAGCGCCAAAACACAATGCTCCGCACGAGACCAAACGCGAGTAGAAAGAGTGGAGCAGCAAAAGCAAATCGAAAAAACATCGGATGCTCCGTGCGAAACTCCGTCGAAGAATTCGACCGCAAAGAAGGAAATATCTTGGTCATAAACTTTGCACCAGAAAATATGGTGGGAACAAAAATGGCGTGGCAAGGGAGGGTGAGGAAAGAAGAGGGACTTTCCGGCAGAGTCAATACTATAAGGCAACTACTAGGAGCAAGTGCCTGAGCGCTTCACAGCAACTCAGGCGTTTTGGCATGGCAGTGAACAAGCATACAATCAATTCAGCCAGAACATCGCATCCACGCTTACGCCGTCGGTCATCCAACAGTCGCGGTAGCGTGGGTCTCGCTGGCGGGAGAGCGTGAAGGTGTAAATCACGGTTTGGCTGTTCTCGCCCGTAATCATCACGCGCTGCTGTGCAACGGTGCCGGAGATAAGCACAGATTCGTAATCAGCGCTGCGGTGATTGAGCATAACGGCGTACACGGGATTACGCACGATTTGCTTGAAACGCGAGAGCGGTCCGGTATAAACTTTATTGCCCGGTGAGGCAAAGTTGAATGCTGTTGCAATGCCATCGTCATTGCCGGCATCGTTATCGCGCAGCGCGTCGAGCTGAATACGAATAACATCGTCCGGCGAAAACTCAGGCTTGGGCTGCGGCAGCGTGTTTGGTTCGCGTTGTGGTTGCATAAAGCGTTATGCGAAAATGCGTTAAAAAAACATCTGTGGAGCGATTTTGAGTGTGCAAAATTACAGAAATTTTCCTCGCAAACAAACAAAGTTCCATAAAATTCAGTAATTTGGCTGCACAACTGGTAAGCCTAGCTATACAACCTTCTCTCAACCTGATTTTTACTTACGATATGAACATTCTCATCGGCATTAGCGGCAGCATTGCTGCGTATAAATCAACCCAGATGGTTCGTGAAATTCTGAAAAGCACCGAAGCGGGTGGCAACCACGAAGTCCGCGTTGTGATGACCCCTTCGGCAACAAAATTTATACCCGCTCTGACGTTGCAAAACCTCACGAAGCACGCCGTCGCTGTCGAAATGTTCGAGGAAGGTGTGCAATCGGGCGGTTCGTGGCATATACACCTCGCGCGGTGGTGCGACGTGATGATGATAGCGCCGTGCTCCGCCACAACGCTCGGCAAGCTGGCGCACGGCATTTGCGATACAGCTCTCACGACCGTTGCGCTCGCACTCCCGCCCGAAAAGCCGCTACTTATTGCGCCGGCGATGGATACCGAAATGTGGGTTCATCCCGCTACGCAGCGTAATTGCACCATTTTGCGTACCGACGGTGCATACATCATCCCGCCCGCCACCGGTGAGCTTGCAAGCGGCTTTGTGGGTGCAGGGCGGCTTCCCGAAACGAATGTGCTGCTGGATGCACTCTTTGCCGCATTGAACGCACCGCGCTTCGGGCGATTCAGCATACAAGAGCCTGCCCAGCAAGCCACGAGCAAGCGACCACACACCACAGCGCCAAACACTACGCAACAAAGCCCGGATGAGGCTTTCAACACATACAACAAACGCTTTGACAGTTATGCCGCAAAGCTCGCCCCCTCAGCACCAAGCACCACTGCGCCAAGTACCGCAGAGGCAAGCGCACAAGACCTCATCCAAGAAGCACTTGGGAAAACGGTTGTGAATTTGCAGGAAGGCGCAGAAGCAATTCAGTTTGATGCAGAACTGGAATTGACCAAACTTAAGCGTGAGAAGCGCGGCGAGACCTTTACGCCCCAGAGCAGCGTGGATGCAGGCGCGGTACCGTTCCCTTTTGCCGGAAAAACCGTACTCATAACGGCGGGACCAACCTACGAAAAGATAGACGATGTGCGGTTTATCGGCAATTATTCATCCGGTAAAATGGGCTTTGCACTTGCCGAAGAAGCAGCACACTATGGCGCAAAAGTAACCCTTATCGCAGGTCCCGTCGGCTTGGAAACCCCGAACAATGTCCAGCGCGTGGATGTAGAATCGGCACGGGAAATGTTCGACGAAGTGATGAAACGCCGCGCAGAATCGGACGTCGTGGTGTTAGCGGCGGCGGTGGCAGATTTTACCCCGATTGAGAAACATGACGGCAAAATCAAAAAAGAAGATACCGGCGAGACAATGACGCTCCGCCTGACCAAAACGCCGGATATTTTAGCGGCAGTCGGTGCGGTCAAGGGCGACAGGCAAGTCGTGGTGGGCTTTGCACTGGAGGCACACAATCACGTCGAAAATGCTCGCAAAAAACTCAACGCCAAACGCGCCGACATCATTGTTCTTAACGCTCTCGGCAAGCCCCAAAGCGGCTTTGACACCGACGAGAACACCATCACGATTCTCACCCCAAGCACCGAACCGAAGGACTTTGCGCCAATGCCCAAGCGAGAATGCGCTCGCGTGATTTTGCGGGCAGCCGCAGAAATTGGGCAGCAGAAACAATAACCGTAACAATAATGGTACTGAATTTTGAGTGTTGAGTTTGAGTTCAAGAATCTCATACACCAGCAAGAAAGAGCCATTGAGCACAATTTACTCACCATTCAGCACCATTGTTGCCGCTTTACTTGTATTCTACACCATTCCACTCCGCTTTCGCAAGAGCCATTCCAGCGCGAATAAGGCGAGAGCTGCAATAAGCAACCACGCCACATTCCAAAGGGCAATATCACTGCGTAGCGTGATGGGGCGGGCTTTATAGCCGGGAGCAGATTGAATAGCGCGGCGAACGGCATCCGGATTACGTGCGGCTTCTTCGGCAGTATAAAATTTGCCGCCGGTGGATTCTGCCAGATACCGCAAGAATGCGGCATTCATGCGCAAATTCTGATACTCAATATTGACCTTGCCAACGCTGAAACGTCCAAAATCTTCGCCATATTTCTGGCTATTCACAAGAGCCGTGCCGACAAAGCTATATTCTCCCTCGCCCAAGCCCTCTACCGTCGACGCATAGCGCCCACCGCCAAGTGCCGCCAAGACGACCTCGCGGGACTGCTTGAGCGCTGTGCTTTGAAGCGCTACGCGCACATCCGCGCCGTCAAGCGGGTTATAACTACGGTCATAGACTTGCCCAGTCAGCTCCACTTTTTCACCGCTTCCATAGACCTTGCGCGAAGACTTGATGCGAACAAACTTTCCCTGATCGCTCGTGGCAAGCCAGCGCAAGCCATTCTCGAAAAATGTTCCGAAAATATCTGGCACTGTGCGCCCTTTTGCCTCTTCTGCCGCGAACCCTAGCAATTTCCAGCGATACAGCCCATAACCCAGAATCGCCAGCGATTTCGTATTGTTCAGTGTTCGCTGCACGATAAGCGGCTCAGCGAGCGGGACGTTGTTGAGTTTGATAGTGGAAAGCACTTCGGCTTCGGGCTTGACACGCACAAGCGTTTCGGTGCGGAAGAGCGGCGGAAGCTGATTCCACGCCTTTGCGTCGTCGTCTGTACCGATGAGTTTCATCACTGGACTGGAAAGCGCTTGCTGCTTCACGTCGGGCAACGCCAGCATTTCTTGCTTGCTGCCGGAAAGCGTGGTGAAGGGCAAATACGGCTCCAGTGGGCGAAGGCGCACCCAGTCAAGGTCTTGTGAAGCAATAAACAGAACGGGCTTACCACGAGAAAGTTCTGTTTTGACGGCTTCAATCACCACAAGTGGCGTAACGGTGAGCGGAAAACCGACAAGCACGATTGCCTCTGCATCCGAAAGGTCTTGACGCAATCCATCCAACGTGCGTTTTGGTGCGGCTTGCGGGGCATTGGTTGTGCCGCTTGCACTAGCAGCATCATCCAGAAAACCACCCTTCATGTCTTCCACATACACATTGCACTGAACGTTTTTGTTGCCTTCCAGCGAAGAACGAATAAAAGAAATATCGGGCGAAAGCTGGGAAGCCAGTACGAGCGTCTTCCGCTTATTTTTCAGCACATTCACAAACTCGGAAACGGCATTGTTTTTTGTGGTGAGTTCGCCTTCCAAGCCGCTTTGGTTCTTGATTTCAGCCGTCAGCGTGTGCATACCTGCTTGCTTAGGCGTATAGAGGATGCTCACGGTGCGTGATTCCGTGCCGCGTACCGTAAGAGCTTGCTCGGAAATCGTTTCGCCGTTATCGCGGAGCGTAAGCCGTGCTGTGCCTTGCTCGAATCCGCTCGTTTGCACGGTGATATTGATTGGCAGTTCGCTTTCCACGTAGCCGACTTCGTTGGTGATAATCGAGCGCACCGAAATATCTTTTGCTTCGGTGGAATCTCCCACACCAACAACAAACACCGGACGACCAAGCATTTCTGCGGCATAGAGTGGATTTTCACCCTCATTGAATGCGCCATCGGTCATGAGCAAGACGGCTTGCGTATTAGTGCGTTCGGCATCTTGAAAAATATGCTGAAGCGGTTTTGCGATATTGGAAAACTGCCCCTCAAGGCGCATTGCGTCTGGTCGGAAGTCTTTCGCTGTGAGCATGGCAATATCGTTATCGAAGAGCGTGATGGTGGATGCGGCTTCGGGAAGCGCTTCGTTCAGCGTTTCGGGCTTGAGTGCTTTGAGTGCAGTCATGTAATCCACCTTGCGGTCGCGCGAGGCATCACGCAAGGACAGTGATTCTGAATTATCCAGCAGAATAGCTACACGCGGCGCTTCTTCGGTGGCGCGGAGAACATTGACAATCGGCTCAAAAAGTGCAAAAAGTAAAATCCACAAGCCCAAAAGCCGCAGCGCCATCAGTGTATATCGCCGAAGCGGTGAAACAGGCGGCGTGGTGATACGATAGGCATACCACGTCAGAGCAGCAGCAGCAATGCCGCATAAAACAAGTAACCACCACGAGGCGCTGAGACTAAAACTGTATGAAGTCATAGAAAAATGGTCAATTCAAACGGTGAGGGAAAATCGTTCTGTGGAGAAATACGGAGGGACGGTTTCTCAGTTACATAAAAAAATAATTTTGAAAATACGAAAAATCCCCGTACCTTTGAAATCTGTTTAGCGTATTTTTTGCTTCCAGCAAATAAAAATCGCTGACGGGGTGTAGCTCAGCCCGGTAGAGCGCTACGTTCGGGACGTAGAGGCCGGAGGTTCGAGTCCTCTCACCCCGACGAAAGCCTAGCAAATGCTAGGCTTTGTCGTTTTATAGGGACGCTGGAGGGACGTTTAACATATTTTCCTTTCAATTATTTCACAATCCCCTTGCATACGTTACACATGAAACGTATATTTGTATGTAATTAAAAACGAAGCCGCTTGACAAGCTACCAACTACACCAAACGGCTTCACTTCCAAAACTACATTTCGGAGATTTGCAATATGCAAAACCAAAGTAACAAACGCAACCACGCAGTTGCTTCCGCTATTGTCCAGTGCATCTTGGATAATGATTGCACCCTACGCCACAATTATTCCGGCAGAGGGATGTACGATAGAAATTGCATTGGTTACATGACCGACAGCCCACTTAAATCACTGGTTTCCATTACCTCCCAAATAATGGAGTCTGAATTGAGTGATTCGGAAAAAGAACACGCGGTTCGTATTCTGGAAAACGCCAGCATGGATAACATGGGGTATAGCTCAATCATTTATTTCTCAGGGCTGCAATGGAGCGAGGAATTAGCAGAAGAGTACCACCGCTATATTGATGAAGACTAACACACACCGCCCCGCCTCAAAGCGGGGCTTTTTCTCTCCTCTATGAAAAAATATACTTCAAAAGAAATGTTAGCGCTTGTGGGCGTATCAAGAGTCCGACTTATCCAATACCGTAAAGGGCGTGAAGTCAAACGGAAAGGTAAGGTCGAATGGAAAGAAGCGCCGATTTTAGCGAAAGCCGACTACGAGCAGACTGTCGAAAATGGGCGTAATAAAATATACTACTATGACAGCGCTCTGGAAAAGATTCGTTCTCATCACGAAAAAGCCTCAGAGCCGCAACAAGACTGATTTTTCAAAAAGATTTTTCCCTTTTTCACACAATCCCCTTGCATACGTTACACATGAAACGTATATTTGTATGTAATTAAAAA
>JACVZY010000106.1:67042-147505 GCA_014654705.1 Ignavibacteria bacterium
CGAAGCCGCTTGACAAGCTACCAACTACACCAAACGGCTTCACTTCCAACATTCTTTTCGGAGCATACATTATGCAAAGCCAACCAACAATTCACAACAACAACATCGGAAAACCGCTCTATGAGCAGAATGCCGGAACCATTTACGAAATCCCGAACTACGAAATTGAGCGTGATGAAGACAACCCAAGGTTTTTGTTCGATGACATTCCCACGAGGCTGCTACTGCATTGTGCCAACGGAACACTGGATTTGCAGGCTATCGCAAAACAGCAACTTGCAAACAGAGGATTAGACGAAAATGGCAAGTGGGTAGGCTTCAAACTCAAGTAATGACAAGTGCCCCGCTCAAAAAGCGGGGCTTTTTGTTTACTGCAAAATCGCCACCGCAATCGCTGCGTATATGATATTAAGCGTTTGCGGACTTGCCGATTCATTGAAAAACCGCAGCGCAAGCCGCATTTCGTCGTCTTTGACAAAGTAGAAATCATCTTCCATCACCATTTCGAGGTATGCAGTATTTGTCTCCGCGTCGGTCTTTTGCAGCACCGCAAAGATGGGCATTTCCGCGTCTCGTGTTCCGCGACGACAGGCGAGGATAAAGCGTCCGATGTTCGGGTTTGGTTCAAACTGCACCAATACTCGCACGTAATAGGTTGCACCGCGACTTTTCAGAACAAACGGGGCAGTAGCAGTCACTTCGTCGAGTGGCGAATCGTCAACGACAGGAACGTGCAGATTATGGTCGTGCCACGTTTTTGCAGCAACGGTAGCGGATTGTACCGCATCCGACGAGTAGGAATATACCAAGCGCGTCAGTGCCCCGGTATAAGAGGTCGAAGTATTGCGCTTCGGTGGCGTGTATTTTGCCTCGTGTTTGGGCTGCGTTGTGCGGCGCTTTTCGGCTTGCTGTGTAGGCATGATTAGTCAGGAATGGTAAGAAATTCAACGTCCGCGTGACCTGTCTTGTAGTCGGCTTCGCATTTGAGCAGGAGTGCTTTATTGCCGAGCGGCGCAAACTCCGGCACAATGGACATATCAAGCGGGTAAATATCGCCCACGTACAATCCGTTGAGGTCAGGACGCAGCTTGATTCTGCCTGTCAAGAGCGACATATACCGATGCCCAAACCGCTTCTGTGCTGCCATACAAACCGCATTCGGCAAGCCGCTTTTCTCCTGTGTTTTGATAGCATACCCCGTCCAGAGATACGCATCATTCGCCGTCGCGCTTAAAAGGTCGGGCTTTGTTGTGTAATTGTCCACCGCGATTGGATATGCCGTGAGACCGTCGTGCATTAACACCGCTTCGTGGATGCGAGAAAAACCGTCAGAAACGAGCGGATTCAAGTGATACAGCGCATTGACATTGAAACCATCTGCTTGCAAATACACTCCGCCTTCATCGGCAGTTTCGGCGCTGGCTGTGGGAAGATTGTGCAAGAAAAAATGGAACGCAAAATCAATCTCGCTCTGGCTGCCTGTTTGAGACTGAATTGCGGAAGTTTGGTCGGACTCGCTTGGCATTCGGATTTCGTCGCTCTTGGCTGCTCGAATCGTATTACCGCCTTGCTCAAGGTCAAAATCGTAATCAATAAACTCCGTGAGTGCAATCGTGTCGTGAACCGGCTGAACATTCTGCAATACCGCACCAAAGCGCAGCGTCAGCGTACTTGTCCGACAAGCGTTCAGCGTCGGAACAAGCACCAATTTGAGGTAAAAATTTTCGGCAAAATCATTGAACCAGTCCCACATATTGGCGAACATATCGCCATTGCCCCACCCGTGGTCTTTGTCGTTGGACAGCAGCCCGCCTATTGTCTCACTGTCGGCACTCTTACGGATTTGAGCAATAAAACTGAGGTCTGCAAATGGTATGGCTGCGCTTGGTGTATTGGCGACAATATCCGATTGCGCATAGAAAGTATGCGGTATGGCAATATCAAATGCAAAGGTAGCGGCATTGTCACGTGAGAGCTTCCGATACCATTTTTGCAGTTCATCACGAACAAAAAACAGGAAATTTTGCAGCGAAATAATCTTGAACACGTGACCATTACTGAAAAGACGTGTCCAAAGAACATCCGAGCTATCTTTAACGAATGCGTCATACAGCGAAATTACGCCCGTCGCTGCAAGCGAAGGCGGCAAAAAGACAGTCAAAGCAACTAATGAAGCTACGTTTACCGATTCAGAAATAGCACGAATGACGTGAACAATCGTAATATCTACCGTCAATTTAACGCTGTCGCGCTCCTTTTTGCCTTTGTACTTTGAGGTCGGAACGCGCTTCTGTACGCCCTCAAAGATGCGCGTAAAATCGTCGTATCCGAGAGCATCATCACCGAAGTCCGTTGACAAAATCCAAAAATTCGCCAATGGTACTTTGGGACCAAGTTTCTCAATAAGCGCAAGGACGGCATAAATCAAGTAGGCGATAATCTGTGCCAACAGTCCATACGCGCCTCCCGAAGTAGTCGGTGGCACAAAAGGCGGAATGCTATCGGTTTCGGTGGCATACTCCACAATCCACGTTTTTAGTTCACTGGGCAGCGCTGAGAAATTGAGCTTTATCGTCAGTTCCGGTGTATTGTACAGCGAAATGGGCAGCGTTTCAAAGGCTGTGGTGGCTTTGAAATCGCTGGTAAGAAAAGCATTTGGCGGAAAATTCTTGATGGTAGGAGACGAAAGCGGCACGGTGTCAGACGGAATAAATCGTAGCTCATACCGCCAGCCGCTATCTGCTTTCCAACGATGCTGATAAATGACGTTTTTCATAGTAATTCTTGCCGTAAAAATTTCACTGAGTATTCCATAAGACCGCCCGCAGGCTCACTTTTCGAGTGTTCGTTTGGTTCGACTTTCAAGGGGAAGGTGATGTCATATTCCGACAGAAAACCCGCATCCTGCCAGCGCTGCGTCGTACAGCCCAAAATCCATACGTGTTTTTTGCGGAGCAACTTGCGCAGCTTGGCGTAATCAGACGAGGTTTGCCCGGTACGTGTGTCGTTTTCGCGTACAGCGAATTGCAGAAAGCGCACCCTAATCACCATGCGCTCCACGCGGCTTGTTTCAACGTAACCGCCCAGATACTCAGTGGTCTCGCCTTCGTTCTCAAAGTCGGGGTCGGCTATGAGAACGTTATAGGTTTCGCCTGTAACTGGCGGCGTTTCAGTGTTTGACGATGCCAAAGTGATAGTGAAAAATGCCATTAGTATGTCCTCCGTTTCCGTTCTTTTTCGATAAGCACTGCAACACGGTCTCCGCGAACACTCATCTCTCCGCGCAAAGGCTTATCGCTGTGTGGCTCGAAATTGAGTGCCCGTTCTACACGTTCCAAACGGTTTGTCGTGCGGTCGAGGGCACGTTCCAAAGCTTCGGTACTGAGTGTTTGTGACTGTTGCTTCATCATAGCAGCATTACCCACAGGCGGCAATACGAGGCTTTGATTGGGCATTCCGGCAACGAAATTTTGTGCTGAAAGTGCAATCGGTTTCATCACAGGTGCAAGCATCGTCTGAGCCTGTGCGCCAGCGCTTTGAACGCTGACGACCACATACCGCACCGTTTCCTTGATTTCCTGCTGAATCTGCGGACGGTAGTAATCAAGCGGGTTTCCGCCAGCAAACATGAATTGAAATAAGTCTTTGTGCTGGAGACTGAGTTTCTTCGGTACAATGGTTTCGTGGTCGGCAACGCGGATAAGGTATTTGTCCGGGTCGCTTCCCATGTTTGGTAGCGTCATTGTGCGCCGTCCGCGCTGCGTACCGTCAAAATCTATCACACCGTCCTTGAAACCGAGAGCTGATTTTGCTACTGCAATAAGCCCTTGGAACGCGGCAATCGCCAAGCCGGAGGCAACAGCACCACCAATGGGACCAAGTTGCGCGAAGGACTGCCCGAAAATTTGTGCAACCAAGAGCGGCACAATAGCCTGTAACTGGTCAAGAGCCACTTTGAGCAGCGCCGTTCCTGCGTCCTCACCCTGCAGAATAAGTTGCGTAAATTGCGCTCCGGCAGTGACCACAAGCTGCTCATAGAGCTTGCTTTGCGTCTCTATCCGTGATTTTTCCAAGTTTGTACTCAGGTCACGAGCAGCATTGTACTCAGCATCTATGCGCTTTGCATCTTCCAAACGTCCTTCTTGCTCTGCTTTCAATTTTTCAGTGAGAAGCTGTTCTGCCTTTAGTCGTGCATTGTTGAGCGCTGAGTACGTTGTTCCCAAGCGGTTTGCTGTGCCGTCGAGCAATTTTTGTTGCTCGGTGAAGGTCGCTTTTACCGCTTCCACAAGCCCAAGGCGAAGGCGGTTCAGCGCTGCTGCCGGATTGAACTTTTTAAGCGATTCATTCATTTTCGCAATGCCCGCTTCGATGTTGAACGCTTTCGATAAGTCCACCGTCGCTCCAGCGCCTTGCTTTTCAATATCAATGCGTTTTTGCTTCAATGCCTCCAGCTTTTCGAGGTATTCCACGTAGGAAATCTCGCGCTTGTTGAGCGATTTCAGGAGGTCTTGCTCTTCCTTTTTCAGGTTGTTCAAGTCCTCCTGTTGTTTCTGTTCAGCTTCCCGCGCACTGGTATCGCTAAAGGCTGCCAGCAGCTTTTCGCGGATGTTGTACGACAGCGAGACAGCAACGTTAGTACGGCGCAAATACTCAGTTTCAAGTTGGAAACGCTGCTCTTGATACTGCAATTCGGCATCCAAGCGGGCGCGGCTATTGTTGCCGATGGTTGCAAGTTCTGCGTCGCGCTTGCGTTTCAAGCCAAGCAGCGACAACTGCAATTCCCGCTCGGAAGCATTTTCGATAAGCTGAATACGCGCTTCTTCTGCCTCAAACTCGGTTTTAAGCTGCTCCTGCCGTAAAAGGTCAATGTATTTTTGCTTGATACGATTGCGCTGTGCCTCTGCCTGTGGCGTTTTGCCGACAATAGACAGCAATTCAAGTTCTTGCTGCTTTTCCAATTCCTGACGCTTGAGTTCACCGCGCTTGGTTGCCGATTCCACGTCTTTCGCCCGCACCAAATCTGCCTGAGAGCGTACAGCGTCCAGTTCGGTCTTGAGTTCATCGCTACGCTTTTTGCGTTTAATTTCCTCAAGCAGATTTGCCCGGTCAAGCTCGTACTGCTGGTTGATAAGAAGACGTTTATTGAGAAGTTCGCGCTCAAACTCTGTCCCATTTTCGAGAATACGCTTGCGCTCGGATTCGACACGCTCTTCGGTCTTTTTACGGGCTTCACCGACCTCTGCGTCACGCTGCACACGCAATTTTGCAGCTTCCGCTTCGAGTTTATCCGCCTCGCTATCATTGCCGTTGTCGCGCTGACGAGTAGCAGCTTCATCTTTGGCATTGATTTCCGCCGCGAAACGCTGCTGAATAGCCTTGATTTCTGCCTCCGAAGCTGTCTGAATGCCACGCAATTCTGCTGAAAGTTTTTCATTGCGTTTGCCAATTTGCTCATCCACAAGCCGCAATTCCGCAGCATTGGCATCTTCTAACGACTTTACTTTGCGCTGGTTTTCGTCGTCAATCGCGCTCTGGCGCAGCTTGGCGATACGTTTTTCGTTCTCTTCTTTCAGCTTTGCAAGGTCGTCTTGGTCTTTTTTCTCGTCTTTTTTGGCACCGTCTTTTTTGCCAATGGCATCAAGAATTGCTTCAATTTCTTTGGCTTGCTTTGCCGTCAACGCCTTATTATTGGCTGCGTTCAGGAGACGCTGCTCAATGGCTTTTTTCTCTTCATCCACTTGCTTTTTGAGCAGAGAACTTTCATTTTTCCGAAGGTCGGTGGCAGAGATTCTCAGGCTCTCATAACCGTCCTTGATAGCAGCAACGCGGTCTTGCGTGTTTTTCGCATTTGCTGCTTGGTCAAGCGCTGCAAGCTCGTCGGCAGCCTTTTTGCGCAAAGCTGCTTCTTGTTCGGTGGCAAATTTCTTCAGTCGAATCCCTTGGTCAACTGTCAAGCCTTCAACCGACTGAATCTTTTGCAAAGCATCTATTTCCGCCAGCAAACGAGCATTGATGACGCGCTTTTGGTCATCATTGGTCACGCCTTGCTTCTTTTTCACTTCATCAAGCTGCTTGCTGTATTCTGCCGACACTTTGCCCAGACTATCCTGAACACCTTGTATTGCCTTGTCTAACGAGATTTCCGCAGCTTTTTGATTGAAGCCATTCGAGAATGCCGCACCAGCATTACCACCGATGTTGCCCAATTTTGCAACAGCCTGTGCAAAATTCCCTGATGCAAGCGCATTACCGACTTCGCTGACGGTATTTCGGAACGACTGGAACATTGTAATTATGCCGGAGACGACCGCCCGCACGGTTTCAATCGAAGCCCGCAAGAAATCAAATGCTCGTGTCAGGAAAGAGACCGACTCGCCCGCATTTTGCGTAGCGGACTTTGTTTCGTTGGTTGCGCCAACAAACTGCCGAATCCATCCTACAACGGCACTCACAACGCCCACCACCGCTTGAAATGCCGCGACAAAAACGTCCGTAATCACTCCGGCAACGGTTTTGATGAGTGCAATAATTTCGGACAAAAGCGGCGCGAGGTCTTTCCAAAGCTGCTGAAATTTCTGTCCGGCATCGTTCACAAATGCCAAAAACGACGCTACAAGGTCGTCAATGAATTTCTTGAACGGTTCGATATTGTTGTAAGCAAAGATGAACGCAGCCACGAGCGCCGCGACTGCTGCAATCGTTATACCGATTGGTCCCGTGATGGCAGCAAAGGCACTTTGCGCAAAACCGCCCAACGTTCCCATCACACCTTGCAAGCCTCCGAAACCCTTTACGGCTGTGACCAGTCCGTTTTTGATACCATCGAAAGCGCCTTCGGGAATGATAGCCTTGATACCAGCCAAGCCAGTGAGCGTCGGTGCAAGCTGATTCACCGCTCCAATCGCAGCACTGAAACCGCTCCCAAGTCTTTGCTGAATGGAGATAAACACATCCTCTACCTGTGCTTTCAAGCGCTTCATAATTGCTTCGCTTGTTCCCAGACGAGCATTTGCCTGTGCCACAGCACCGTCAGCGCCCGCAGCACCTTCCCCAACCGCTTTTTCAATTCCCGCTTTGAAATCTTTGTACGTCTTGACGTTATCCAGCAGAATACCCGCAGCAGCGCTGTTTTCCGTGCCGAAGATGGTCATGAGTGTGGCGTTTCGCTCCGCCGCGCTGCCCAAGCCGTCCATTCCCCCTTTTACCTTTGCCAACGCTGCATCCAAGCCTTTTGTCGTGAGCAGTTCGCCCAATTCCTTCGAGGAGGTTCCCATTTTCTTGAGTGATTCTTCTGCCGGACCGCTTGCTTTTTGCAATAAACCCAGCACATTTCGGAGCGCAATACCTGCCTCCGAGCCAGTTTTACCACCGACAGCCAGCACCTGAATCGCTGCTGTCGTGGAAGAAACATCTAGTCCTGCACCCTTTGCCGCAACGCCCACCTGAAGCATAGACTGCGCCACCTGTGGAATCTCGGCAGCACCGACCTTAGCGGATGCTGCCAGAGCGTTCATTACGTCTGTACTTGCAGCAGCGTCTTTATTTGCGTCGCCAGTGACCAAGCCAAGCTGAAGCATTGTGTCCACAATAGCATTCATGCTTGTTTGCGCATCATCCCCCGACGCTGCTGAGAGCGTGTTGATGTTCGTTGCCATGAGCGTGAGCGCATCGGCATTGTCTGCCACCTGGGGACCAAGTTTTGAGAGAACGCCCTGAAAACTCTTTAACTGGTCACTGGCGCTGCCACCAAATTGTTTGGCAAGGTCGCGCCCTCTGTCTCCCAATTTATTCAGCGCTTCGCCGGATTGACCTGTTACAGCTCCCACGGCTGCCAGCGTTGACTCGTATTCATTGCCGACGTTGACCACATCGTTTAGTGCGCCTGTGGCTGCCAGAACGCTCTCGCGCAATTGATTGGCATTGAATATCTTGGAAAATGCCGTCTTTGCGCCTCCAAGCGACTGCTCTATACCATCCGAAACTGCTTCCCCGATATTCTCTCCGGCTTGTTTCGCGCTGCGCTGCGCTCCGGCAAAGCCCTCTTTGATGGCGTTCCCGTCAATGCTGATGCTAATATTCGACAATGACTTCCCCGTTTCCACGCCAAACTGACGGGCTTGGTCAATAGCCTGACGTATCGCGCCTACGAAGCCCGATATATCAAGTGTCAGTTGTCCCGTCAGCGCTTGTGCCATCGTCTAAGTTCCGTAAAATGGTCGTTTCTGCGTAGCTGAGAAGTATCCAGAGCGGTGTGTCCAGTGCTTGCTCGTGCAATAGCGGATTACCGTCTGTGAGCATATAAATCAAGAAGAAAAGCGGGTGCGGTGGCTCTTCTTCTACGGTTGGGATGTAGCCTTTTTCTTCTTTGAGGTAACGGAGGCTGTCTCTGTCAAGTTGTCGGCTTTCTTCATCGGAGTGAAAGCAATGCCAGTACCGCTCAGGGAGTCCCCGATACCAACGAAAAAACCCGTCATCACCTCTTTGATTTGTGCGGTCGAGAGGTCTTCCATATCCTCAAGGCGCTGCTCCACCGTCGTCGGCGTGAAGCGCTCTTCTCCCTCCGGCACAAGCAAAATTGCCATCGCACGGAACAGCAAACCTTTCTTCAGCAATGCTGAAATAATTTCTTGAATCGCAGTCCAGCCCAAGTCCTGCGAATCATCGCCACCGTCCATAAGAGCATTGATGAACGGCAGCACTTCCTCAAGCGTTGCCAACATCATTTTGTACTGCCGACCTGTGATATTGTCGCCCGTCACCAGACGGTATTTTCTGCCATTGATAATGAACATCATTGGTGTTTCCATGAAAAGAAGCCGCTCCCACCTGTGATTGACCACAAGTAGGAGCGACAAAGTGAAAGATTGTGCTTAGAATTCAGCAGCCTTGTAGTATTTGCCCTTGAGTTGGGTAATTGCTACGGGCAGCGACGTTGCCGAGCCGGAAAGTGTCGCGCTGATAACGAGGTCATCCGGCACATCACGAATCTCGAACTTGAAACCGCGCTCTGTGCCTTTGCCGGAGCGCTCGGAGCGTTCCGAAACTTTGGCAATGCCATAGAGCGTGTATTCGTGCTTGCCGTTGGGCTTTTTCTTCGCGGTATCTTCTTTGATGATTTGGTAGTATTTGTCCAAATCAGACAAAAATTCGTCGGTGATAAGGTCATTCGTGAGGAATGTACCTTCAAACGATACCTGCTCCGTACTCGAAAGCGTGAATTTCTCTTCGCCTTCTCCTTCTACTTCGGTCTTGCTGCCCGTGGGAACGCGCTTGGATTCTTTAATCCAAAAGCCTTCTTCCCACGTACCTGTTGCTGTATAAGTACCGTCATCCACGTTTGCTTGCGGGATTTCACGATACCACCACTTGCCGGAGCCGTGATTAAACGGTGTTCCTCTAGCCATTATTACTCTCCATTCGTTGTGAAAAAACTGTTAATAAGTGTATAAGTCATAGACAATTATGCCCCGAATGAGCAGTATCGCCTTCGTGTCGGTCGTGCGGTCAATATCTTGTGCTGAGGCTGTCGGATAGGAAATTTTCGGTATTGCCCGTTCTGTGCCGTCCTCAAACTCATCCATCAGCACACCACGAATGGTGCGCTCTACAAGGTCAAGAACACGCCAACCTTCCGCCTCCAGCGCACGAGGATTCGCAGCGCTTTTCAGTGCAGTGTAGCCGATGGACATTACAAATTCACGCTGCACGAGATACGGTTCAATGGGCATACCGCCTTCATCAGTCTCGGCAGTTTTCACTTCGCCCGCTTGCAAGCAATAGACGTAGGGAAATTTGTACGAATCCCACTTGTTTTCATCAAATGCTTGCAGCACCGTGAAGCCTATAAGGTCGTTTTGCAAGGCAGTTTCAAACTGCTCTTGGAAATGCTCAAAGCGATTGTTTGCCATTTTCTACCCGTTGAATACTCGTGAAAGTTCTTTCATAATGTCGTTCATCAGCACTGGCAAGCCTTTTGCTTCAAATTGCACCTGTGCCGGCTCAAGAAATGGTCGTTTCGGAATACGAACACCGCCATTTTTGATAACCGCCAGCGCAAGCGATTTGTAGTACGGGCTGCCTGTTTTGTAGTACATTGCCCAGAAATACTTGTGCATTTTGCCCTTCGTGGCAATAAAGCCGCCTTCTTCGTGGATGCGGGCATACTGCAACGCTGTTCCGTAGCGCACCGTTGCTGCATTTGCCGTCACATCTACCGTGAAGATGCCGCCTTTGCCATTTTGCCCGAATGAGCGGTACAGCGCACCACTGTTGATTGCAAGCTGCTTTGAGCGCGAGGGAGCAACGAGAGATTCGGACTGCCGGGGCGAAAAATTCATTTGCTGCCCGATAAATCCTTGCATCAGCACGGGAAAACGCTGCATCCCCGTTTTCAGGATACGCGGCATTTCCCGCTCTACGCGCTCTAGTTGCTCCACAAGACTGCTCATCGTTGCTTTCGTTTACAGTGTGGGAAGTTTGTATGGTCCCAAGACGGTCTTTTTTCGCCTGTCAAGGCTTGTGAAAACTCGCGTGAGGTTGCCGCCTTGAAGCGATTGCGTAACGCTTTGCTGCCCCAGACGGTTCTCGCCTTTGCCGCTTTCCTTCCAAGCGATAGCCAGCAATTCCACGAAAAGCTGCTTGATATCCTCCGGCAGCGCTACTTCGGTGTATCCAACGCGCATTTTCACAATGCGGCTGCCCGAAACCGTGCCGGAAAACGACAAGAAAAGAACGCCCGGTATGCGGTCAATGGCAAATTGCTGTCCCGTTACTGGTGTCGGTGTGGCAAAAGCATCTGCTTGGGAAGATTGCGACAAAAACACCACAGGAACGCGGTTGTATGACAACTTTACCTGCTTTTCTTCGCCAAGTATCGTATGCAATACTTCGGTCTCTAGGAGCGGCTGTCCGCAATAGTTGGTGCAATGCTCAATGATTGCTTGAAGCCACTCGTCGAGTGCTTGCGTTTGTTCCTCGCTGACATCAGCGGTTTCCGCATAACGCAGATACCGCTGTTGCAGCAAGGGATAACGAGGTGTGTACGGCATAGCTTATTTCTCCGCTTTTGCCTGTTTTGGTTTGCCATCATTGACCTTTTCCGCAAAGCCGCCTTTTACCAGCTTTTCAGCTTCTTCGGACGATTTGCCAGCAATTTCGCCTACGTTGTAGGGCGGAACTGCTTTCAGGTACTTAACGATGACCAAATCGGTATTCATAGGTAAATCCTATTGAGATGATTGATTCTGTTGATTACTGTTCAGTTAGGCTCTTGGCAAGCAAAGTACTAAGAGCCTAAGAATTACTTACGGTGTCGGCTTCTCTCATGGACTCCAAAAGCTCGGCTTCTGCCTTAGCTTCGTAGAGCAGTATTAACATTTGCTCCGCAATTTCTTGTTGGAATTCCATTGGGTATGAATGAACCACCGGGAGCGCCACCAAAATTTCTTGTTGGAATTCCATGGGTAAATCCTTTGAAAATTACGCGCCCCACTCCACTTGATTTTGAATGACCATGGACTTGCGATAACGCACGTTGAAGTCGTGACGAGCTACAACACGCACCACAGCTTGCAGACTGGACACGCCGGAAACGATTGTTCCTGTGCCGTCGTCATACGCAGCATCCAAAATCACATCGAATTCCATTGACTTCGATTCGCCAATGAGAAGCTGCGAGAAGTCCGCAAGGTAGATTTCGGTGCCGAGACCGCTCAAGCCCAAATCTTCCGGCAACTGCGTCGAAACGCGGTAGGGAACATTACGAAGGGTGCGATTGGAAACCATTTCGCGCTCAAACACGGGGTTGCCAAGACCATCCGAAATGGTCATCAAATACGCTTCGGTGCGCGGTGAAATAATCCATCCCAAGCGGCGATTTGGCATATTGGCACGACGCATTTGCAGCATCATCGTAGCAAAAACGCTGCGAATGTCCTGCAAGGACGGATTATTGCCATACGGGTCGGCGATAACGTGTGCCGGAAAGACGCGGTTCCGCATACCGATTGGCGTGTCCGATGTGCCGTCACCGCGAATGAATGCGATATCCTCACGGGTTGCCATCGCTGCTGCGAGGTCGTCGCGGACAATCACATCCACCGAGTAATCGGCGTTGTCCAGAAGGCGGTACGACATCGGTACAAGACCGACAAGCTCTTTCTCTGCCAACTTCACATCTTGATTGAAGCCCGGCTGCGAAGGAACAATCGCGCCTGTCTCACTCTTGTAGTGCACGATTGCGCCAACGTCCTGCGCATTGAAGGTGAGATTTCCGCCCGGCATCGGCAGCACTTGTGCGCCCAAGGAACGCACAACGGCTTCCGAGCGAAGCAGCGCAATAATCTCCGTCGCAAACACTTCGTTCACGAGGAAACCAGCACTGGCAGGATTGCTCACCGTCATAGACTTTTGTTGCCGCGCTGCGCCGTCCGTCATCAGTTGCTTGATGCGACCATCAATCTCACTGTTCGTTTCGGCGTATGCAGCCTCGACCATTGCCTCCAGCGTTTTACCTTCGCGCTTTGCTTTTACCGCATGGCGCATACAACGCGCCATCATCAAACCTTCCGATTTCTCGGTGTAGGCTTTGTATGGTGCGTAGGGGTCTTGCTGTTTTACCTGCACTGTTTGAGGGGGAACGGACTTGCGCCCTTCTTCCACACCCTCTTTGTGCCCTTTTTCATATCCGGCATCCTCACCTGCTTTGCGCTCATCTTGGCGCAATTTTTCGAGGTCGTCTGCCGACATCTTGATTACACTCATTTCGTGTCTCCGTTTTGTGATAAATAGGTGGATAAATCAATTTCCGTATCTGTGTCGTCGTCGCTCGTGCCTTCGCCGTCTTGAGCAGCTTTCAGCGCTTCCAGTTCCTCTTCGAGTTTGGCAATTTTAACTTTGAGACCAATCACAGATGGGTCTTCAGATTTTTGCTTACCGGATTCGCCCTTTGGCTTACCAGATTCGCTCTTCTGCTTACCGGATTCGCCGCTTAATTGCTCACCGTCAGTCGTACCAGCATCACTGGTGGTATCTGCCTCTGCCATGACCTCCGAGAGCAGCGTTACCATCTGCTGTGCGTTGTCAAGGCTTGTTTGGGCAAGGGTGAGTGCTTGGCGCACACGCTCCTTGTTTTTCGCGTTCAGAACGCTGCCTGCTTTCTGTTTTCCGCCTTCAGCAGACTTGTTTTCTGCGCCGGATGTATCTTCAGAATTCATCTGTTTTCCTTGTTGATGTGAAAAGATAGTTGCTGCTTTTTGTGTGAAATGCCGCGCAAACTCTTTTGCAACGTGTTCATCGAACAGGCGGAAAATGGCGCTGTCTCCCTGAAGCACATTTTTTTCCAATGCCTCGTGCAGCGCTGCTCCGAAGCTATTTTGAATAAGCGCAGTCGGGTTTGCGGGGATATTGACAATCGAGTATTCGAGGAGTTCCCATTTGGTATATTCGCGCACGGTTTCACCAAACCACGACGGATAGAGCTTTTCGTCATCATTCGGTGTACGGTCGAACCAGCCTGTCGGTATAAATCCGATACTGGTTGCATTCAGAAAGCCCCCTTTCAGCAACTTCAGCACGTCCGCAGCGAGGCTTGTAAGCGTATGAATCTGTGTTACTCCGACAAGACCATTACTTTCAGCGTAAATGTCAAGATTCTTCCCAATCGGCAACTCGCTGAACGAGTTATGATTGAAAAGCACAACAGGATTACCCTTGTAATTGTTCAAATCAGCACCAGAAGGCTGCACGATGTCGTTGTAACGGTCAAGTGCATTGGTTGTGATAATGAACTTGTAAATGTCGTCGGATTGCTGAATAATCTGCGTAGCACGACTGACAATCAGACCTGATTTATCGCCAAAAGCAGCGACAGGATTTGCTGGATGTTGCTTATAGCGCAATACGAAATCGCTATTTTGGTTGCTCATGGGTAGAAATAAAAAAGGGCGTACCGCTCCGTTTGGAGTGGTACGCCCGTGCTGTGATACGTTTATTTACGCTATCGGTGCGTTGGCGTTAGAAATTTTACTTTTTGGATTTTGTTTTAGACTCTAAATCAATCAGATTGTAAGTGACATAAACATTAAACTGTGTCGGACTTTGCTTTCTTCTTCCCGCACCCTCAATGTTATTTTTACACTTTGGGTAAGGATATTGTTTCTTCGCATATTTAATAAGTGCCTTCTCTAATTCATCCATCAACCATTCTTCTTTAGGTTGATAGATTACGCGACCTGCTTCAAAATCCTTATAGCCATTAAATCTATTGATATCAGCATCGTTAAGTCCAACCTTACTCTCAAATAGCTTCTCAAATTCTGGCAGTGGGTCAGGAGCAACAAAATTATTTGCAGTCTTTCCCACTTTGAAATCTTCTACGTAAGGGGAAGCTGCTATTAAATCTAGTTTGTCTCTAGCTGTTTTGAATGCCTCACGAAGTTTATCTCTTTCTTCATTATGAATACTTTCTTCCAAGTAATCAGAATAATTGGGGAAATATTTTAGTTTTCTTTTTGTAGCCATAATAACTGAGGGAATTTGAGGATATTTAGTTTACACCCTCAAAATCTCCGCAATTTTTTCGATTTTTCCAACATCTTTTGTTCGGTTAAGTGCATCACGTACTTGATTTCTGCGACGCTTCATTTGCTCTTCAGCATTATTGTCCGCAGCGTTGGGCTGCATACCGCCATCGAAACGATTACGCTGCAAATACCTTGGGTCATTGCTCGTTATGGAGCGATTATTGTAGTTGTTCATGGCTCATTTTGTTCTTTCGGCACAATGCCGAGTGTGATAATTCCAAGTTCTTCGTCAATACTTACTTCAATAGCTCGTTTGTCATCGCCTTCGATCTGTACCGTTGCCGAATTTCGTGCTTTCAGCAATGCTGAAACTGTTTCCACAGCCAAATATGCCTTGTCTCGAAAAATATTCATAAACAGTCCCACCATCACCAGCGTATTGTACTCAGCGATAATAGCTCTGTTATCGTTGACAAACGTTACCCATACCGCGTGAAGGTCGTTCAGTTCGCCAAAAATATGAACTACAACGGATTCGCCCAGCACTCCAACGATAGCCGAATAACCATTACGCTCTTGTCCACGTTCAAACGCTAAGGTCTTTAACGCGAGAGGAAGCTGCTCGAAAGCAATGTCTATTGTGCCGCATGGTATCATTCTATTACATCTGGAAAAAGTGTACACCGACAGCCCACCGCATTTTTCGCGCTAAGACCTGCTCCGGCAGGATGTTTCGTTTTCTCACCACCAACAACAAAAAAGCCGTTTTCGTCAGGTTTCTGCCCATCTGCTTTTATATGGTCATCGCGGACGCTACCGTCGCGCATGGTGAGCCACCTGTACGATTGCCCAACCTCATCCCACGTCTCGCGCTGAGTCCGTGAGGTGAGGAACGTAGCCGTTGTGCGGGCGATACGTTCCGAGCGATACTCAGGGAATTGCCTGAAATACTCGCTCACAATCGCCTGTAATTCCTCTGTGCTGGCTTGCGTGTTGGCAGCAATTTTCGCTTGCAATTCCTCTTTCGCTGTGCCGAAGATGCCTGTAATCAAGTCCGTGCTTTCCTGCGAAGCAACCGCCATGCGCTCATCGAAAGTTGCCGAAAGGTCTTCCGGCTCTGCATTTGCATCGCCAAGGGCAGCAGCAGTAATGGTCTCAATGTGTTTCTGCATTGCTTCCTGTACCCGCTTCGACATGGACGCTGCCCATTCTTCCGGCACAAACAAGCCTTTTTCCAAGTTGTCCAGCGTTGTCGTTTCGAGTTCGTCCATGACGCTGTTTAGCTCACCTTTCACGGCATCGGTGAACGTTCCGGCTTTTTCGTCATAGCTTTTCCAGTACGCCAAGAGCGAGGCTTCTTCCGGCGCGTTATCGCCCCAGTTGAGTGATAGCTGGTTTGGCGAAGGTTGGTGCTTTTTAGGAAGCTGCTTTTTTGGTTTGTCCGGCTCTGGCGCTGGTGCGATTGTAGGAGCGGGAACGGGAGGCGGCACAAGTGCTTCAAGAAACGTAAGGTTTTTCGGGGCAAGCGGCTTATCACCATATTCTACTGACTCCTTGCCACGCTCTTTGCGGGCATCATTCACGGTTTTAATGCCATACATAATTTCGTGCTGCTCGCGCTTTAATTCCATCTCAGGGTCAATGACGCGATACGGCTCGTGTTCTACCAGCAGTCCGGCTTCAAATTGTGCGAAATGGCGCGTAAGCTCTTCATCTAGGTAGTCCAGTATCGGGTCAATGGTATTCGTGTAGAAATGCCGTTCCAAGACCTCTGCGGTCGAGCGGTTTGCCAGATTGCCTGTTATCAAGCCAAGCGGAACGCCCATGATAGACGTGATTTGCTCCTGCGTAGAGAGCGTAACCTTACCAAAATCTACCTTCACCGACTCGCTCTTCATCTCCTCAAATTCCATCCCATCGGTAAGCAAACCGCGCAGCTTCATGTTCGGATTGTTGGTGTTCCATTCATTTTTGAATGCTTGCCAGTCACCGTCAAAATCTCCGGCAATCTTTGCTACAAATGGCGGTCGTGCATCATTGTCAAAGAACCGAGCCAGATACTGCCCTAAGTTGCTGTCCAGCGACAACTGGTCTTTCAGTGCTTGAATGATGCCGCGTCCATAGACTTGATACTCGTCGGCATCGGAAGCGTAGAGGTCGCGCAAGTGAATCATTTCGTTTGCCGGAACAAGAATGCTTTCGCCCGGGTTTTGCACCTCGTATCCCGCAACCAGACTTGTAGAATCCAGAATAATCTTTACACGGGAAGGGCGCAACACCCACATACTTGTCGGCTTTCCGGCAACAATAGGTGTGTGAATGAACGCATTTCCATTGATGTCCAGCCAGTATGCCGTCAACTTGCGTATCTGTGAGCGCGTGTAGTACGCATTTGGCTTCCAAAGCAAGCGTACAAGCCAGTGGTCAAGCGGTACTTCCTTCTTATCGCTTTGCGTCCGCTCACTGTACACCTTCTCCCACGACGACGAAATAGATTGCGCCCGGCGCTGCAAACAAGCATAGGTGATGCCGATAGCAGCTTGTTCCTGCACAGAACGCTTCACGCCGCTTGCCCGCATGGAACGCGCCATCAGCCCTAAAATCTCCATGATGTTTGCATACGACGGCTTGGAAGCAGCTTGCGAGGCTGCTTTTTGCTGTCCGAAGGGGAGATATGAGCGAAAGCGTTCTAACATTACGAGTATATTCCAGGTCGTTTAATTCGTTGAAAGCCGTTTGCCGACGCATCTACTTGGTCATCTTCTATGTCGCCAACACCAGTAAAATCGTTGATTTCGTCTAAATATGCCGACAGCCACGGGGCTTCATTGGGCAGCAAAACCCGTCCGGCGTTCCATGCTTCAGCAAATGGCATTGCGCGGACGTACTTGTCTGCTGAGGGCTGTAAACGCTTGATACGAATTTTCCGCTCTTCAAGCATATCGCAAACAGCTTTCTGCGGACCATTCGCCTCCAAATGTATTCTAACCGGGTATCGCGCTTGGATGCGCTTGAGGCGCTCCGTTGTTGCGGTAATGTCCGATTGCCAGCGCTCGACATGAACCACGTAGTACATATCGCCATCCACCGCATACACAACAACCGAACTCCAATGGGCGCGAGTGGATTCTGTATATGCCAAATCGCCACCAACGCTGTACGATACTTTTTCCGGCAATTTTTCATAGAACGTCGCATCACCAAATACCTTCGCTTGACGCGGACGGGGCAGCCCTTGGTAGAGCGAAGCAAACGTGTAGGGCTTCTTTGCTCTGATTTGCTCCAAATACTCACGACTGTATCGCTCCGGCAGCAATGCCTCGCCTTCCATCCGTCCAAGCGGGTCAGGGGAATGATTCACACCACTAGCGTCTTTGCAGTCTGCAAGCGCTGGGAGACGGATAAACTCAAATTCAGGTCGCTCTTTCATTATCCGTCCAGCGAGGTCATCCTCGTGCCAGCGTGTGAGAACGACTATTGCGCTGGCATTCGGGGCGTACCGCGTCTCGAAAACGTCCTCAAACCAGCCCCATTGCTTATCTCGTTTCTGGCGAGATTCAGCATCTTCGCGGTTTTTAGTTGGGTCGTCAATGATACCAACATCCAAACCTTGCCCGGTGAGTGGTCCGCCAATACCTGTTGCCAAAATTCCACCGCCTTCGCTGACGCGCCATTCCGAGAGATTGTGCATTTGCTTGTCGGGCTTTAATCCTGCTTGTAGGCTGTATCGCTGCGCTTTGAGTGCTTTCGAGTGCGCTTGCTTGATGGCGTAGCTGACATAACCTACTGTACGATGCGGCTGCTGCCTGAGAATCCAAGCGATTGCGTGAAGGACAGTTTCGGTTTTGAAGTGTCTTGGTGGTACTTCAATTACCAGCTTCACACTTTCCGTCAAAACCCGCTCCAATGCTTGCACAATCGGCGCAAGGTGAAGCGGGGATTGCCATGCCGGAGAGATGTATGGAATGAAGTCCATAAGCCCGACAAGCGTTATCCAATCCGGCGCTTGCTGCTCTTCACGAATGCGCTGCCTGCGGCGTAGTTCCAATTCAGCAGCAGCGCGAATGTCAATGGTTGCTTGTTTCATTTGCCTTTTACCAGTGCTTCAAGTTCCGCATCAGTTTTGCTCTTGAGGTCTATATCAGGAGTATTTCCAAAGAACTGGGGCAGGAGCGATTGCAAGCTAAACCGTACAATTCCTTCGGAAGCAAACACGCTTTGCTGCTCAGTAATCATCTCAATGAGCGATTGTTTGCCGTCTTTATCAACCTTATACTTCTTGCGAACCTTCTCCAACGATGGTTTTTCCAACATTTTGAGAGCAGCTTCCAAAGCAGCTTTGGCTATCTTGCCAACGATTTCGACTTGAGCCTCTTTCTGTGCTTCCAGTTTCGCGGTGTCAAGTTCATGCTGGACAAATGCGTCGTACTCGTTTGCTCGTCTTGCCCAATCATTGTCTTTTACCCATCCGCGAAACGTGCCGTTTGCTCGTTTCTTCTTTTGCGCTTTTTGGTCTTTTTTTGCGCTCTTTTGTGCCTTTTTTGTGCTCTTTTGTGCCTTTTTCTTTTCGTCGTACACCTCAAAAGCCGCATCTACACTGCGATTCGTGCCTAAGTCCCGATACGCTAAAAATGCGCCATATTGATTGTCAGTTTCCCACGTTTGACGCTCCCAGATATGTCCGATGTACTCACTCGGCACATTGGAACTCCTCTGGGTTGATTATTTCGCCATTGCGCTTCAGAACAAGCGGGATAGCTGCCGTTTCACAATAAGAAATCATTCTGCGCACAACAGCATCGCAGAAAAGCGTTTCCTGCTCTATCGTGTAGCAATACCGAGCGTTTTGCACCGAGGCTAACAGCGTCGAGCCGCTTCCAGCGAAGAGGTCAAGGATAAGGTCGCCTGCTTCGGAGCTATTGAGCAGCGCCCTTTGCACCAAGACTACGGGCTTTTGCGTCGGGTGAATGTACGTGCTGTTATGTTCCGTCGAGATTTCCCAAACGTTGGTTTCGTTCTTGGGACCAAACCAGCGTTTTGAAACGGTCGGCATACCTTTCCCGCCCACAATGCACGGCTCGTACTGACGGTGATAGTGCGCCCACGACATCGTAAACGTCTGTTTTACCCACACGAGCGGTATAGAATCAAATGACACGCCGTTTGCGCGGAACGCTTCTGTCAAGGTCACATAGTATTTGGCTGCGTACCAGACGTAGTAGTGCGCATCAGTAATCAGGCTGTCTTTCGCATTTCGCAGCACCGCATTCAAGAATTGAGCGTAGTCGTCATCGGACATTTCATCTTTCCATGCAGTGCAATACACCTCGCTCCAGTCTTTGCCCGCTTTCTCAGAGCCGCCGCGACCTTCGTTGTTGAATTCGGTGTAAGCGATGTTGTACGGTGGGTCAGTAAAGAGCATGGCTGCTTTCTTGCCCTGCATGAGCAGCGCTACGTCTCCACCATTCGTGGAATCACCGCACATAAGGCGGCTTGTCATACCATTGAGCGTAAACTCGTACACATCACCCGTTTTGGTGATTGCCACGCTTTTTAGCTCCGGCACGGGCGTTTCGACAGGTTCTTGTGCAGCTTCGTCAGTTGCCATCAGCGCCGTCAGTTCATCGCTAGAGAAAAATTGCTCCATACTCACGCCTTCGGCTTCGAGAGCCTGCAATACTACAGGGTCGAGGTCAATACTCACCTGTGCGATGCGGTTATCAGCAAGAGCAAGTTCTTTCGCTTTGCGGTCGGTGGTAATGTCCAAATCGGTACGCATCACCGCGACAAGCTCATTGCCCGTCGTTTTCACGACGCGGACGTTAGAAATACCACATTCCGCAGCATATTCCGCAGTGAGGTTTCCGGCGATGATAACACCGTTTTTGTCCAAAACGATTGACCTGCCAGCACCGTACTCACGCAACGAATTTGCCAGCATTGAGCGTCCGCGCTCAGTGTGGCGATTGGCGTTTTGTTCGTGCTGCTTCAGGTCGGCGATATTGAGCGTGTCTTTAGCCATTGGTTTCTACTGTTTCTGTTTTCGTATCAGTTGTTGCGGATGCAGGAACGGTTCCAACTTCCTCGCCACGGTACGGTGCAGGAACGGTTCCAACTTCCTCGCCACGATAGACTGCATCTGCAATCTGAAGCGGGAATCTTTCAAAGACGTTTTTCACCATCTCTTTCGCAATATCTTCCTCCAAGTCATTGCATTTCACAACAGCAAGGGCAATGTCTTTATCCTTCGCAGCATCACGGAAAGCGATTTGCAACGACTTGGATTTGACTTTTTTCGTCTTGGGAGTACCATCCGCCTTGTACAGCGGTTTGCCGTCGTCGTCTAATACTGGCTCGTCGCTGTCTTGCGTGAAGAGTGCGGTAACGGAGAATTCGAGATTTTCGAGGAATTTCATGGTTGTAAAATGTTAAGTCGCTAAACTGTAATTGATTAAAAGTGTCCTTATTGCGTTCACGAGAGCTTGTGTACTTGCTGGGTCGGTGGCAGCGCCGGGCAGACTTTGCTTGAATTGCGCCGCACCACCAAAAAACGAAATCTTTGAGTTCATATCGCCCAATACAAATGCTCTTGTTTCACTTAACAACGACAGGTCATAAGCAGCGCCAAGCTGTGGAAACAAAAACACTCGGTTGCCGCGTATCTGAATTTCCGGCGCATCAAATCCAAGTGTGTTGCTCGTGGTTAATCCCACTTCAGCCCACAGCGGAGTTCCGATGCCTAGTGTTCTCCCGATTTGCGGAAGGACTCTGAGACTTGTGTTGTTCACATCTACCGTTGTTCCGATGGAGAGCGTATTTGTTGGTTCCCATGCCGTACCGTTATGCCGCAGCGTGTTATTCAGTGTTCCAGGTGGCAAACCCATATTCGGTACATCCACACGGAATTGACCGCTTCCAACATTTACAACTGTCGTATTCGTGCCATTTATCAGCGTGATTGCGCCTGTGGTGCTGTTGAACGAGGTAACACCTACTGCAATGCTCGGCGTTGTCCATTGCCCAAGTCCGTTAAGGTACTGAGTAGAAACACCGCTCAGAACTGGCATTGCACCTGCATTTGCCAGTGAAGCCAGTGCCAGCGAAACGGTATTGCTTGTTACACTTAGTCCATTGCCGGAGAAACCCGCCAGTGAAGCGCTTCCTGCCGTTGCATCAACCCGGAAGGTGCCACCGCCGAGGTTCGTAATTGTCGTGTTCGTGCCGTTTACGAGATTGATTGCGCCTACTGTGCTGTTGAACGAGGTAACACCACCGCCACCCATTCCGCCCGGTATGTTAATCTCGTAGCCGATACCCGGTACAACGCTGACACCTGCTCCCGTGAAATTGAGAATAGATGCCTGACCAATAACAGCACCGTCCTTGCGAACCTCTATGGTCGTTCCGCCACTACCACCCAAACTAGACAGGTCAAAGTTCGCAACACTGGCACTCAGCAAAATGCCACCCTGATAGACAGGAACAGGCAAGCTCAAGGTCTTGGTTGTCGAATTCCATCCACTATTGAGCGTCGTCGAAAGACCAATCGGCGTGATGACGACGCTTCCCGTCGTTGGCGTTACCGACAGCACAGCGCCGTTGCCTGTTGATACACTATTGACAGCGCCTCCACCGCTCGGAATGAAGCCCCAGAAGCCGTCACCACGCAGGAACGTTGCTGAATTGCCAGAGAACGCGGGCATTGCGCCTGCGCTGCTGGTCGTAGCAAGAGCGAGGGAAACAGTCGTCGGCGTAACCGTCAGCCCGTTTCCACTTGTGCCAGTAAGACTGCCACCACCACCGCTTGTTGCAGAAATCGTGATAGCTGTCGCACCCGCGCCAAGACTGGTTTGGGAAATGGTCACGTTGCTTCCGGCAACAAAGCGAAGAATGCCGTTATCCGTGATAAAATCTTGTGAAAGAACATTGCCGAAAGGCGCGTCAGCAACTTGCGTTCTCCATTGCGTGAAGCTGCTTGCGCTTGGCGCTGCCCACTGTCCGTCTGCGCGAAGAAACTGTGAAGTGTTAAACGTCAGTCCCGGCATTGCGCCCGGTGCTCCAAACGCAGCGAGAGCGAGAGAAACGCTATTGCTCGTTACTGTCAGTCCGTTTCCTGACGTTCCTGCCAAGCCGCCTCCGAATGCGGGCAGCGTCAGCGCTACCAAACTGAGCGAAACGTGTCCTTGCGCATCACGGCTTGCTGCCAGCGTGTTCAGCGTAGAACCAACGATGCTGGGCGTAAAACTTTGTGTTGAAAATGTCGGATGCGTGTACGTTGGCGCTGTGAGCGAGAAGGTATCGCCGGAAATTGTTCCAGTGATGTTCCCACCCGACGAAGTGAATGCAATTTCTTCCCAATTCCCGCCGTTTGCCGTTGCCTTTAGCCAGCGTCGTTCCGATAGTGGCGTTTGGGAATTTGTGCCGGAAACGCGAAGCCGAGCAATCGAAAAGCTGGCAGGTGGCGTTGTGGAATACGTCGCCGTAATTTCTCCGTACACCAGCGAAAAACCGTTGCTTACCCCGGTGTAGCGTATGTAACTGTATGCTGTTCCGCTTACGATTGGGAATGTTTTGATTTCATTCTGCGCCCATGTCAGTCCCGAAGCGGTTGCCAGCGTTGTCCACGAAGTGCCATTGTTTGAACCTTCAATAGTGAGGCTTGCTGGCGAGTGTTGAACGGGAACGCTTGGAAATTGCATTGCCACCGACTGAAATACTCGTGCTGTGGGGTATTGCAATTGCACCCAACCAGCGTTTGCGTTATTGAGCCACCAGTTACCGCCATTAAGTTGCCCGTTGAATGCCAGATATGCCGAGCCGTTGTCGGAGGCTGTTGCAATGTACGTTTGTCCCGAAATGACCGTCGTGTTGGCATTCATCACAGCGCCCGCTCGAGGGAAATTCTCTGATGGTCCCGTGCCACCTGTGGTGTAGGTGTCGCTGACGTTTAGGCGGTAATCGGTGTAAAACGCTGCGTTCACAAATGGGAACGTGCGGTTTTCGCCGCTCGACCATGCCGGAGCGTTGGCAATCGTGCTGAGTGTTTGCCACAACGCACCATCAAATGCTTGGAACTGCCACGACTTTGGCGCGTTTTGCCAGTTACTGAGGTCATTCGGAACAGCAATTTCGTACTGGTCAATCGCCACCGCATTGGAAAACGTGAGTTGTATTCCGCCCGTTGTGCCATTGAACATAGCACTCTCGGCACTGGTCAAACCAAGCGTCAGCGCCTTGTGCGCTGGTTGCAATTCCGAGCCAAGCGGGGTAACGGTGTAGGTGTCTTGTCCGAATGTTCCCGTGTAAGCAGTCATTTCCCGACCTGTGCGAGGGAAGGGGATTGTTTGGTTTTGAAAGAACGCTTGTGTGGGCAGTTTTCTAAGTAGTCCGTTTTGCGTAGTGTCTGCCAGATTCAATGTACCGCCACCTGTCACTTGCCCAACAATCCATTTTGTACCGTCTGATACAATCGTGGAGCCGACAGGGATATTCCCAGCATGGGAAATGCCGGAGAGAGCGATTTCCTCAAGGATGTGTCGCCCATCGTCGGTAATTTGGATTGGCAGTGTCATTTACGCCTGTAAAATGATTGCCTTTGCAGCCCCATTTGGCGTTGCGCCACGTGCTAGACCTTTGATTGCAAGCTCACCACGTTCAGTCAAGACCGCAATCGTACAATTCGGCAGAGTGCAATATTTTTGCAACGTGTTCAAATTGAGATAAACGTCTTCATCAATGGCAGGCAATACAATTCTTCCTTCTGTGACCTTGGGTACACCGCACCACATTTCTTTTCCGGCTACATCCAATGCAATCAGTGTGAAATCGCCGCAGCCATGTGCTTCGGCAAAATCTGTAATCTCATTGAGTGTCATAACTTGATATTCAAATTGAGTTTTAGTTCATCGTCGAGATTTGTTTCGAGATTTACTGTGTCTGCGACCTTTACAACAGTTGCCAGAATGCCGCGAAAAGGTACTTTCTCTTCGGGTACTGCTGTTGCCAGCGGGTTTATCTCCGGCGCTTTGCATGGTGCTTCGCAGCCGCGAAAGCAGACGCACTTGTCTATGGGGCAGAATACGTTCATACCACCACAACAGAAACGACTACGATAATGAGAATCACAGCCGCAGGCATTGCACCTGTACGCCGTGCGATTTCTTGTAGGTCGGGTTGGTCTTTCAGGAGCAGTGCCACAAATTGCTGCAAACCGAATTGGAGCGTTGTCAATACAAGTGGATTCGCGCCAAGCCCAAGTAACCCTGCAACAGGAGTCAGGAAAAGCGACAAGACCGTCAACGCTGCTCCGGCAATCCACTGCGGAGAGATTTTCTTATCGGCGAGATTGAACAGAAAAATGTACGACACGCCAAAGAGTGTGTCGGAAAGTCCTACCGGCAGCGACAAACCAATTTTAGCCGCGACCTGCGCAAGGACAAATACTAAACCTGCAATCGTTGTTCGCAAGTTGGTTTTGATGAAGTTCCAGACCATAATGATAAGAGCCTCCACGCCCTGTTGTTGAATAATTTCGAGAATGTTTTTTCGTTCTGTGATTTTACCAGCCTCCACGAGGAGTGCGATTTCCTCAGCGCTGTATTTGCCTTGTTCGTACAAGCGCTGGTATGCGTTCAATTCCGCCTCCGCCAAGCGCTCATGGTACAGTTTGACTGCGCTCACGACTGACTGAGGGAGAACGGCGCGTTTCGGTGTCATGTCCGGCGCTGGTGGCTTCGGACTGATGAGCGAGACGTTTTCTATGCGAGGAGTTTCGTTCATTGATTGTGCTTGAAAAGTATATCTGCAATCGCCTGAGCAACCGCATCCATCTTGGCGAGATAGGTTTGAATTTCGCGCGGATTAGAAATGAAGCACACCTCAAGCAAGAGCGACCGAGGTAAGCGGTCAAGCCATGCCAAACCACGCGAACCGTGTTGGCTCTCCGTGCGTCCTTTCCACCCTGCATCACCTCGAAGCGGAGAGCCAAGCACGTCCGCAACTGCCTTTGCAAGTTTCTGTGCGAGCGCTTTCTCGGACGCATCAGAAAACGCTTCTACGCCTTGCGCTGCCTCAACACCAGCGTTGAAGTGAATATCCAGTTTCAAGCCGTCACATTTCGCAGCCTCTTCTATCGCTGTATTCCGCTCGTTATTCTGTGTTCCCGTACCGTCCGAGCGCACCGTTGCGCCCATCCACGTCAGTTTCTCAACAACGAGATTGCGGAGCCCTCGCGTGAGGTCTGCCTCACGCAGATTCAGTTTCGCATTCACGGCTCCGGGGTCTGAATTGGAGTGTCCGGCTGAGATGTAGAGTGTTTTGCTCATGTTAGTCTGAAAATTTTTGCTCTTGCTGCCGGTTCATATTTTCCTCCAGCATTTTTAGAGCGTTGGAAACGGTAATAACTTTTGCTTCAGCTTCTTCGAGACGTTTGCGGTAGTCATCGCGCTCTTTTAAGAGCATTGCTTCACTTGCACCCATCTTCTGCATCATTTCATGGATGCGCGTAAGAAGTTCTTCTTTTTCTTTAACCAGTTCTTCGATGCGCTCTTCGCGGCTTTCTATTTGCTTCTCTGCCGATTCGATGCGCTTTTCAAGGCGTTGTACTTCTTTCTCAAGTCGCTGAATCTCTTTTTCGTGACTGGCATCTTTTTCCAGAAGCTGCTTCTGGTAGTTCTCAATCAACACTTTGTTTCCGTCTGTGATGTTGGTGACTAGCGCCTTGCTGCCATCGGTGATATTTTCGACCAATACTTTGCTTGCCTCTGCCACTGCCTTTGTTGCTTTCCCGCTCGTGTCGTCTTCAGTAACTTTTTTCTGCGAAAAAGCCGCGAACATTGGCAAAACATATTTTACAAACAGCGCTCCTACAACGCCCAAAAGTGAAACACCGATACCACCTGCAAGCCAGTCTTTAACCTGCTCATTCATCTCTTGCCTCCTTCTGGGACTCAGTACGCCCCATAATTCCGGCAATGTTCATCAGATTGCATATCTCACAAAACAGCATGAGCAGAATGTCCTGAACTTGGTCTTGAATCATTGCCGACTCCATTTGGAAAGCGCCGCGCAAATACGCGATAACGTAGATGTACAGCGACCAGAGCGATGCAATCAAGCCACCAAGTGCAAAAACTTTACGCCATGTCAAATTGTCATCTTTGTGCCGTGCCCACGATGCGCTGGCAGAGAGTCCGAACCACATCACAACGTCAAACGGGATGCTGGCAATAAAGAACCACCACAGCCCGGCGCTCATACGGTCGTTGACGATTATCCATTTTGTCTTTGCGCCGGAGATGAACACAAGCGCATACATCAGTTCCAATGCCCGAAAATCTCCCGCGAAAAGCAGCTTTACAGCGCGATACAGCAGTTGCCTAAGAAACTGCCGTATGCGAACAATATGTCGCATCGCGGAGAATGGCATTATCGTCGTGAGTCATGTCCTTTTCGCCACATAGCATCCGTGAAATCACTACCATCGGGGAGAGTCACATAGCGCAACAGACGGTAGTATCTATCAAGGTTGTCTTGGGTTTTGTCGCCTCTGTGGAGTTTCACTTGCTGTCGCAATAGTAGTTTCCGTGCATCCTCCGCAGCTTCACGAGCCTTCTCTTTAACCTGTTTTTCGGTATAATTCCACTCATCCGCTTGTCGGCGGAAATGTTTACCTGCGGTTTTCTCAAAGGTGTCTATGCCCAGAACCCGCACGGAAATTGAATCGTCACACGTGAGACAGGTGACGCAAATAAATGTGTCGCCATCAATCACACGAGTTACAAGGACGCTAATCGTGTCGCTTTGCGTGACTGCGTGATTGCGCACAAAATTGCGCTTTGCTTCTTGTTTGGACAGGGTAGAGGTTGTTTGCGCTTGTGGGGTTTCAACTTCATCATGTGCAAATGCGGGCATACACGATGCAACTACGAGCAGCGCGAGAATCGCGAGCCACATCACAACGTTGTCGAGTCTGGGAGTTACGGTAAATGTTTTCATTGGAGAGTTTTATTGGTGAAAAAATGATTTTTACTGGATGTAGTATGCTGGGGAACTGAGTCCTGAGATTGTCGAACCATCCACAGTGTTTGTGTCTGCATTGATTACGACCATTCCCGTCAGTGCATTGTTGAAAACGTACACAAAATCTGCATCCGCCACACAGCCATTTGCGGCGAATCCCGGTGGAATAGCAACACTGCCAGACGTAGTGAGTGCAAACAGATTCCCGCCAAACGTTACCCAGAATTTGCCTCGTGAGAATGCGATGTTGTTCGGGTTGCTGCCTGCGGTGAGGCTGCCCGTTCCAACCGTTGCCAAGGTCGCAGGGTCAATAATGCGAATAGTGCCGCTTGTTGTGTTCTGAACTGCAATCGTGGTGTCGCCTGCTTGGATAGCAAGCAAGTTGGCGTTTGTGCCTGCAAACAAATTGCTACGCACGAGCGCTTCGGTGGTAACGTTGTAGCGCACGACGTTGTGCGGTGTCGGGGATGCAGAATACGTCCCCGTTATCCATACTTCGCCGTTGAACAAGGTTGAGTCCTGCGGATAAATAACATTCGCCACTTTGTTGCCCGGAGTCCACACGTCCGGCGAACCGTTGTCGTAGGTGCCGAACTGGATGTGCGTTGAACCAACCAACAAGAGTTTGTTGCCTACAGCATGAACAGCGAATATTTGCCCACCAATGGCGGGCGAAATCGTTGTGCGCAGTACGTCGTTATCATCGTACACAAACACTCTGCCATCTTGCGAAGGGAAGAATGCACGTCCGTTGTGATACGTCGGCGTGTAAACGTTTACCGTTACGCCTGCGTACAGTTCTGTGTTAAGCGTCCGAGTGCCCTTCTGGATTGAACGCAAACGGTTCGTGGCGTTGATTTGCGGCACGTAAACCTTCGTTGCGCTGGTGGTTGCCGACGACGAAGAAACTGCAATCGTGAAGTTTTGACCTGTGATATTTGCACTCGACACAACCACATTCCGATTTACAGGCGTAGTGAAATGCCCCGCTTTTGTCGGTGTGAGTGTGTATGTGCCATCCACCACAGCTGGGAACGAGAAGTTGCCACTGCCGTCAGTAGTTGTGTTGTAGGTGGTTGTTCCGACCAGTGCCAGTGCCACGTTGTCGTTGCCTGTGCCTGTAATTTGACCTGAAACCTCATACGTCGGTGGTGCTGCCATAACTCCTGCTGCGATAGCCTGCGTGATAAAATTCTGAATCCATGTTTGTTGGTCAGCAGCGGAGTTCGTTGCCGGGGGCGCAACGTATGCCATCGGTATAAATGAACCACCGGGCGAAGCGCCAATATCCAGCCACGTCGAAGCATTTTTCCGCCACTGCACTGTCCCGGTCGTGGTGTTTTCTATAACTGAGCCAACAGGCATCTTGCCTGCGGCTACACGAGCGTCACGTGCGGCAGTAGTATATTTTTCAAATTCAACGTTGCTGCTAAATTTCATGGCGGTAATTCGATAGTAAAGGAGAGAAACAAACCCCGCACTGAGTTAGTGCGGGGTTGAGTATTCTTACGGCAATGCAACAATGCTGAACGGCAAGTCAGCGTAATCGCTGAGGGTATAAATTTTCAGATTGTTGTTGTCAATGACCTCCCAGCCCGCAACAATCGGGTAGTTGTCAGTGTTCACCAACGTAACCGAATTGATTTTTGTCGTCCCCAAATTGTGAGTGACTGTCGTCTCATTTGCCGCCACAGGACCCAATGCACCCGAAAATGCCTTCACAGAGTTCGGGGTAATATCGCTCAAGTGAGCAAACGGCTCCGGCGCTCCACCATTAGTGCGAACACCGACGAAGCGGTTTTGGGTAACATCGTACCCGAAAATACCTGCCGTTGATTTTCCGGCAGTGACCAATGCAGCGAGAACGGCTGCAATACGAGCAGTAGTGGCGGAAGCCAACTGCTGCAAAAATTCAATCAATTTGACTGGCATGACTATATCTCCAAGATATTAGTGTAAAATAAGTTTACCCGTTTTGGGTGTGATAAATTCAATCGTAATGTTGTTCAGGTCAGGGAATTGCGGGTCGGCATCAAATTCATCTCCATTGTCATCCACGACTGTTACTTGCGGAATACGCCCTAAATTGTGCGTGTAGTTCCAAGTTGTCGAAGGGATAGTGAATGGGATTTCCATGTCGTCAAGCGCATCTACGTCAAGTCTGCCGTCTTTGTCCTTGTCAAAAACAGAGTCACTAAGTTTCGTTGCCATTGCTGCTTGCAGAACTTGAATTTCAGCAGCAAGCTCGGCAGGGGTATCTAATGCGGCAGGGTTTCCATTGATTGGTGAATTTGCGTCAATCGAACCGACAGGTGGCGCTCCACCGCTCAGAAAATCGTTCCATTGCGTACCATCGGATTCATATAAACGCCCATCGGCACGTAAACGCAGTATCCATCCGTCGTTCTTGGATGACGGAACAGGCAGCGACGCAACAGGAACCAGATTGAGAGCCTGAGCGGATATTGGACTGATGGGAGCGTTCATGCGATTCTCTTCGTAAAAAAACAAAAAGCCATGCTGTGAAAAATCAAATTTACAGCATGGCTTAAACAGTCTGGACACGAGTTAGTTGCGGCAACTAACTCGTGCGTTCCGCAAATTTCTGATGCGCGAGATGATAGGTATTTCGATAGCGATAATCCGATGTAAGAAGCTGCTCGTGAGCCTTCAATGCCTTTCCCACTGCTTGCCGTGTACGCTGCGTTTCTGCTGCAATCTGCTGGTGCGTCAGCCCGCTTTCTTTGAGAAGTTGAATTGCGATATACCGGGCAAACAACCCGTGCTGGTGACGTGTATTGAGAAAAATATGGTCACTTTTCAGTCCCGTAACGAGGCTGACGCAGGTTAAAACAGTGTTCATGGTCGTATTCATACAAGCGTGGGAAAATTGTTGTTGTCAGGATTATACGCCTTCAATGTTTTACTTACGCTTTGTCAAAAAACGTAGCAAACCAGCCATGCCCAGCAAAGGTAAACCAACTGTTATCACGAATGCCACAGCAAAGCTGAGAAGATAGGCTCCAATCATGCCGATAAAGGTTAGAATATCATCCGTATTATTCATTTTGGTTGTTTAATGTGAGTGAAGAAAGGGGAATTGTTGTTTATTCTTCCGGGCATCCAGTTGATGGATTCACGGGAGGAAATTCACGTATTTGCAAGGACAGAGGAAATTCGTCTATATTCCCTCCGTGCCTGTCAGACATTTTGAGTGTTTTTGCCAGATGTGTACCCATCTGTTTTACAAACACAGAGTTTCCAACACTCTTGACAGCATCCGCGATTTGTTCCATCCACTCAACTTTGCAGGGACGATAACGATATATGCCGTTTTCGTTTCCGCTTTCGCCACCAATGATTGCCCAGTCGATAGCAAGCAAATCCAATAGGTCAAGGTTCATACCTATTTGTTCATGCAATGGCTCAAAAGAAATGAACCGAATTTTTGCAGGTACTCTCAACAACGGGTCCAGCCTTGACATTCCTTTGTTGCTGCCGATACTTGTTCCAAGCCAGACGTTGCCCCAGCCCCCGCCCCAATCCGAGGGCAAGTTTTCAAGTATTCGCTCGGGGCGCTTTGTCAGGATTTGAAATGTGTGCTGCGGGCATTGGCGAATTATATCCCATGCCTCACTACGGAAGCCGTCACAGTTTTCGTGGAAAAAGTCGGTCAATGAGGAGGTGAATATTTTAGATGGCTCTTTGAGTTTGAGAGGAAGATTAAATACCGTTTTAGTTTTTGTCACCACTCTTGGATTGTATCGTGTGTCGTCGAAGCTGTCTCTGTACATATAACAGAATTTGCAGTCTTCATCAACTTTGGTGCAGCCTCTGGCAATATTCCATGTGGCATCTGTCCATTGGATGTTTGATTTTTGCGCCATTTTCTTTGGAATTTGATTGGTTTGCAGTAGTAATTATTATCTATTCTTCCGGGCATCCCGTTGTCGGATTCACAAAGTGAACCCAACCCCTGCGGTCGCAAACGCGAATCGCATTGGTTTGCAGACCAAACTTCTCGTAAAAACCGCGACAGACTACATCCTTGTTGGCTATCGTGGCTTTATGGCAAACGAAGTATCTATCTTCCTCCAAACATTCGGCAATGATTTCTTTCATGCGTTCCTTGCTTACGATGCGATTCTTGGAGAACAGGCATTCATTGCATTTTTGCTCACAGACTTTTAGCATATATCCTCCAGTCTTAAATACTCTGTACCGCTGTCACGTTTAGGCTTGAAAAGCCGTTCAGGGTAGTAATCATCTGTGGCGATGTAGAGTTTGAACATCTTTCTTTCTAGTTTGATAAGCGAAAAGCGACTCCATTTCGCACAGCCATTCGTCATGCGTTCACGAACAGCATACCAGCCAGTGCGCCACGGGACTCTGGTTGTCCAGTTTTGTTTTCTCATTGCTGCCTCGTTTCTTCTTGGTATCTGATAATTCCTTCTTTAATGAGAACAATGCAAAAGTCTAAATCAGCAACTTGCTCAAGGAGCTTTGCTTTTTCTGCTTCCCATTCCTCTAACTTTTTGATGAGAGCTTCTAATTTTGTCATGGCTGTACCTCTGCTAATAATTGCTGTAGTTGACATTCCCGCTCATGTAATTTCGCCATTGCTGACTGATATGCGCCTGTATCCTCAGCGTTCGGCTCGAAAACTGTTGGGATATAATTACGTTTGTACTCAGCTAACCGGTTCGAAATTTTCGTGATTTGCGCCTTCGTAGAAATAATTGCGCCTAGCCCGCCGCCAAATTTTTTCTTGGAATTTTTGTCGTAGAACGCCATTACAGCCGAGATGTAATGGCGTGGGAACTGACATCGAAACCAAGCAACGCGCCAATTGATAACCCATTCCCTGCGTTCCCAGAGAGAGCGAGGCAAATCGTATTCGTAGAGATATTCAACATCCAACTTTTTTGGTGTGCGCTTTTCTATGCGAATGTGTACCCATTGTTCGACATTGAGTTCAGCTTGAGCTTGAGCGTACTCTGAATTTGTTACCGTCATGGCTGCGCCTCCACTTTTGTCCGTTTACATGGCTCGTTACGCGATATACCGCAGGCTGTGCAGTAGAAAAAGTGTAATACTGCTCCACACTGCTTCTGTACAGGATTTGCAGCCAGTTCATCATACACCGTCTTTGTCTCCTCGGGCGAAAGTCGTTTCATCGAACCGCTTTTCAGCACCTTGTACAGAGCGCCTGTGCGAGAGAACATGATTTTGCCAGCGTTGGGAGACCCCGCTTCGCTGAATGGGCGCTTGCGCTGCCCGGGCTTGAGTTTTGGTTCGTCATGGGTTTTGGTTTCCATTTCTATGTTGCTTTCTGGAATGATTGAGAAAATTGATTGCTTCTTCAACGTTGTGGAGTATCACCTTTTGACCGCGCCACTGCTCGTGCCACTTTGCTTCAACGAGAGTGAGTTTTTGCCCTGACAATGGCTGTTTATCGTCCTTAAGTTCCGCAATGAAGTTGTAGCCCCTGTCACCGATAAGAATATCTGGACAGCCTTTCCCAACGCCGCTCAAAATCTGCACCGACGCACCGCATTTGCGCAGCGCTGCGACGATGGCGTTTTGATTGCCGTCTATGCGTTTTGCTCCCATTAGAACGCCTCTCCGTAATCGCCCTCGTCCACCGTGTAATCTGGGTAACTTGGAAGGTTGTCGTGGAAAAGCGTCAGTTCTTTGCGATAGTTCACAATGACTTCGCCGATAGTACCGTTGCGGTGTTTCAGCACACAGAGCTTCGCCTTACCGACTGCCGGAGTGCCATCGCTGAACATAACATCACCATAGCGCTCTGGGCGGTCAATGCCTATCATCACATCTGCTTCGGCTTCGATATTACCGCTCTCCATGAAGTCCGACATAAGCGGTTTCTTGTCAGCGCGGCTGTCCACCTCGCGTTTCAGTTGCGAAAGCGCTATGACGGGAACGTCCAGCATCTTCGCCGTGTTTTTCAGCATTCGTGCTATCTCGGTGATGAAATGCCGCTCTTCAAGCCGGAAATTTGTCTTTTGGAACTTTTGCAGGTAATCACAGTAAATCGCCTTGCAGCCAAACTCGGACACGTAACGGCGCGCCTTTGCAGCAAATTCCGCAGCGTTCAGATTTGGCTTGTCGTCAATGTAGAGCTTCCTGTTTTGCATCTCCTCGACACCCGCAACGATGCGGTCTATTTGGTTTTGGCTTGGGCGAGATTTCAAAAATTCGTAGGAATCAAGATTCAAGCCTGTAATCATTTTCAGAAACCGAGTTCCAAGCGCTTTAGCGGACATTTCGATAGAGAAAATTCCAACTGGAGCGTCGGAAAAAACCATGTTGTTTGCCATCGAAAGCATGAGTGCCGATTTACCGACACTCGGTCGTGCGCCGACGATAATAAGGTCGGCAGGTTTGAAGCCGCCGAGCATAAAGTCTAGGTCGCTAAGTCCTGTAGGTATTCCCGTGATGTGACTGCCCGCTTCCAACATTGCGTCCACGTGTGCAAAGACCTCTGCGGCAAGCTGGCGCGGCTTGCGCAGCGTTGGCGTAACCAGTCCCGAACCCAGTTTCAGTGCGTGGTCTTGAAACTCTACCATTGTTTGCAATGGGTCGAGCGTTTCATCTAATGCCGCGTCGTAGTAGGTAGAACAAACCTTCGCCAGTTCACGGGCAATGGATTTTTCGAGGACAATCGCAACGTACTGGTCAATGTTGGCAGCGCTCGGCGTGTGGCTGTACATCGCCACCAAACGCGACGCGCCACCGACCTGTGCGATTTGTCCGTTGTTTTGAAGATTTTGTGTTACCGTGACCATGTCCAGAGGCTGTCCGGCGCGGTACATCGTGAGCATCGTATCGAAAATGATGCGGTGTGTTTCGTGGTAAAAATGCTCGGTGGTCAGCTTCTCGGAAGCGACCATGAGCGCCGATTCGGAGAGCATACACGCGCCCAGAACGGCGGTTTCAGCATCTGTCGAAAACGGTAGCGGCTTTGATGCAATCATGTTGTTTGAGGAATTGGTTTGGCAATGACGGGTTTAGGTGTCCAGCCGGCAGGGGCTTGGACAAGGTTTGCGGCTTTCGGCGCTTGCGCAGAAGCGGCTTTCGGATTACTTCGGGTGTAAATTTGTGAAGATTTCGCCCACTTTTCGACTGCGACGTACACGCTTGTGTAGTTCTCGCAGCCCTTGTAACCGTCGCGTCCTTCGGCAGCCTCCTTCGCGGCTTGGAGACCGTAGAGCATCACGAGACGCGAGGCTTCATCAACGGTGAGTTGCCGCTTGAGGCTGCTCAGTGTCGGCAGCGCGGCGCAGAACTTTACCAGTGCGAGGGCTTCTGCTCGGTGTGGGTCGTCGTCGTTGGGTTTTTCTGGCGGCGGCGCAACCGCGCTTTCTTTTTCGGGGAGGGCTTCTGGGAGTGGGGTTTGATTCGCAGAATCCGATATAGATATATCTTTACTATACTCTACTATACTATGCGATTTTCCGTGCGGAAAACTATTGTTTGGCGGAGTTTCCTGCGGGTTTTCCGTGCGGAAAACTCCTTTTCTGGTACGTTCTCCGGCGCGAAACTCAAGTAAATCCCTCAAAAGGTGGTGTAAAAGCGGGGAAAACACGTGCGTAGTTTTACCGTTGGAAAACTCTGTTTCCTGTGAGTTTTCCATACGGAAAACTCCGACTTTGCACCCATATTCAACCACTTCTTGGAGCGTTTCGCTGTCCGTTCCAAAGTCTGCGGAAATGAGTTCCATTTGAATTTCATTCCATTCTATGCGCATATATTCGGCACCCGTCAAAAATTCAAGCAACATCACAGTTATTCCATAGCCTACAATGCCAAAGCGCTGCCGGAGCGCCTTCACAGCGAGTTCATTGCGAAAGTCGCGTGTGTGCTTGAAATGCTCGGCGTTAGTTTTGAGTGGTCGTGCCATGCTGATAGCAGTAATTATGCGACCACAAGACGGCATGATTGCTGAAACGTGCTGTCTCCTGCAATAAGCCGTCGTAGTGGGCGCGGTTGATAAGATTGTGCGCAAGAGTGTCTTGCGTTGCGTCGTTGAGGTACTGCGGGAGCGGCTTCTTAATGATTCCGAATATCTCGCCACAATACCGTGTGCGTCGTGTCAGTTCTGAGATATGCAGCACCTCGTCCACACCAAACACACACGCCCAGAATACCTCTTCCGAAATGCGCTCCGAAGGTACTTCCATCTCAGGCTGCGAACATTGTTTCGCAGCCTGCACAGGCTCTTCCACGAGCGTTTCCGGCTCTTTTGTGAGCGTTTCTGGAATAGGTGATACCGAAGGCAGTGGAGTTTCAATCTCGATGGTTGCATTTGGCTGCTGTTTTTGAGGAGCGTACTTTGTACGGAAGCCATGCAAGCGTTCATCCAAGCGGTTTTTCGCTTGTTCTTCAATGTTGAATAGTGCAAGAGTGGCTCCCATTGATAGTTCTTCGATTGGTGTTACCGGGTTAAAACGGAATGTCTTCGTCTGTTGGTGGAGGGACGGCTTCTGCTTCACTAATTCGTGAAGTGCCTCGCGGGACGTTGACATTGCCCGTTGCGGTCGGAAACGGGACATAATCAGCCGCCGCGCTCCTTTCAGGCAACGCTGCTACGGGTTTTCTGCCCCATTCAATGTCTTCTTCTTTGGGCAGAGGTGGCGCAATCATACGTTGCTTGTCCATTGTACTTTCTACGAGTTCTTTGCGGTCGTAGCGTGAGGGCAGCTTTGCTTGCACCTCCGCCAAGACCGTTTCGCGGAACCAGTTTGTGCGCTCGGTGTAGTCAACGACCACATCGCCGGACTTGAGCTTGTACTCCTCCGGCTTCGGCATCTGCTCTGGCTTATACTTCCACTGGAGGTACATTTCATTGTGATAAACTTGCATCTTTGCTTTGTCGCCTTTCTCCACCATCTTCAAACCGACCACGCCAAACTGAGCGTGTTCTACACCCGCAAGGCAATTCAAAATCGTCTGCGCATACCCACCTGTAAAAGAGGTCTGAAAAATGAAATCTTCGTTGCTCGTGTGGTCAATAAACTTTAACGAGAGCTTCGGTGCGGGCTTGTTGTTGTAGGTGGCGTTGATGTAGTCAATGCCTACCAAAAAGCCGCTTATGCTCTGCGCTGCGAACGCTTCTTGTTCTTGGCGTTTCACGTTAAAATGCGCAGTGTCCTTTTCAACGGAGACATACGTCGGGGTTTTAACATCATTGAATCCCATGGTTTACCTCAAAAAAATTAAGTGTACAAAAAGTTGTTAGTAGTGTACTAATGGTGCGGCTTTGCGCCGCCTATTCAACAAATAATGGTTCTGTATCGGCATCAATAACACATTCTGGTATCGTTGAAAAGATGATACCGCTCGTAGATTCCAAAAAGCGTTTCAAGAAGTCGTCAAGTTCTTCTTTCGTCTTTTCAACAGCTTTCACCATCTCAAATTCCGTCGCAAGATGACCACGCTGCTGGAGGCTATACACCAGCGCTACCTCACCCAGACCACGCACACAGTCGTTCAGTTCATCGGAAAGGTGCGTATGACTTTCGATTTCTATTGAATCTTTCACCAAATCGTAGTATTTTCGTTGTGCCTTCTCAAGGTTCAGTTTTACTTGTTCCGGCGAGAATCGCACCAACCGAAGTTTCGACCGTGACTGCTTGATATAGTTTTGCGCAGTCATTTTTCTTACAACAGTGGACATAGAATACCTTTCAGCTAAAGGTTTGGAATTGCCGCCTGACTATTACCAGTAGTCAGGCGGCTTTTGTTTGCAGCGACAGAGAGACTCGAACTCTCATTCCTCAGCCGTAAATGGGGAGGTTCTACCGATTGAACTATATCGCTGACCTGCGGTTTCGCACATACTTTCGACGGACGCAGCCCCGCCGCTTAACACCCTGTGCTGGTGTTGTTCCAGAGGCAGGAATCGAACCTGCATGAGGAGCTTTATCCATTGAACGTTACTCTGGCTTTTGCTTTATCCAACCCGGGGCTTTCCCGGACGCGGTAACCAGTTCCGCCACTCTGGAAGTCAAATAAACGCCCGTCTTTCCGGGCTGTCAGGCTTTGTACATAGCCAGTTGTTTGTAGTGGTAGAGCTATTCTCGCGGACGCACATTTGGGCTTCAAAGAGAGGTGTACATAGCTCTCAGTTTGATAGATTCTTGCGTCTAAACCTATCTCCATACCCACGCTCCAACGAATGCCCTTCGGGATGTAGCGGGTGGAGGAGTTGAACCTCCTATCTTCGGCTTATGAGACCGACGAGATGACCGTTTCTCTAACCCGCTAAAAAACTCCCCTACAAGTTGTGTCTGTGTGTTCAGGAAGGTATTTATGCTGCATACCTTGATGTTACCCCCATGCGCCTTCTGTCAACGTCTCTTCTTTCATTCTTTCGACCACTCCGCGTAAGTAATTAAGCCGCTTCTGGCGCTGATTGATGCGGTCTTGGTGATAGAGCCATTCTCTGCTACCAAACTTGTAGGTATCTCGTAGCCTGTATATCTCTTGAATATCTATCTCAGCTTCCGAAATACGCTTCAGAAAGGTGTTGATAATCCCGGGGCAAATCATAGTCTGTGAGGAAAAGGTTGTGAGAAAAAGGCGCGGCTTGTAGGTATGCCCAAACAAAGATTTATGTGGTACAGCATAGATTTCACGCACACAAACCCCATCGCCGCGCTTGTTGTTCATATCGCCAAAGGTGGCTAATCGTAGTGGTCGATAATGCGCCGGATTGCCCGCTCGTTCAGCTTTTGCTGCACAAAATCTACCAGCCTCCAGAATAGTTTGTTGAGCAGCAGCGCTGCTGCAATGGCAACGAGGCAAAGCGTCAAGATTTGAAGCGGTTTCATGCGCGTTTCCTTTTCATGGCGTAGTTGGCGGCTTGCATTTCGATTTCTCTGCCGGCAGCGCGGCGATTATTGAAAAGCCAAGCGTCAAGGTCGGACTTGCGGAATTTTAAGCCACCACACTTAAAGGAGGCAATTTCACCATAGCAGCTTTTCGTGTAGAGCGTCTGCTTTGCGATGTTCAGGTATTTTGCGGCTTCGTCAACACCAAAAACCATATCTTGCTCTATTTGTTCGGCGGCGCGTTCCCGTACCAGTTTGCGTACTTCATCTTCGATGAGCGACTGCAAGAGCGCTTCAGGAATGGAGATTTGGAGAGTAACGTTTTGCATGGTTTATAGCTCCAAGACTGTTTCGCGTTTGGAAACCTTGATTTTCAGTCGTTGCAACCCACATTCTTCATCGTACTGGGGGAATGTCAGATTTGCCGTCATGCCCAGCGCCCGCACGTCTATCAGCGCTTTGTTGAGTTTGGTGATAGCCTCTTTGAGGTTATCAAGAACTTCTGCTTGTGTGGGTTTCATGGCACTATCACTCCCGTTTGGTACGCTTCTTGTTGGGACACTACGGAAGATTCGAGGTCATTTTCATTCGAGAGGCGTTCAAAAAAGTCTATGAGCGCTACTTCGATAAATTCTGACTGGCTGAGATTGTACTTTGCTGCCGTCTGCTTGACTTTTTCTGTCAGTCGGATTGGCAAATAAAAAGACGTGGAATCTTTGCGTTCCGCCTCTTTTTTCTCTTTGAGAAGTTTTAACTTTTCCATAGTTTTTTTAGTATGATTTCTGTTAGACTATCTGGGTACAAATATAAGTAGAATTATTCTTCATGTCAAGAATAATTCTACAATATTGAAGAATTATTCTACAATGGCTAAAAAAATAATTAATCTTGAAATCGGAGCAAGACTTCGAGAAGCTAGAGAGAAACTAGGCTTTCAGCAATCTCAAATTGCTGAGAAGGCTGGTGTGAAAAGTTATGTCATTCGAGATTATGAACTAGGTGCGTCAGGGATTTCATCAGAGGTCTTGCAGGTGTTACTCAATGAGTTTGGCATTAATTTGAATTGGCTTCTTTCGGGTGAAGGTGAGATGTATGCGAAGAATGAGACAGGAACGAAGCTCAAAAAGGCACGTCAGGGTATAGGAAAAGAACATGAACCAGAGTTAGTGGGTAATCTCTCGGATATGCCGGAGTTTAATCAACGAGTTATTGATGTAGCAGATTTGGAAACACTTGAGTCTCTTATCACAAAAATCAAAGGACAAACCAATGCAAACCCAAAAGGAACGTAGAGCAATAGGCAATGCAGAAATACTAGATTTTGATATTGCCTCCATGCCGATTATATGCAGTGTCCCATGCGGAACGCCCGAAGAATCGTTTAACGATATTCCCCCGGAAGAGCGTGAAACCGTTGGAGACTATATTTCGCAGCACCCGAAAATGACCTACGTTTTTCGTGTGAAGGGTGATTCGATGATAGGCGCTGGGCTAGAAAACGGCGACTTGGTCTTTGTTGATTCCCAGCTTGATGCGCAGGACGGCGATATTGTCCTTGCGGATATTGACGGCGAAATGACCGTGAAGACCTACCGACTGAAAGTAAAGTTATGGTCCCAAGAACCGATTCTCGTGCCGGAAAACCCTCGTTACGAACCCATTCGATTTGCCGACTACGCCACAGTAGAAATCAAAGGGGTGGTGATTGGTCGTTATCACGGCATCACGAGGCGTAAATAGAAAATCCACCACCTTTTGAGGCAAAAAACGAAAAAAAGTGAAAAAAAGTGAAAAAAGTTTGCCCTTGCGTTGAATGACGCAAGGGCTTATTTTTTCACAACTTATCGTAAAAAATTCGGCAAAATTCAATGTTGCAACAACGATTGTAACGGGTTTTTCGTTACATCCGACACTAGCGCTCGCTTTCTTGATTTTGTATATTACGGGAAGAATAATTAACACGGTGTGTAATAACACATCGCGTGGTTGTATGTCATGTATTTTTTCACTCTTTATTAACGGATACTTATGCGACACGGATTACTGGTTTTCTCTTGTATAGCTCTGAGCTTTATTTCAAGCGCTTGTCTCCCACATATAACTCAGATGACGACAAATTGTGGAGTAAAATCCAATGCCGAGATTCTTTCATCACTCTCAGCACTTTGTATTCGAGAAGGCATGAATATGAAGGTAAGTGATGCAAACATCGGCTTTCTTCAGGTAGAAAGTACACCAAGTACAATGCTTGGGATACGCCAAACCTACGTTTGGCAATTTAATGTCAAAAACGGCACAGTTGTAGGCACGGCAAAAGCTCTAACGGAGACACTGAACGGTTTTGGTATGGTAATTGGCTCATCGGAAGTTGGCTATAACGACAAAGTACATAAAGACCACAAATGGTATTGGAATGTGCGGAATTCTCTGGAATCTATGTGCGACGGGAAATTGGTGTTCACAGAACAGAATTGAATTGAATTGACAAAACAAACAAATAATCACAAAAGTTTTCAAGGAATTATACCAAATGAATCTTATTAGTTATTACGACCACCATCATTTTTATGCTTTTTTTGACCGATGGAAGACTTATCAATGGTTTTGTCTTAATCAAGAGCAAAAAGACTGTTTTGATAGACATGAGCAATTTACTTTACTTGAAAATCAACATCCTAGAATAGAGAAAGAATCAATTTCACCAATTTTTGATACTGAATTTGAGGTTCCCATCTTCAAAAGCACCTCTTGCATTCTACCGACAGTAGAAGGTGAAAATCCTGAATTTATTATTGGCTACTATACGACAGACGATATATTCCCCGAAATTTTTATTCCCAAACAGGATATTTATTTCACGCCCAATTTTAAATCCTTTTTCAAAATTATTGAGGTAGCACCTCAGCAAGAGACTGGAATTTTATATTGGAAGTTTAAGAGAGTGTGACGGAGTATAGCTCCCCTTTTTGATTGAGTATATTATGCCAAGAATAATCAACACTAAAAGCACTGGATTATGAACCGCACCGAAATCGAAAAAAAAGTTGAGAGCAACGTCAACGGACTTGTCACCCACATCCAAGCATATTCCTCCAAATGCCAAACGGAGGAAGCCGCCAAGCACGCCCTTGTTCTGCCATTTTTACAATTCGTTTTAGGATGGGATATTTTCAATCCGCTCGAAGTTATCCCCGAATTTACTGCCGATGCGGGCATCAAACGAGGCGAAAAAGTTGACTATGCCGTGATGAAGAAAGGCAAAATTGCCTTCATTATTGAGTGCAAAATGCCGGGTGCGAAGCTCGAAAGCGCTCACGCCTCGCAATTGTACCGCTATTTCGGGACGCTGCTGCCATGCCGTATTGCCATCCTCACTGATGGTGTGCGCTATCTCTTTTACACCGACACCGAAAATCCGAATGTTCTCGACAGCACACCGTTTTTCTCAGTTGATTTCACCAAGCCGGAGACGATTATGATTGAAGAATTGTCGCAATTCACTCGTGAGACCTTCGATGTGGATGACGTAACCCGTACCGCTACACAACTCATGCACGCAGAAAACGTAAAAGCATACCTTGTCCGGCAGCTTGACAGCCCCAGTGATGAGTTCGTCAAGCTACTTATCAATGCGTCGGATGCGAACGCAAAATTCAGCCCTAAAAATGCTGAAATCATGCGCTCCATCGTGAAAAAGGCGCTTGAAAACGTTGTACAAAGCCGCGTTCACCAAGTTCTAAAAACCGCACAGATAGCGGGTGCGCAAAATGGCACCATTTCCGAGAATGGACAGGCTGCCGGGGGCAAGGAAATTGTAACCACCGTCGAGGAGTGGGAGGGTTTCTACACCGTGCGGACACTTTTACACGACATTGTGCACCCGGAGCGGGTGCAGTTCAAAGACACGGTGTCATACTTCAATGTGCTGCTCGACGGCAGCCCACGCCAGCAGATATGCCGCTTCTACTTCAACAATCCCCGAAAGTTCCTGGGCTTGTTTTCCGAGAAAGGCGAAGTCAAGAAGGAAGTTGGCGGCATTGCTGATTTATACCTCCACAAGCGCGATTTTGCAGCCGCAGTGCTGATGTACGATAAAAAACCATCTTATCCCATGTAAGCTCTATGAAGCAGATGAAATACCTCGTTATTCTTTTCCTCTTAGCATTTGGCGCTTCTGCTTGTCAAACTGTTAGCTCTACGTCAAAAATCACGACAGACACTCTGCGGTACGGCAGCATCCATCTTGAAACAGGTATTCCCCGTGATGCAGATAGCACAGACGATTACCTAATGATTCGCCCTCAGTACGCCGTGAGTTACAACAATAAACGAAATGTTCCGAACTGGGTGTCGTGGAATCTCAATGCAAGTTGGTACGGTGATGCACCGCGTTATTCAGGTAATTTCATTACCGATGTGTCACTGCCATCTCATTTTGTTCGCGTCACGCATGGCGATTATACCAACAGCGGTTTTGACCGGGGACATCTTGTGCGTAGTGAGGAACGAACACGTAACGACGAGGACAATCGAAGTACATTCCTGATGACCAATATTATTCCACAGGCACCCGAATTAAACCGTCTTGGTTGGCTGAGGTTCGAGGAAGAGTGTGAGCGTCTTTGCAAGCAAGGGAACAAGGAACTGTACGTCATCTCTGGCGGTGTCTTTAAGTCTGGTGCGACGATTAACAACAAAGTGGCAATACCCGATTCTTGCTGGAAAATTGTTGTAGTACTGGAGCGTGGTCAAACATTGTCGAATATCACTGCAACAACACAGGTACTTGCCGTAATGATGCCAAACACAGCAGAGGCAATAAACGACTGGAAACCATATACCACAACAGTAGCAAAGGTTGAAGTCAGTACGGGATATTCGTTTTTTCGTGCGGTACCAGATGCGGTAAGAACAATGCTAAAAAATCAGTAGAAAAGCAGCAATTCACGACAACCAATTTTCTCCATTCAGTTTATTCATCCATTATGCGCCTACTTTTCCTTGTTGTTTTCCTCTACACAACACCACTATTTGCCCAAGACGTTCTCATCAATAAATATCGCAATGGTGGACAAAACCTTATTGATACGGTTGAGGTGCTGGTGGTACGAGATAATTTTGACCTTCGAGGTTATGTCTTACGAGATTTTGCAACATCCACTAATAGTTTCAATGCTGATTCTGTAAGTTCCGGCAGTTACCGTTTTGCCAACACCTCGCTTTGGCAGCGAGTTCCTGCGGGAACGCTTTTAGTGTTATCACTGACAAATGGGATGGTGCAAAAATTAGGTGACACAGTAATAAGTGTAGGCTTAAAAAATACCGCTTACTTCATAGAAACAGGTCGTTTTGACATTGCAGCAGATGATATGGTAATGATAAAACGCCCCAACGCAGCTATTACTGGAACTGAGGGAAATGTCCACGCTTTTTGTACGGGACCAATTGTGTCTGCAAATATCTCAGGGATAGTGCCTTTGTTAAGTACCTTTCAAGTTGCAGCTGCCACGACTAACCCTTTTGCTGTACCGAGCAACCTTAAAGGAGACACAACTGATTACAACGGCAACCAAGCCGGAACAGCACCCCAAGCGCGTTTTGGCATTGCCAACAACCCTGCCAACCAGCGCTTTTTGGATTCACTCCGTCGTGTGCGAACATCTGTTCAGGATGACAAGCAAACGGGCATTTCCCGCGTCGTGATTGCACCCCAGCCGACAAGCAGCGATTGTACTGTAAACTTTCGTCTGGATGCTGCCGGAGCAGTCAGCATTGCGCTTGTGGATATGCTTGGTAATCGCCGTGAAATCTATACGCAGAATCACAGTGCAGAAGACCAGAGCCTCCGCTTGTTGCTTTCGGATGTTGCTATTGGTACATATTTTTTGGCTATCAAAGCGGGGAACGTGGAATGGCGGGAGAAAGTGGTGATAGGTAAATAGCTATTTACCTCTGCCTTATTGCAGATTCTAAATTTTAACCCTCTAATCAACTAACTATTTGAATTAGTTATGGATAACCAAGAAAAACAAAAATCCAATAAAATACTTGCTGAACAGTACAATGATTTAGTGGTTCAACTCAATTCCGTAAAATCTACTCTTAAGACTATTCTTGGGGCAAATGGTACCTCCTATGACTCACGCGAATTAGCATTGTCTTACCAAAAAGAATGTAATACTCTACATAATTTGATTGCTTCTATTTGGACTCCATTACAAGGTAATGTCAGAGCAAACCAAGTGGGAAGCGACTTTAATGATTCAGAAGCCGCTCTTAAGGCGTTGTCTGAGAATGTTACAAGACTATTTGCAGATACTAATATTGAAAGCAATTTCTCCTCTAAACTTTCTGCGAATACTGAGATTGACAGAGCAGAATTTGAAAAAGCCCTTCAGCATCATACAACCCAAAGTAGGTTCACATTACGGATTTTTGGACTTGCTTCTGTATGCTCTATTAGTCTTATCATAGTCTTTTTTATTGCTTTTCCTTCTTGTTCTTCGCCAACGGAAGAAAGAAATATCGGGCAAGTTTTAACCACACAGGGAATTGCAAATAGTAACCCAGAAAAGGCGCTTTCTAATTCAACCCAATGGCAGGATTCAGTTGCTTGGTGGTCAAAACTGATTCTAAACTTTGGCGGTAAATTCGCTCTACTTTTTGCAGTTGCATGGATGCTAAAATTTACTGGAGAGTTACATTCTCGTCATGTCGCGCAATCCATTATTTATCGGGACAGATTAACTGCTATAAGTACAATAGATGTCATTACTATTGGAGCGAATACTCAAACGAGAGAACAAATTTTACTAAAAATGTCCGAAACGTACTTAAACTTAGAAAACAATGCTTTCATTAACCGAGAAAAAGAAAAAGTCCCTTCTGAAGAAGTTTTTACTAAAAAAGAATTGATAGGTTTGTTCAAAGAGATTACTGGCATAATCAAGAATAGTAAGCCAAATTAGATAGCCTTCTGGCATCCAGCTTTGGGAATTGGAAGCCACTTATATTCAGCAAAATAACCTAGAGCAAAAAGAAAATGAATAGTATGGACAACAAAAACGCCCTCGTCAAAGCCCAAACCTCGCTTGAACGCTTGAAAGGCAGCGCTTCACGTGCTTTGGAATCCGCAAAGGAGAAGGCTTCAAACGTCGTGGAAGACAACATCATCGTTGAAAAAATCCGTGCGTGGGTTGCTTCCTTGTTTGTCAAAGCTGTGGAATCCTGCTCCACCGAAGAAGACCGTGCGGAACTTTTAGCATGGCTCTCGCTCACTCGCATTGACCTTGCTTCCGACCAGAGCGCTGCCGAGAAATTCCGCGCTGTTTCAAGCCGGATAGACGGTAAGAAAGCTGCAATGGCTCTTGGTCGCAGCGTTGGCGAAGCGTTCAACAACTATAAAAACAGCAATCTCCCTCTCCCCGTCAAAATCGCCATTCCCGTAACGCTTGCTGCATCTACGGTCATAGGCGGCGCTGGAGTCGGTATTGTTGGATTTGGAACAGGTATTGGCGTGTCCGCACTCCTGCTTGTGTTTCTGGGCGCTGCTGGCGTTACATCAGTGATTGATGCCGTGCTGACGAACAAGGGCGCTGGTGAATATGTTGCGTTCATCGGTGCAATGATAGCCCACGACGAGATATTGCGCCGCACAAAAGCAGATTTGCGCAAGGCAATGACGGAAAAACCAGCACCACCGCACCGTTACGACGTTCCCGAAGAACAAGCCGCATTGCAACAAGCATTACTGCAATTAAAGCCCTATGAATTTGAGCAGCACGTCATGTCATTTTTCCAAAGCGCCGGACTCACGGCATGGGTAACGAAGCAAAGCAACGATGCGGGTGTGGACGGTTTTGCGCGGCATCCCGAAGGCTTGATTGTAGTGCAATGCAAGCGAAATGCGCCGGAGAACACGGTAGGTCGTCCTATCGTGCAGCAATTCAAAGGCGTAATCGAAGAAAACGAAGCCCATCGCGGTTATATCGTCACCACCAGTACCTTCACGAGCGAAGCCAGAGAGAGCGCTGCGCGGAATGGGAAATTGGTGTTGGTGGATATGGCTGTTTTGGAGGATTGGCATAAGATAGGGCTGCGAGAGGTCATTTGTAGTGTTTGAAAACTTGAAGAAACTAATTCAACCTGTTTTATCCAGCATAAACGCAGGAATTTTCTATCAAAACCTTTTTAAGTTATGCATACAAAAAATACGCGACACAGGTGGTTGGAGAGAACAATAATATATACACACTGCTACCCTTGATGTGTCTAAAATGCGATACAAACCTTACAACTTTTGGAACGTATCGCCAAAGGATTTCTAAGCGATAATCACAATATGATTTTTCTGTAAATATAGAGTAGTTTTTGAATGACCCTTTGGTAAAATTACTCAATTACCAATGGAAAAGGGTTTGAATATTGAATTATATAACCTTAAATTTGACCTGAATATGGATAATCTAGATACAATAAAGGATTGTATTGAAAAAATTACTGCTAAGAACGACAGTGACCTGTTTCTTTTTTGCGGAGAAATTTCAGATATTACTGCTGATATTTTCATTACAGAGTTAAGAAATAAGCCAATGAAAAAGAAAAATTGTTCCTTACTATTAACAACTTATGGAGGTGACCCTGATGCAGGTTATAGAATGGTCAGAACAATTAAAAGGTATTATCAAAAGTTTTTGCTTTATGTTTACGGAAGTTGCAAAAGCACCGGAACATTAATTGCGCTTGGAAGCGATCAAATAATCATGAGTGATTTTGGAGAGTTTGGACCCTTAGATATACAGCTTACCAAAGATGATGAATTGCACAACACGTCTGGTTTAAGTTATCTGCAGAGTTTATTATCGCTTAACGAACAAATCTTCCGCTCATTTGAAAGCAATTTTCTAAATATCAAACAAAAAAGTGTACAGACGATTACAACCAAAACAGCGGCAGAGATTGCAACTAAACTTGCCGTTGGACTAATTAGCCCAATAAGTGCTCAACTAGACCCCGTCAAGTTTGGAGAGGTTCAAAGAGCCATCAAAATTGCAGACGCTTACGGGGCTAGGCTTTGCACAGATAGGAAAATGGTCTCAAGGTTAATTGCCGGCTATCCGTCTCATGGTTTTGTCATTGATTATGAAGAAGCCGTAACAATTTTTCCAAACGTAAGGTTTGTAGACCAAACAGAAGCTATTTTAGAGAGGAACTTGCTTGATAATGTTAGGAGTCAAAATGATGAACCTATTATTTATGACCTAACAAATCTCTTGCAAGAAAATATACAAGAAAATATACAAGAACATGAACAACCCGCAAATATACATTCAAATTCAGAAGCACCTGAGCAAGTAGAACCTATCCAATCTGAAGTTATTCAAAATCAACCTACTCAACAACTTCTTAAAAAACAGCTAAATGGAAACGCTAAGACTCGTAAAACCCATCCCAAAAATCAAACAAGGGAATACAAAGAAAAACTTTGATACTGCATCATCTAATATGATGAATGAAACGGACTCAAAGTTTTTGCATGAGATTTACCAAGAAATTGAAAAAAACAACTCTACCCAAGAACTACAGATATTTTTTGAAACAGGTTATATTCCTAGAATCGAAGCTACTGCTAAAAGGTCATAAATCCTCCCTCTTGAGTATCTTATGGATTTCTTATGAACTGAACTGCTTTTGGTGTTTTATTTTTAGACAAATGGCTATAATACATTTGTTTATGAATTAGGAAGGGATAAAACTCTTTGTTCTTGAATATAAAAGTTAAAGTCAGGGCAGCCTTGTGGCTGCCCTGCTGCATTTTTATTACACAAGCTGCTTCGCCAGCTCTTCATACATCTTCCGTGCATTAAATTTCGCCAGAATCTCCTGCGCCTTGTAGAGTGCCAGTGTGTCAATCGGCTCAATAAACTGGTCATACGGTAAGTTCAAAAAGTCGTTGAGGGCGCTGGATACGACCTGTGCCTTGGTTGCGACGTTTTGCTGGGTCATTGCCTGGGCAATGATATTGGCATTGTGGATGTGCGATGGGGTTTGCATATTGCAAGTCTCCGAAATGTAGGTTTTGGAATTACGCCGCTTGTACTGGTTGGTAGCTCGTCAAGCGGCGTTCTTTGTTACAGCACAAATATACAGTAAATGTATATCTTGTGCAAGAAAAATTTTACAATGACTGTATTTTTTGTATCTTTGTGGAAAGTTTTTTCTCACGATTACTTGTTAAGCAATGGACGGCGCACAAATGCGTGAAATACGCAAAAAAATGGGCTTGACACAAATACAGTTTGGCAGGCTTCTCGGTTTCTTGAATCCCAATACAATGATTTCCAACATGGAAAACGGGAAAGCACCTGTTACAAGCCAGACTGAGCGTTTGTGCAGATACATTGAAAAGTACGGCATATTACCGGAATATGTCAAAGAGATTACAGAAGGTTGAAAAACATCTTGCACCAAATATACATTTTTTGTATATTTGAATCAAGCAAAAGCACACAAACTTCAAAAACAAGACAATGACAAGCGAGTTTTGGAACAGAGCGCAAGAAAACCTAAAGGCAGCAGAAATATTACTCGACAATGGACTTCTCAACGCAGCAGCCAACCGCGCTTATTATGCGGCGTACCATGCGGCTGCGGCACTGATTGAAGCAAAAGGACTGGAATACAACAGCGACCATAGGAAGGTACAGGCAGTGTTTAACGGCGAAATCTTGCGTCGTTCCAAGAATCTGCCGGGCGAATTACGTGGCTATCTTGCTACGATGCACGACATTCGAGCGATTGCAGACTACACCAAAAAAGAGGTTTCTAAGCGAATGGCAAACGAGCAGGTCAAGAAAGCACAATATTTTCTCTCATGTATAGCGAAGGACTTGACACTATGACGATACTGAATATCAATCACAAGCAAGAGGAACTCATTCAACACCTCTTTGAGCAAGTACACGAGCGGTTTCCGCAAATCACTCGTGAGGAAATCGGCGTAAGTCCTGAAGATAAGGAGCATTTATGGGTGTACATTGACGCTCCCCTTACCGACGATGAAAGTGTAGAATTGATGAACTATGCGGGCGCACTAACAGCAGATATTTTGATGGATACAGGGTACTGGATTTCATTAATGCCTCGTTTTTCAATGGAACACGCTTCATAAAGTCGGCAGCTTCTTCACAGCGTCATCTTTGGTCTTGTCAATGATTTTGGCGTAAATGAGCGTGTTGCGCAGTTCGGTATGCCCAAGCAACTTTGAAACCGTCATAATATCCACGCCGTTATTAAGAGCAAGTGTGGCAAAGGTATGACGCGAACTGTGAAAGGACAGGCTCTTTGTCATTCCGGCGCGTGCAAACCAGCGTTTGAGGTGTTTGTGCAAGTGTTGTTCGCTCAATAGCCCGAAAATAGGTTCGTCAGCTTTACCGCGTTGCACAGCGCCCAGAAACGCCAATGCACTTGCCGAAAGCGGCATATATTCTTGCGTTGAGGTCTTTTGCTGTTTGAAAAACATTCTATCGCCCTTAATCTGCCCCCACGTCAGCGCCCGAACATCGGATATACGCAGCCCGGTAAAACAGGCGAATAGGAATGCCCGTTTAACTTCCGGCGCATCACAGTCCGTAGCGTGAAGCATTTGTAATTCCTCAAATGTCAGATACTCACGGCGACTTTCTTTCGTTGTTTCCAGTGTAGCGTAAATGCAAGGATTCGTCGCAATAATCTTACGCTTTACAGCGATATTCAGCGCCGCCTTGATAGTTTCCATGTAGTGAACAAGCGTATTGTGGGCTACTTTATCTCGCAAGTAATCCTGAAACGACTCCACCCACGACGAGACCACATTACGAAATGGGATAGGTTTTCCCTGCGTAAAGGCTTTGAGGTGGTAGTGCGTGTTTGTCCAGCGCTTGGCTCGTTTCTTTTCCTCGACGCACATGGAAAAAAACTGCATGAAATCGGCGCTCATCTTGGAGCGGTCAATCTCGCCGTGTGCTTCGGCTTGGACTTCGAGAACGCGCTTGGCGTATATCTTTTTCGCTAGTTCAAGTGTTTGATTGTCGGTATCTTTGTTGCCAGTAATGTACAGATGCAGATATTCCTTAACGCGCTTTCCGTTTTGGTGCGTATCAATGTACAGGTGAAACTGCCCGTTTTTCAGGGCTTTCTTTCGGAGGACGATATTCGCAGAAGCCGCGAGGGTAGATTTTTTCGCCATAGGGGGACGTGCAAGGGACGGAAGAGAGAAAAATTCATCAAAATTTAGAAAAGTAAATTTACCCAAAAGCCGCATAAAACCACGTATATTTTTCGTCGTTTTCTCTGAATTTTTCGGGTGTATATTCGAGGTTCGAGTCCTCTCACCCCGACGAAAGCCTAGCAAATGCTAGGCTTTGTCGTTTCTAGCAAAGACTAGTAGGTCGTCATATCACTGCATCACAAACCATGTTCGCATCGTGCCTTTGCCCTTGATGTCTATTTCTCCGCGCTCTTCCAGGTTGAAGCGTAGAGAATCTGAATGCTGAAGCGCCACAAAAACTGCTTCAGAAATATGCACTTTGCCTGCCTCACCGTGCGATTCCATGCGGCTCGCTGTGTTTACGGTATCTCCCCAGAGGTCATAGACAAATTTTTTCTGCCCTATCACGCCCGCTACCACAGCGCCCGTGTGAACGCCAATGCGCACTGCCAACTTAATACCGGACTCTTGTGCAAAACGTTCTACCTCACCAAGCATTGCCAAGCCAAGCGCCACGACTGCCTCAGCGTGGTCAGTACGCTCCTCCGGCACACCGCCCACGACCATATACGCATCGCCAATGGTTTTGATTTTTTCCAGACCATACTCTTCGGTCAAACGGTCAAAAATAGAAAACACCCAATTCAGCATCTGCACGATTTCTACCGCCGAAGTCTCCGCCGAGAGTTTCGTAAAACCGACAATATCGGCAAACAGTATCGTGGCTTCGAGGTGCAAATCCGCAATAAGCGTTTCACCGGACTTCAAGCGCTCCGCTATCGGCGCAGGCAGTACGTTAAGCAAAAGCTCCTCCGAGCGGCGCTGCTCTTCTTCCAGAGCGTGAAGGGTTTGCACAAGATTCGTATTGAGCGATTCCGCTTCTTCGTAGGCAACGGCAATTTCTTCATTGAGCGTTGCAATGCGAGTTCGCTCGCTCTCAATTTCCTTCCGTTGCAAAAACTCCCGCTTATAGGTGGCAAAATTCAAGTGCGTCGAAATGCCGGCAGCAATGGTACTCATCGAGCAAACAAGCCACGTCTGCGGATGATATATTTCGATATTACCCGTCCGGGCAATAATCGTCATCCCGACACCAAAATTGACGGCGAGCTGAATCCAGCCAAATGTGGGATTACAGACAAGCCCGATACTCCAAATGAGTACAATCGCAATATAAACCGCCACAGGATTCAGGTGCTGCATGGCGATTAAATAGAGGAGCGAGTTTGCAAGCGCCAAAATTACCAACGAATGAACATAGACAAACACCACGTGGCGTGTGTTCATGCCTGCGGCGTGCTTTGGAACGAAGCGTTTCCCCGTCCAGAGCGAGCCAAGCAAAAAAATAATCATCACACTATGCGCCACGAACGCTCCCAGACGCGCTGTGGGATTAAGGTTCACAACGTTAATAACATCCACCACCAAAATCATCATTGCATAGAGAACCGCCAGAAAGCGCATCACATCTTGTCCCCGTGAATAGCTGTACAAAAAGAATTCCTGCCAAAGCTCCGTGCGAAGCTCGGATGGAATCGTGCGGGTGTCGCGTCCGAAAAGGTGCTCTATTGCTTGCATGGCATTGATTGGTTGTAAAATATACTTATTGAAGCTCTTCCCCAACTACCGATAAAATCTATTGTCCTGCCGCGTGAGCTGCACATCACGTAATTGCCCCGTTTTGATACCCACACGGAAGAAGTAGCCCTGTACTGTCCCAAAAGGCTGCCAGCGAAAACTTAAATCCCAGCAATGCAGGTCTTTTTGCAGACTCAGTGTTGGCGAATTGACTTGTCCGGTGATAAGGTCAACATTGAAGGCAGTCGTGAAGCGCCATGTTTTTTCGATAACCAAATTCAAATTTGCTGAAAGCAAGGCACTCAGCGCTGCCGGACCGTTCGGAATGGGCGACGGCGTATAGCTAAGTGTGCCGTTAATATCCGTGCTCCATTCCAAGCCAAAGGGCAGAAAACCAGGCGTGTTATCACCGAACACGTCCACTTGGTCGTAAGAATTATCAAGACGCTGCTGGAATCGTGCGCCCATACCCGCTTCCTCGCCTTGCGCTTGTTGTTGAGTGGTGGTGTCGGTTGGCGCAGCACTGCCGGATGCTTGCAAACCGCCTTGCAACTTGCTGTCGCGGGTATTTCCGGCAAGACGATAGGCGAGATTGAAATTCATGTTCGTAAGCCGCGCCAAGCCCTTACCCGCCTCTATGAGTGAGCGATTTACTTGCACAAGCGATACAGTCTCGCCCGTACGGACGGTATCTTGGTCATACACACTAAAATTAGCACTGCCGGAAAACTGAATAACATCGGCAAAGGTATTGCTAAAACTCACGCCAATCGGGCTCCACTTCATCGAGTCAGCAGCTAGATTTACACTGCCGCCCACGTTTACTTGCATGAGTTGAACAACTTTTTCCGCTGTGTCCTGTTGGATTTTCGCCTCGAAGTTATTGCCTAAAGACCAGTTTACATTAGCCTGCAAGGGTGAAGGAGTTCCGCCACCATCCAATGTATAGCGCGAGTAAACGACTTCTTGACCCTGCCCCTGCACCGCAGAGCTACCGGTTGTGACTGTGTAACGCCCCGCTAAATTCTGGTCATTCTGTAAATTCGGTTGGTAGCTGATACCAATAGACGGACGCACGGTATGGCGCAGCGAGTTAATGCCAAGAACACGCGGATTAGCAATGCCGTACAGCGTTGTGCCTAAACTAATTCCTGCATTTATGTTGTATTCACGAAAGAAGCCGTTTTCCGTTTCATCTTGAAAACTCACAGTTCCGTTGCTGCTAACGGGTGTTCGTGAAGTGATGCGGCGAAAATACCAGTTTTCATTATAGGAAATGTTGGGTTGCAGAACGAAATACCCCAATTTCGGTGCAATATTGATGCTGGGCGAATGGCTAATACGAGCAGTGAAAGGATTGGCGATTGCTTTAGAGCGCCGTAGCTCACGTTCAACCAATGTTTCGCCTTGAATAGAATCTGCAGGCTGCACAAGGTCTGCCCGCGCATTGACGGCATAGGTAAAAGCAATATCCGTTAGCCACGAATCCGACGGAATAAGCGTACTGAGCGCCGGAATAGCTCGCGTGAGGTCGCGTACCGGGAAAACTTGCGGAATATTCGTGCCACCACTCAAGCTATTGTCAATTTGCCCTGTCACAACGTTTTGCACCCGTTGGTAATTCAGACTAAGCGGCAAACCGTTGTCAAATTGGTGCGAAATGGAAAACTGCGAGTTAATCGTCTGCTGGGAGCGCTGCTGTATATTGAGTTGTGTTTGCTGATTATAGCCGTCCGAGCTAAGGTTTATTGAACCGCTCACCCGCGTCATCGGTGTAATTTCCCAACTGTGTTGCCAACCAATGCGCCAATTTTCCGTCGCAGGTGCAGTAGCACTAAAGCCACCGATACCATACGAAATATCCAGATTCCCGCTCAAACGCCTCCCAAAAGCATATCTGCCTTTGAAGTTCGACAGCCAGCCGCCTTTGGTGTAGAACGAGCCGGTAAGCTGTGCATCCAGATTATCGTTGATAGCCCAGTAGTAACCGAGGTTTTCAAAGGCAATGCCGCGCCCTGTTGTCGAGCCGATAGCACTGGCAAAAAACACTTGCGGAATCAGAATACCGGAGCGCCGTCCGGTCTTGTTTTCCACGAACAAACCAAAGGGAATGGCAAAAACAGGAATGTCGCTGAAGTACACAATCATCGGGTCGGCGAAGATGCGGTCTTGCGCAATGACCTTCATGCGTGGCGCTTTGAAGTAGAAGTGTGGGTGCGTCTTGTCGCAGGTCGTGTAGCAACCATCTTTGAGGAAGAAGGTGCTTTCGTCAATCCGCTTGACCTTTTCGCCAAAGAAAAAGCCCTCACCGAGCTTTGTCTCTGCAAGCGAGATTGTGCCACGCTTTGTGCGAAAGTTATAGCTGAGTTCTGCGCCGTAAAATGTTTCGCCCTTATCAACAAATTTCGGAATCCCAATGACGCGCCCCGCTGAATCCCGTGCGTTTGCAGCCCGCATATATCCTTGCTCAAAAAAGAGTTCGATAATTTCTGCCGAGAGCGTCTGCCCTTCATTTTTCACGTAGGCATTGGAGCGAAGACGCATTTTCCGTCCTTTGACCGAATAGGTGATAGAATCTTGTGCCGCAAAAGTAACAATGGTATCTATGCCGCTCCGGGCGCGGAGTGCAGAATCAGCTTTTGCGGCGGCACGGGTTTCGTCAGCACGAAGTTTGGCTTGCGCGGCGGAGTCAAGCGGAAGCGAAGCGTTGGTTGTTGATTGAAGCGTTGCATTGGTCTGAAGCGTTGCGGAAGAAGAGATATTTCCCCTCGTGTTACCCGTAGCCGTCGTACCCGTAGCGCTTGTAACCATGCGCAAACTGGAACGAGGAGCGGGAGTTTTTTTTGCGGGCTGCTGTGCGTAAAGAGCGCCAATGCTAGCTGTAGTGGCAAATGTGCATATGATGAACATCACGACAAATGCACGAGGAAGCTGATTCATACACAAGATATTCATACATGACCCACACAGCTACAATCAAGAGAGGAAGATATTCAGACGTTAGAGCTTACGACGCTTTGCTTCCAAGGGCGGAAGAAAGCTATACTTTTGGTCTTTCAAGTTCGCTTCCACATTCCGGCATTGTACGCTAAAGGTGGCTTTGATGGCAGGAAAAAGCACAAAAGCATCCTGGGGAATACTGATATTGTCACTGGTCGTAAAATTGCTGAATCGCGTGTGAACCAGTATTTCGCCATTTTTGTTTGTGCGCTTGAAGGAGGTGATATTTTCTGCTCTGTGGGAATAAACAACGCGCTCGGTAACACTATCTCGCACTCGCACAAAGACGTCTTCGCTATCGCTTGTGGCAGGTTCTGCCGTAAAGCCCGTAAAACCACCCGGCGCTTCGCCACGCAAGAAGCAGGCAATATCATTATGCGAAAGCGGTACACCAAGCCGTGTTTGGAAATTTTTGGGGCTAGGAATACCTTGGTAAACGGTGTTCGCCAAAGCGTCGTAGTAATTCATAAAGTCCGGTGTGGAACCGACTTTGGCAACAGCAATGTTGAACGGTCCTGTAACAGTCAGCAAGAGCGAATCGCGCTTGTAGAGCGACCCCACAAACTGTGCCTGCTGTTTTTTTCCATCTACTTCTACCGCGAGACTTCCTTCTGCTCGCAGAGCATTAAGGGCATTGGAACGTTTCTCCATAGCCTGCTCGAGAACAAAATTGGCAGGTCGCTTGCCTTTGACAGTGGCTGTGGTAGTCGTGGACGACGACGCGCAGCCGTACGAAACAAGTACCAAAGCGCAAAGCCCGACCCCAATATGCTTGAGGGCAGAGAGGTGATGAAGATGGTGAACTTGTGCGGTTCGGACATTATTTTGTTGCTGTACCATTCGAGAGACGCTCCTTTGCAGAATGACGATTTGGTTCTTTGCGGAGTGCTTCGCGCCATGCTTGGACGGCTTTTTCCTTCTCACCAAGTTTGTGATAGGCATCGCCCAAATGCTCGTAAATTGTCGCGCTCACTTCGCCATTATCAATTGCTTGTAGAATATAAACTACTGCTTGTTTGTAATTGCCGCGTTGGTAGAGTATCCAGCCCATCGTGTCCAGATATGACGGGTTCTTGGGTTCAGCCTTGAGCGCAGTCTCTATCATGGATTGAGCGCGGTCAAGCTGCAAATTGCGCTCGGAAAGCGAGTACGCATAGTTGTTGTTCGCCAAGGCGTTATTGGGGTCAATCTGCAACGCACGCTCGTAGGCGGCATCGGAAGCACGGAGGTTTCCGGTGGAATTCTGCAAAATAGCCAGTTGGTTCCACGCATCGAGGTTATTGGTGTCAATTTTTACCGCCTGCTGTAAAACGGTAATAGCCCGTGCGACACTATCGCTTTGAGAAAGCCCTAAGCCCCACAGAAAATACAACTGCCCGTTGTTTGGGAAGCGCTTTACCGCTTGCTCCGCCACGCGCACCATATCGCCGACGCGCTGCTTCTGGAAATAAAATGCACAAATCTGCAATGGCACCTCAGGAATAGAATCCGACAGCGTGAGCGCATGGTCAAAATACGCATTGCTGCGCACAGTGCGCTCCAAGTGCCCAGCCAGTAAGCCGCACATAATCTGCACTTGCCACGATGTTGCGTATGCCGCTTTGTTCTTGAGTTCGAGGCGTTCCAAAAACTTATCGGCGCACGTGCGCGCAATGAGCGATTGGTCGAAACTCGTCAGCAAGCCATTGGCATACCGCACAGCAAGCGTAATAGCGTCGTTGTCGGTAATAACTAACTCCGACGATTTGAAAAGTTCTAATCCCTGTTCGTATTTCTTCTGGAACATATACGCATCCATAAGCGTAAAGAGCACTGCTTGGTTCCCGGGCGAACTTTGTTGCAGTTTTTCCAGATATTCAAGCGATTTTGCACTATTGCCCTTCTGCGAATATAAATCCGCCAAGCGTGCCAGAATCATAGCATCGCTATCGTCGGACTCTTGCAAGAGTTGATTGTACAGGTCTATTGCCTTATCCACATCCCGCAATTCATAGAGACGTGCCAGCATAAAACGGTTCATCGTCTCCGGCGTGCGCGAATCAAGGTATTGATAGACCGTAATTGCCTCATCCACGCGGAACTGCTGCACATAGAGTTCGCCAAGCAACTTATAGGCAAGCGTAAAACTGGAATCTTGCGTAATGGCGGTGCGGAGTTCTTCCAGTGCGAGATCTTGCTTATTCAGTTTCACATAGTTTTGTGCAATGGCAAAGTGAACAGCCGGAACATTATCATACCGAAGCGCCTGCTGAAACTCCAGAATTGCTTCCGCCGGACGCTCCTGCATTTGGAGCGTTGCACCCTTGATGTAGTAATCACGGGCTTTTCCGGGCTGATACTGCAAAGAATCCGCAAGAACTGGCGGCAAAGACACCACCGAGGCAGAGATAATACGGGCAGGCTGTTTTGCTGTGCTTTGCTGCACAGTGCTTTGCTGGTCTCGGCTGCGCTGCGACGTTTCTATTCCTCCCGAAGCACATGAACTTAGACTAAGAAACACACAAGCCAGCAGTACCGACAACAGCGATGCAGCAACGCTTGAAAACGCACGGCGCATACCGCTTTGTGTGTCGGATGGGTGGCAAAGAAAAACACGCGATGTCGAGACAGAACACATACAGGCAAGAAACCTTCGGAAGTGTGCAGAAAAACGTAATTGTACCGAAAGAAATTAAGATACTAAGAAAATGTTGATTTACCGCAAATTTTTGGACGAGAGCGCTTCTTGCATCCTGTGGCACTGAGGGCATTCTCCGTAATTGTAATGGAATTTTGGGGATGGAGATGATGACTGGGATTCAACAATAGCCAATACCAATAAATTCCAGATAAGTATCAAGGTTTACGTCGTTGTCAGCCGGCAGACAAAATTTATTCCAGTTCACGCAAAAATTCACGCAGAATAAGCGCCGCAGCGACTTCATCGGTGCGTCCTTTCTCGGCGCGGTGGCTTTTTTTTTTGCCAGAGCGAATCATTGTTTGCCGTGCCTCGCGGCTGGAATAGGCTTCATCCACCACAAACATCGGCAGAGTTGTGTGCGCACGAAGTTCTTCCATAAAGGCATGAATTTCCCGCATCATTGCTGTTTCGGTGTCGTCGTGCTGAAAGGGCATCCCGATGATGATTGCACCCACTCGCTCACGCTCAAAAGCAGTTTGCAGCTCGCTCATCAGATTCAGCGTGCTGGCAAAAAAACCACGCGGCGAGGCAATAATGTGTAATTCATCGCAGACCGCAAAGCCGATACGCTTTTGCCCATAGTCAAGAGCACCAATGCGCTTTCCATGCAGCGCAGCGCGGAGTGCATGAGTGATTTCAACGGGTTTTGTCATCATGCTGTCACTGCTTTCGTGGTGGTAACGGCGGCTGCGGCAGAATGAACATCAACACGATGTAGGAAATATCCAGCACAAAGACAAGTGATGCCAACGTGAGAAGTACCGTATTATGCGGGTCGGCAAGAAAGAAAAAGACGGTTACGCAAGCAGTACCGAACCACTTCAGGACTGCCGTAGTCTTGGAGAACGGCAGCTGCTCATATCGCTGAAGGTATTGGACGATGTAGAGCATCGAAATTCCAAAGTTCAGAATATACGCCGAAAAACCGCCCAAGCGCCCGATGGGCTGCGCCATGCTCATAAAAGGAATATTGTCCAGTCCGGTCTCGGCAATGGCATAAATAATGCAAAACCATATCACCAGCAAAATAGCCAGTATTGGGCGGTAATACTTACGAATAATTGGCGTTTGAATATCATTGCCGTTGTCTTTCAGCATCAACCAAAAAATATACACGTCCAGAAAAAACCACGCCCGCGTTCCCCAGACAAATAGTAAACCTAAATTGATATGCTGTGCATATGTCCAGCTATACAAGAACTCCCACACCAAATTCCCACAGGCAATAAAAAACGGCATTTCGACAAAACCATATTTTTTTTCGTGCCTGATAACGCTGATGTATGTTCCCACCCAACCTATCGTGGAGATAAGTACCAACGAGAGTTCGAGCCACGAGTAAATGTCTGTGTTGAGCCACTTCATTTCTTATTTCTCCTAAAAAATGTGCGAAAACGAGAGGGTTTTTCGGCTACTTTGTCGGACAGTGAAAGCGGAACGTCGAAATCAACTTGTTTGTAGTCGTTATGCGCCAGCACGAGTCCTTGAATAAACTTTCGTCCGAGTTTGCTGACAAGCCATTGTATGAGCACTCCTTCTTGCTGAATCCACGTGAGCAGTTTGAAGAGGCATAGCACAAGAATATATTTCGCCATATTCCAAAAGCCTTTCGGCGACTGTATTTGCAAGATACTCGAAAGAGTACGCCCGCCGACCTTGGTATCGTCAAGAAAGTACTTTACAATGAGCGGCGTAATGCCGGTGAACATCCATTTGAATGGCGGCGGCATTATGTATTCGATAAAATCAATGCAGGTCTGGGCGAGTTCAGCATTTTCTTTGGTGGAGCCTGCTTGATGCTTCAAAATAGCTTCCTGCAAAACAACGCTATCGTGATAGTCGCTTGCAATAAGGCTGTCATGCAAGCCCATGATGTGACCAATCACTTCCCAACAGTGCATATAACCATCAATTTCTTCCTCCGAAAGCGTGATGCCAATTCGCTTCAGACCATCCACGATAGACGACGAAAACGTAGTGAGCGTAACCGCCATATCCTCCTGATTGATAGGTGCACCGTATTGAGCAGTGTCCCAGCCTTTTTGCTTGGCATAGACGCGGATAGAAGCATGAATAAGCCGTATTTTTCGTGCCGTTACAATACCCTTGCCTTGGGGGTCGAACCCGCCCTCCGCCAGAACATTCAGGACAAATTGCAAGGTCTCCATCACTCGCTTGATGAGGCGCGGCGGCAGAGGGATTTGCTTACCTTTATCATTACGTCGTACAGCCGCCGGAGCATCAAGACGCTTCGTTTCGTAGAGTACGTGCGCCCCGCGCCAGCAGACGTAACACTCCGGCAGAGATTTACACAAGAGCACAATGCAAATTTCTAGCCCGTAGGTAGTGAATACTTTTTGCCCCACTGCCGCACGAGCAGCATCAAACCAGGGCGGGAGGATATTTTCCGGGTCAAAATAATGTTCAAGCGCTGGGGGCAGGTCAGCGGATTGGACAGAATCATTGTACATCAGCGCTGTGAGCATCGCATTAAGCTCGGTCTGCTTTGTAGAGCCGATCACCGCTTGCATCAGCGTATCAGCTTCCACATCCATCACGTGGCGCTGTGTTTCAAGAAAGGCTTGTTCGATGAGCGCAGTTTGGAGAACGGCTCGATAGTGTTGTGTTGCTAGGCGCATCGGTGTTGACTTGTAAAAGGATAATTCAAAGGATAATTCATCGGAGAATGGTATGTATTTATGCGAGGGTCTGCATAGCGACCAATTCATCCTCACTCAAAAGTCGCTCGATGTTGAGCAAAATTTTCACATTCTCCCCAATTTTCCCCATACCTTGAATATAGCGACCGCCGGAGCCTCTGGTCGTACGAGGCGGCTCGGAAACATTTTCTTCAGGTATATTCACCACCTCCAAGACTTCATCCACAATCAAACCAATAGCCGTGCCGCTTACATCCACCACCACGATACAAGTACGGTCGTTGTGCGTAGTCTCCTGCATTCCAAAGCGCAAGCGCACGTCCATTACGGGAATAATCTTACCACGAAGGTTGATAACACCCTTGAGGTACGAGTCTGTGTCAGGCACTTCGGTAATTTTCTGTACGCCGATAATTTCAGTAATATGACGAATCTCCACGCCATATTCTTCCGCCGCGATGCGGAACGTCAAATAACGGTCTTTCTGCGTGTCCTCTTCTATTTCGAGGTCGTCCGCATCGAAGCTGTCGTACTGTGCCATAATGAAGGAGCAAAAAAGTGGAAAAATACAATACTGCTTGCAGTTTAATGCTGCTTGAGCGAAATGCCACTGGAGCCAAAAACTTACGAAAACTTTCGCACCCACACCACAACGAAGCGAAAAAAAACGCAAAAATTCTTCAGGGCTTGCGTATTTTCGTGCATCGTTCCCGTCAATTTTGCTTACCACTGCCGAACTATGACCAAAACAAACGCTTGCCGCATTCTCGACCAGCACTCAATTCCCTACGAAATCAGGGAATACGAGGTGAACGACGATGAACTGGATGCCGTTACCGTCGCTCACAAAATTGGGCTGCCCCCCGAACAAGTCTTCAAAACGCTTGTTCTCACAGGCGACACGCACAAATACTTCGTTGCTGTCATTCCGGGCAATGCCGAATTAGAATTGAAGCGCACTGCTCGCTCTACCGGCAATAAGTCCTGCGCAATGCTGCCGATGAAAGAATTACTCCCGCTCACAGGCTACATTCGCGGCGGTTGCTCGCCTATCGGCATGAAAAAACCTTTTCCCACTTTTCTGGACGAAACAATAGAACTCTTCGACCGCATCAGCATTAGCCCCGGCAAGCGCGGGATGCAGATTCTCCTTGCCCCGCACGACCTTCAGCGCGTTACGGGCGCACACATCGTGGAGTTGTGCGCATGAACAGCATCAAAACCATCGTTATCCGTTATCGCATTTCGCTCGCACTTCTTGTGCTAATGCTCATAGGTGCGGCATTACGTTTCGCAGACATTAGCACAGAATCACTCTGGGTAGATGAAATTTATTCCTTCCGGCAAGCAATGAAAAGCGTGGCGATGATTATTGCCAATGCCCCACAGGACGTTCATCCGCCTGTGTACTACGTGCTGCTGCACTTTTGGACGCTGCTTTTTGGTACAACCGAAGCTGGGTTGCGAAGTTTATCGGCGGTCTTTGGCGTGGCGGCACTGCCGCTTATGTACGTTTTGGGGCGAGAGATGTATTCGCAGCGCGTCGGGCTGTATGCAGCATTGTTACTGGCGTTGTCGCACTTCCATATCCACTATTCGCAAGAAGCACGGAACTACGCATATGCAGTTTTGGTGGTGATATTGGGAATGATAGGTTTTGTGCGCTATGTAAAGCAATTCGATAGCCAGAGCGAGCCAGTGCTTTCGTGGAAGTTGCTTGCGTTCTTTCTTCTCGGCAATACGCTCATTCTGTACTCTCACTTTTTCGCGCTTTTCGTGATTGCCGCCCAGAACGCATTGGTGCTGAGTTTTGCCCTCATGCGGCGGGATGTTTTTCGGCGAATGTGGAAATCGTGGCTTGCTCTGCAAAGCCTGTTATTGCTGCTGTTTGTGCCTTGGATGGAGATTTTGTACTTTCAAATTCGAGCTGTTAAAAGTGGCTTTTGGATTGACCCCCCAAATCTGATGACGCTCGCCGAAACCATCATTGAATATGCAGGTTCGTTTTCGGCGGCGGCGCTGATTTTGCCCTTGTGCGTCCTTGCGGTAGTGCAAGTGCGGGAGCGACTTGTCATCATTCACGACGACAATGCTCAGGGTAAGCCCAAAAGCGTCTTCATTGCTCATGTTCAGTTCGATTATCGCATGGCGCTGCTGCTGCTGTGGCTTGTACTGCCGATTATGATTCCGTTTATACGGTCGCTCTATTCAACACCCATTTACTACGTGAAATACACCATCCCTGCGCTTCCCGCTTTGCTTCTACTTGCGGCAAAAGGACTGGATACGTTTGACACGAAAGTGCGGTGGATGCGCGGGCTTGTCGGTATCATTATTGCCGTGCTCTGCGTTATCGCATGGCGCGACAACCGCAACGATTGGAATTCGCTCGAAAAAGAACCGTGGAAAGAATCGACACGCTTTCTGGACAGTACCGCAACAAAGAATGATGCAATTTTTGTACACGAATGGTACAGCAAATACAACTGCGAATACTACACCAAACGCCCCGATGTTACATTCCAAGCTATGCCGCCGGAACGCTTTGCCATCACGCCCTCGACCATTGAGCGCTTCTACGCACCGATTGCTGCCGGACGTGACCACCTCTGGCTTGTGCTTTCGCACCGCAGCGCCCAAACGCCAATGATACTGGAACGAATAGAGCGTGATTTTGCGCCGACGCTCGACACAATTTTTCCTTCGCGCTACCGCAAATACATGATTGCCGACTCCTTCCCTTATCAGACCAAAGGCATCTATCTGATGAAAACGTATTTGTCCAACGACATTCGCGTCATGCGCTTTGAACGAAGGAAGTGAGAGCGACACAACAAATTCATTCGTAATTTCTCATTCATCATTTGAAATTCTCATGGTTGGTTTTGGTTATGACATTCACCGCCTCGCCGAGGGCGAAAGCCTGATTTTAGGTGGAATAGAAATATCGTCCCCTTTCGGTACTGTGGCACACAGCGACGGCGACGTGCTTCTCCACGCTTTGTGTGATGCGCTCTTAGGCGCGGCAGGCTTGGGAGATATTGGCGAGCACTTCCCCGACACCGAGGCGGAATACAGAGGCATTTCAAGCATTGAGCTTTTGCGCCGCGTGATGGATTTGCTGCGCAGCGAGAACTATCGCCTTGTGAATGTTGATTGTACGCTCGTGCTGGAGAAACCTAAAATTTTACCCTACAAACCTGCCATGCGTGAGCGCATCGCAGAAGTCTGCGGTTTGCCCTTGCGACGTGTATCTCTCAAAGCAACAACAAGCGAGAAGCTAGGTTTCGTCGGCTCCGGCGAAGGTATTGAAGCCTACGCTGCGTGTCAAATTGAAGAAGCAGATGAAAAAACAGCAGGAACAGCGCTGTGAGACGATTTGCGACCATAACTGCAACCATAACCGCACTCCTATTGCTGTGGAGCGCCTCTTACACTTTTGCCCAAGACCGCCTAAGCGATGTGCGCTCCTACGAGTATCGTCTAACGCAAGTACAGGAAATACGCGGATCCAACCTTATTCTCTGCAATGCCAAGCAAACGCAAGAAGGCGCACCACCGCTCTTTTTTGAGTTTAAGCCTCGCGCCTACGGCGTTGCCGCTTCCGATGTTGCTTCAGTTTGGAACGGTTTGGAACGAAACAATCTTCAGCGTTCGACTCTGGGCGGCGCATCGGTACTTGCTGCGACGGCGCTAACCGATACGACGTGTATTCTCCTTTTTGAACGCGCCGATACATTATACCTGAGCGAAATAAACACCTCACTCACTCTCCGCAGTACGCTTGCTCTACCACTCACAGCCACAACGGGTTCATTCACCCACACCGCGCTTCTTGCCGGCATCAATAGCGAGTCGCAGGCAGTGGGAGTTGGCACAATCAAGCTCCTTTCGCTGGCGAACGGTAACGCCATTGCGCTCGTCATTGGGAATCATCTTTTTTGGAGTGATTGGGGTACAGGTTCCTACGGCGGAAGCGGCAAAGCATTTTCGCCAACAATCCGGTATATGGAAGGCTATACGCCGAGCGATATTGTGGCTCTCAATCCCGACACCCGCGACAACAACGACCCTGCCTGTGCGCTTCTCCGAGAATCGGGCTTACGCAAGGATGTGATCATGCTTTCACCAAGCGGCAAAGAGCTGTGGTCACAGTCGCTTGACGTGCAACAACGCACGATTTTACGCCGCGTGAGCAACTATACAGTCGCTGCCTGCACCGAGCGCGGAGCAACAGCATACATCAACATCATCAAAATAGGTACAACGCCCGTCACGACAGGCATTGCCGCCAAAATGGAATGTATTGCTTTTGCAGAAGAACAAGGGCGCGTTTCCGCTTTTGCCATTGTCAATGACAACACATCGGGGCGGTATATCTGGACAGCAGTCCGCGTACCGCTTAATGGTGGTACAACTTTCAGCCAGAATCTCTGGACGTTCCCGGATAATATCATCGCACCGCTTGCAGTCACGGTCTTTGGAGACGAATTTTTCTGCGTCTTTGCCAATACGCTTGCGGTGATGAACTTCGGTGGCGAACCACTAGGTCTTATGCGCCTCAGCAATGCTTTCCGCCTTGTACAAATGCCGCTTCAGCAGCAAGCTATTAGCATTACTGGCAATCAAGAGCGCAATCTCTACGCCTTACGCCTGGGGCGGGACAACATTATCGTGAAGCGCGACCCCATACCGCTCTGGTGGCTGCGCAATATCGTCGGTGATTTTTGGTTATATGTCGTTTTACTCAGTATCCTGGGGATTCTGCTCGCGATGCTGAATATTTTGCGCTACCAGAGCCGCCTTCTGACAACACTTTTCGGCGTATCGGGCGCGGACGCAATGTTTATCGTCGATGCAGAGGGAAAGTTGGTCTCGCTCAATGATTCGGCGCGGGCACTCCTCAATATTGCCCTCGAAGTGCCAATGCGCCGACTGTTTCAGTTTTACTGCGTTACCGAAGGAGCACAGAATCTTAGTCATTTCGTTCGTGAGACGCTCAAAACCCGTCAAGCGATGGATAAAACTATTTCACTCCAAAAAACTCCGTTATCTGCTAATCCGAACGCTCCTGATTCTACGTTCGACCCCGACGAAACGCATGATTACTTGTTCTCAGCGATACCTGTTCAAACGCGCTTTGGGCGTGCTCGCGGGATGATGCTTATTGGCAAAGACATCACCGAGGAACTGGGCAAAAAGAAGCTGGGCAACTGGGCGCAGCTAGGACACGACCTCCAAACAAATCTGGCTGCTATTCGGCTGAATGCGGAAAAAATAGCCGAGTCCGGCAGCAGCGAAGGAAAAAGCATTGTCTATCAAGCGCGGCTCGTGCAGCAGCGCATCAAAGACATTATCACTGTCGGCAAAAGCGAGCAATTGGAAATGCACCCCGCCAGCACAGCTGATATTTGCTTGAAGGTGAGCCGTGAGTTTGATAAAATTTTATACCCGAATGTGGCATTTCGCATTGAGTCCCCTCATATTCTCTTCCAGTGCGCCGAGCCACAATTAGTGCGGGCGCTCAGAAATGCCGTTGAGAACGGTATCACACGCGGGCTGGTGAATAATAGCGGCATTATTGACATCTCTGCGTGGCTAGAGGACGGTTCGGTCTGGTTTCAGGTGCGCGACAACGGACGTGGCATGAGTCCGGCTGTGATGCGCCGCATGATGAACAAAGGCTTCACGACTTTTGAAAGCAAGGGCGGTTCGGGGCTGGGAACGATGATTATGCAATATATCGTCAAGGCGCACAAGGGCGAGATTCTCGTGCAATCCGAAGAAGGCAAAGGAACGACCGTGCAGTTTCGTCTTCCGGCAGTCAATGTACGAACTTTACCCCAAAAGCCGCTTCTTATCTTGCCCGGCGAGGCATTGGATGTGTGAGAAAAAGTGTTGACAAGCAAAACAGCGCATTATTCCCGCATAGCTGATAAAATCTCGCTCAGAACACCAACTGCGGTACGAATTTCTTCCTCAGTCGTATCTTTCGAGACGGAAAAGCGCACAGCCGCCTTTGCCTCAGTATCGGGGCGATTCATTGCCTTGAGCACATGGGAAGGCTGCAAACTCCCCGACACACACGCCGAGCCGTTGGAAACTGCTACGCCGTGCATATCCATTGCTTGCAAAATCGCCTCACCATCCAAGCGTTCCGCATCCAGAAACGAGATATTGACGATATTAGGCAAAGCGCTCTCCGACGGAGTATTGAAGCGGATATTGGGAATAGATTCAGCAATGAGCTGACGTAAAAGCTGTGTTCGTGCTTGCATCACCGTTGCACGCTGCTCCATTTCCTGCACAGCTGCCCGTGCGGCTGCTTGGAAACCAACGATAAGCGCAACGGGTTCTGTCCCCGCACGACGATTGCGCTCTTGCGCCCCGCCCTGCTGATGCGCCTTGAAGTCAATTCCTTTGCGAATAAAAAGCGCTCCCACCCCTTTCGGACCGTGAATCTTATGCGCCGAAAATGTTGCAAAATCTACTCCGAGCGCTTTTACATCAAAGGGAATTTTTCCGAAGGTTTGCACCGCGTCAGTGTGAAAATATGCGTCCGGCGCGGCTTCTCGAGCAGCCCGCACAGGTTGAATTGCTCCGGTTTCATTATTGGCGTGCATGATGCTGAGGAGCGTCTGGCGGTCATTCAGCGCAGCAATCTCTGCAAGTCTCACAAAACCTTGCTCATCGACTGGTAACGTCGTGAGAGTAATTCCTTCGTGCTGCAACTCAGAGGCAGGGTGCAGCACCGCATGGTGCTCAGTCGCACCGACGGCGAGGCGCTTTGCCAAGCCGGATTCGCTGCACGCGCTTTTGAGTGCTGCATTATTAGATTCCGTACCGCCGCTCGTGAAAATCAATTCCGCAGGATGCCCTCCAATCAAGTGTGCAAGCTCTTCGCGGGCGTTCTCAACGGCAACACGTGCCTTGCGTCCAAGCGCATAGACCGACGAAGCATTGCCATAGTCGTCAGTGAGCCACGGCAGCATTGCTTCAAGTACGTGGTCGTCGAGGCGTGTTGTGGCGCTGTTATCCAGATAAATCATAGTGTTCTTTTAAGGTTTTCTGCTGTTTGTTTGGCGAAGCAAAGAGAAAAATAATCACCATCAAATATAGTGAAGTTTTCGTAAATTGCTCGTCTGCATGAACGCATCTTTGCACGATTCCACATTATCTTTTTCAAGCACTATGCACATTTCCAAAGAAACAATTGACAATATAGCGCAGCTTTCGCGCCTCGAATTTCCCGAAGCCGAAAAAGCGGCATTTGTGGAAAAATTCGAGCAAATCATTGAGTATTTCAACGCACTTGAAGCCATTGATCTGACGGGCGTAGAACCGCTCAAAAGCATTGCCGACACGGGCGAAAACTCCTTCCGTGAGGACGTGAGCGAGCGCCCCATCACGACCGCCGAAGCGCTCTCGAATGCACCGAAACACAACAGCGTCTTCTTCAAAGTACCAAAGGTACTGGGCTAATTACGAATTGAGCATGACGAATTACAAGGATTTTCTTTGAACGCACTTGGTATTATTCCGGCACGATACGCCGCAACGCGCTTTCCCGCAAAGCCGCTTGCTGACTTACTTGGCAAATCCATGATTCAGCGCGTCTGGGAAGGCGCGAAAGAATCCAAGCAACTTTCGTACGTCCTTGTCGCTACCGACGATGAGCGTATCGCAAGCGCTTGTGCCAGCTTTGGTGCGGATGTGGTGATGACCGCTTCCGAACTGCCCTCCGGCACTGACCGCATTCTTTCTGCGTACCGCATATTTACGGAGCGCACGAGGCAAACCTTTGAAGCAGTAGTAAATATCCAAGGCGACGAGCCGCTTTTGCGGGGCAGCGTCGTGGATGACCTTTTGACAGCACTTGCCCAGCACGACCTCATGCAGAATATCGTCACAACGCCGATTAAACGGATTGTTGCGCCGGACGAACTGGAAACGCCGCACATCGTCAAAGTGGCGCTTACTCCCGAGCATCGTGCATTATATTTCTCGCGCAGTCCCATTCCGCATTATCGCAAAAGCACGTTGTATGCCGACTGGCTGGAAGCAAGCACCTACTGGAAGCACATCGGTATTTATGCGTACACTCGCTCGGCACTTTTGCGCTTTGGCGAACTTCCGCCATCACGCTTGGAAGAACTCGAACAGCTTGAACAGCTAAGGCTTGTCGAAGACGGTACGACTTTTTACTGCGTACCGACGGATGAAGAATTTGTAGCAGTGGATATCGAAAGTGATGCAGAGAAGGTTCGTCAAATCTTGCGTGAGCGCGAGATACTAAGCCGACGATAACAGCTCAACGTGCATACAACAACAGAACGCAGAACAGCAATAATGAAGCCATTAACCGACGGTACAGCAAAAGTCATTTGCCTAATCATGCTCCTCCTAAGTAGCATCACGGCTGCTTTTGCGCAAAATCAACTGCCCACTGCACCGACAAAACGAGCCTTCGATATTGTACGCAGCACTTCCGCCACAAACACCGAAGCAAAAAACCCGTGGGATGAGGTGTGGTCGAATATGCGCACGTCCTTTGCGCTGCCTGTGGAGGATATTGGCAAAAAGCCCGGAATCTTTGTAGGCAGCATAAATGCGTGGGTTCCGCTCCGTGCGGTGTTTCCGCTTGCCGTACCTTTCGACCCCGCCAACCCCAGCACACAAGGACCGCCGCCGAACAATCTGCTTGCGTTTGCCTCGGCGACGTACTTCCCGCTTGGGTACTGGTTTTTGAACTTTTCCTATTTTCAGTTTATTGGTCGGAAGGAAGTTTTGCCGTGGCATCCGGACTTCACGTATAGCTTTGGCTACAACGATTGGCATATGTACACCTTCAGTCTTATCTACGGCAATTATGGTGGAAACCGTTTTGCGCCTGATGTCAGCAAAGGCGAACAAGTGACCCGCTTCGACCAAGGCACATGGTCGCTGGGCTTTAAGTTTCCTGCGCCCCAGTTTTTGCGTTCGGCATTGGAGTTTCACCCGACGAGCAATGTGCAACATTTATTGAACCTGAACGTCATTCCAAGCTACTACAACGTCAGCACAAGCCGCTACGAACAGTGGCAAACATTTCTTTCGCTCCAAACGCGCTACAACATTTACGACTACTTTTTTGGCTTACTCACACTTTTTTACTACCCCAGCCCCGCGCAGCAACAGCCGTGGAATCCAGATTTCACCTACGGTTTCGGCTATGCTAATTGGAATTCGTTCACCGTCTCGGTGCAGTACAACAACTACTCCGGCAACCGCTTTCCGTGGAATAAACCTGCGGAAAACACGGGTAATTTTTTAGACGGTATTTTTTCGGTGTCGTTCAATATTACCCTGTAAGCCGCATATAATCTTGAAACTTTTTCTTTTTCACTTTTTTTCAGCTACATTTTATGCTTTCAGAAATCATAACCGAACAAATGAAAGCCGCCATGAAAAGCGGTGACAAACTTCGCCTTGAGACGATTCGCTCCATTCGCGCCCTTATTCTGGAATTTGAGAAAAGCGGCGTAGGACGCACCATGACTGAAGATGACGAGCAGAAACTTCTTATCTCCGCCGCCAAAAAGCGCAAGGATTCCATCGAACAATATCGCGCCGCTAACCGTGAGGATTTGGCATCGAAAGAAGAAGCAGAACTAGCTATCATCCAGGAGTTTTTACCAAAGCAAATGGACGAAAGCGAAGTCGAAACCGTTGTCAAAACCATCATCGAACAAGTCGGCGCAAAAACACCTCAAGAAGTCGGCAAAGTGATGGGTGCTGCCATGAAAGAACTACGCGGCAAAGCAGATGGCACTCTCGTTCAGACTGTTGCAAAGCGACTTCTAGGGGCGTGAGGGAATAGGTGAATGTTCAATGTTGAGTTTTGGATGTTGATTACCAATTTTTGACTATGCTCGCACTTCCACATCTTTCTCCGGCACTATTCTGGGACACCGCTCCCGAAGCGCTTGACTGGGATGCTCACGCACGGTACGTGATTGAGCGTGTACTCGTGCGCGGCACGATTGAGGACTGGCGCGAAATTGTGCGTTTCTATGGTTTGGAACGCATCGGCGCGGAGGCAGTGCAGATGCGCTTTCTCGACCGAAAAACACTGGCGTTTTGCAGCGCCGTCTTGGATATTCCGAAAGAACAATTTCGATGCTACGAGAACTCCATTACAACGCCGTCCCTGCGGAAACTGTGGGACTTTTGAAAGATTTTCTATCGCTTGAAGTGTTACAAACGGCTTACCTTGTCGGTGGAACAGCGCTTGCGCTCTACGTCGGGCATCGTATGTCGGAAGACCTTGATATATTTATGCCCAAAGGCTTTGATGTGGAAGCGCTTGCACAAGAGATAAAAGCATTAGCGAACCGCACTGAAGCTGAGTTTGCTGAGACCGAACGAGCAAAAAATACTCTGAGCGCCCGCATTGGCACGACAAAAACAGATATTATCACCTTTGCCTACCCGATGCTTGCACCAGTACAGGAGCAAGACGGAATACGGCTTGCATCACTTCCCGACATTGCCGCAATGAAACTGTCCGCCATTGTTGGTCGTGGCGCAAAAAAAGATTTTTGGGATATTCATTATTTGCTGACACTTGTTTCGCTGCCGGAAATGTTGGAATACTTCAGCACAAAATTCCGCACACGAGATACTATGCACGTTCTCCGCGCTCTGACATATTTTGACGATGCAGAGCTAATGCCCGACCCAATAGCACTCACGCCCGTTACGTGGTCGTCGGTGAAACGCGACGTAACAAATGCCGTTCAACGGTACGCACGAATGTAAATCTCTCACTTAAACTATCGCATGAACACAACTCTCCCCGAAACCATCGAAGAATCTATTCTCGCTGCCCAGACGCTCGATAGCGACCTTGCAGAGCGCTCGCTGGAGGAACTCGAATTCCCGAAAGTGCTGGAACGCCTTGCCGATATGACCTGGTCGGACGAAGGGCGCGAAATTATTTTAGACCTCCGCCCAAGCCCGAATCTGCCCGAACTCCGCGCCGAACTTGAGCGCGTGAACGAACTTGTGCGCCTCACCAATCTGGGGGAACAGCTCCCACTGGAAGGATTTGCCGATATTCGCTCCGCACTGCACAAAGCACGTATTGCCGGAGCATTTCTCAGTCCGCCGGAATTGCTTGCCGTGCGCGATGTCATTCGCTCTTCACGCCTCACCCGCAGCTTTTTCAATACGCGGCGCGAGACGTTCCCAATGATGGCGGAATTTTGCGCTCCCTTGCACGAAAACCGCCTGCTGGAAAAGCACATTGCCGATGCGATTGACGACACAGGCAACGTGAAAGACACTGCCTCGCTGGATTTGGCACGGATTCGCCGTGAAATTATTGACACCTCCAACAAGCTCCGAAGCCGTTTGCAGAAGATTTTGAAAAAAGTGGTTGAAGACGACGTTGCACAAGAAGAGTTCATTACCCAGCGCGATGGGCGCTTTGTGCTACCTATGAAAACCGAGTATAAACGCCATATTCCGGGCATTATTCATAGCGTTTCGCAGACTGGTTCGACTGTCTTTGTCGAGCCGGCGGAAACATTCGACATGAACAATGAACTGTCGCTGCTGCACAACGAAGAACGCCGCGAAATCGAACGCATTCTGACCACGCTCACGGGCGAACTTGCCGAAGATGCCGAAGAATTTTTGCGCTCGGTCGGTATTCTCGCCCGCATGGATGCTTCGCTCGCCAAAGCCCGCTATGCAATTGAGTTCGACGGCATGAAGCCCGACATCACCGATGAAAACGTGCTTGTACTCTCCAACGTCCGCAATCCTGTGCTGCTGCACAATATCAAGCGCGAGAGACCACGCAAAAACGGCATTTCAGGAGAAAGGAACATGAAAAGCGTCGTTCCGCTTTCGATTGAATTCGACGGCACAAGCGCTATCGGCACAAGCAGTAATGCGGTCTTTGGGCATCTTATTTCGGGACCCAACGCTGGCGGAAAGACAGTAGCGATGAAAAGTATCGGGCTGAATATCGCTATGGCGCTGGCGGGAATTTTCCCGTGCGGCTATTGCAAAACCAATTTCCGCGAAGTGTTCTCGGCAATCGGCGACAATCAGTCCATCGAAAACGACATGAGTACGTTCTCGTCGCAAATCACGCGCTTGAAGGAAATTTTGGTCAATGCTTCCGATACGTCCTTGATTTTGGTGGATGAAATCTGTTCCGGTACTGACCCACAAGAAGGTTCGGCGCTGGCAGTCGGAATTTTGGATGGTCTGCTGGCACGAAAAGCATTTTTCGTCGTGACTACGCACCAATCCTCGCTTAAAAGCTATGCACTCACGCAAGCGGGCATTATGAACGCAAGCATGGAGTTCAACACCGACAAACTTGAGCCGACCTACAAGTTTTTATCCGGTGTTCCGGGCAACAGCTATGCCTTTGCACTCGCGCGAAACATCGGTCTTCCGCCGCGCGTCATGGAAAAAGCGCAAGAATACTTGGGCGACAAGCACAGCACGCTCGAAGAAAGTATCGAAGTCATCCAACAATACCGCCGCGAAGCAGAAAAACTCCGCCGCGAAAGCGAAGACGTGAAGCGCCGCGCCGAAGCACGCAAAACTGAGTACGACCAGAAATTTACAGAGTTCAAACTGAAATACAACGACCTCATTCGCCTCGCCAAAGACGAAGCGGCGACCATCGTTGCGAACGCAAACAAACTCGTTGAGAACACCATCCGCGAAGTCCGCGAAGCTGCAAAGGAAGAACTCGAAATTGCCAAACGCGCTTTGGAACAAGGAGTTTCGCTGAAGGATAAAGAAGATAAAGAAAAGACAGCTAACGCCTCTGACACAGGCAAACAAGGAGCAAAACCCGCCAAAACGCTTGCCGACGTGCGCCGCGAGTTCGAGGCAGAAAAGCAGAAGATTCACACTGCCGCAGAAAAACACGCACTGAAGCCACTGGTGGAAGAAGCAGACGAACTAGAAGAAGGCGACACCGTGACGATGGAAGACTTTGCAACGCCGGGCGTGATTGTAGCGCTTGACCGCGAGGCGGGAAGTGCTGTGGTGGAGTTTGATGCCGTCAAATTCCGCACGTCGCTCACAGGACTCAAACGCGCCGGAGCGAAGCAAATCAAACAAGCGAAAAAGCCGCAGTCAAGCGGCGTTGCGGTGAATTTCGATGCAAAAACGGAGATTGACCTGCGCGGAATGTATTCCGACGAAGCCATCAAGACCGTCGAACAGGCGATTGCATCAGCGCTCACGGGCAATGTTCATTCGCTGCGCATCATTCACGGAAAGGGTACTGGTGCGCTGCGTCAGGCGGTACAGCAGCATTTACAACATCATCCGGCAGTAAGCACGTTCCGCAATGGTCTTCTGAACGAAGGCGGAGCAGGTGTGACGGTGGTGGAACTGCGGTAAGGAGGAACGCTTACAAAGCATGGCGTGACGCCACTCCCCCCACCCTTTCCCGAATGTCATTGACGCTTACAAAGCATACAGATACAGACCATAAAACTACAAAAGAGCGGTACGAGTGCCTTGTTTGCGCACTTCTACCGCTCTTTTTTGTAGGAGAGGAACCGAAACATTACTGGCAAAGACCAAAACCATGCTTAAAAACGTACCTGCATTGTGTTGGTACTATATTCCGGCACTTTTACCAGCACTGTATCACCGAAGTGCCTGTCATTCGGCGCTTGGGTATCAATCGGTAGTTCACCCAAAAGTTTACGGAGTGTCGAGGTCAAGACCTCAGAAGACTGACCTTTTTCATAAAGACCAAGCGCAGAGCCTTCACGCAGTGATTCGGCATAGAATGTGTGCAAATCTTGATACCCATGATTGCCCCAGCGTCCGTCAATATGCGCCGAGACTATCAGTAGAGGAATGTGCCGTAGTTGAGCATCCTTTTGGACAGACTTCCAGACTTCGTAGCCGCTCATTCGTGGTATCACAAAGTCTGTTACAATAACTGCCGGGGTGTGTAAAGAAGCGAGTTTCACACCTGTCCAACCGTCCGCCGCTTGAATAACAGAAAAGCCCAGACGCTGCAACTGAATCCGCAGAAGAAGTCGGTAGGAATCGTCATCCTCAATAACAAGTGCCGTTGGTTTCATTATGATTACCGATATGTGGTAATGATATATTCTTGCGTGTTCGTGATGTGGAATGTGCGGACAAACAGCAGCGGCAGATTGTTACTTCTTCAATACTGCTCGCACCTCTGCCAATTCTTTTTGCTTAATCTCTAGTTCTTTATCGAGCAGATTCACCGATGGAGGCAGTTCGGCGTGGCAAAGACCGTAGCTGTCAGCCAATTGCTGTTTTGTTGTTTGGAGAAAAGTAATGCTTTGCTCTAATTCGTTGGAGCGCTGACGCAGGTAAACAGTTGTACTCATGGCATTTTCCTTCCATAAAAAGTGGAACAAAATAGCAAACCAAGACGAAAAGACAGTTGATAGCGAACATGAAAATCACTTCCCCAATATCGCACAAAAGAACTACCAAAAGCAAATCCAATGACCGAGAATGCAAAAGTAATGACCGAGACCCAAAAGTAATGACCGAGCCCCCCATTCTAATGTCCGAGCGGTTTGGAAATGTCCGAAAAATTTCGTATGGAAAAAGAAGCGAATAATCACATTTTGTGACGAAAAAATACAGCATTTTTTATTGTGGAGACGCGAAAAGAGGGTGGCAACGGAAAAATCGAAGAACAAAACAGAAAAATGGGAAAAGAAAAAGAGGAGAATGAAGCGAAACTAGAACAGCAGAAAATGTATTCAGCGAAGCGCAGAGCAACGATGTTACAAGAAACCACGCACTGTATCGAAATACTTCGGTTCGACAGCCAACTCTTCTCCGGTAGGAAGCACTGCCAGAATCCCGTTGTCAACAGGATCAAATTTGAACGTAAAAAAGACCGGATTGATGACGTATCCCCTTCCAATTCGCACACAGCCGTCATGCAGAAGCGTGTCTTCGTAGTGTTTGAGCGGCAGAGAAGGCATATAGTGAGTGCCGTCTTTCACCACAATCGTGCAGTAATTCCGTGCCGCCCGTGCATAGACAACCTCACTCACGTGCAGCGACAAAATACGCACCTGACTGTGGCTCATCATTCGTATTTCGATTTTTCCTTCCTGCACCACAGGTCGTGCTCGCTGTTGTGGCGCTGCTTCTAAGCGCTCTTTGATACTACGGAGTCTGGAAACCTTCTCAATTGCCCGTTCCATTGACGATTTGAACTCCGATGCCAAAATAGGCTTATCCAAAAAATCAATAGCGCCATAGCGGATTGCCTGCTGGACATATTTGCGCTCTTGCATCGTCGAAATCACAATCACCTGCAAATTCTCTCGCTTCTCTGCCGGAAGTGCATCAAGCGCCTCAAAGCCTGTCCCGTCCTTCAGGTCAATATCCAGAAATACAAGGTCGGCTTCTGTGGTCAGCAGAAGTTTTGCCGCCGACGGCATACTGTCTGCCGTGCCGACGACCGTCACAATATCGTCGTAATACCGTTGGATGTACATCCGCACAAGGTCGCGGATATGCTCATGGTCGTCAATAACAAGCGCTCGCACACGGTTCGCTTCTTGTTCGGGAGATGTTGCTGGAAGGAGCATTACGGATGTGTCGTGAAGGTAGTCGAATAGGGTGAACTGCTATTTTCTTTGGAACGTTGGCAAACCATATGGCAAAACGCAGATTGCAGAATGTTCGCGATGAAAGAGTGCACACAGAATTTTGTGCAAACAGCCCTCATCCCCCGCCTTCTCCCAAAGGGAGAAAGAGCTAAGACAAGAATAATCAATCTATTCTGAAGCTCTCGCTCTCTGGCCTATCCATTACCCATATCTTTTGTCGTATTCGCCCCCTTGACAAAGTGGGAACGGGGGATTCACGGTTGATGCGCCTTACGTGAAAATCCCCCACTCACTTCGTTCACCGCCCCCTTTGTCAAGGGGGCTATTGGAGGCAGTATTCGCAACGCTTCCAGAACTTATGGGAATGGATAGACCCTCTGGAAAAGGGTTGGGTGAGGGAAGTTTACACAGAACAATATACACTCTCGGATGAAACGTTTCGTACTGATGAGCAAAGCACTAGCTTTGGTCTCAAGAAGGGAATGTTCTGCCAAAACACCATTATCGTCTGCAATCTGAGCGCTTACGCCTGCACCGCCCGAAGCGGCATCACTACCGTTACTTCCGTTCCTGCCGCTGCGCCTGTTTCGTCGTAGAGGTCGTTGTAGTGGATGCTGAGGCGAACGCCAAACGCTTTTTCCAAGAGTTGTAAACGTTCGTGCGTGACAGAAGTTGCAATCGAAAGATGTGCGCCCTGCGGACGCAACGCTTTGCGCCGTGCGGCTTCTTCGCGCCCGATGCCATTGTCGGTTACGACGCAGCGTAGGGAATCACCTTCCTCAAAGAGGTGAATCGTGATAATACCACCGTCCGGTCGCAGCTTCCAGTCTTCTTCTGCCAGCCCGCGAATGCCGTGACGAATCGCGTTCTCCACGAAGGGCTGTAGGATGAATGTCGGCATCTCGCGCGAGCGCCAGTATTCCGTGTCGCTTTCATCGCTTTCGTCGTCGTACTCCGTGCCGTCGGCGTGTGCTGCGTCCGGCGTGAGCATGACATAGCACTTCAGTCGCCCCGCGTTGCGGAGTTCTTCCAGTGCAATATACTGCTTCAAAATATGAATTTCATCGGAAACAGAAATGAAATCATTGACAGCTTTTTTTAATACTCGATCTAAGAGCCTGCTAAAGACGGCAATATAATAACTTGCCAGTTCATTCCCCGATTCGACCAAGAGCTGTATTTCTGCCAAAATATTGTACAAAAAGTGCGGGTTCATCTGCAAGCGCAGCGTCTGCATCTGTGCTTCCGAAGCCAGACGGCGCACACTTTCCAATTCCTTCTCGCGCTCCAGACGTGCCACACGCTGCAGCGTCCGGCGGTGCTGCACGGTATAACCAGTCCAAACGAACCCCGCCGCCAAAAGAAGAAAACCCACCGCTCGCGTAATGGGGTGCATCCACCACGGATAGGGCACTTCCACACGGAACGTCAGCATATTCGCGCTTAAAAGCGCCTCGTCGTCGTACGCGTCTTGGGCACGGGTGCGTATGGAGAGCGTATAAACGCCCGGCTGCAAGGACGAATACCGCACCGTGCGCAAGGACGCATCCGGCATCACATTCCACGCCTCATCCACACCTTCCAAGTGATATTCCAAACGGTGACGCTCAGGACGCGCCAGCGACACCACCGCGCACGACAATGCAAACGAGCCATTGTAGGCGCAGTGCAGCGTGTCACCGTGCTGCGGCAGCCCCGCCATCACGCTGTCATTGCGGAAGTAGCCTATCGGCACCACGCGGGCAGTGTCGGTGTACGCCCGTGCGATGCGGTCTGCACGGAGAACATCGCCGTAGTAGTCGAAGACGACACCGTCTTTGCCGTCGGAGGTGATGGAGCCGACGTTTGCGCCGCGCTCTGTTTGTGCTACGGTTTGGTCGCCCGGGGTGTACTTGACGGCGTTTTCATCGGACGGAAGTAACAGCACGGGCGAGGCAACCGATAATGTATTGGCGGTAGCACTCTTTGATTCTTTATAGCCTGCCCGATAGACACCGTTCGTAATCGTTGTCCACCAGAGAAGCGTATCTACGACCGCCGCACCAAAAACCTGCACATCCCGCAAGCGGCTGTTTATAGATGCTGTACTGATATAGTGCGGTACAAGTGCTTCTGCAAACGATGGTATTGTCGTATGGATATATCCCATACCAACTCCCGAAAGTGACACCATAAGACCATCAGCTTTGGTGGGAGTAAACTTTGTTGGTACAATTGATTGCACCATTCCCGGTAGTGTCCTTAATCGCTCCAACTGCCCCGTCTGCCGCCGCCAGCGCAGAAGCACTCCTATACCGCCCATCCACAAATCTCCTCGACGGTCGAATTGCAGCGAAAAAATGCGTTCTGTGCCAAGCGAGGGAACGCCAGTGCTGGAAGAAGATTGACCATATGGAAAATATTCTATCACGCTTCCGTCATCGCGGCAGCGCAGAATGCCGAGCGCCAGCACGTTTATCCAGAGTTCCTTGCTGAAGGGGTCAGTACAGACATTCCGCACCATTGTCATACCGATAGATGCTGTGAGCGCCGATAGTGGGCGTAACACCCGACGGGCTTCGTCGAAGCGCGAAAGACCCTCTGCCGTTGCGACCATGATTGTTCCCGTGCTTGTTTCTTGTATATCATAGACCGGCACAGGTCGTACGCTAGGTGTTTGTGGAACAGCGACAAAGGCACCCTGCATGCGCAGAAAAAGCCCCTTGCGCGTCCCGCACCAAAGTCTTCCGCGCTTGTCAGTATGAAGGCAAATCACGTCCCCTATACTATTGCGGTCGCTCAGACGTTCTATGCCTGTCGGAATGAGGATAGTTACTCCTTGTTCGGCATTACCCACACACACTATGCCTGTACGAGGATCGTGGAAAAATGCGGTAATGTCGCCGCGCAGAATCAGACCACGAAACAGCGTACTATCTTCTGCTTGCCCGGGTAGGGAACTCTGCTCACGATGGGGCATGAGAGAATACAATCCGCTTTCGCACCGCCCTGCAGCATAGTCATGAATCCGCGCATACCACGAATCATGTTCGTCGTTCGCATACGGATAAATATTTGCTCCTCGCTTCAGTGCTTCCGATAGTGACAGTGCGGGAGCCGAAACTATAAACGTGTTCTTGACGGTATCAAGCGTCACCAAGCGCGGCTCTTGCATAGTCTGGTCGGCACCAGTCAGTGGGGATATCCAAATACCTCTGTCAGTCGGGACCCGGTGCATAAAATAACCACCTTCGCAGCCGACAGGTACTTCAGTGACGAGTTTACCTGCGCGAGGAATATAGGCTGTCAAGAGTTTTTCTGACACGCCGAACCACAGCGTTCCATCCATGTTCTCGCAGATACTTCCTGCACTTTCGCGAGGAAATTGCGAAAAAGGGATAATGCAAGAGTCTGTTGCCGCATCATACTTCATAAACCCGCCGCGTGTTCCTATCCAAAGCGTCCCCTTCGTATCGCAGTACAGACCCAGTGGTTGGATATAATTTAGAAGTACATCTTCAGTCCGGCTTTGTTTATACCATTTCCATGAGCCTGAATGCGGTATAAAACGAAGTAATCCGCCTGTTGAACCGAACCACAATGCCCCACTTGAATCTTCGGCACAACAGGTTAGCGCTTGCTCCAACGAAGCCAAATTCTTTTCCGAATTTTTATCCGTAGGTAAGGGAAAAGGATAGACTCGCTGACCGTCATAGCGGCAGATACCCTTGGCGGTCAGTATCCAGAAGATTCCTTGCCTGTCGCGCATAATATGCCGTATGGTATTCGAGGGCAAGCCATCGGCACGGGTAAGTTGCTTACGAAGCAGAAACGGCATGGCGTGGAGCGTAGGCGGCAGATGAGAGAGGAAGAGCAAGGCACAAAAAGCAGTAAGCATCAGGCTTCTGAGATGCGCGTGGTGGCGCCACAAAGTCGTACAAGACAAAAATATTCTGTTCATACGGAAAGATTCTCGTGATGGTGGTTCTGTGAGCGCTTGATGAATGCTCATGTTGATGGGTGGATGTATAGACTGCCGTGAAATAATGCCAGACGAATGTGAGGTGCGTTACCTCCGCAACTCACAACAATCCAAAAGCAGCACATTCGCCCCCTTGACAAAGGGGGAACGGGGGATTTACAGTTTGAAACGATACCTCATTCGCCCTCTTGATAAAGCTATCCATTACCCATAAGTCTGAAAGGCTCATGAATACTGGCTTCCAGAAGCCCCCGTGACAAAGGGGGCGGCGAGCGCAGCGAGCGGGGGATTT